>NZ_JARGND010000082.1:5613-6742 GCF_029212645.1 Vannielia sp. | reverse complement strand
CGTGGCGCATCAGGTGGTCGAGCAGCACGCAGGCCATCATCGCCTCGCCCACCGGAACGGCGCGGATGCCGACGCAGGGATCGTGGCGGCCTTTGGTGATAATCTCGGTCTCCTCGCCGGATTTGGTGATCGTCTTGCGGGGCTTCAGGATAGATGACGTGGGCTTCACGGCAAAGCGCACCACAAGCTCCTGCCCGGTGGAAATGCCGCCAAGGATGCCACCCGCGTGGTTGGAGCTATAGATCGGGCCACCTTGGCCCATGGTGATCTCATCGGCGTTTTGCACGCCGGTGAGGCGAGCGGCGTCAAAGCCCTCACCGATTTCAACGCCCTTCACTGCGTTGATCGACATCATCGCAGCGGCGAGATCGGTATCAAGCTTGCCGTAGACCGGTGCACCAAGGCCAGCGGGCGCGCCGGTGGCGGTGATTTCGACAACGGCACCCACCGAATTGCCGTCTTTGCGCAGGGCATTCAGATAATCTGTCCAGCGATCGACAGACCCGGCATCGGGGATCCAGAAGGGGTTGTTGGCGATTTCGGCGGCATCAAAGCGGCTGCGATCAATGCCCACCTCGCCCATGGAAACCATGTAGCCCGTGATCGTGAGGCCGGGAACCAGCTTGGCCAGTGCGGCACGGGCCAGCCCGCCAGCGGCCACACGCGCAGCTGTTTCACGCGCCGAGGAGCGCCCGCCGCCGCGATAATCCCGCACGCCGTACTTTTGCCAATAGGTGATATCGGCGTGGCCGGGGCGAAACTTTTCAGCGATGTCGCCATAATCCTTGGAGCGCTGATCGGTGTTGCGGATCATCAGCTGCACCGGAGTGCCGGTGGTGACGCCTTCAAACACACCTGACAGGATTTCAACCTCATCGGCCTCGCGGCGCTGGGTGGTGAACTTGTTTTGCCCCGGTTTGCGCTTGTCGAGCCAAACCTGAATTTGCTCAGGGGTGACTGGCACGCCGGGAGGGCAGCCATCAACGGTGCAGCCAAGGGCGGGGCCGTGGCTTTCACCCCATGTGGTAACGCGGAAGAGGTGGCCGAAGGTGTTGAGGCTCATGCGAGGGGCTCCTTTGGGGCTCAGGAGTTACCCAAGCCACCCCGCAAAGCCAAGCCGGAAAGGAAA
>NZ_JARGND010000082.1:0-5513 GCF_029212645.1 Vannielia sp. | reverse complement strand
CCTGCTTTCCGCACAGATCTTTCGCCCAGCGGGATCGAAACGCTGAGGCCGACCCAGTTTTCGCGTTGGTCCCGATCGTCATAATGGTGCAGGCCCAGTTCCAGGCTCACGCGCATGTCGTGGGTTTGATCAAGCGGGATCGTCGCATCAATCCCCAGCCCCGCGCGGTAATAATCATGGTCACTGGCGGGATGGTTGAGCGTGTCCTTGGCAAAAAAGAAGTGCCCGCCGATGGGGCGATCAGGCTGGTAGCTGATCGTCAGGCCCCGGTTGGTGGAATAGCCCTCGGCCCCCACATGGCCACCGCGCGTTTCACCAAAGTAGAGTTCCCCGCTCCAGCCGGTGCGGCTGTAAACGAGGGCTTCAACCCCCAGCGCCCACACGCCGCCGCCACGGCTTTGGGCGCCAATCCAGCCATAAGGGCCAACGGTGAGCCACGACAGGGGCTCGGCAGACAGATGGACGAGCGCAGAGGCCGTGGTCAGGGAGCGCGCGCCGCCCGCCTGCCCATGGGCAAGGCCCAGATCAAGCCCAAGCCAGCCCCAGGACAGCGGCTTTACTGCGCGCGCCGTGGTGGAAACGGTCTGGAAGGTTTCACCGTCGATGTAACCGCCGCTTTCGATCCGGGTGGTGAACGAAGAAAAGCTCAGCCCTTCACTCGCAAGCGCGGGAAGGGGCAGGGCAATAAGGAGGGCGGCAAGGAGCTTCATGGGGCGGGGCACCGGCGTTAGGTTGCAGCTTATAGCTGCACCGCAGCATTGTAGCGCATTGCAATCGCTTGCCAAGTGCGCCGGGCAGCCTATTGTGTGCCACACCTCGGGGTGCCCTGCACGGGCTGAGATGCGCCATATCGCGGCGTGAACCCGCTGAACCTGAACCGGCTAGAACCGGCGGAGGGAAGGTTTCGGGATGTCCTCGATTGCCAGCTCCGCCCGCATGCAATGAAGGATACCACTATGAAAACGCCCCTCATCGCCGCGGGATTTGCGCTTTTTGCCAGCGTGGCCAGCGCAGAAACCCTGCACGTTTACGCACCTGATTACTTCGCCAGTGACTGGGGCCCCGGCCCGGCGATCAAGCAGGCCTTCGAGGCCGAGTGTGATGGCTGTGATTTGGAATGGGTCACCGGGGATGTGCTGCCCCGGTTGATGCTGGAAGGCGAGCGCACCGATGCCGATGTTGTGATCGGCCTTGGCCAGGATGAAACGGCCCGCGCCCGCGCAACCGGGCTGTTTACCCCGCATGGGGTGGATGTGACCGGGTTGACGATGCCGGTGGACTGGGCCGACGATACCTTTTTGCCGTTCGACTGGTCGCATGTGGCCTTCATTTATAACAGCGACAAGATGGCAACCGCGCCCGCCAGCTTTGATGACCTGTTGGCAATGGACGAGGACATTCGCATCGTGATCCAGGATCCGCGTTCCTCGCCCGCCGGGCTTGCGCTGGTGATGTGGGTGAAGGCGGTTTACGGCGACGAGGCAGAGGCTTTTTGGGCCAAGCTCGCGCCTCGCATCCTGACGGTCACCAAAGGCTGGTCAGAGGCTTACGGGCTCTTCACCGAGGGCGAGGCCGATATGGTGCTGAGCTTCACCACCTCGCCCGCCTATCACATCATCGCCGAGGAAGACGCCACCAAGGCGGCGGCGATCTTTGGTGAAGGGCATTACCTTTATGTTGAGTTGGCCGGGAAGATTGCGGGGAGCGACCAGCCGGAGCTGGCTGACCAGTTCATGCAGTTCGTCCTGTCGGAGCCGTTTCAGCAGATAATCCCCGAGGGAAACTGGTCTTTCCCGGCCAAGCTTGCTGCCGAAAAGCTGCCTGAGGGCTTTGGCGCGCTTGCGCTGCCCGAGAAGGTGTTTTTCTTCCCCGAGGAGAAGGCTGAGGCCATGAAAGACGAGGCCATAGCCGAATGGCAGCGCGGGCTGAGCCAGTAACCCGCAGCCTTGCGGGGCTGGCCGCGCTGGTGGTGCTGGGGTTGACCCTTGGCACTCTTGGGGCGGTGGTCTGGCGGGCCGGCGGGCTGGGGCTGGCCGAGGGCCGGGTTGGCGAGGCGATTGCCTTCACGCTCTGGCAAGCGGCGGCCTCAGCGGTGCTGAGCGTTGCGCTGGCGGTGCCGGTGGCGCGGGCGCTGGCGCGGCGGCGGTTTGTGGGGCGCGGTGCGGTGATCACGCTGATGGGCGCGCCGTTTATTCTGCCGAGCATCGTGGCGGTGCTGGGCCTCGTGGCGGTGTTTGGCCGCTCTGGTGCGGTAAACTGGCTGCTGGGCGGGCTTGGCCTGCCAGAGGTGAGCCTTTACGGCCCGCAGGGGGTGATCCTTGCGCATGTGTTCTTCAACCTGCCGCTGGCCACGCGGCTATTGCTGCAAGGCTGGCTGGCGATCCCGGCAGAGCGCTTCCGCCTGGCGGCATCGTTCGGGATGGGGCCGGGGGCGATTTTGCGGTGGCTGGAGTGGCCAATGTTGCGCGCGGTGGTGCCGGGGGCGCTGATGCTGATCTTCGCGCTTTGCCTCACAAGCTTTGCGGTGGCGCTCACGCTGGGCGGAGGGCCGAAGGCGACCACCGTGGAGCTGGCGATCTACACCGCTTTCAAGTTTGATTTTGACCTTGGCGCAGCCTCGGTGCTGGCGTTGGTGCAATTTGCGCTGGCCAGTTGCGCCGCCGCGCTGGCCTGGGGCGTGGCGCGGCCCTCGGGTTTTGGCGCGGGGCTGGGCGGCGTGGTGCGGCGCTGGGACGGCGGGGGCTGGCTGCGGGTGCAAGACGCGCTGGCGGTGGGCTTGGCGGCGCTGTTTCTGGCCGGGCCTCTGCTGGCGGTGTGCCTGCGTGGTGCGGCGGGGCTGTTTGATTTGCCGCTGTCGGTGTGGGCGGCGCTGGGCCGGTCACTTGCTGTGGCGCTTGGCTCAACCGCACTGTGCCTTGCGCTGGCCTTGCCTCTGGCGCTGGCGGCGCGGCGGGGGCTTTGGGTGCAGGTGTTGGCCGTGCTGCCCATTGCTGCTTCACCGTTGGTGATGGGCACCGGGTTGTTTTTGCTCAGCTACCGCTGGGTGCGCCCGGATGAGATTGCGCTATGGGTGACGGCGGCGGTGAACGCGGTGCTGGCGCTGCCTTTCGCGCTGGCGGTGATGCTGCCCGCCGCGCGCGAGATGCGCCAGGGGAGCGGTCGGCTGGCCGAGAGCCTGGGGATGCGCGGTGTCGCGCGGCTGCGGTTGGTGGTGCTCCCGGCGATGCGCCGGGCGATGGGCTTTTCCGCCGGGTTGGCGGCGGCGCTTTCAATGGGGGATCTTGGGGTGATCACGCTTTTCGCCGATGCCCAAAGCCGCACCTTGCCTTATGAGCTTTACAGCCTGATGGGCTCTTACCGGATGGAGCAGGCCGCGGGCGCGGCGCTGTTGCTTTTGGTGAGCTCACTGGCGCTGTTTTGGCTGTTTGACAGAGGAGGGCGCGCGGATGCTGGCGCTTGAGGGGCTGCGGCTGGAGCAGGGTGACTTTACGCTGGAGGCAGAGTGGCGGGCCGAGGCGGGCGCGCGAATTGCGGTGATCGGGCCATCTGGTGCCGGCAAATCGACGCTGCTGATGGGGATTGCCGGCTTTCTGGAGCCTGCCGCCGGGCGGGTGCTGATTGGTGGCGCGGATATGGCCGGAAAGCCACCCGGAGACCGGCCCTTGAGCCTGCTCTTTCAGGAAGGGAACCTGTTTTCGCATATGAGCGTCGCTCAGAATGTGGGGCTGGGGCTGCGGCCTGATCTGCGGCTTTCGCGCGAGGACAGCCGCGCGGTGGGAGCTGCGCTGGAGCGGGTTGGCCTTGGCGGAATGGGCGGGCGCAAGCCGCGTGCGCTTTCGGGCGGGCAGCAAAGCCGGGTGGCGCTGGCGCGGGTGTTGCTGCGCCACCGCCCGGTGCTGCTGCTGGATGAGCCGTTCGCGGCGCTTGGCCCGGCGCTGAAAACCGAGATGCTTGACCTTGTGGACGAGATCGCGGGCGAGGCCGTGGTGCTGATGGTCACGCACGACCCAAATGATGCCCGCCGGTTTGCGCCCCAAGCGGTGCTGGTGGCCGAAGGGCGGGCGGGGGCGCCTGTGGCAACGGGGCCTTTGCTGGATGATCCGCCAGAGGTGCTGCGCGCCTATCTGGGCTGACCACAACAAAAAACGCGGCCCCCGAAGGAGCCGCGTTGATTTTTGCCGGGATGGGCGTTGAGGTTTAATCCTCGTCCTTCTTCTTCAGCTTGTCTTTGTGCGGTGCCCAAAGCTGCTTGTTCGTCAGGTAGAGCAGAACCGACAGCACGACCATGAACAGCGTCGCGAGCAGGAAGGTATGCTTGCGGGCCATCATCTTGGGCTCGGCGGCCCACATCAGGAAGGCAGAGACATCCATGGCTTCGTGATGCAGCGAGTTGCTGTGGCCATCATCAAAATCAACGTCCTCACCGGCCAGCGGCGGGGCCATCGAGATCCAGCCGCCGGGGAAGGCGTGGTTTTCGTAGAAGACGGTGCCATACTCTTCCTTCTCTTCGCCGGTGTAGCCGGTGAGGAGGGAGGCGATGTATTCGGCGCCGCCCATGCCCCGGAAGAGCTGGTTGAGGCCGGTGCCGTAGGGGCCGTGGAAGCCCGCGCGGGCTTTGGCCATCAACGACAGGTCAGGTGCGCCTTGGGTGAAGTTGGCTGGGAAGTTGTCAGCCGGGGTGGGCGTGCGGAATTCACCAGCTTCAGGATCGTAGAACTGGCGGTTCGAGTCTTCGTCGAGCACAGCGAATTGCTCGGCGTAGGCGCGCACCTCGTCTTCGGAGTAGCCAAGGCCACCCGGCTCACCCAGCGAGCGGAACGACACGTAGCGCATGCCGTGACAGCCCGAGCAGACTTCGGTGTAGACCTTCAGCCCGCGCTGGAGCTGGTTTTGATCATACTTGCCGAACGGCCCTTCAAAGCTGAAGGCAAAGTCCTCGATATGGCCTTCGTCACCGGCGGCTACTGCGGCCCCGCCCGAAAGCGAGAGCGCGGTGAGGGCGGTGATTGCGATTTTGCGGATCATCATCATCTCTGTTGCGTCCTCTTACTCGGCCGGGGAGGCCGAAGGGGCCTTGCCGTAGTGGGCTTTGAAATCTTCCTCGATCGTTGCGGGCTGCGGCAGCGGGCGCTCGATCACGCCCAAGAGGGGCAGAATGACGAGGAAGTAGGCGAACCAATAGGCCGAAGCGATCAGCGAGAAGGTTGCATAGGGCTCTTCGGCAGGCATGGCACCGAGCCACATCAGCACGACGAAGTCGATCACCATCAGCAGGAACCACCACTTGAACATCGGGCGATAGCGGCCCGAGCGCACCGAGGAGGTATCGAGCCAGGGCACCAGCGCCATGACGAGGATCGCGCCGAACATCGCCAGCACACCGAAGAACTTGGCGTCAATGATGCCAAAGCTGATCCAGTTGGCGAAGATCACCACCCAGACTTCCGAGGTGAAGGCTCGCAGGATCGCGTAGAACGGCAGGAAGTACCATTCCGGCACAATGTGTGCGGGTG
>NZ_JARGND010000021.1:42058-55336 GCF_029212645.1 Vannielia sp. | reverse complement strand
TGGCTTCGCCTTGAGCAAGTGGCCGCTGTGCGGGACTTTGCTGCCATTGCGATCTCTTGTTGCAAGGTCCGCATTCAATTATCAGACCCGCGAGAATGCGCGTCTGGGAAGGGATGGAACATGCTTCAGATTTGGGGAAGAAAATCGTCATCAAATGTCCAGGCGCTGATGTGGTGTGTAGGCGAACTTGGGCTTGTTTACGAACGACATGATGCAGGACATATCTACGGAATTACGGACACCGACGAATTTGCCCAAATGAACCCCAATCGTACCGTGCCAGTGCTAAGTGACGGAGAAGAAACGCCTCTATGGGAGACCGGTGCTATACTCAGATATTTGGCCAATGTTTATGGTCGCGGGCCATTTTGGCCAGAACATCCTAAACAGCGTGCGCAGGTGGACAAATGGGCCGAATGGTCAAAAATCAACATTGCCCTCTGCTTCACAGGACCTGTTTTCTGGCGGGTCGTGCGCACACCGAAACCGCAGCAAGATCCAAGCGCGATAGCGGATGCAGTCCAAAATCTTGAAGCGAAATTGCTGATTGCAGAGCGCCAATTGCAGAACAATGAATGGCTGTGTGGGGCTGACTTCACTCTCGCTGATATCCAATTCGGACATGTGCTCTATCGATACTTCGACATCGAAATCCAAAGGCGAGACTTCCCGTCCTTAAAGCGATACTTCGAAACCTTGATGGCTCGCGATGCATACTGCGAACATGTCGCTATCTCTTACGAAGAGCTTCGCGCTTCCTTGCCCACATAGCTGCCGTTCGATCTCTGCGCAGCATCAGTCAAAAAGGGCTCAAACCGGCCACTCGCTGCGCAGCGAACGAACGTCCGCTCTGTGGCAACTTCAAACTCTCTGCCAAAATGAAAACTCCAATGTGTCAGTTTCCACTCTGGCGCTGCGCACGGCCCGTTATCTTAATGCCACTATGTCAAATGACATGTGCATGGTTTGTGCATCGGGTGTGCATCACTTGTGGCTGTGATCTTTTTGCGGTTAACGGCCCAATCCTAACGGGCCGAACGCCGTGCGCGCGGGTAACCACTTTGGGCCGCTTTGCAACGCCCGGTGCCTTAACCCTCGCTGCCCCAATCCACGCTCTGCATCTCGCGCAACCGGCTCGCCGTGCGCTCAAATTCAAAGGTGCCTTCGCCCTCAACATACAGCATTTCCGGCTCCGCCGCCGCCGAGCAGATAAGCCGGACCTTGCCCTCGTAAAGCGCGTCCACAAGCGTCACAAAGCGCTTCGCTTCGTTGAAGTTTGAGCGTGAAAGCCGCGGAATATCATCCACCATCAGCACCCGCACCGCCTCGGCCATTGCAAGGTAGTCCGCCGCGCCCAAAGGCTTGCCGCAAAGCTCGTAAAAATCCGCCCGCGCGACACCGCTGGCAAACTGCGGCAGCACCACCTCGCGTGATTTCACCACCAGCGTCAAAGGCTCCGCCGCCCCGCCCGCCAGATCGGCCCAAACCGCATCCATCGCCGCCCGCGCCTGGCTGCCAAGGGGCGTGAAGTACACCGGGCTTCCTGCCAGCCTGTCTTGCCGGTAATCGGTTTCAGAGGCCAGCTCCTTCACCACCATCCGCTCTTGGAGCAGGTCGATGAAAGGCAAGAAAAGCTGGCGGTTGAGGCCGTTTTTGTAAAGATCACGCGGCGGCCTGTTGGAGGTTGTCACCACCGCGACACCCGCCTCGAAAAGCCGCTCAAATAGCCGCCCTACGAGCATCGCATCGGTGATATCGCTGATCTGCATTTCATCGAAACACAGCAGATCAACTGCGTCGATCACCTCTTGTGCCACGGGTTTTATCGCATCATCCACGCCGGTCTTGCGCACCTCGTGCAACCGCCCGTGAATCTCCTGCATGAACGCATGAAAATGCACCCGCCGCTTGCGGTCTACCGGCACCGTTTCAAAGAAGAGGTCCATCAGCATCGACTTGCCGCGCCCAACCCCGCCCCAAAGGTAAAGCCCCTCCACGGGGGCCGGGGTGGATTTGCTGAACAGCCCGCGCAAGCCGCCCTTCTTTTGCTCGGGGCGCTCCGCCAGCGCTTTGCGCACCCGCTCAAAGGCCGGCAAGGCGGCGCGCTGCACCGGATCGTCACGCAGGAGGCCCTCGGTGACGCGCTGTTGGTATATTTCGGGCAAAGTATCAGCCATGCCCCCTGCTAACCCGATGGGGAAACAAGGGAAAGATCGTTAATATCACGAAATGAAATTTGACGCCCCGCCCAACGCCCGCCAAAACACTCCCATGGAACCCCGCACCCCCCTCCTAACCCCCGTCCTCATCGCCGGCTGCGCCGTTATACTGGTGAATTTCGCGATCCGCGCCAGCTTTGGGGTGTTCCAGATCCCCATCGCCGAGCAATTCCATTGGGCCCGCGCCGAATTTTCGCTCGCCATCGCCATCCAGAACCTCGCCTGGGGCTTTGGTCAGCCGATCTTTGGCGCAATTGCCGAGCGGATGGGAGACCGGAAGGCCATTGTACTTGGCGCTATTCTCTACTCTGTCGGCCTCGTGCTTTCTTCTGCCGCCACCACGCCACTACAGCACCAACTTCTTGAAATCCTTGTTGGTTTTGGCATCGCGGGCACCGGCTTTGGGGTCATCCTCGCGGTGGTGGGACGGGCATCTTCTGATGAAAACCGCTCGATGTCGCTCGCCATCGCCACCGCTACAGGGTCTGCCGGGCAGGTCTTTGGCGCACCGCTGGCCGAATGGATGCTGAGCTTCATGGCCTGGAGCGAGGTTTTCCTGATCTTCGCCGCCGCCATTATCCTTGTCCTCGCCGTTTTGCCGATGATGCGTTCCCCCGATATGGCCAGCCGTTCCGAGCTGGAGGAAAGCCTTGGGCAAGTTCTGATGCGTGCGGCCAAAGACCCGTCTTTCACGTTGATTTTCCTTGGCTTTTTCTCATGCGGCTACCAACTCGCCTTTATCACCGCGCACTTCCCGGCGCTGGTCGCCGAGATGTGCTCACCCGTTCAGGGCGGCGGTATGTTGGCCTCGCTTGGCATCTCCTCCACCTCTGCCCTCGGGGCGATCGCAATTTCGCTGATCGGGCTGGCAAATATCGTTGGCACACTCACCGCCGGGTGGGCGGGAAAACGCTATACCAAGAAGTACTTACTGGCCGGTATCTACACCGCCCGCACCTTCGTCGCCGCCGCCTTCATCCTGCTGCCGATTACCCCCACCACGGTGCTACTTTTCTCTGCCACGATGGGCGCCCTTTGGCTGGCAACGGTGCCGCTCACTTCGGGGCTCGTCGCGCATATTTACGGGCTGCGTTACATGGGTACGCTCTATGGCATCGTGTTTTTCTCACACCAGCTTGGCAGCTTTCTGGGCGTTTGGCTGGGCGGCAAAATGTATGATATCTATGGAGATTATACGATGGTGTGGTGGATTGGCGTTGGCATCGGAGCCTTCTCCGCCCTTGTCCACCTCCCGATCCGTGAAAACAGAACCACCCTTGGAGCCACCCCCGCATGATCCGCCTCGCTCTTACCCTCCTGCTGCTAACAGCCCCGCTCATGGTGGCCGCCGAAACCTCGCTGGAATGGGCGCGAAAGCAGCCGCAGCCAACCCGCGCCGCGCTTGTTTCGATCCTGAAAAACAGTGAGATGCAGAGCTTCTTCAAGGCGTGCCCGGCCAATGTGTATAACGGGGCAAACCGCACCACTGGCAAGCCGCGCTCTTGCGGCCGCAAGCCAAATAGCTGCTTTACCTCCTGCCTCAAGGGCGAGAGCCGCGCCTGTTTTGGCCTCGCCAACGCGCTGCAAACAACCCATGAAATCACGCCCAACGGCAATTTCACTTACCCGCTTTACATGAAAGCCTGCGCGCTCGGGGTCGCCAACGCCTGCGTCAACGCCGCTGCAACGGTGAAAAACGGCAGCTTCCTTCCCGGCACTCGGCCAGCCGTTGCGGGCTCTCCATCGTGCCAGTTGGCCACCTACAGCAACGCCTGCACCGAAGGGGCCGCTTGGGGGTGCACGATGATGGGTAATATCTATGAGACAGGCCAGAAAGGCACAGAAAAGAACACGGCAAAATCGGAAGCGGCCTATCGGCGGGCCTGTGACCTTTCTCCAAAATCAGGGGCTTGCAGCAGCGCCTATCGCTAAGACGCCGCGCCCTTCACCTGCTCCAGAATGTGGCGGGCAACCATCAGGTCCAGATGGGCACCGCCGCCGTTTTTGCAGATGGTGATCTCTTCGTCAGAGCGCCGGATGAAGGCCTCTAGCTCGTAAAAATCCGCGACGATATCGCTCGCTGCAATCACCCCACGCGCCAGCGGGTCCTTGATTTCGCCAATGTGCTCTACGGTCGTGTCCCGGCTGTCCACAAACACCCGCGCCCGCTGCAATGCTACATCATCTGCCTCGCGCATGTCGGGGCGATAAGCGCCGATGAGGTCAACGTGCTGGCCAGGTTGCAGCCACTCGCCCTTGAGGATCGGCTCGGTTGTCATCGTCGCCGTGGCGATGATATCGGCCTCTCTAACCGCCGCCTCAAGGCTTGCGGCGACCGACGCGCCGGTTTGTTCGGCCAAATGCGCGGCCCGGCCGGCTGTGCGGTTCCAGAGGGTGAAACGCGCGCCCGGAAACGCCGTGCCATAGGCCTCGATCAGCGAGGCCCCCACGGCCCCCGACCCAAGGATCAGAATATTGCGGCTCTCGGGGCGTGCCAGCCGCCGCGCGGCGAGCAAACTATCCCCGGCGGTTTTCCATTTGGTCACCAGATGGAAATCAAGAAACGCCTCGGCCTGCCCCGTTTCATCAGAAAACAACGTCACCGCGCCGTTCACCGCAGGCAGATCCCTGGCACCATTGCCCGGAAATACCGTGGCCGTTTTTGCCAGCGCACCCAGCCCGGTGATCCAGGCCGCACGCGACAGCAGCGTATCATCGCCACGGTAAAGAAGGCCGTCCTCGATCTGCGCTTTGGGCAGGGCATGCCCGGCGGCAATCGCGTCACTCAGGTGCAGCCAGTTCAGCGCCGCCTCGCCTTGTTCATAATTTATAAATGTCGGAGCAGTCATGTTGAAGCCTCCCTTGTTAACAGGTCCTCGGCGACCAAACGCGCGGCAAACCCCTCGGGCTTGGTAAACAAATGCGTTTGCCAGCCCCGCGCTTTGGCAGCGGCGATATTGTCGGCCCGGTCGTCGGCAAATAACAGTGCGCCCGGCGCGATGCCGCAATCTTCCTCGACCATGGAGAATATGCATGCGTCAGGTTTGGTCACGCCCATGTGGCCCGAAATATAGCGGCGGTCAAACTCTGCCAAAAACGGGTAGTGCCGCTCGGCCAGTTCAAAGCTCTGGATGCCAAAGTTCGACAGCGCAAACACCGGAACTCCCGCCGTGCGGAGCGCCCGCAACAGCCGCACTGAATGGTCGATGGCGGGCTGCGCCATTTCGATCCAGCGGTCATGCCAAAGGGTGATTTCTTGCGTCCATTCCGGGTGAGCCGCTGCCATCTCAAGCACCGCTTCACGGAAGTTCGCCCCCCGGTCCACACATTCGTTCATCTCGTGCAGGTCAACCGAAGCAAACATCTTCTCGCGCCGCTTCAGGCCAATTTCGGCATCATAAAACCGCTCGGGGTTCCACTCGATCAGCACATTCCCGATATCAAAGATGACGGCCTCAACAGGCATGGCGGCTCCCGTGGTGGTGGATTCGTGCCGAGTGTTCCACTTGATGCGCCAGCCCACAATCCCCCGGTTGCCCGCCCCGCGTTAATGACTAAACTCCGCAAAATTCAAAGGAGTACCCCATGGACGATATCGTGATTCTCGACGGCGCCCGCAGCGCCATTGGCACTTTTGGCGGCGCGTTCGCCGGCACGCCACCCGCCCAGCTTGGCGCGGCAACCGCGCGGGCTGCAATGGAGCGCTCCGGCGTGGAAGCCGGGCAGATCGGCACCGTGGTATATGGCCATGTGATCAACACCGAGCCGCGCGATATGTATATTTCCCGCGTTGCCGCGATGGAAGCGGGCGTGCCCGAGAGCACCCCTGCGATGAACGTCAACAGGCTCTGCGGCTCCGGCGCGCAGGCTATTGTTTCTGCCGCGCAGGCGCTGGCCCTGGGGGATGCCGATTTTGCCCTCGCAGGCGGCGCAGAATGCATGAGCCGCAGCCCCTACATCATCCCCGCCGCCCGCTGGGGCCAGAAGATGGGAGATATCAGCGCACAGGACATGATGCTTGGCGCGCTCAACTGCCCCTTCGGCACCGGCCACATGGGCGTAACGGCCGAGAATGTTGCCGCCGATCACGGGGTAAGCCGCGCAGATCAGGACAGTTTCGCTCTGGAAAGCCAGCAACGCGCGGCACGGGCGATCGCCGAGGGCCGCTTTGTGGATGAGATCGTGCCCATTGAAGTGAAAGTGAAGCGCGAGATGGTGCCTTTCGCCACCGACGAGCATCCAAAGGAAACCTCCGCCGAAAAGCTCGCCGGCCTGCGCCCTGCCTTCCAGAAGGACGGCACCGTAACCGCTGGCAACTCCAGCGGCATCAACGATGGGGCCGCATCGCTGGTTCTGGCCCGCGCTGAAGCTGCTGAAAAGGCAGGGCTAAAACCGCGCGCACGGCTTATCGGTTACGGCCATGCCGGGGTTGCCCCCAATGTCATGGGCCTTGGTCCTATCCCCGCCGTAGAGGCGCTTTGTGCCCGCACCGGCCTCAAGGTTGAGGATTTCGACGTTATCGAATCCAACGAGGCCTTTGCCGCTCAGGCCATCGCCGTGAACCGCGCGCTTGGCCTTGATCCGGCGAAGGTAAACCCCAATGGCGGGGCTATTGCCCTTGGCCATCCGGTGGGCGCCACGGGCGCGCTTGTAACCGTGAAAGCGCTTTACGAGCTTTCACGGATTGGCGGCAAGCGGGCGCTGGTCACGATGTGCATCGGTGGTGGGCAGGGGATCGCGCTGGCCTTCGAGGCGCTCTAACCCCTAACGAAAGCTGAAGGTTTCCAACAAACGCCCGGTCAACGTGGCCGGGTAATCTTCAGGTGAGGTGATCGGAACAGCAGTTTCGGCCACCTGCACAAGCGCAACGAACCCCTCCTCGCGATCGGGGTGGGGCAACCCGACGAGACGCCAGTGAATGGTGCCGTAGGTTGCATCCTTGTAGCTGCCGAAAAGTTCGACTGCATCGGTGTCGCCCAGTTTTGTGGGGCGGGTATTGGCGCTTGTGGCCTCTGTCTTGCCATCAACAAGACCCGGCACCACCTCGGTGCGCAATACCGTGGCAAAATATTCCAGCCGTTTGTCGAGGTCCGCGATGGGCATCGAGGCCGCTGAAAGGCCGACGCTTTCGATAAAGCCGCCCCCCGGCGTGACAAACACAAACTTCAACAACCCCGTCCCCGGCGCCTCCACGACGCGGCTGTCATACTCGCTGTTGCCTGCCATCGGGACGATCACATCAAACGGCGGCCACCCAGGCTTGCCTGCGGTTTTCAGATAATCAGCATCAGCGGAAAATGTCTCACCACTCACGATCTCTTCACTGGAGGAAAGATCAAGCTCGAACCCCGCCAGCGCCTCAACTTGGGACTGCGCGTAAACCGGGGCAACAAGCAGCAACGATAAGGCAACGGTCAGCGAAAAACCCGCCATAGGGCGAAGAGTGTGCGGCATGAAAATCTGTTCCAATCAAATCAAGTGGTGCTGACAGTCTAGCCAGCCGACCCACCGATTGGAAACCCGTGATCCACGCCGCACCGCAGCTTGACCCGTCACTCGCTGGCCGCGGTTGCCCCCGCCTGCCCACCGCTGCCACCCCCGGAGCCACCCTGCGGCGGTGCCGTGAGCCGAAGCATCGAAAGCGCCTTTCCTGAAAGCGTATCGGCAAAGGCATCGGGGGTCTCAATCGACTGATAGGCTTGGTTGACGTGGCTCACCGCATAAAGGCTTTGCACGCGCTCCGGGTCCGGGAGCGCGAGGAAACGGTAGGCATAGCGCGCCTCATCACGCGGGTCGAGATAGGTGCCCGTCAACTCCGTTGCCCGGTATGTGCCCACCATCACCTCGCGTACAGGCTCGGCGGTGACATCCTCAAACCGCTGGCGCAGCAGCGCTGGCCCCTGCTCTGCAAGGCGCGGCGCAATCTCGGCAAGCCGGTCATCCATGTCTCCGGCGGCAATGGGGATCGGCGCGATAAAGAGGCTTTCGAGAAAATCCTCATCGGCCGAATGAAAGTTGAACTGAACGATCCCGCCTGTTGGTTTTTCGTCAATCCCGATGGTGTGGGCATCATCCGACCGCTTGGGCAGGATGATCTCAAAACCCACCGCCGGGCTTTGGCCGCTGCGCCGCACATAGCCCGCATCAACCTTGTAGGGCAGGCCGATCACAACATCGTCTCCACCGCTTTGCGCCGCGCCTTCGGAGTTTCGTGACGTGCCGCCAAGGGTCACCGAAAGGACAAGGGCGATACCCGCCACCACAACGGCGGCAATGATCAGATTGAATGGTCGGAGCATGGGATGACTGCTGCTTATATTGGTTTTGGGAGATCATATTTCAGCCACGCCGGGCCTGCAATGCGCAGTTGCACGGCGCGCAACATCGGTGCTCTATGAGAGCAAACGAAGGGGCGAGCACCGAATGGCCGAAATATCCGCTAAAAAACGCATCTGGGGCTGGTTCTTCTTTGATTGGGCCAGCCAGCCTTACAACACGCTCCTGCTCACATTCATCTTTGCCCCCTATGTGAAAGACCTGATCGGCGACCCGGATGAGGCGCAATCGACGTGGGGCTATGTGGTTGGCTCCGCCGGGCTGGTGATCGCCATTATCGCGCCGATCCTTGGGGCCATGGCCGATACATCGGGGCGGCGGGTGCGTTGGGTCTGGCTGTTTTCGCTGCTCTACGTGGTTGGAGCATTCGGGCTTTGGTGGGCAATACCGGGCGCCGGAAACCTGATGACGATCTTCCTGTTCTTCGCCATCGGCCTCATCGGGATGGAGTTTGCAACGATTTTCACCAACTCGATGCTGCCCGATCTTGGCTCCCGCGAAGAGATGGGCGCCATTTCCGGCAATGGCTGGGCGTTTGGCTATGTGGGCGGGTTGCTGGCCTTGGTCATCATGCTGGTGTTTCTGGCAGAAAGCCCCGAAACCGGCAAAACCGTTGCAGGGTTTGATCCGATCTTTGGCCTTGATCCCGCCACCCGTGAAGGCACCCGCGCGGTGGGGCCGCTTGCCGCGATCTGGTATGCCGTGTTCATGGTGCCCTTCTTCCTGTGGGTGCGGGACCCGCGCATGGGCACCCCCCCCAAAGGGGCGATCAAGGAAGCGCTTGGCGGGCTCTGGCGCACTGTGCGCAACCTGCCGCGCACGCCCTCGCTTTTTGCCTATCTCGCCTCGTCAATGTTTTACCGTGACGCGCTGAACGGAATGTATGTGTTTGGCGGCATCTACGCTGCTGGCACGCTGGACTGGAGCGTGGTGCAAACCGGCATCTTTGGCATTCTGGCCATTATCATGGGCGCTATCTTTGCCTTTTTGGGAGGGCGCGCCGATACGGTTTTCGGCCCCAAGCCGGTGATCGTGGTTTGCGTCGTGATCCTTACGCTTGTTGCGATCACCGTCGCAACGATCAGCCGCGAAAGCGTGCTCGGCTTCCCTGTTGATCCCTCCGGCAACGCGGCTGACTTTGCGTTTTATGCCGTTGGCGCAGTGATCGGGGCAGCCGGCGGGGTGATCCAGGCCGCCAGCCGAACGATGATGGTCCGTCAGGCCAATCCAGAGCGGATGACCGAGGCCTTTGGCCTTTATGCGCTGGCCGGCAAATCCACCTCATTTGTCGCGCCCTTTGCTATTGGCGTGGCCACCACCCTCACCGGTTCACAAAATCTTGGCGTTACCCCGTTGATCGGACTGTTTCTAATTGGGCTGATTCTGCTAATCTGGGTGAAACCCGACGGAGGTGAACGCCCCTGATGATCCGCGCAGTTTGTCTATCCCTTGCCATTCTGGCGGCCGGTCTGTCCGCCGCCACCGCAGAAACCAAAGCCAAAGATCTGTTTGGCTCCAAAAAATCCGGCTCACGCCAGGCGCCCGAGGCCATTGGCACCTACGCCAAGGGATGCGGCGCCGGGTTGGTGCAACTGCCTGAAACCGGGCCAACTTGGCAAGCCATGCGGCTTTCGCGCAATCGCAACTGGGGCCACCCCGAAACCGTTTCCTTCATCAAGCGCCTGTCGGCCAAGGCCACGCAGCAAGGCTGGAAAGGCCTTTATATCGGTGACATCTCGCAGCCGCGCGGCGGGCCAATGATCACCGGGCATCAATCGCACCAGATCGGGCTGGATATGGACATCTGGATGAACAAGCCGAAAAGCCTGCGCCTGTCGCGCGGCCAGCGTGAGAACCTTTCGGCGATCTCCGTGCGCGCCAAGAGCCAAAAAACGGTCAACGATTACTGGACCCCGGCCCACGCCGCCATCATCGAAGCCGCCGCCCGTGATCCCGCCGTTGACCGCATCTTTGTGACCCCGCCGGTGAAGGCCTATTTCTGCCAAAAGTCCAAGCGGCGCGATTGGGACTGGATCCGCAAGATCCGCCCGCTTTATGGCCACCACTATCACTTTCATGTGCGCCTGAAGTGCCCCAAAGGGTCAAGAAACTGCCAAACCCAGCGGCCTACGGTGAAGGAGCTATCCAAAGGCCGCGATGGCTGTGACGAAACCCTGAACTGGTGGCTGACCGATTATCTCAACCCACCCAAGGTTGCCCCAAAGAAGAAAAAGGCCAAGCCCACGCCTCGCAAACGCGGCGCGCGTGATTACACCATGGCCGATCTGCCCCGCCAATGCGCCGGCGTTCTAAAGTCGCGCTAGGCCTCGCCACCCTTGCTCTCCTCTCCTCCCTTGCGTTTGCTGCAGGGCAAGGCAGCGGCGGGCATGAGGTGGCGGTGGTGCCATTGCCCCCAACCGATGCAAACACACGCTTTGGTGGGTTTTCCGGCATCGAGGTTTCACCCGACGGGCAGCGGTTCTGGGCCATTTCCGACCGTGGCGCATTGGCCGAAGGGAAGTTGCTGCGCAACAGTGCGGGGCGGCTTACCGGCGTTACGGTAGACAGCCACCAGCGCCTCAATGATCCCGACAACATCCCGACCTCTGGCGTGGAAACTGATTCCGAAGGCCTTGCTCGCAGCCCGGACGGGCGGCTTTATGTCTCCTTCGAGGGGTATCACCGCATCTGGACATACCGGCCCGAGGGCGGAGAGGCCGCGTGGTTCCCGCGCCACCCGGACTTCAAGAAAATGCAAGCCAACTCATCCCTTGAAGCCCTCGCGATTGATCAGGATGGCGCGCTCTACACCCTGCCTGAGCGCTCCGGCAGCTATGGCACCCCGTTCCCGGTTTATCGCTACGGGAACGAGGGCTGGCAGGTGATCGGCCATATCCCACGCGAGGGTGAGTGGCTGCCCGTTGGGGCCGATTTCGATGATCGCGGTCAGCTTTACCTGCTCTGGCGGCACTTCACGGGCTACGGATTTTCCAGCCGCGTCACCCGCCATGCGTTGCAAGGCGATGACTGGTCTGGTGAAACGGTTTACCAGACCAGGCCGCTCACCCATGGCAACCTTGAGGGCCTGTCGCTTTGGCGCAATGCGAGCGGTACACTCAAGGCCGTTCTTGTCACCGACGACAACTTTCGCGCCATACAGCGAAGTGAGTTGGTAGAGATCACCCTGCCCGAGTAGCCCCTTGCTTTGATCGCGTGGCGGCGTTAGAAGCCGCCGTCCCGCATCCGGTGGGGCCAAGTCCCCGAATACCTTGCAAAAACGGGTAAACCCATGAAGACCAACCTGATTATTGGCGTTCTCGCCATGGCCGCCGTTGTCGTGGCCTCCAACATCCTTGTGCAACATCTGCTCGGCGATTGGCTGACCTGGGGCGCCTTGACCTACCCCATCGCCTTCCTCGTGACAGATACAATGAACCGCCTTTATGGCGCTGCCACCGCCCGCAAAGTTGTGGTGGCGGGCTTTATCGTGGGTGTCGCCTGCTCTGTTGTGGGGTCACAAATCCACGGTGAGTTTGGCCCGCTTGTTACGCTGCGCGTGGCTCTTGGCTCTGGCATCGCTTTTCTTTCTGCCCAATTGTTAGACGTTGCGGTGTTTGACAGGATGCGCGCGCGGGCATGGTGGCAAGCCCCCCTCGCCTCCACGCTGGTTGGCTCCACGGTTGATACGGTGATCTTTTTCTCCATCGCCTTTGCCGCAATGTTCAACGGCCTCGAGCCAACAGCCCTGCCGGAGTGGGCACAACAAGGGGTTCCGCTGCTTGGCGCTGGCCCCGTCGTGCCACTTTGGATGTCACTCGCCGTGGCCGATTGGGGTGTGAAACTGGCGCTCGCGGCCGTAGCTCTGGTTCCGTTCCGCCTGATCGTCGCCAGCCTCGCCCCTTCAGAAAAAGTTTGACAGGCGCACACTTCCTGATTCACGCTGAATTTGTGTTTTTCAACAACTGAAAGGAGGTGATCCAGTGTCGAGAGCTACATTGGAGAGAGGTGTCGGGACAGCGATGGAGATGCGCAACTAGGTTAACCCCTTGCGCGTGGCTGCACGCCGTTGGCAAATGGTCTAACCGACCTCGCCTCCATAAAGTTCGATAGGGCCGTCCCGCTCGCCGGGGCGGCCCTTTTGACAGAAAGAAATGAAATGCCGATCCGGGTAAACGACAGCATCACGATCGAAGATTGGGAACTGGCCGAGGTGTTCACCACGTCGCAGGGCCCAGGTGGGCAGAACGTGAACAAGGTGTCTACCGCTGTTGAGTTGCGCTTTGCCGCCGCCACCTCACCCAACCTGCCCCCACCCGTGAAATCTCGCCTGCGAAGGCTCGCCGGGCGGCGCTGGACAGAGGCAGGCGAGTTGCTGCTGCTGGTTCAAGACACCCGAAGCCAAGCCCGCAACCGTGAAATCGCGCGTGAACGGCTGGCAGAGCTGATCCGCAAGGCCTGCGAAAAGCCCAAGCGCCGGATCGCCACGCGCCCTACGCTCGGCTCCAAAAAGCGCCGCCTGAAGGCCAAGAAGGTGCGCGGCGAGGTGAAGGCAAACCGTGGCAGGGTAGACCCTGACGCTTGATCAGCTACCAGCCGCCAGCCGCGCGTCGATAGCGTCCCAGATCATCGCCGCCACATTGATCCCATCAAACCGCTCAAGCTCCTGAATGCCGGTGGGTGAGGTAACGTTGATCTCGGTCAGCCATTCGCCGATCACGTCGAT
>NZ_JARGND010000021.1:0-41958 GCF_029212645.1 Vannielia sp. | reverse complement strand
AAAACACCTGCCCCCCCATTGCCATAGAGCGGCTTCACGATCACATCGCCATGGGCCTCCTTGAAAGCTTTCAGGGTGGCCAGATCGCGCGAAACCGTGGTGGGCGGCGTCAGATCGGGGAAGTTGAGAACCAGCAGCTTTTCCGGTGAGTTACGCACCCAGAACGGATCATTGACGACCAGTGTTTTGCCGCCGATCTGCTCAAGGATATGGGTGGTGGTGATATACCCCATATCAAAGGGTGGGTCCTGCCGCAGCCAGACCACATCCATATCGGCCAGGTCGATTTCAAGAGCCTCACCGAGTGTGAAGTGATCGCCACGCTTGCGGCGCACCTCCAGCGGCCAGCCCTGGGCCACGACGCGGCCCTCTTTCCAGGCGAGTTGGTCGGGCGTGTAGAAAAACAGCTCCCAGCCACGCGCTTGCGCCTCTTCGGCCAGCCGGAAGGAGCTGTCAGCGTCAATATCAACCCGGTCGATCGGGTCCATCTGGAAGGCTACTTTCATGCGCCCTACCCCCTGAATGCGTTTCCCCTGTCATGGCCGAGCCGGCCCGGAAGTGCAACGGGCGCGGCGCACTCAAGCGGTGATAGCATTTTCGATGACACGCACCTCGCCCTGGCCGTTAACCAGTGCAAGATCAAAGCGCATCGGTGTGAGCTGGCCAAGCGGCAGGGTGCCAAGATACTCAGCGGCTGCGTTGCACAGGCGCGCAATCTGCCGGGGGCCAAGAGACTCGGCGGCGCGCTCGAAGGTTTGGCTTTGCTTGACCTCGATAAAGATCACACCCTCGGGTGTTTGTGCGATCAGATCAATCTCGCCACCGGCCCCACGCCAACGCTTGTCGCGCAGTGTTGCGCCGCGCTCTTCATAAAGGCGAGCGGCCGAATCCTCGGCCATGGTGCCAGCCTGATAGTTGCGTCGCCCGCGATTGCGGCGTTGTAGCCGGGGTTGGCTTTGATCTAAGGGCATTAATCACTTCCATTCTCACGGCCCAATTCGAGGGCCCGCTGATACATCTCGCGGCGCGGTTTGCCGAAAATCTCGGCAACTTCCGCCGCCGCATCCTTGACCCGCATCCCCGCCATGGCCGCGCGCAGGGCTTCATCAATCGCCTCAGGATCAGCTTCCTGCACATCGGCACGCCCGATCAAAAGCACGATCTCACCCTTCGGCGGGGCGTCATTGACCGATTTCAGAAGCTCACTCAGCGTGCCACGGCGCACCTCTTCAAACTTTTTGGTCAACTCCCGCGCCAGCGCGGCAGGGCGGTCTTGCCCGGCAATCTCGCAGAGTTCGGTTAATGTGCCCTTAATGCGTTTAGGCGATTCGAACAGGATCACCGTGCCATCGCTGCCAGCCAACCCTTCGAGAAACCGCTTGCGAGACGCGCCCGCGTGTGGCGGAAACCCCGCAAAGGTGAAGCGATCAGAAGGCAAGCCCGAGAGCGTGAGCGCAGCAAGCGCCGCCGATGGGCCGGGCGCCGTTGTTATCGCGATGCCTTGCTCGGCAGCCGCGCGGCCAAGTTGGAAGCCCGGGTCCGCCACAAGCGGTGTTCCGGCCTCGCTCACATAGGCGACCGAGCTTTCAGCGGCCAGTTTAAGCAGGCCATCGCGGGCCGAGGCGCTGGAATGATCGTGATAGGCGATCATACGCCGCCCATCTACAGGCACCCCATGAAGCTCCATCAGGCGCCGTGCCGTGCGGGTATCTTCGGCGGCGATAACCTCGGCGCTGGCAAGGATATCGAGCCCACGCAGGGTAATATCGCGGGCCGATCCTATGGGTGTCGCGACGAAGTAAATCCCCGGCGCAAGCAAGGTTTTGCGAAACACCGTTGCGCCAAACGGGTCAGACATTTACTTGACCTCTCCAGATGTTAAAATCACCGGACCACGCCCGGACCCGGCCCAAAGGCTTTGAAGGAGTATCCCATGTTTGCCCGTTTGAGGACCCCCCGTCGCACGGCGGTCAAGCTTCTTGCCCTTGCCGCCGCTGGCCTTATGGCCGCCTGCCAACCCATCGCGCTTGGCAACGGTGATGGCGGGCCACGCATCAACAGCAACGACCCGGTGCCAGTGGCGCTGCTGGTCCCTGCGGGATCGGGCAAATCCGGTGACGACCTGCTCGCCAAAGCGATCGAGAACGCCGCCCGCCTCGCCATTGCCGACCTTGATGGTGTAAAAATAGACCTGCGGGTTTACAACACTGCCGGCAACCCGAGCACTGCCGCAGGGGTTGCCCAGCGCGCGGTAGATGCAGGTGCCAAGGTCATCCTTGGCCCGGTTTACAGTGCAAGCGCCAATGCCGTGGGCGTCGCCGTGGCGGATGAGGGCGTGAACGTGCTCTCCTTTTCCAACAACCCCGATATTGCGGGTGGCAACGTGTTCGTGCTTGGGCCAACCTTTGAAAACACGGCAAACCGGCTCGTAGCCTACGCGCGCAGCCAGGGGCGCGGCAACATTTTCACCGTCCACGCTCAGAGCCTCGCCGAAGAGATCGGCCGTGATGCGATTGCCAAGGCAATTTCGCAGAACGGTGCCAGCAATGCCGGATCGGCCAGCTTTGAGCTTTCCCAGCAAGGGCTCATCGCCGCCGTCCCCAAGATCGTGAGCCAAGCCAAGGCATCCGGTGCGGATGCGGTGTTTTTCACATCCACCAACGATGGCGCCATGCCCTTCCTTGCGCAGCTTTTGCCTGAGGCGGGCCTTTCCCCCTCGGCCACTCAGTTCATTGGGCTAGGGCGCCTCGACATCCCGACCGAAGCGCTAACCCAGCCGGGCCTTCAGGGCAGCTGGTTTGCGATGCCTGACCCAAACCTCTATGGCAACTTCCGTGGCCGCTACCAGCAAGCCTATGGCGGCGTACCACACCCGATCGCCAGCCTCGCCTATGATGGAATCGCCGCTATCGGGGCCTTGGTGGCGCGCCAGGGCAATACCGCGCTCACCCGCTCTGCCCTCACCCAAGGCTCTGGCTTTGTGGGCACCGGCGGTATCTTCCGGCTGCGCAATGACGGAACCAACCAGCGCGGCCTCGCCGTGGCACAAATCCGCAACAATCAGGTTGTGATCATCAACGCCGCGCCGCGCAGCTTTAGCGGTGCAGGCTTCTGAGCGGAGCCGCCCGGACTTTGACAAACCCAGCCAAAATCACCCCGTCGGGCAAGCTTATTTGCCCGGCGGAGGACATCATCGACGCCCCAAAGCTGGCCGCCACCCTGCGTGACCGCCTTGAGGGCGCAAGCGATGCAATGGCCGTGCGCAACGCGGCCACCCAGCTTTTGAACGAGGCAGGCAAAGCGGGCCGCACCAAGATTGCGGATGCGTTTGAGGCAAGCCCCCTCAGCGCCCGCGAACTGGTCCACTCCTACGCCTATCTGACAGACGGGCTTGTTACGCTGTCGTTCTGGATTGCCCAAACATTCCTGCATCCGATCAACAACCCAACCACCGGCGAGCGGCTCGCGCTATGTGCTGTGGGCGGTTACGGGCGGGCAGAAATGGCTCCGCAATCCGATGTCGACCTGCTGTTCATCACCCCTTACAAAATGACGGCCTGGGCCGAGAGCGTGATCGAAAGCACCCTCTATATCCTGTGGGACTTGCACCTGAAGGTGGGGCATGCCTCACGCTCGGTCAAAGACTGCTTGCGGCTCGGCAAAGACGATTTCACCATCCGCACTTCGCTGATCGAATTGCGTTTTCTGGCGGGGGACGCGGCGCTTTCTGACGAGTTGCGGCACCGCCTGCGCGACGAGTTGTTCGCCAACACCAGCCGGGAGTTTATTGAGGCCAAGCTCGATGAACGCACCGAGCGCCACCAGAAACAAGGCGGCCAGCGCTACATGCTGGAGCCGAATGTGAAGGAAGGTAAAGGCGGGCTACGCGACCTGCAATCGCTGTTCTGGATCGCCAAATACACCCATCGCGTGAACCGGATCAAAGACCTAGTTGCACTCGGCGTGTTTACCCCCGAGGAATACGACGCCTTTGAAGCGGCGGAAGATTTTCTTTGGGCCGTGCGCGCCCACTTGCACCTGATCGCCAAGCGCCCTTCTGACCAGCTTACCTTTGATGTGCAAATCGAAGTCGCCGCGCGGATGGGTTATAAGGACAAGAGCGGGCGACGGGCGGTTGAGCACTTTATGCAGGACTACTTTCGCCACGCCACGATGGTTGGTGAACTCACCCGCATTTTCCTCTCGGCGCTCGAAGCAGACCACGCAAAAAGCCTGCCTTCGCTTGTGGGCCTGCTGCGTCGCCGCAAGGTGAAGCCAGGCTATGTCGTCATCCAGAACAGATTGGCCGTGGCGGATGAGGCCGAGTTTCTGGCCGACAAGCTCAACCTGTTGCGCCTGTTTGAAGAAGCCTTGCGTACCGGCCTCCTGATCCACCCGGATGCCATGCGTTTGGTCACCGCCCATCTTGACCTGATCGACGATGACATGCGGCGCAACAAGGAAGCCTCGCGGATTTTCCTCGACCTGCTGATCAAACACGGCAATCCAGAGCGTGCGCTGCGCCGGATGAACGAGTTGGGCGTGCTATCGGCCTTCATTCCAGAGTTCGCGCCAATCGTGGCGATGATGCAGTTCAACATTTACCATCACTACACGGTCGATGAGCACACTATTCAGTGCATCTCGCAGCTTGCCCAGATTGAGCGCGGAGAACTGGTTGACGTCCTGCCGGTTGCGTCCGGGATTCTCGAAAAGGGGGTCAACCGCAAGGTTCTTTATCTTGCGCTTCTGCTCCATGATATCGGCAAGGGCCGCGAAGAGGATCACTCGGTCCTTGGGGCGCGGATCGCCCGTGCCGTTGTGCCGCGTTTCCACTTGAAGCCGTCTGAGGCCGAAACGGTGGAGTGGCTGGTGCGGTATCATCTTCTGATGTCGGACATGGCCCAAAAGCGTGATCTGTCTGACCCGCGCACCATCCGCAACTTTGCCCGCGCTGTGAAAACCACCAAACGGCTTGATCTGCTCACCGTGTTGACGGCCTGCGACATTCGTGGCGTTGGGCCGGGAACGTGGAACAACTGGAAAGCCCAGCTTCTTCGCAACCTTTATCATCAAACCGCCGACGCGCTTGAAAACGGCCTTGAGGATCTGAACCGTGACAAGCAAAGCGCCGAAGCCAAACGTGCTTTGCGCGAAGCCCTGAGCGGCTGGGGCAAGGCCGAACTGCGCGCCGAGTTGGCACGGCACTACGACCCCTATTTGCAAGGTCTTTCGGCCCAAACTCAGGTTGTTTTGGCGGGGCTTCTCAAGGGGATTGGTGATGACGAAATTCGCCTCGATCTCACCCCCGACGAGGACCGTGATGCAACCCGCGCCTGTTTTGCTCTGGCCGACCACCCAAGCATTTTTGCGCGGCTTACGGGCGCGCTTGCCCTCGTTGGCGCCAATGTGGTTGATGCGCGCAGCTACACCACCAAAGACGGCTACGCGACGGCGATTTTCTGGATACAGGACGCTGATGGAAACCCCTATTCCACCAGCAAGCTGGACCGCCTGCGCTCCATGATCACCAAAACCCTGAGCGGTGAGGTGCTGGCGCGCGAGGCGCTCAAATCGAAGGACAAGTTCAAGAAGCGCGAAAAGAACTTCCGCTTCCCCACGACCGTGAGTTTCGACAATGACCTGTCGGAGATTTACACGATCATCGAAGTCGATACGCGTGATCGGCCCGGCCTGCTATATGATCTGGCCCGCACCCTTTCAGAGAATAATCTGCAAATTGCCAGCGCCGTGGTCGCGACCTATGGCGCGCAGGCAGTGGACAGCTTTTATGTGAAAGACCCGTTTGGCCTTAAAATCTATAGTGACAGCAAGCAAAAGAGCCTAGAGGCCCGCCTGAAAGACGCCGTAACAAAAGGCACCGAACGCGCCAACGGATAGGCATCTCGGCGAGGGCGTCGGCCATGTTTGTGATCTGCGAATGTTGGGATTTCCGCCGCCGCGCGATGCGGCTATGCTTTGGTGCAAAAGCATAGCGAGCAGCCCATGAAACCCATCCGCCTGATCAAGGGCTTTCTCACCGTCGGCCTCTGGACGCTGATGAGCCGCATCATGGGGTTTGCCCGCGATATCATCATCGCCAGCCGCCTGGGGGATGGGCCGATAGCCGAGGCCTTTGTTGTGGCTTTCACGCTGCCGAACATGTTTCGCAGGTTTTTCGCCGAAGGTGCGTTCAACCTCGCCTTCATCCCGATCTTTTCCAAAAAGCTGGAGGCGGATGATGACCCGCTGACCTTTGCGCGCGATGCCTTTGCCGGGCTGGCAGGCGTGTTGATCGTGCTGACGCTTTTGGCACAGCTTGTGATGCCCTGGATGGTTCTGGCGATGGCATCCGGGTTCGCCGAGGATGAACGCCTCGACCTTGCGGTCACCTTCGGGCGCATCTGCTTTCCTTACATCCTCTTCATCTCGCTCGCCGCGCTGCTTTCCGGAGTGCTCAACGCCACCGGGCGCTTTGCCGCCGCGGCGGCTGCGCCCGTGTTGCTCAATGTGGTTCTTGTCGCGGCCATGCTGCTTGCGGTGCAGATGGACTGGGATTTTGGCCTCACCCTGTCGTGGGCGGTGCCGGTGGCGGGCATCGCTCAAATGGTGCTGGTTTGGATCGCCGCCTCAAGGGCAGGCTTCCGGCTGTTGCCGCGCTGGCCGCATATGACCCCTGAGTTGAAGCGCCTGGCGATCATCGCGGCCCCTGCCGCGCTGTCTGGCGGGGTGCTTCAGGTGAACCTGCTGGTGAGCCGCCAAGTGGCCAGCTACTACGATGGCGCGATCCAGTACCTCAACCTTGCCGATCGGCTCTACCAACTGCCGCTTGGCGTGGTGGCCATAGCGATCGGCGTGGTGCTCCTGCCCGACTTGTCGCGCCGCATTCAGGCGGGCGATGAGGCTGGCGGGAGAGACGCCTTGAACCGCGCGGCCGAGTTTGCTCTTTTCCTCACGTTGCCCGCTGCGGTGGCGCTGGTATTGGTGGCCGCGCCCATCACCTCGGTGCTCTATCAGCGCGGCGCTTTCGGCCCAGAGGCCGCTGCCGCCACCGCGCTGGCCACCAGCGCCTATGGCCTCGGCTTGCCTGCCTTCGTGCTTCAAAAAGTGCTCCAACCGCTGTTTTATGCACGCCATGACACCCGCCGCCCGATGAACTACGCACTCCTCACCATTGGTGTGAATGCCGCTGCCGCCATTGGGTTTTCCTATCTCTTTGGGTTCGTCGGCGCGGCCCTTGGCACCACGCTTGCGGCCTGGGCCATGGTGGTGCTGCTCTGGTTCGGTTCGCGCAACATGGGCGATGCGGCCCGCCCGGACAGCCGCCTGCTCTCCCGCCTGCCGCGCATGGTGGCAAGCGCGGCGATTATGGGTGGGGTTCTCTTGGCCGCAAACTGGCTGCTTGCGGATGCGCTCGCCACGCCCGGCCTGCGCTACATCGCGCTTCTTGGGCTCGTCACCGCCGGGATCGTAAGCTACTTCACAGCCGCCGAACTCACTGGCGCGATGCGGATTGCCGAATTGAAAGCCTCACTTCGCCGCCGCAAGGCCTAACCCCCACCAGCCCGCGCAAGGCCCCCCGGAGCGCACGGGGTGGGTGGGTGGGCGTGCGGTCCGGGGGGCGGCCTACCGCTGCCGCATCCGCTGCATCAGCCGTGCCCATCCGCCGGGGCTGAGCGGGACCGAAAGGAACATCCCCGCCGCGAATCCACCCAGTTCGGCCACCCAAAGATTGCTGGCACCAAACACCACGCCGAATACCAGGTGAAACACACAAAGCCCGCCGATCAGCGTGAAGGCGCGGTATTGGTTTTCACCAAGATGGCCGTAATGCACCCATAGAATATAGGTATAGGCCCCGATCAGCGCGTAGGCTCCGGGGAATGCACCAAACAGCGGCACCGAATCGTTGAGCAAAAGCGCATAGGCCAATGCGCCGCAAATCAACCCGCCGAAAAACAGCACCAGCGCCTGCACCTGCCCAAAGGTCTCTGCCACCATCTTGCCCAGCGCCAACGTCAACACCGCGCCAAAGATCATCTGCGTGAAGCTGATATGCACGAAACCGTAGCTCACAAACCGCAAGAGCTGTGACGGTGGAAACTCTCCACGCTCAAGCATCATGTCGAATATCTCGCCAGAGAAGGCATACGTCTGAAGCGCCATCATTCGCAGGTCATCGCCGCCCTGATAGCGGCCAATCAGCCCCATCTGCGCGAGGCTGAAAACCAGTTCGGCCCCGGCGATCACCACCACAAGGGCAACGATCGCGGCAGGAACCGTATTGAAAGGCGAAACATTGTGATCGGTGCTCATGGTGTTCCCTCGGTTGACGCTCCCGGCGGCCATGGGTAAGCGAGCAAGCATCCAATTACCAGACGAGGCTGCCTCACATGGCCGAGACCACCTTTACCCCCCGCGTATTCTCCGGGATCAAGCCCTCCGGCGGGCTGACCCTTGGCAACTACCTCGGCGCGATCAAACGCTGGGTAGAAATGGCGGATGAACCCTATGAAACCGTGTATTGCGTGGTTGATCTGCACGCCATCACCGTCTGGCAAGACCCGGCTGACCTGCGCGCTGCGACTTATGAAGTGGCCGCTGGCCTGCTGGCATCGGGCATCGACCCGGCCAAATCGATCCTCTTCAACCAAAGCCAGGCACCCGAACATGCCGAGCTTGGCTGGATCCTCAGCTGCGTGGCCCGCGTGGGCTGGATGAACCGGATGACGCAGTTCAAGGACAAGGCCGGCAAAAACGCCGAAAAGGTTTCGCTGGGCCTTTATGCCTACCCCGCCTTGATGGCGGCTGACATTCTGGCCTACCACGCCACCCATGTTCCGGTGGGCGAGGACCAAAAGCAGCATGTCGAGTTGACCCGCGACATCGCCGCAAAGTTCAACCACGACTACGGCGAAGAGTTCTTCCCGCTCACCGAACCGGTGATCGAGGGGCCTGGGATGCGGGTGATGAGCCTGCGCGATGGATCAAAGAAAATGTCAAAATCCGGTGAGAGCGACATGGAGCGCATCAACATGCTCGATGACGCTGATACCATCGCCAAGAAGTTCAAGAAGGCCCGCACCGATCCGGCCCCCTTGCCCGAAACCCTTGATGGCTTGAAAGACCGCCCCGAAGCCAGGAACCTCGTGGATATCTACGCAAGCCTCTCGCATACCAGTGCCGAGGCGGTGATTGCCGAATACGCCGGGGCTGGCTGGGGGCAGTTCAAGCCCGCGCTCGCGGATCTTGCCGTGGATAAGCTGGCCCCAATCTCCAGTGAGATGAAGCGGCTGATCGACGACAAGGGCGAGTTGGACCGTATCCTTGGCTCCGGCGCTGAAAAGGCACGCGAAATTGCCGCGCCGATCCTCAAGCGCACCTACGAGATCGTGGGCCTCGTTCGCAGCTGACCGCCGGGGCGGGGTCAACCCCGCACTGTGCCACGCCCCACGGCCACGGCTGGCCTCATTCCTGATGGCCGGACCGTGGGGCAAGCCAGGGGAGTGATGGACGGGTGCCGAACAAACAACGGCGTTAAGCACCATTGCAATGCACCACCGGCAGGATGGCTGCGCGACCAAGCATACACCGTGCATATGCACGCCGCTTTGCCTTGCCTTGCTGGTCTCCTCGCAGAGCGCTGCCTGTCACCCAACTGTCATCAATCCGTAACGCGCTGGATTCATCGCCGGGCCATAAGGGGCCTGCGGGCGACGTCCCCTCGTGCGCCCTGCTCTCTGGAGCACCCCTCGCGGGCCTGCTGCTTCACCCCGGCCGGCAGGCCCACATCGCCCCTCGGTCCACCCCGGCCGAGGGGCGCTTCTTTGTCACTGGTCTTCCCCGCCGCGCCACCCTAATCTCCGCACGAAAAAGGAGGCTCACCATGGCAACCGGAAAAAATGTCCGCACATACTTCGATGGCAAATGGCACGACGGCGACGTGATGATCATGCGTGCCGCCGATCACGGCAGCTGGCTTGGAACAACCGTGTTTGATGGCGCCCGGTTTCTGGATGGTGTCGCGCCCGATATCGAAGCCCATTGCGCCCGTGCGAACCGCTCCGCAGAAGCGCTGATGATCACCCCCACCGTTACCACCGAAGATATGGTGCAAATCGCGTGGGAGGGCCTCAAGAGCTACCCGAAAGACGCTGCCGTTTACATCCGCCCAATGTATTGGGCGCTTGATGGCAACGATCTGGGCATCGCCCCCAAGCCCGGTGCCACCGGTTTTGCCCTTTGCCTTGAAGAAATCCCCATGGCCCCGCCAGAGGCGACCACAACCCTCGCCACAACGCGCTTTCGCCGCCCGGTGCTGGCCGATAATGTGTGCAACGCCAAGGCGGGCTGCCTTTACCCCAATAACGCACGCATGCTGACGGAGGCCCGCTCCAAAGGCTACGGCGATGCGCTGGTCGGCGATGCGATGGGCAACGTAGCCGAGGCGGCATCCGCCAATGCCTTCATGGTGCGCGATGGCGAGCTATTCACCCCCGTCGCAAATGGCACCTTCCTTGCCGGTATCACCCGTGCGCGCCACATGGCCAACCTGCGGGCCGAGGGCTACACCGTGCATGAAACCGTGCTCACCTTCGATGATTTCCGCAAAGCCGATGAGGTTTTCCTGTCTGGCAATCTAATGAAGGTGACCCCGGTGACCGAATTCGAGGGCACCACCTACGCGCATGGCCCGGTCACAAAAACCGTTCGTGAGCTTTATTGGGATTGGGCGCGTTCCACCTGACATGCCCGCCAATGATCGTGTGACTGCGATGATCTGTTGCCCCCCTCGCGCCGCTGCGCCATGATCGCACCCCAAGGAGGGCCCTCGGATGCGGAAGTTTCTCGTTATCCTTGATGACAGTCGCGAATGCCTGAACGCCATGCGCTTTGCCGCCATGCGCGCGGCCAAAACCGGTGCGGGCGTGGAGATCCTGTCGATCGTCCCGCCCGATGAGTTCAACCACTGGATCGGTGTGGCCGATGTGATGCGGGCCGAGGCGCGGGAACGGATTGAGGCGCATTTCGAGGTTTTCGCCAAATGGATGCGCGACCGGCAGGGCATTGATCCCGAACTGGTGATCCGCGAGGGGGAACCTGTTGACGAGATCCTCGCCCAAGTGCGCGATGACCCGGAAGTCGGCGTGCTGGTCCTTGGTGCTGGCACTGGCAAAAACGGCTCCGGCCCCATTGTCACCGCCCTCACCAAAAACGCCGGAGCGCTGGAAGTCCCAATCACGATCGTGCCCGGCGAGCTTTCCAAGGAGCGCCTGGAAAGCATCACCTGACGCGCAGCCGCCTACCGGCTCATTTCCCCGAAGCGTTTTTCCATGCTGCGGATATGTATCGCAGCCGCCCGGTCCTAGCCGTGCAGGAGGAGATGCGGCAAGCAGCGCCCGCCCTGCCCTCCCGCCCCGCAATTTAGAACGGTTCCAAATCTTGACCACGGCCCTCTGCAAGCGCATATAAGGCATAACCTCGAAAGGACCGCGATCATGTTCATCCAGACCGAATCCACGCCAAACCCTGCCACGCTGAAGTTCCTTCCCGGTCAGGAGGTTCTGGCCGCCGGAACCGCCGATTTTCCAACGCGTGAGGCCGCTGCCGGCTCGCCGCTTGCCAACCGCATCTTCGCGGTCGATGGCGTGACAGGCGTGTTTCTGGGCAGCGATTTTGTGACCGTAACCAAGGCAGAAACCATCGAGTGGGACCACATCAAGCCCGCGATCCTTGGCGCAATCATGGAGCACGTCCAATCGGGCGAGCCTGTGCTTGCGGGTGAAGCGGCGCCCGCAGCGGCCCATGCCGAGCACGAGGGCGAAGACGGAGAGATCGTTGATCAGATCAAGCAGTTGCTTGACACCCGCGTGCGCCCTGCCGTCGCACAAGATGGTGGAGACATCACCTTCCACGGGTTTGATCGCGGGATCGTTTACCTGCACATGCAGGGTGCCTGTGCAGGCTGCCCCTCTTCGACGCTCACGCTGAAAATGGGTATCGAGAACCTGCTGCGCCATTACATTCCCGAAGTGGTTGAAGTGCGCCCCGTCGCGGCTTGATCAATGGGCGTCACCGACCCGACCCTGCTGGCGTTTGATACCTCCGGCCCCCACATTGCGGGGGCCGTTCTGCATCAAGATGCTGTGATTGCCGAGCGGCAGATCGAGATGGCGCGCGGGCAGGCAGAAGGGCTTTTTCCGCTGCTCGAAACGCTGCTCACCGAGGCCTCGCTCACGTGGCAAAATCTGCATGGCATCGCTGTTGGCATCGGCCCCGGAAACTTCACCGGCATCCGCATTTCAGTTGCCGCCGCGCGGGGGCTGGCCCTGGGTCTGGGCATCCCTTCCATCGGGGTTTCCAATTTCGAACTGCTGCTCGATCCGATGCGCCCTTTGGCCGAGCCTGCCCTCCTCCTCAGCCTTGAGGCCCCGCGCGGGCAGGCCTATGTGCAGCATTTCCGCTATGGCATCGCGCAAAGCCCGCCCCGGCTGATTGATCCTTCCGCCCCTCCCGCCGATCTGGAACTGCCGATCAACATGCGCGTCATGGGCCACCATGCCCAACAGATTGCCGCGCCATTCCATGCAAACTGGCAAGAAGCGCGCCCGCAGGAAATTGGGCCGCGCATGGTGCGGCGCGCGGAATGGCGGCTTGCGCAGGCGGACGAGGCCCTGCCGCGCCCTGCCCCGCTCTATGCGCGCGCGGCTGATGCGGCCCCCGCCCGCGATGCCCCGCCGGAGATCGTGGAATGAGCGCCGCGGCCGCCGATTTGGCCAGACTGCATGCGCGCTGTTTCACCTCCCCCCGGCCGTGGACAGCCGAGGAAATTGCCAGCCTGCTCACCGGAAGCACGGTTTTCCTGATCGGTGATGGCGAAGGCTTTGCCATGGGTCAGGCGGTGGCAGGCGAGGCCGAACTGCTCACCATCGCAATCCCCCCCGAAGCCCGCCGACAAGGGCGTGGTGCAGCTTTGCTGGAGGCGTTCCACCGCGAAGCCTTTGCGCGCGGCGCAACCCAGGCGATTCTTGAAGTGAGCGCCGAAAATGCTGACGCCCGCGCGCTTTACGCCGCAGCGGGCTACACACAAACCGGATGCCGCCCCGGCTACTACCGCGCCCTTGATGGCAGCCGCCTTGATGCACTGGTTCTTGCCCGTTCCCTGCCCGCGTTACGTTGCGCTGCAGCAAAAAGCGGTTGACCCCTCCGCTGCAAACAGCCCTAATTCCACGATGACCCAAACCCGCAGCCCCGAGGCCTGGCCCGAAAGGCGTGGGAAAATAACCAACGGGAGACTTTATTGATGACCTTCGCGCGCAAGCTTATGGCTGCCACTGCCGGGCTGGCCCTCACCGCCGGCGCCGCCCTGGCCGAACCAGCGATCATTTTTGACCTTGGCGGCAAGTTCGACAAATCCTTCAACGAAAGCGCCTATACCGGTGCCAAGAAGTGGGCCGAAGAGACTGGCGGCACCTTCAAAGAGATCGAGATGCAATCGGAGGCCCAGCGCGAGCAGGCCCTGCGCCGCCTTGCGGAAGATGGCGCCAACCCCGTTGTGATGACCGGTTTCGCCTTTGGCACCGTGCTGGACGAAGTGGCCCCTGATTATCCTGACACAAAGTTTGCCATCATCGACATGGTGGTTGACCAGCCCAACGTGAAATCAGTGGTCTTCAACGAGCACGAGGGCTCTTACCTCGTTGGTATCATGGCGGCCATGGCTTCTGAGTCGGGCACGGTTGGCTTTATTGGCGGCATGGATATACCGCTGATCCGCAAGTTCGCCTGCGGCTACGCACAGGGCGTGAAGGCGACCAACCCTGACGCCACGGTTATCCAGAACATGACCGGCACCACACCCTCGGCATGGAACGACCCGGTGAAAGGCACCGAGCTGACCAGAGCCCAGATCAGCCAAGGCGCTGACGTGGTTTATGCCGCTGCCGGTGGCACCGGCGTGGGCGTGCTTCAGGCCGCTGCTGACGAAGGCATCTACTCGATCGGCGTGGACAGCAACCAGAACCACCTGCACCCCGGTTCGGTCCTGACTTCGATGCTCAAACGCGTCGACGTGGCCGTAATGAAGGCCTTCTCCGAAGGTGCTGATCTGACCCCCGGCATCACTGTTCTTGGCCTCGCCGATGATGGTGTTGGGTTTGCGATGGACGAAAACAACAAGGACATCGTGACGCCTGAAATGATCGCCGCAACCGATGAGGCGAAAGCCAAGATCATCTCCGGCGAGATCGCGGTGCATGATTACATGTCCGACAACACCTGCCCGGTCGAATGATTGGCGCTCCTGTTGTAGATTGACGCTAAGGGATGGGCCGCACCGGGTGACCGGAGGCGGCCTTTTCTACCCAAAAAGGGCGAAGAACGCCCGCAACGACGAAGGGATCGGGGGACCCATGCCGGATACACAGCCGCCAGCGATCGAACTCCGTGGCATCTCAAAGGCCTTCGGCCCGGTGCAGGCCAACAAGGATATCAACCTTTCGGTCAAGCGTGGGGCGATCCACGGTATCATCGGTGAGAATGGCGCAGGGAAATCCACCCTGATGAGCATTCTTTACGGCTTTTACAAAGCCGATAAGGGCGAAATCCTGATCAGCGGCCAGATCACCCACATCCCCGATAGCCAAGCCGCAATCGCCGCCGGGATCGGCATGGTTTTCCAGCATTTCAAGCTGGTGCAAAACTTCACCGTCCTCGAAAATGTGGTTCTGGGGGCCGAAGACGGAGCGTTGCTTGGGCCATCCCTGAGCAAGGCCCGCAAGGAGCTTACCGCGCTCGCCGCCGAATATGGCCTCGACGTGGACCCGGACGCCCTGATCCAGGATATCGGCGTGGGCATGCAGCAGCGTGTTGAAATCCTCAAAGCCCTCTACCGCCAGGCTGATATTCTTATTCTCGACGAGCCCACCGGGGTGCTGACCCCGGCTGAGGCCGATCAGCTTTTCCGCATTCTGGGGCGGCTGAAGGAAGAAGGAAAAACCATCGTCCTGATCACCCACAAACTGCGCGAAATCATGGAAATCACCGACACGGTAAGCGTGATGCGGCGCGGCGAGATGACGGCCACCGTTGAAACCGCCACCACCTCCCCCGAGGCACTGGCCGAGTTGATGGTGGGCCGCAAGGTGCTGCTACGGGTTGAGAAAAAGCCCGCCAAGGTCGGCGCGTTGGTGCTTGAAGTCCGCGACCTGAAAGTGACCGATGACAAGGGCGTGCAAAAGCTGCGCGGCATCTCCTTTGATATCCGCGCCGGTGAAATCCTGGGGCTGGCCGGTGTTGCCGGGAATGGCCAATCTGAGCTGCTGGAGGTTCTGGGCGGCTACCAGAAGGCCAAGGGCACGATCCGTATGAACGGCGAGGAAATTGATCTGACGGGGCGCCACTCTGACGCGCAATCGCGCCGTGCCCGTGGGATCGCCCATGTCCCCGAAGACCGCCACCGCGAGGGGCTGATTCTGGAGTTTCAGGCCTGGGAAAACATGGCCTTTGGCTACCATAACGACCCGAAATATCAGAAAAATGCACTGATGATGGACAATGACGCCATCCGTGCCGACACCGCCGAGAAGATGGCGCGCTTTGATGTGCGCCCGCCCAATCCCCTGCTGGCGGCCAAGAGCTTTTCGGGGGGCAACCAGCAAAAGATTGTGTTGGCCCGCGAGATTGAGCGGAACCCCGATTTGCTGCTCATCGGCCAGCCAACGCGGGGCGTGGATATTGGCGCCATCGAGTTTATCCACCAGCAGATTATGCGGCTGCGCGATGAGGGCAAGGCGATCCTTTTGGTCTCGGTCGAGCTTGAAGAGATCATGTCACTCTCCGACCGCATTGCGGTGATGTTCGACGGCCAGATCATGGGCGAACGCCTGCCCGAAAAGACCGACGAAAAGGAACTGGGCCTGCTCATGGCCGGAATGGCGGGGGAGGCTGCCTGATGGATATCATGCCCAAATGGGCCGAGGTTTTCCTTGTGCCCCTGATCTCGCTGATCCTTGCGGCGATCCTGTCGGCGGTGGTCATCCTCGCGATCGGTGAAAACCCGATCGACGCGGTTTCGATCATGATCAAAGGCTCGGTGCTTTCGGTGCGCGGATGGGGCTATACCCTTTATTACGCAACGAATTTCATCTTCACCGGCCTCTGCGTGGCGGTCGCCTTCCATGCGCGGCTGTTCAACATTGGTGGCGAAGGCCAAGCCGCCCTTGGGGGCCTTGGGGTGGCGCTTGCGCTGCTGTTTATTCCCTGGCCACACTGGTCGATCGCGCTGGCTGCGGCGACCGTTGCGGCGGCGGCCTTTGGCGCACTTTGGGCCTTGATCCCGGCCTACCTGCAAGCCGCGCGGGGCAGCCATATCGTGATCACGACGATCATGTTCAACTTCATGGCCTCTGGCCTGCTGAACTACCTGCTCTCCAACAGCCTCAAGCCGATTGGCCAGTCTGATCCCGCGACCGCCAAGTTTAACGCGGCCTTCGACCTGCCCACACTGAACGGGGTGCTCACCCAGATGGGCTATAAGGCGGCGCGCGACGACTCGGTGAACATCACCTTCCTCGTCGCCATTGCGGCCTGTTTTGCCGTGTGGTTCCTGCTCTGGCGCACCCGGCTTGGCTATCAGATCAGGGCGTTTGGCCAATCGGAAACGGCGGCAAAATACGCGGGCATCAAGCCGGTCCGCATCACCATGATCGCGATGATGATAAGCGGTGGCCTTGCCGGGCTGATGGCAATTAACACCGTGATGGGCGAGCAGGAACGCCTTGTTCTCAACGCGGTAGAAGGCGCGGGCTTTATCGGCATCGCAGTGGCGCTGATGGGCCGCAGCCACCCGTTTGGCGTGTTTCTCGCAGCACTGCTGTTTGGCTTTCTCTATCAGGGCGGGGCCGAATTGGCGCTGTGGACCAACATCCCGCGCGAGTTGATCGTGGTGATCCAGGCGCTGGTGATCCTTTTCACCGGGGCGCTTGATAATATGGTGCGGATGCCGCTGGAACGGCTGTTCCTGCGCCTGCGCAAGCCCGAAGCACCGCCCCCCACCGCTCCGCCGCCGCCCGGCCCCACGCGGCCCGATCATACCCCCGAAGGCACGGTGAAGGAGGCATGATGCAATGGATTTCCTGACAATCATCCAGGTGCTCGACGGCACCATCCGCCTGGCCATCCCGCTGCTTCTGGCTTGCCTTGCCGGCCTGTTCTCGGAACGGGCGGGAATTTTTGACATCGGGCTTGAGGGCAAGATGCTGATGGCGGCCTTCTTTTCTGCCGCCGTCGCCTATTCCTCGGGCAATGCGTGGATTGGCCTGCTGGCCGGGATTGCGGCCTCGATGGCGCTTTCTGCGATCCACGGGATTGCCTCGATCACCTTCCGGGGCAACCAGCTGATCTCGGGCGTGGCGATCAACTTTTTGGCCGCAGGGCTCACGGTGCTGATCGCGCAAGACTGGTTTTCTCAAGGGGGGCGCACACCGCAGCTTTCCGGGGCGGCCCGCTTTAACGCCATCGAGCTGCCCGGCGCGCTGACCCGTATCCGGGATATCCGGGATGCGGGGCCGTTCATGCAGCTCTACTCCGAGCTGATTTCAGGCCACTCGATCCTTGTGTACCTCGGCTTCCTGACCGTGCCGCTGACATGGTGGATCTTGTTCCGCACCCGCTTTGGCCTGCGCCTGCGGGCCGTGGGTGAAAGCCCAGAAGCGGTTGATACGGCTGGCGTTTCTGTTGTTGGGCTACGGTTTGCGGCGGTTGCGATTTGCGGCATTCTCTGTGGCATTGCCGGGGCATACCTCGCCACCGCAATTCAGGCGGGCTTCACCAAGGACATGACGGCAAACCGTGGCTATATTGCCCTTGCCGCCCTGATTTTTGCCAAGTGGCGGCCGTGGTATGCGCTTTATGCCTGCCTGCTGTTTGGCCTGTTCTTTGCCATCGACAACCGCTTCCAGAACATCGAGTTCTTTGGCATCGGGCTGCCGGTGCAGTTCATGCAATCGCTGCCCTATATCCTGACGGTGGTGATCCTCGCGGGCTTTGTTGGCAGGGCAATACCACCCCGTGCCGGAGGAGAACCCTATGTCAAGGAACGCTGAAGACCTCGCCGCGCAAATCCGGGTGGCTGCGGGCGCGGTGCCACCCAAAATCGGCCTCGTTCTCGGCTCTGGTCTTGGCCATTTGGCCGAGGCAGTGCAGGGCGTTGCGATTGATTACGCCGATCTTGAGAGCTTCCCCCATGCGGGTGTTTCCGGCCACAACCCGAAGCTTGTGATCGGGACGTTGGAGGGGGTGCGCGTTGCCGTTTTTGGCGGGCGGGCGCACTATTATGAAAGCGGTAACCCTGCGGCCATGCGGCTCCCGCTGGAGGTGCTCAAGGCGCTTGGGGCCGAGACCCTTTTGCTGACCAATGCGGCAGGCTCGATGCGCGCCGATATTCCGCCCGGTGCGTTAATGCTGATCTCGGATCACATCAACTTTTCCGGCCTCAACCCGCTGATCGGCGAGAAAACCGATGCGCGCTTTGTGGCGATGGGCGACGCCTATGACCCTGCCCTGCGCCACGCCCTCAAGGCCGCTGCCGAGGCAGAGAGCGAGGCGCTGGAGGAAGGCACCTACGCTTGGTATTCCGGCCCCTCCTTTGAAACGCCCGCCGAAATCCGGGCGATCCGCACGCTGGGCGCTGATGCGGTGGGCATGTCGACCGTGCCCGAGGTGATCCTTGGCCGCTTCCTGGGCCTGAAATGCGCTGCGATCTCAACGGTGACCAATATGGCCGCCGGGATGAGCGACGAAGCGATCAGCCATGAGCACACAAAAGCCATGGCCCCACTTGGCGCAGAAAAGCTTGAACGGATTCTCCGGGCCTTCTTGCGACAATATTAAGCGAGCCAGGTTAACAGGCCCTCAATTTTACGGCCGAGCACTGGACTTGGCCCTCCCTTTGCCGCAGTAGGAAAAGGATGCAGATATACCTCCCCATCGCCGAAGTATCGGTGAACGCTTTCCTTCTACTGGGGCTTGGCGGGCTGGTGGGAATCCTCTCCGGCATGTTTGGCGTGGGCGGTGGTTTCCTGATCACGCCGTTGCTGTTTTTTGTAGGGATTCCGCCTGCTGTGGCCGTGGCAACCTCGGCCAACCAGATCGTCGCCTCGTCCTTTTCGGGCGTGCTGGCGCACCTGAGGCGAAAGACCGTCGACATGCGCATGGGCGTTGTCCTGATGGTCGGGGGGTTGATCGGGGCGGCGGTTGGCGTGTATGTTTTCAATATTCTCAGGGGGTTGGGGCAGGTCGATCTGCTGGTAACGGTTTGCTATGTGGTGTTTTTGGGGATCATTGGCACGCTGATGTTTTTTGAAAGCCTGCGCGCCATTCGCCGCTCGCGCAATCCCGGCACCAAGCTGCCGCCTCGGCGCAAGCATGGCTGGGTCCACGCGCTGCCGCTGAAAATGAAGTTTCGCACCTCGGGGCTTTATATTTCGGTGATCCCGCCGATCCTTGTGGGATTTGCGGTGGGTGTGCTGGCGGCGATCATGGGGGTTGGCGGCGGGTTCATCATGGTGCCGGCGATGATCTATATCCTTGGAATGCCAACGAAAGTGGTGATCGGCACCTCGCTTTTGCAGATCATCTTTGTCACCGGGTTCACCACGCTTTTGCACGCCACAACAAACTACACCGTTGATATGGCGCTGGCGCTTTTGCTGCTGATCGGGGGCGTTCTGGGGGCGCAGATCGGGACGCGGATTGGGGTGCATTTGAAGGCCGAGCAGCTGCGGATACTGCTTGCCGGGATGGTGATGCTGGTCTGCGGGATGCTGGCGCTGGATCTGCTTTTGAAGCCCTCGGAGCTTTATTCGCTCTCGGTCTGGGGGGCGCGGTGATGCGCGGGGCGTTCGCCCTTATCGGCCTTGTTTTGCTGGCCTTTCCGGCGATGGCGCAAGAGGGCGTTGTGGCCGATTTGAGCCAATCACGGGTCGGGATCACCGCAACTTTCGATGGCTCTGAAATCCTTGTTTTTGGCGCGGTGAAAGACGCAAAATCCGAAGCGCCGCTGGGGGTGATCATATCGGTGTCCGGACCGGCGGAGCCGATCATGGTGCGAAAAAAGGCAAGGAAAGCAGGTGTTTGGGTGAATTCCGAGGCGGTGAAAGTGGCGGCGGCACCGAGCTTTTATCACGTTGTGACCACCCATCCGCTGGAAGATATGCTGACCCCGGCGCAGGATGCGCGCTATGCGCTGAGCATTCCAAAGGCGATCCGGGCGGGGGCAGAGAACACTGCGGAATTTACCGAGGCACTCATCAGAATCCGTGAGGAATCAGGGCTTTATGCGGTGCATACTGGCGAGGTAACGCTGAAGGAAAACACGCTTTTCCGGGCCCATATCGCGCTTCCGGCGAACCTGACGGAGGGGAGTTATTTGACGCGGATCTTCCTGACGCGCGACGGGCGGGTTGTTGCGCGCCAAGCGACGACGATCCATGTGAGCAAGGTGGGGCTGGAGCGCTGGATATATGCGCTGGCCCATGAAAGACCGTTTATTTACGGGGTGTTATCGCTTGCCATTGCGATTGCGGCGGGCTGGGGCGCTTCGGCAATCTTTCGGTATATCAAAGGGTGATTTGCGGCTGTTAACCGCAAAAAGACTACAGCCACAATCCATACACAACCGATGCACATCCCATGCACACGCGGTTTCGCGCGGCATGGTTAAGCTAACCGGGCGCACGGTAGCCGGGTGCGGGGCTTAACGCTCGGTCAGCTTAAGCTCGATGCGGCGGTTGCTGGCCAGAGCCTCGGGGCTGTCGCCCTCTGCGACGGGCTGGAACTCTCCAAAGCCGTTGGCGGCCAGACGGTCCGGCGCGACGCCAAGAGACTGCATGTAGCGCACCACCGAAAGGGCGCGAGCCTGCGAAAGCTCCCAATTGTCGGCATATTCGCCAAAGCCCGACAGCGGCGTGGCATCGGTGTGGCCATCGACCCGGATGATCCAATCAATCCCGGGCGGGATATCGGCGGCGAGGCGGGTCAGGAGGGCGGTGACCTTGCGCACCTCGGCCTTGCCATCATCGCTCAGGTCAGCGCGGGCGGGGGGGAAGAGGACGGAGGAGGAAAACACAAAACGGTCTCCCTCGATCTGCACGCCTTCGGTATTGCCGACGACCTCGCGCAAGCGGCCAAAGAACTCTGAGCGGTATTGCTCCAGGTCTTTTTGGGCCGCTTCGAGGCGCTGGCGCTCGGCGGCCTCCAGATCGGCGCGGCGGCGCTGCTCGGCGGCGGCGCGGGCAAGGGCGGAATTGAGCTGTGAGCCAAGGGAATCGATCTGCACCTTTGCGTCGGCGTCACGCTCGGCGGCCTCGTCGATCAGGGCTTGCAACGCGCCAAGCTGGCCGCGCAGGGCGGCGGCTTGCTCGTTGAGCAGGGCAAGGCGGCGCTGGCTTTCGGCGGCGGCGGCCTCTTTAGTGGAAAGCTCGGCATTGGCGGTGGCAAGGAGGGCGGCGCGGCGCTCGGCCTCGGTTTGCGCCGTGGTCACCGCCTGCTCAGCGGCAAGCTTCGCGGCGAGGGCGGCGGCGAGCTTTTCGCGCACCTCGGCGCTATCGCCCACATCGGCGCGCAGGGCCTCGTTTTCGGCCATGAGGCGGGCGTTGGCCTGCTGCGCCTCGGCGAGCGCGGTTTCGGCGGCTTCGGCGCGGGCTGTAAGGGCGGCAACATTGGCCTCGGCGGCGCTGCGGGAGGTGCCAAGGGCGGCGATCTCGGCCTCGGCGACGGCCAGTGCGGCAGAAAGGCGGGCGGCCTCTTCGGCGGCGGTTGCGCCTGTGGTGGCCTTGGTTTCAAGGCGCGACACATCAGCCAGGGCAACGGCGAGCCTGGCGTTGAGGTCCTCTTCGGCGGATTTGGCGGCGGCCAGCAGGGTGAGCGTGTCTTCGGCCTGCTGGCGCTGCGCCTCCAGCGCGAGGGTCATCGCCGTCAGCTCATCCTCGGCCCCCTTGAGGCGCGCGCGCAGGGCCTCGGCGGCGGCGGCTTCGGCGATGCGGGCGGCTTCCTCTTCTGACAGGTCTTGCTGAAGGGCGGTTGCGGCGGCGGCCTGTGCCTCGGTTTCGGATTGCAGATCCGCCACCAGCGCCTGAAGCGCCTCGCGGCGGGCGGCAGACAGGCGGGCGGCCTCGGTTTGGGCATCAACCTCGGTGCGGGCGGCGGCGAGGGCCTGCTCCAGCGTGGCGGCGCGGGTTTCGGTGGCGGCGAGGGTTTGCGCCAGTTCGGCCCCTTCGGCGCGGGCCGCGTTACGCTCGGCCAAAAGGCTGGCAACCTGCGCTTCAAAGCCGGTGATCCGGGTTTGCGCGTTATTCAGCGCCTCTTCCCCCGAGGCGATCTGGCCGCGCAGCGAGGCAATAAGGGCAGATTGGCGGGTGGCGTCCTGCTCGGCGGCGGTAAGATCGGCGGTGAGCCCGGCGACGCGGGCGCGCTCAAGGCCAAGGCTATCGGCCAGCGAGGCGAGTTCAACCGAAAGCGCGTTCAGCTCGCTTTCCTGCCCTGTGATGGTTTCACGCAGCATGAATTGCACGATCATGAAGATCGACAGCACGAACATCATCACCAGCAAGAGCGCTGACATCGCATCAACGAAACCCGGCCAGATGGTTGCGTTGAAGCGTTGCCCGGAGCGCCGCGCGAGGGACATTTACTGCCCCCCCGCAGCCGGGCGGGACGCATTGCGGATCACGCGGGTGAGGCCGGCGATATCATCCCGCAGGCCGGCGATGCTTTCCTGGCGACCGGCGGCAATGTCTTCCTGCAGGGCGAGAAGCTGGGTGTCGATCGAGCGCAGGCGCATCCGGGACTCGGCATCGGTGCCGGAATCCTCGGCGGTGCGGGCGAGCGCGGCCTCTTGCGCCTCGGCGATGCGGGCGAGCAGCGGCAGGCTTTCACGCTCGGCCGAAAGGGTGAGGGCGAGGCTTTCGATGGAGGTAGCGATCTGTGCCATGCGGTCCTCAAGCCCGGCGCGGGCGATATCGGACTGGATGAACATTTCGCGCATGGTTTCCATTTGCTCGGACATATGGTCGAGGATGCCGGACATCGCGGAGGGCTCGCCGCCCTCCTCCCCACCAAAGGAGACGCGGGTGATGGATGAAAGCCATTCCTCCAGCTCGCGGTAAAAGCGGTTTTGGCCGTGGCTGGCGAGGAGTTCGAGCAGGCCAACGATGAGCGAGCCTGCGAGGCCCAGAAGCGATGAGCCAAAGGCGGTGCCCATGCCGCCAAGCTGCGCCTCAAGCCCGCCCATGAGCCGGGAAAACACCTCGACCCCGCCTTCGCCCTCCTGCGGCGCGAGCGAGCGAATGGTTTCGACCACGGCGGGCACGGTGGTGGCGAGGCCATAGAAGGTGCCAAGAAGGCCAAGGAAAATCAGCAGGTTAACGAGGTAGCGCGTAATGTCGCGCAGCTCTTCGATGCGGGTCACGACAGATTCGAGGATGGAGCGGGAGGACGACGCGGGGATTTGCATCCGCCCGCGCCGGGAGCGCAGAAGGGTGGCCAGAGGGGCCAGAATGCGCGGCACCTTGGCAGAGGCCTTGCGCCCCTCGCGGGTGAAATCCTCGATCCAGCGGACCGAGCTGATGAGTTGGTAGACCTGCCAGAAGCAGGCGAAGACGCCGACCAGAAAGACCAGCCCGATCGCCCCGTTGAGCCAGAGGTTTGACAGGATGACCGGGCGGACGGTGGGCAGGATCAGGTAGCCGCCAGCGATCACCAGCAGGACCACCGCCAGCATTTGCACCACCTGGCGCACGGGTTGGGAAAAATACGGCTCGGCTTCGGCCTCTGGTCTGCTCATGCGGGGGGCTCGCCCTTCTTGCGCTGAGGGGAGGATAAGCATGGGCGCGCCAGTTGCCAATCACAAGTTGGCGCGGCGGGCAAAGCGCCTAGCCGCGCAGGCGGTTGGCCAGCCAGGTGAGATCAGCATCAGCGATGCCGATTTCGGTGAGATGGTCTGCCGTGTTGAACAGGTATTCGGTGTTGGGGCCACGCCCGCCAACGGCTGCCGATATGATCTCGGCCTGGCGTTCAAGGGTGAGGGCGCCGCAATATTGCTCATGGTCCGGGTCGATCACATAGGCCAGCGCGCGCAGCGGAGGGCGGGAATCGGCGGGCTGGAGCATGACGCCGCGCTCAAGATAGGCCGATGACACAAGCTCGCGCTCGCGCAGCGCCGCCAGAACCGGCGCCTCCTCGCCCGGTGTCACCCGCAGGGCAACGCCCTGGCAAAACGCGCCTTCGACCTCATCCAGCGCCAACACAAGGCCCGGGTCTTCAACGGTGCCGCGATGGTGGATCGACGACATGCAAAAGGCGCGGTGGTAGCCATCAAGCCGCGCCACAACGCTTTCGGCCACCGCAAAGCCGGGGTTCCACAGCAGGGAGCCGTAGCCAAAGACCCAGAGGGGATCGGGGATTTCGCTGTCAGGGATCATGCGCCTCGCCTTTTTACCATTGCCCCGGTAAACCAGATCGCGAAAAAAACCGGAAGCCCCCTGCTGCACCCGCGCCGCACCCCCGCCAAGGACCTGCCCCATGATCCGCCGTCTCATTGTGATCTGCCTCGTCGCCGCTGGCCTTTACGGCGGCTATTGGTTTGTTGGCGCGCGGGGCCTTGAAACGGCCGTGGAGCACTGGCTGGACGAGCGGCGGGACGATGGCTGGCTGGCGGAGTGGGACGAGGTGAATGTGCGCGGTTTTCCCAGCCGGTTTGATCTGACGGTAACTGCGCTTGAGCTGGCCGATCCGCGCACGGGGTGGGTTTGGACCGCGCCGTTCTTTCAAACGCTGGCGCTGAGTTACAAGCCGCACCATCTGATTGCAGTTTGGCCCGACACGCAGGTGCTGCAAACCCCGCTGGAGCGGCTGGATGTGCAAAGCGAGCGGCTGCGCGGCTCAATGGTGCTGACGCCTGACAGCGGCCTTGCGCTGCGGCGCGCCAGCTTTGAGATTGATGCGATCGAGGTGCGCTCCGATGCGGGCTGGAATGGCGCGCTGGAGCAGGCGCGGGTCGCCACGCGGGTGGTGCCCGAAGGGGCCGACGAGCCGCTGACCCACCAGATCAGCCTGAAGGCGAAGGCGTGGAAACTGCCCTCACCGCTGCTCGCCCGGCTGAACAGCGCGGATATCCTGCCCGACACGCTGGATGCGGTGGAGGCTGATATTACCGTCACCTTTTCGGCCCCCTGGGACCGTTACGCGATTGAGCGCGCAAGGCCACAGCCACGCGAGGTGACGGTGTCCCTTGCCGAGGCCCGGTGGGGGCAGTTGGAGCTGAAGCTGGCCGGGGCGTTCACCGTGGACGAGGGCGGCCAGCCGACCGGATCGTTGCTGGTGAAGGCCACGAACTGGCGCGATATCTTGCAGGTGAGCGTGGCCTCTGGGTTGATCCCCTCTGAATTTCAGGGGCCGATTGAAACGGCGCTGGGGCTGATCAGCCAGCTTGCCGGAAGCCCCAAAACGCTGGACATTCCGCTGAGTTTCAGAGGCGGGCAAACCTGGCTGGGGCCAGCACCGATAGGGCCAGCCCCGGTGATCCGGTTGCGTTAGGGTGCCCTACTCTGGCACGCAGATTTCGCCGCTCAGCAGGCCTTTCACGGTTTTGAAAGCCAACACCAGAATGATCACCGGCAGGATCGCCAGCGCCGCCGCGCCGCCCCAGAGAAAGCCCTTGATCCCCGCAAGCTCGGCGTAGCGAAAGCAGGCCAGGGCCAGCGCGGCGACCGGGAAGGACAGCGCCCAGAACGCCATGGAAAAGGGCACGCGCAGCAGTTTGCGCAGTTGCGTGAGCACAATCCCGGTAAAGAGCACAGTGGCCATGGCCAGCACGCGGCCCATGGGATCAAGCCCGCCAACCAGCGCCGAATGGGCGATGAAGCCGATCGCGGGCGGTGCGATCAGGATCACCAGCGTTGGCTGGAGCTTGGCCGGGATAGGATCATGGAAGAACAGCCGGTTCATCACCAGCGTGAGCAGCACGAAATAGAAGATCATGCCGGTGGCGTAGAAATACCAGCTAAGCTCCGCAAACCCGAGTGCGCCCCCCGCCACCGGGGCGACGATATTGCCCACCGCCGGGATGAACCACGCTGGCCCAAGCTGGCCGGGCATAAAGGCACGGTGCGAGATCCAGCTTGCGACCACCGCGAGGGTAAGCGCCGCCTGACCCGCCGCGCCGACCACCCAAAGGGGGCGCGCCAGATCGGCGTAGCCCGCCGCCCAAAGCGCGGTGGCAAAGAGCAATACCGAGATCGACATGGCCGGGAAGAAATTGATTCGCACAGGGTGATTCCACTCCCAGACGATTTGGCCGGGATAGCGCAGCGCCTTCGTCAGGTAGGTGAGCGCCACAACGGCGAAAACCACGCCGAACACCCAGAGCGAGATCACCCCCGGCAACGCCGAAAAGCCCAGCGCATCTGCGCCGCGCAGCAACGCGATGGTGAGGCCAAAGCCGCCCATAAGGACTGAAAAGAAGGAGATCGGGAAATGCGCCAACCCGTTTTCGGGCAGCGCGGAGGGGCTTTCTGCTGGGGCGGTCATTCGACAACAACTCCTGAATTTTTTGCGCGAGTAACACGCACCGGTTCCGCTAAAAGGCGATCTATGTCATGAGGTTGGACAGTGCCGGAGGAGGGCACTGCGTGATTGGTTGGGGAAGAACGGTTTAAATGCGGTTGACTGTAAAAACTATTCTGGCGGTGCGCACGCTTACTTTGTGTGCGGCACATGAGGGGGAGACTCTGCGCAAGGCACAGATCGCCGAGGCCTGTGACGCGAGCAAAGCGCATTTGGGGCTGGTGATCAATCAACTGGCGCAGACGGGCTATATCAAAACGATTCGGGGCCGGAGGGGCGGGCTGAGACTGGCGCGTCCGGCAGATGAGATCGACGTGGGGCAGGTGTTTCGTGACTTTGAGTCGGAGTTTCCGATTTCCAGCTGTTTCACCAAGCGGGCCGAAAACTGCCCCTCGGGCCCGGAGTGCGCGCTCAAGCGGATATTGGCCGCAGCGCGAGACTCGTTCTTCGCCGCGATGGATGGCATCCCCCTGAGCGATCTGGTGGATGGGAAATTTACGCTCGAAAATCTGCTGGGCGAAGACGCCCTGGTGTGAGGCCCGCCGCCGCCCCATGATCAGGCGACTGCCGCGTTGGAGGGGTGAAGCCGGGAGTAGGCATCATACTGCGACAGGAACACCTCACCCGTTAGCGCCTTGAGGAAATGGGTGCCGTGCAGGCGGTCCATCACCGGGCCTTTCACCTCCGAAAGGTGCAGCTTGATCCCCAGATCGCTGAGCCGGTGCATCAGCTCCTCAAGGCTTTCAAGCGCCGAAAGATCAATCTCGTTGACCGCCGAGCACATCAGCACAACATGCTTGAGGCCGGGGCAATCAACGGTGCGATCCAGCACATAGTCCTCAAGGAAGCGGGCGTTCGCGAAGTAGAGGCTTTGGTCGATGCGGATGGTCAGCATCGAGGTGTCGGTTTCAACCATGTGGCGGCGGATGTTGCGGAAGTGCTGGGTGCCCGGCACCAGGCCAACCTCGGCGATATGGGGCCGGGAGGTGCGGTAGAGGAAAAGCCCGATCGAGATCATCACCCCTGCCATCACCCCGGTTTCCACGCCAAAGCCGAGGGTCAGCAGGATGGTGGCCAGAACGGCGGCGAAATCGGCCTTGGAGTAGGACCAGGCGGTGCGCAGGATCGAGAAATCAACAAGGCTGAGCACGGCAACGATGATGGTGGCCGCCAGCGTTGCCTTGGGCAGGAAGTAGATCAACGGGGTGAGCGCCACGGCGGCAATGGCCAGGCCCACAGCAGTGAAGGCCCCCGCAGCGGGGGTTTCGGCCCCGGCATCAAAGTTGACGACCGAGCGGGCAAAGCCGCCGGTCACCGGGTAGCCGCCGGTGAAGGCCGCGCCGAGGTTGGCGGCCCCGAGGCCGATCAGCTCCTGGTCGGGGTCGATGCGCTGGCGCTTCTTGGCGGCGAGGGTTTGGGCCACCGAGATCGACTCGACAAAGCCGATGACCGATATCAGCAGCGCCGGCACAAAGAGCTGGCGCATGAGATCAAGCGAGAGGTCAGGCATGGTGAAGGGCGGCAGGGCCTGGGGCACGGTGCCAACGATCGCCACGCCGTGGCCCTCCAGCGAAAACACCCCGGCGGCCAGCGTGGTGGCAACAACAGCCGCCACCGGCCCGGCCTTGGTGGCGATATCGGCCATACGCGGCTTCAGGCCCACCTTGAGCAGCATCGGCTTTAGCCCCTTACGGACCCAGAACAGGAAGGCCGTTGCCGCGACGCCTATCACCAGCGTGGCATAGTTGATCCGGCCAAGTTGCAGAAACAGGTTTCCGATGATGTCCAGCAGGTTATGCCCGCCGCCCGGCACGCCCATGATATGCTTCAACTGCGAACTGGCGATCAGGAGGCCCGAAGCGGTGATAAAGCCCGCGATCACCGGGTGGGAGAGGAAATTGGCCAGAAACCCCAGCCGGAAGATGCCGAGCACCAGAAGTATGGCGCCGGACATGCCCGCAAGGGTGAGCGCGGCCACCGCGTAGCCCGCCGTGCCCTGCTGGGCCACTTCGCCCACCGCAGCCGCTGTCATCAGCGACACAACCGCCACCGGCCCCACCGCCAGCGCACGGGAGGTGCCAAAGAGCGCGTAGAGCATGATCGGCACGATTGACGCATAAAGCCCAGCCTCGGGCGGCAGCCCGGCGAGCAGCGCATAGGCGAGCGACTGCGGGATCAGCATGATCGTGACGATCACAGCGGCGATCAGATCATTCGAAAGAGCCTCGCGGCCATAGCCACGGCCCCATTCAAAGATCGGCAGGTATTTGCGCAGGAGGCGGGGCATCGGGGCTCTTCTCTGTTTCTTCCTTGGCGCCCCATCGGGGACTTATCGCAAAAGTACCGGGCCAGCTCGCCCCATCCGGGGAGGACGGCGAACCGGCCCTTGCAGGGACCGGCGTTACCCGGCGGTGATCTTCTCGGGCTTTACCATCCACTCGCGGCCACGCAGCATGGCCTTCCAGTAGATCGGCGGCAGCACCTTTTCCTTCAGCAGCCATGCCGCGCGGGTGGGCTTGGTGCCGTCGAGCACCCACTTGGGGAACGACGGCAACAGGGTGCCCCCATAGCCAAACTCGGCCAGCACGATCTTGCCGCGTTCAACGGTGAGCGGGCAGGAGCCATAGCCATTATACTGCGCCGAGGGCGAGCGGCCCTCGATATCCTCGGCGATGTTTTGGGCCACGACGGGCGCTTGCACCCGTGCGGCGGCGGCGGTTTTGGCGTTGGGCGCGTTCATCACATCCCCGAGCGACCAGATGTTATCAAACTCCTTGTGGCGCAGGGTGGCTTGATCCACATCGACCCAGCCTGCCGCATCGGCCAGCGGCGACACGCGGATGAAATCGGGCGCGGTTTGCGGCGGGCAGACATGCATCATGTCAAAACCCATCTCGACGGTTTGCGCCTCGGTGTCGGGGTTCTTCACCTCGAAGGTCGCCGTTTTGGCGGGGCCGTCCACGGCGATGAGGGTGTGGAAGTAATTGCAGGTCGCGCCATATTTCGCGACGTATTCCTCAAGCGCAGGCACATAATCCTTGACCCCGAAGAGCACGCCGCCGGCGTTGTTGAACTGGATGTCGATATTGCCGAGCACGCCCGCGCGGTGCCAGGCATCGCCGGAAAGATACATCGCCTTTTGCGGCGCACCGGCGCATTTGATCGGCATCGGCGGCTGGGTAAAGATCGCGCGGCCAGATTTCATGGAGCTGACCAGCTCCCATGTATAGGGCGCGAGGTCGTAGCGGTAATTGGAGGTAACGCCGTTCTTGCCGAGCGTGCTTTCAAGCCCGTCGATCGCGGCCCAATCAAGCTTGATGCCCGGGCAAACGACAAGGCGGTCATACTTCACCACGCGGCAGCCATCGAGCACCACGGCGTTGTCTTTTGGCTCAAAGGCCGCGACGGCTGATTTGATCCAGTGGACACCTTTGGGAATAAGGCTGCCCATGGTTTTGGCCGTTTGCGACGGCTCGAAGATGCCAGCGCCCACCATTGTCCAGCCGGGCTGGTAATAGTGGATATCCGCCGGGTCGATCACCGCGATCTCAAGGTTGGATTTGCGCGCCAGCAGCGAAGCGGCGGTGGAAATGCCCGCCGCCCCGGCGCCAACGATCACGACATCAAACTTGGCATCGCCGGTATCGGTGGGGGTTTTGCCGCCGTTGGCGATGCGCCGGGCGACGCCGTTCATATCGTAGCCCGCCTGCTTGGTGGCGGCGAGGATTTCGGGGAGCGGGCGGCGGGAGGCCTCGGCCAGGGACCAGAGCGTGGCCGAGCGGGTGCCGGTGCGGCAGTAGGCGAGGACCGGGCCGGGCAGTGCCTCTGTCGCGGTGGAAAACTGCTCGGCGGTGTCGTCGGTCACAATGCCGGGGGTCACGGGAAGGTGGCGAAACTCAAGCCCGGCGGCCTTTGCGGCGGCTTCAATCTCTTCATGGCCGGGCTGGTCGGCGCCTTCCGCATCGGGGCGGTTGCAGATGATCGAGCGAAAGCCCTTTGCCGCGATGGCGGGCAGCTCATCGGGCATGATCTGGGGCGAAACCGAGACGTTATCGGCTAGTTTCTTGATGTCCATCGGTGCCCTCCCATGAGCGACGGGGCCGGTGCTGCGCGTTTCGGGCGGGTTGGACCGGCGGGTTTGATCTGGGGTATCTGGCGGCGACTCAAAGGCCGTTCACCGGGACTTTAAGCATTGGCTTGCCGTCCTTGTCTTTGGGAATTTCGCCCGCCCGCATATTGACTTGCAGCGAAGGGATGATGAGCCGAGGCATATCAAGCTGCGCGTCACGTTCGGTGCGGAATTGGATGAAATCATCCCGAGTCTTACCCTCACCCACGTGGATGTTGTGCTTGCGCTCCTCGCCCACTGTCGTCTCCCACTTGATGTCACGGCCATTGGGGCCGTAATCGTGGCACATAAACAGGCGCATATCGTCGGGCAGCGACAAGACCTTGGTGATCGACTCATAGAGCGTGGCCGCATCGCCGCCGGGGAAATCGGCACGGGCCGAGCCGCCATCGGGCATGAACAGCGTGTCACCCACGAAGGCGGCGTTGCCCATCACATGCACCATGCAAGCGGGGGTGTGGCCGGGGGTGTAGATCGCCACCGCGTCCATTTGCCCGATCTTGTAGGTATCACCATCCTCGAACAAACGGTCAAACTGCGAGCCGTCGCGCTGGAACTCGGTGCCTTCGTTGAAGACCTTGCCGAAGGTATCCTGCACCACCATGATCTGGCTGCCGATGCCGATCTTGCCGCCCAGCTTGCCCTGGATATAGGGCGCGGCAGAGAGGTGATCGGCGTGGACGTGGGTTTCGATCAGCCATTCGAGCGACAGGTCATTCTGCTCGATATAGGCGATGATCTCATCGGCGTTATCATAGGTGATGCGGCCTGCGGCGTAGTCGATATCCATCACCGAATCGATCACCGCGCAGGCGTTTGAGGCAGGGTCTTTCACGACATAGGAGATCGTGTTGGTTGCCGGATCAAAGAAGGCTTCGACCTTGGGTTTGATATCCATGTTCACCGGATAATCGGTCATGACGGGTCTCCTTTGTGAGCTGAGGTGCCGGGCCTAGGCGCGGGCAGTTTTGGACTTGGCCGTTGCCTTTTGCAGGGCCTTGGCGATGAAGATCCCCACCACCAGGGCGGCAACGAAGACGATCACCTCGTAGCGGCCGGTGCCGAGCGCGGGCAAGGCCCCGCCGGGGCAGAACCCGGCGATCCCCCAGCCGATGCCAAACACCAGAGAGCCGCCGATCAGGCGGGCATCAATCTGGTGGGTGGCGGGCAGGTTGAACCTGGTTTCCAGCAGCGGGCCGGGGCGGCGCAACACGCGTTTGTAGCCAAAGAAGGTGACCACAACAGCGCCCCCCATCACGAACATGAGCGAAGGGTCCCATGTGCCGAACACATCAAAGAAGTTGAGCACTTTGGCCGGGTTGGCCATGCCGGACATGGAGATACCAAGGCCAAAGACAAGGCCGATGGCATAGAGGCTGGCGAGTTTGACAACGGATTTCGACATTGGATCAGACCCCCAGACCAAGCACATGGCGCATGACGTAAACGGTGATCGCCGTGCCCACCATGAACGACAGGGTGGCCACGATGGAGCGCGGAGACAGGCGGGCCATGCCGCAAACGCCGTGGCCGGAGGTGCAGCCCGCGCCATAGGTCACGCCGAGCCCCACGATCACCCCGCCGAGCGCCAGAAGCGGCGTGGAGATTGGCACCGAGATTTCGGGAAAGCCGCCGGTGAGGGCAAAAAAGGCCAGCGGGCCTGTGAGCATGCCCGCAAGGATCGCGGCGCGCCATGTCCAATCCGAGGAGGAGGCGGGCTGCACGAAGCCGGCCAGGATGCCGGTGGCGCCCATGATGCGCCCGACAACGGCCATCAGCGCGACGGCAGCAGCGCCGATCAGCGCGCCGCCCGCGAGCGAGGCAAAGGGGGTAAATTCGGTTTCCATGAGGGGAGACCTCCGAGGTTGCGCGTTTCTATAACCGCCCCAAACCCTGCCGTTTCTGGCCGGAACTCGATTGGGGCATCCTGTTCTACGCCCCTATATATTCAAATGTGCGAATTTGACAAGGGGCCGCGTGGTCAGAGCGCGGCGAGGAACCGGCCAAGGCGCTCACGGTCAATCGGTTTGCCCATGAATTCAAGGCCCATTGCGGCGCAGGCCTCGCGCAATTCCCGCGAACGATCAGCCGAGAGCAGGCGGGTGGGGATGGCACCGAAGCGGCGTTGCATCAGTTGAAACAGGTCGGTGCCTGTCATCCCCGGCCCCAATTGCTGATCGAGCAGCAGGGCATCGGGTCGCAGTTGCACCTCGGCCAGCAGATCAAGCGCCTCCTCGCCGGAGGGTGCATGGAGCACATGCGCGCCCCACCCCTCGACCATGATGGTGATGGCGCGGGCCAGCGAGGGATCATTCTCGACCAGCAGCACCAGCGGGGCGCGGTCTGTAAGATCAGGTTCGGCGCAAACGGTGCGGGCCTCGGGCAGGTGGTGCGGGCCACGGCAGAGCGGCACGTTGAGCGAAAAGCAGCTCCCCCGCCCCGGCTCGGACCAGAGCGAAAGCGGGTGGCCCAGCCCATGGCAGGCACGTTCCACAATGGCCAGCCCCAGCCCCAGCCCATCAGAGGCGGCATGGGTGGAGGCCGCGCCAAGGCGCTGGAACTCCTGAAAGATCAGGCGTTGATCCTCAGGCGCAATGCCCGGCCCGGTATCCCACACCTCGATCCGCGCCGAGCCGCCATTGCGGCGCACCCCGACCAGCACCTTGCCCGTGGAGGTGTAGCGCAGCGCGTTGGACAGCAGGTTTTGCACGATGCGACGCAGGAACCCCGGATCGCTGCGCACCACCAGATCGCTGGCCACGATATGCAGGCCAAGCCCCTTTTGGCGGGCCAGCGGCTCTAGCTGGTGGCGCAGCGGCTCAAACACCGCCCGCAACGGCACCGACTGCACGTCGAACACATCCTTGCTTGCATCGAGCCTTGAGATATCGAGCAGCGCGGTGATGATCTCTTCGACATTGCCCAGCGCCTGCCCGGCCTTGGCGGCAAGTTCCAGCGCGGGCGGGCTCTCAACCCGGTCCCGCAGCGAGGACACAAAGAGCTTGGCGGCAGAAAGCGGCTGCATCAGATCGTGGCTCGCCGCCGCGACAAAGCGGGATTTGGAAGCATTGGCGCGCTCGGCCGCGGCGAGAGCATCCTCAAGCTCTAGGGTGCGGGCCTCAACCCGCTTTTCCAGCAACTCGTTGATCTGTTGCAGGGAGCGGGCGGCCTGGCGCTCGGCGGTGACATCGCTCACCGAGATCATGAAGCCCCGGTCGGGCAACTCCTGGGCAAAAGCCTCAAGGATGCGGCCCGCCTCGGTGGCCAGCTCAAAGGTGAGAGAGCTACGCCCGGCGCGGCTGCCCGCCCATTCAACCAGCGCCTCGGGGGTGAGCCGATCAACAAATCGGCACGATGCGCTGATCCGCTCGCAGACGGCCCTGAACCCGGCCCCCACCGCAGAGGGGGCCAGCGCGATGCCGAACAGTTCGACAAGCCGGTCATTCCAGCCCGCCAGCCGGGCCTGGGCATCAAAGATCGCCACCCCTTGGGTGAGGTGGTCAATCGTGGCGCGCAGCATCTGGGCGTGCCCGTGCTGCAACTTCTCGCGCTCGCGCCGCTCGGCCCGCAGGATTTTGGTCACATCGGTTTGCAGGATCACCGTGCCGCCAGAGGCGGTGCGATGCTCGGACACCTGCAACCAGCGATCTCCCTTCAGCTCCACATTGAAGGAGCTGTGGGCATCGCCGTGGCGGCTCATCCGGCGGGCGGCCCAATCGCCGGGCGTAACGGCGGAGGGCAGCGAAAGCTCGCGGCTTTCGGACACTGCCTGCACGTAGGCGGCAAACGGCAGCCCCTGAGACAGCCGCGGCTTGATATCATAAAGGTCCCGGCAAAAGCGGCTGTTGGCCAGCACCAGCCGCTCGTTGCTGTCAAACAGGGCAAAGCCCTCGGCCACGGTTTCGATGGCATCGGCGAGGTTTTTCTGCGCGGATTCGGCCTCGCGGTTGGCCTGCCCGAGGCGCGCGTTGCTTTCCTGCAAAAGATCAAGCGCGCGCTCAAGCTGCGCGGTGCGCTCGCTGACCCGCCCTTCCAGCAGCGAAGCGCGCTCAAACTGGGCATAGGCGAGGCCGCTTTCCTCGCTCTTTTGCTCAACCCGGCGCATCAGCGCCTCGGTGATCCTGAGGAGCTTTTCGTTCTGGCGCTCAAGGCTGTCGTTCGGGTTTACCAGCATGGGGCTAGTCTGACGCGGGCCGTGGGTAGAAGGCAACGCCGGTCATCGTGTGGTTGACATGCAGCGGCCCGAATTGCTCACCATAGGTTGAAAACCCGACAACGCGGTGGCGTGCCAGCGTATCGGAGAGGGCGCGGATCGTTTGGCCTTGTTCGGCCTCGATCCGGCGCAGCAGGCAATCGCAGGACAGCACCGAGAGCGGCGGCTGCGGATTGGCCAGCGCCGAAAGCTCGGCCTCAAGGTGCTGCGAAATATCGGCGCTTTCGGCCACGGTGAGCACCATGCCCTCATCAATCGCCGAAAAGAACTGCAACTCGCCAGACGGGGTGACGCGCTGAATGGCGCGAACGTGGTGGCGGTTCCCGATGCGCACCGCCACCGGGTGCGCCGCGAAGGTGAAGGTATCAAGCCCGTCGGGGTCTTTGCCAACGATGCGGGCATATTCACGCGCCGCAGGCTCGGCGTTGATGGTTTTGACGATGCGGGCGCCGGGTTCGGCCTCGGTCACCACCATGCGCTCCTCGGTGGGGCGCAGGTGATCAAGGGTGAACACCCGGATCGGCAGATCGGTGCGGATGACCGCCAGAACGGCGGCATCCTGTGCGGTTTCGGCCCCGAGGGCCACGCGGGTGCGCTCAAAATCCACGCCATCGCCTGCAGAGCCGCCAAAGAACGGCATTCCGCCCAGCGCGGGAGAGAGCGAGGCGGCGAGGATATCTTCCTTGAGCGACAGCCCATCGACCATGAGGAAGGCAAAGCTGCTTTCCATATGCGGCACCGATGCAGACAGGGTGAGGCGCGAGCGCACCAATTCATCGGCAAAGCTGAGGGGATCGGAGGCACTGAGCGAGCGAAACATCACCGCCGAGGCCGCAAAATCAGCCGCCGGAAAGCCAACGGCGATGATCCGCCCTTCAACATAGCCGGTGCGCCCGATCTCGCCCGCCGTGGTGCAGGACATCACCGGCGCGGGCGCAAAGCGGCGGGTTGCCTCAGCGGTGACCGCACGAAAGGGGCCATCGGGGCTGACAAAGAGGCAGATCAGCGCAAAAGGCCCCTCGCCCAGCCCCTCGACCAGCGCAGAAACCGGATCGGCGTCATTGGCAAACACCTCGGCAGTGCGCGGCCCCTGGGGCTGCGGCATCGCGGGCTGCACGGGATTGGACGCGCCGCCAAAGCGGGTGTCATGGCTCACGCAGCGCTCCTCCCTTCGCCTTGGTGTCCACAGATGGGCCGGGAGCGGGGCGCGCGCGCGGCGCAACCCGGTCCGACGCTTGATCTTAGGTGTCGACCGAGGCGCTTGGCAAGCCGCCAGCGAAGCGCGCCTCATTTGCCACCAGCACCGCCTGGGTGCGGCTTTGCACGCCGAGCTTGCGCATGATCGCGGTGACATGGGCTTTCACCGTGGTTTCGGCGATCGACAGATCATAGGCGATTTGCTTGTTCAGCTTGCCAAGGCAGATCAATTGCAGGATGCGCGCCTGCTGTGCGGTGAGGGTTGAGAGGCGGGCCATGGCATCGGGGCCTTTGCCCTCGGGCGGGGTTTCAACGTAGCCCTCGGGGCGATAGCTTTCGCCGCGCGCAACGGTTGCAAGCGCCTCGCGGAAGGTGCTGCGGGGGCTGTGCTTGGGCACAAAGCCCGCCGCCCCGGCCTGAAGCGCGGCGGAGATCACCTGATTCTCGGCCATGGAGCTGACCACGATCACCGGCACATCCCGCGCCGTGGCCTTGAGGCGCATTAGCCCGTCAAGGCCGCTCACATCGGGCAGGTTGAGATCAAGCACCACCAGCGAGGGCGTGTCATCCACCAGCATTTCAAGCGCCTTTTCCAGCCGGTCAGCGGTGCGCACGCCAGAAAAGGATGCAACGGTGGTGAGGGTAAGCTCAAGCGCGTCGCAAAACAGCGGATGATCATCAACCACGAGCGCCCATCCGGTGAAGGCGGCTTTGGTGGAAGGGTCTGAATTGGTATGTGCCATGGGACAAGCTTACGCATGCAGGCAATAGCGGTCACTTGCCAAAAGGTCGGGGGGAGAAGAAATTCCGCGCCGGGGCTTGGGCCAGTGTAGTGCCGGGGCCAGCGCGATGCGGAAACCCAAATGAACGCTTGCGCTTCCCCGCCTGCGCTGGCCTGATAAACCCTGACATAGCCTTTGGTCGCATTGGCTCTCAGCCGCGCACTGCTAGGCTGAATGAAACGTCAGGGAGGTGATTCATGGAACTCAAGGGCAGCCGCATCATCAAGGCTGATCCACAGACCGTTTGGAACGGGCTGCTGGATCCGGAGGTGCTCAAGGCCTGCGTTCCCGGCTGCCGGGAAATGCATGGATCACCGGAAGACGGCTTTGACGCCGTGGTCGTGCAAAAGGTTGGCCCGGTGAAGGCCACCTTCAAAGGCGCGGTGACGCTCTCGGATATGGACAGGCCCAGCAGCCTCACCATGAGCGGTGAAGGCAAGGGCGGGGCTGCGGGCTTTGCCAAGGGCGGGGCCGATGTAACGCTGACGCCTGTGCCAGAGGGCACCGAGCTGGCTTACAACGTGGAAGCCAAGGTGGGCGGCAAGCTGGCCCAGCTTGGCAGCCGCATCATCGACGGCTTTGCCAAGCGCATGGCCGACCAGTTTTTTGAACGGTTTCAGCAAACCATCGAAGGCCCGCAGGACGAGGACGAAAGCGGGCAGGACATGGCCGAAGCCGCCGAGGGCGGTGGCGATGAAAAGAAGGGTTGGATCAAGCGCATGACCGGCGGTTGAACGCAGCCCTGCGCGGCCCCCGAAAGAGGGGCCGGCACCCAGCACAGGCGCCTGATAAACCGGGCGCATCCAGCAAGGACTAATATAGGGAGGAAAGCGATGGCTTCTGTAACAATCACGGTCAATGGCAAGCCCATGACCGGCGAGGCGGAGGGGCGAACTCTCCTTTCGACATTTCTACGCGAGGAACTCAGCCTCACCGGCACCCATGTAGGCTGTGACACCAGCCAGTGCGGGGCCTGCGTGGTGCATGTGAACGGCGAACCGGTAAAAAGCTGCACGATGTTTGCCCAGGAGGCCAATGGCGCCGACGTGAGCACCATCGAAGGCCAGGCCAATGCCGATGGCTCGCTGAACACCATTCAAGCGGCGTTTCAGGAGCATCACGGGCTTCAGTGCGGCTTTTGCACCCCCGGTATGGTGATGAGCGCTGCGGCGCTGCTCAAGGAAAACCCCAAACCGAGCGAAACGGAGATCCGGGATTACCTTGAGGGCAATATCTGCCGCTGCACGGGCTACCACAACATCGTCAAGGCGATCATGGCCGCCTCCGGGCAGGACGTGAGCGCCATCGCCGCCGAGTAAAAGCACCGCCCCCCGAGCGATGGCCAAGACCCATTGAGCGCGGGCGGACAACAATCAAGGTGGGGCAACTCACCACCCCAGGGAGGACTTCAGATGCCGAAAGACGGAGGCATTGGCGCCAGCACAAAACGGCGCGAGGACGTTCGGTTCCTCACCGGCAAGGGCCGGTACACCGACGACATCAACATTCATGGCCAGACCTATGTGTATTTTCTGCGGTCTGACGTAGCGCATGGCCGGATCAACAAGATCGACACCGCCGATGCCGAGGCGATGCCCGGCGTGGTGAAGGTTTTCACCGGCAAGGACTTTGAAGGCGTTGGCGGCATCCCCTGCGGCTGGCAGGTGACAGACCGCTTTGGCGAGGTGATGCAGGAACCGGCGCACCCGGTTCTGGCGCAGGGCAAGGTGCGCCATGTCGGCGATCCGATGGCCGCCGTTGTGGCCGAAAGCCCCGAGCAGGCACGCGATGCCGCCGAGGCGATCGAATACGACATCGAAGAACTCCCCGCCGTGGTGGACATGAAGGAAGCGCTGCAAGACGGCGCGCCCAAGGTCCACGACGACCTCACGAGCAACCTTTGCTATGACTGGGGTTTTGTGGAGGAGAACCGTGACGCGGTGGATGAGGCGATCAAGAATGCCGCCCATGTCACCACGCTTGAGCTGCGCAACAACCGCCTTGTCGCCAACCCGATGGAGCCGCGCGTTGCCGTGGGCGATTATCACGCGGGCACCGGCGATTACACGCTCTACACCACCAGCCAGAACCCGCATATGATCCGCCTGCTGATGGGCGCGTTCGTGCTGGGCATCCCCGAAAACAAGCTGCGGGTTGTTGCGCCTGATGTGGGCGGCGGCTTTGGCACCAAGATCTTCCACTACGCCGAAGAGGCCTTTTGCACCTTTGCCTCAAAGCAGGTGAACCGCCCGGTAAAGTGGACCAGCTCGCGCTCGGAAGCCTTCATAAGCGATGCGCATGGCCGCGATCACGTTTCCAAGATCGAGCTGGCGCTGGACAGCGACAACAACTTTGTCGCGCTGCGCACCGACACCTACGCAAACATGGGGGCCTATCTTTCCACCTTCGCGCCCTCGGTGCCAACCTGGCTGCATGGCACGCTGATGGCGGGCAACTACAAGACGCCGCTGGTTTACGTGAACGTCAAAGCCGTGTTCACCAACACCGTGCCGGTTGACGCCTATCGCGGCGCCGGTCGCCCGGAAGCGAGCTACCAACTGGAGCGGGTTGTGGACAAAGCCGCGCGGGAGCTGGGGGTTGATCCGGTTGCGCTGCGCCGCCAGAACTTTATCACCGAGTTCCCCTATGCCACCCCGGTGGCGGTGGAATATGACACCGGCGATTATAACGCGACGATGGATAAGCTGCTGGAAATCGCCGATGTTTCGGGCTTTGAGAGCCGCGTTGCGGAGAGCAAGGCCAGGGGCAAGCTGCGGGGCCTCGGCCTTAACTGCTACATCGAGGCTTGCGGCATTGCGCCCTCTAACCTTGTGGGCCAGCTTGGCGCACGGGCGGGCCTTTATGAAAGCGCCACGGTACGGGTGAACGCCACCGGCTCGATCACGGTGATGACCGGATCGCACTCTCACGGGCAGGGCCATGAAACCGCCTTCCCGCAGGTGGTGGCCGATATGATCGGCATTGATGCCACCCAGATCGAGATTGTTCACGGCGATACCGCCAACACGCCGATGGGCATGGGCACCTATGGCTCGCGCTCGCTTGCGGTGGGCGGCTCGGCCATGGTCAAGGCGACCCAGAAGATCATCAACAAGGCCAAGAAGATCGCCGCGCACCTGCTTGAAGCCTCCGAAGGGGATATCGAGTTGAAGGACGGCGCCTTCAGCGTGGCGGGCACCGATAAATCGGTGGCCTGGGGCGATGTCACGCTGGCCGCCTATGTGCCGCACAACTACCCGCTCGAAGAGATCGAGCCGGGGCTGGAAGAGACGGCCTTTTACGATCCGTCCAACTTTACCTACCCCTCGGGCGCCTACTGCTGCGAGGTTGAGGTGGACCCGGAGACAGGCAAGGTTGAGGTGTTGGCCTTCGCCGCCGCCGATGACTTTGGCAATGTGATCAACCCGATGATCGTGGAAGGCCAGGTGCACGGCGGGATCGCGCAGGGCATTGGCCAGGCGATGCTGGAAAACTGCGCCTATGACAGCGATGGCCAGCTTTTGAGCGGCTCCTACATGGACTACGCGATGCCGCGTGCGGCTGATATGCCGATGTTCAAGGTGGATCACTCTTGCCAGACCCCCTGCACCCACAACCCGCTTGGGGTAAAGGGCTGCGGTGAGGCTGGTGCGATCGGCTCGCCGCCCGCAGTTGTCAACGCTGTGGTGGACGCGGTGCAACGCGCCGGCCATCATGATGTGACCCATATCGACATGCCGCTCACACCCAGCCGGGTGTGGTCCGCGATCAACGGCTGAGGAGGAAAACCCATGCACAACTTCGAGTTCGTAAAACCCGGAAGCGTGGCCGAGGCGGCAGAGGCCCTGGCCCATGAAGACGCACAGGCGCTGGGGGGCGGGCAAACCCTGATCCCCACCATGAAGCAACGCCTGAACGCCCCGGAAACGCTGGTGAGCCTCACCGGCATCGCCGAGATGAAGGGCGTCAACGCTTCGGGCGGCACCCTCACCGTGGGCGGCGCAACCACCCATGGCACGGTGGCCGCCGAGGCGGCTTCGGCCTATCCGGCCCTTGCGGCGCTGGCGGGCAAAATCGGCGATCCGGCGGTGCGCAACCGGGGCACCATTGGCGGCAGCCTTGCCAACAATGACCCGGCGGCCTGCTACCCCGCAGCGGCGCTGGCCTCTGGCGCGACGATCACCACCAACACGCGCGATATCGCGGCGGACGACTTCTTTGAGGGGATGTTCACCACGGCGCTGAACGAGGGTGAGATCATCACCAGCGTCAGCTTCCCGATCCCCGAAAAGGCCAGCTACCAGAAGTTTGAGCAGCCTGCCTCACGCTTCTCGCTGGTGGGGGTCTTTCTGGCCAAGCACGCCAATGGTGTGCGGGTTGCCGTGACGGGCGCGAGCAATGATGGCGTGTTCCGCTGGACCGAGGCCGAGGAGGCGCTGAACGCCACCTTCTCGCCCGAGGCGCTGGACGGGCTTTCGGCCTCTGCCGATGAGATGATCTCTGATCTGCACGGCACCGCCGAATACCGCGCGCACCTCATTGGCGTGATGACCAAACGGGCTGTTGCCGCGGCCTCCTGACCCGCCGCCAGACCAAACTTTTAAAGCGCCCCGCACCCCCGGTGGGGCGCTTTTACTTTGCCCGGATGGCCGCGTTGAGGCGCCAATCGAGGGCGCTGCCTGGACATTCAAAGGTTGTTTTCGATTGCCTTAGATCCGGTGGCGAGGCGACTCGCCCCCTTCGCCGTCTCGGCGCGCGCAATGCCCACCACGCTGCGCAAATATCAAGCTTTCCACGCGGTGGCAGCGGCCTCGTGGTCCTGCTCGATGATGTAGAGCGGGATCGAGATATCGGCAGGCGGGGCCTTGATGTTGAGGGTGATCTCCTGCTCGGATATGCGATGCCGTTTAGCAAAAAAGGCCCGCCGTTTCTGGCGGGCCTTTTGTTGTGGGGTGGGGAACCCCCCTTAAGTGAGGCGGGGGAACCCGCCTTTTGTCAGAGTTTTTCGAGCAGTT
>NZ_JARGND010000020.1 GCF_029212645.1 Vannielia sp. | reverse complement strand
AGGGCGCGCCGCTTTTCTGTGTGTGTTTTGCTATGGCCTCGTCCGTCTGGGCTGTTCGCTCAGCTTGTCTGGTCGCTTTCTTCGCGGCGGCGCTGCTTTGCCGCTATCGGATCGTCATCAGAGCCAACCACATAAAGGCGCGGCTTCGCACCGAGCCGCGCGCGGCCAGAAGGCTGCGGCGCGTAGGGGGCCGCGGGCTCCGCAAAGCCGCCGGTTGTTTCTGGGTCCCGCCGCGCGGCCTCTGCTTGCGCCAAAAGCCGGGCGGTGCGGTCACGCGGGCTGGCGGGGTTTGGGGGGGCGGGCTGGTCCGCGCCATCCGGGCGCACCTGCTCAACCAACTCTTCCTTCACCGTAAAGCGGCGCGGGGTGCGGCCTGCGGGGCCAATGGTGGTGAGGCAGCCCAAAGCGCGGCTGACATCGCCAAAATCCGAGCCCAGCGGCAGCAGCAGCATCTTGCCATCCATCGGCGGGCGGCCTACGCCGCGCTCGCCTGCAAGGGTCAAGGTGCCAATCGACGGCCCGGCAAACACATCCTCCAACACCCGGCTCACCGTGGCGCGGTGCTCGGGCATGAAAACCGAGGTGAGCGGCATGCCACGCACCTCCATCCCCATCAGGTCATTCAGGTGCATCCCCGCGAGGCGAAAGCGGCCAACGCCGGGCGCGATCCGCTCCAGGATGAAGGTATATTCAAGCTGGTCTTCAATCGCCCTGGGGTCAACCTCGGCGCGTGTGGGCACATCGCGCCCGCCGCGCAACCTGTCCCAATAGTTCCGCAGCGCGTTAACCGCCGGGAACCGAATGTCATTGTTATAGTCCATCAGCGATACCACCCCCGAATCGCCGCCATTTTGCCACGTCATGTCGCCACCCTTGCGTTTGCGTCACATTCCCGTCTGTTGTCGCAGGGGCATTGCTCTGTTAACCCTATGACAAGGAAGATTACCTAAATGTTAATATTGCACGACCCGGTACATTTTTGGGGACAAAAACGTTAAATGGTTAACTCCATGACAGGCTTCGCCGCCCGCGCGCACCAAGGCGCTGACTTCAACTGGTCTTGGGAAATGCGCTCCGTCAACGGCAAGGGGCTGGACCTGCGCTTTCGCCTGCCCGAATGGATCGGCGGGCTGGAGCAGGGGCTGCGCACCGAACTCTCGCGTCACCTTGATCGGGGCAACGTGAGCCTTACCTTGCGGATCCAGCGCGCCGGTGGCTCAGGGCAGATGCGCCTTGATGGCGCGCAACTCAGCCAGGTGCTTTCGGCGCTGTCGCAAATCACCCTTGAGGCCGAGCGCGCGGGGGTAGAGCTGAATGCCCCGACCACTGCCGAGATCCTCTCGATGAAAGGCATTGCCGACGATCCCGCCGAACTGCCCGAGGGGGAGCGCGCCGCACTTCGCGCCAAGCTGATGGGGGATTTTGTCCCGCTCCTCGAAGCCTTCCTGGAGATGCGCGCCACCGAAGGCGCCGCGCTTCATGCGCTGCTGCTGGCCCATCTCGACAAGATGCAAAAACTTATCACCGAGGCCCGCCCGATCGCCGAGGAGCGCAAGGCAGAAATGGCCGACAGCCTGCGCCAGAACCTCGCCCGTGTTCTCGAAAACACCCGCGGCCTTGATGAAGACCGTGTCGCCCAAGAGGTGGCCATGCTGGCGCTCAAATCCGACGTCACCGAAGAGATCGACCGGATCGCAGCCCATATAGAGGCCGCCCGCGCCTTGCTGGCAAGTGAAGACGCCATCGGGCGCAAGCTGGATTTTCTGTGTCAGGAATTCAACCGCGAGGCCAATACGCTCTGCTCCAAGGCGCAGGCGGTTGAACTCACCCGGATCGGGCTTGACCTCAAGGCCACCATCGACCAGATGCGGGAGCAGGTTCAGAACGTGGAGTAGAGAGGGAGGCGGCCCATGGCCCGGCGCGGATTGCTCATCATCCTGTCCTCGCCTTCGGGCGCAGGCAAATCTACGCTCGCCCGGCGGCTGATCGCCTGGGATCCCACCTTGTCCTTCTCGATCTCCGCCACCACCCGCCCGCCACGGCCCGGCGAGGAAGATGGCGTGCATTACCACTTCCTCAGCGAGGCCGAGTTTCGCGCGCAGGTGGCCGACGAGCAGATGCTTGAGCACGCCCATGTGTTTGGCAATCACTACGGCTCCCCCGCAGGCCCGGTGCGCGCCGCGATCAGCAAAGGGCGCGATGTGCTGTTTGATGTCGATTGGCAGGGCGCACAGCAAATCCGCAATTCCGAGCTTGGCAAGCACACCCTCTCGATCTTCATCCTGCCGCCCTCCATCACCGAGCTGCGCCGCCGCCTGATAGAGCGTGGGCAGGACGCGCCGGAAACCATCTCCAAACGGATGCAGAAAAGCTGGGACGAGATCAGCCACTGGGACAGCTATGATTACGTGCTGATCAACGATAATCTCGACGAAACCGAAGCCCGCCTGCGCACCATTGTCGAGGCCGAGCGCCTGCGCCGTCCCCAGCAGCCCGATCTGGGCACCCATGTCCGCGCCTTGCACGACCAGTTCCGCGAAAAGGAAAACCGATGATCTACGCACTTGACGGAATCGCTCCCGACCTCCCCGAGGATGGCGATTATTGGGTCGCGCCCGATGCAAACCTGATCGGCAAGGTGGTGCTTGAGAGCGGCGCTTCCGTCTGGTTTGGCAGCACCCTGCGCGGCGATAACGAGGAAATTCGCGTTGGCGCAGGCTCCAACGTGCAGGAAAATACCGTGTGCCACACAGATCCCGGCTGCCCGCTCATCATCGGGCCGGGCTGCACCATCGGCCACAAGGCCATGCTGCACGGCTGCATCATCGGTGAAAACAGTCTGATCGGCATGGGCGCCACCGTGTTGAACGGCGCGAAGATCGGCAAAAACTGCCTGATCGGGGCAGGGGCGCTGATCACCGAAGGCAAGGAAATCCCCGATGGCAGCCTTGTGATGGGCGCGCCGGGCAAGGTGGTGCGCCAGCTTGACGAGGCCGCCATAGAAGGGCTGCGCAGCTCGGCCAGGAAGTATCATGCAAATATGCGCCGCTTCCGCACTGGCCTGAAACCGGCCTAGGCTCGCGCCACCCCCGCCCTTAGCCACGAGGCCCCCATGCCCTCCGCCGAAATCGACAGCCTGATCGCTGCCATCCCGATGCCGCTCATCATCGTTGGCAGCGATGAGCGCATCGAGGCCGTGAATGACCCCGCCGCCGAGCTTTTTGGCAGGCTTGGCATGGGGCGGCACTATTCGTTGCAAATGCGCCAACCCGCCGTTGCCGAACTGATCGAAAACTGCCTGCGCCATAACACCCCCGGCACGGACCGGTTTCGCCGGGTGGAGGGGCAGGGCGAGCAGATCTTCCGCATCACCGCCAGCCCGGTCCAGTCGCGCGTGGTGCTGGCATTTGAAGATCTCAGCCAATCGGAGGCCGCCAACCAGATGCGCCGCGATTTTGTGGCCAATGTCAGCCATGAGCTGAAAACCCCGCTCACCGCGCTGATCGGCTTCATCGAGACCCTGCGCGGCCCCGCCCGCGAAGATGCCCCGGCGCGGGAGCGATTCCTTGGCATCATGGAGCGTGAAACCGCCCGCATGAACCGGCTGGTGAGCGATCTGCTGTCTCTGTCGCGGGTTGAGGCGGTGGCCATGCAACGCCCGTCCAACACCGTCGATCTGGCGCAGATCCTGCAATCTGTCACCAACACGCTGAAGCCCATCACCGAAGAGGGCGGCATGGCGCTCAATCTGGTGATCGACTGTGAGGATACCACCGTGCCGGGCGATGCTGACCAGCTGACCCAGGTGTTCACCAACCTCGTGGAAAACGCGCTCAAATACGGCGCCGCCGGAAAAAAGATAGATGTCACGCTCACGCGCCTGCCGCATATGGCGGCGCTGCGCGGCAATGCGCTGCGGGTGGATGTGCGCGATTATGGCGATGGAATCAATCCGCTGCATATCCCGCGCCTGACCGAGCGCTTTTACCGCGCCGATTCGCATCGCTCGCGCGAAATGGGCGGCACCGGCCTTGGGCTGGCCATTGCCAAACACATCGTCGCCCGCCACCGGGGACGCCTCCAGATTGAAAGCGAGTTGGGGGAGGGGGCCTGTTTCTCGGTCTTTTTGCCGCAAACACCGGCCACCGCTTCCGCTTGACCCTGCTTTCGCGATCCCTGTCATAAAACTGTTACTCAGCCGTCACAAAAGGCTAACACGCGGCCCCCAGAAACGGCGCTGTGAAACGCCCCCGGACGGAAATGGGGCGTGCCTGACATGACACGGAGTTTTCAATGTCCTTCACCAAGATGACTGTTTCGACGCTGGCCGTTCTGGCCGTTTCTGCAACTGCCGCGGCCGCGCGTGACGAAATCCGCATCGTCGGCTCGTCCACGGTGTTCCCTTACACCCAAGCGGTGGCCGAGCAGTTCGCCAACAACACCGGCGCGCCTTCGCCCGTCGTTGAATCCACCGGCACTGGCGGCGGCATGAAGATTTTCTGCGGCGGCATCGGCGAGCAACACCCCGACATCACCGGCGCTTCGCGGGCGATGAAAGCTTCTGAATACAAGCTGTGCCAGGAAAACGGCGTGACCGACGTCTCCGAAGCCCTGATCGGCTTTGACGGCCTCTCCGTCGCCATCTCGCGCGCCAACGATTACGACTGGGATCTCACCTTGGGTGAAATCTACCTCGCCCTCGGCGCTCAGGTGCCGGTTGACGGCGAGTGGAAAGACAACCCCTACAAGATGTGGAACGAAATCCGCGAAGACCTTCCCGCCGTGGAAATCCTCGCCTACGGCCCTCCGCCCACATCCGGCACCCGTGACGCTTTTGTCGAGCTGGCCATGCACGCCGGTTGCGAAGAGCTTGAGTATGTCTCCGCTGGTGATTTTGGCGGCGACTGGGTGAAAGAAAACTGCTCGCGCATGCGCACCGACGGCCCCTTCGTGGAAGCCGGCGAGAACGACAACCTGATCGTTCAGCGCCTTGAGGCCGACGCCAATGCCATGGGCATCTTCGGCTACTCGTTCCTCTATGAGAACCTCGACAAGCTGAAAGGCGTGAAGATCGAAGGCGTTGCGCCCTCGACCGAGACCATCGCCGATAAATCCTACCCGGTGTCGCGCCCGCTCTACTTCTACGTCAAGAACGCCCACCGCGGTGTCATCCCCAACCTCAACGAGTTCATCGAAGAGTATATGTCGGATGACGCGCTTGAGGCCGATGGTTACCTCGCCGAGCGCGGCCTTGTTGCCCTGGCCGATGACCGCCGCGCCGAGCTTCAGGACACGGTGCTGAACGGCGCCGCGATGGCCGCTCCCAAGTAAGCCCCATCCAACACGCGCTCCTCGGGCTGATAGTCGGCCCGAGGACCACTTCTGACAAGGGTTTTCCATGACCGGCCTTGCGTTCCTGCTGCTCATCATCGCTACCATTGCAGGCTATCTGCTCAACCGGATCGCCGCGCGCACGGTGCGGGATCGCGGCGAGCGGCTGCACTCGATGACCTCTTATCACGGGCTGTTTTCGGCGCTGATGGTTCTGGTCCCGGTGCTTACGGCAATCCTGCTCTGGCTGGTCCTTCAGGGGCCGGTCATTGACGCCATCACCATGGGCAACCTGCCGCCCGGCGCTTTGGAAGGGCTGGGGCAGGGGGGCACACAGCTTGTGCTGGCCGAGATCAAATCCATCTCGCTCGGGCAGATCTTTGGCACCCCGGAAGACTGGAAACTCGCCGCCGCCGAGCATTACACCGCCCTCAAGGCCACCGCTGGCTGGATGCTGGTGATCGTGGTCGCCCTGCTGTCGCTGGCGATCATTGCCTTTGCCCGCAGTAAGGTCACGGCCGCGTTCCGGGCGCGCCAGGGGGTCGAGAAAATCGTCAACGGGCTGATGATCTTCTGCTCCGTCGTCGCGATTTTGACCACCGTCGGCATCGTGATCTCGCTCTCCTACGAAACCCTGCGCTTTTTCGAGAAGGTGCCGCTCACCGAGTTCCTCTTTGGCACCAACTGGGAGCCGCAAATCCCGCTGCGCGAAGACCAGATCGCCGCCGAAGGCGCCTTTGGCTGGCTGCCGGTGATCCTTGGCACCATCGTGATCACCGTGGTCGCGCTTGTGGTCGCCGTGCCTGTCGGGCTGTTCTCGGCGATCTACCTCAATGAATTTGCCCCACCCCGCCTGCGCTCTGTCATCAAGCCGATGCTTGAAATCCTCGCCGGGGTGCCAACGGTGGTTTACGGCTTCTTTGCGATCCTGGTGATCGCCCCGGCCATCCGCTCCTTTGGCCAGAGCATCGGCATTGATGTGGCCCCGAATACAGCGCTCGCCGCAGGCGGGGTGATGGGTATCATGCTGATCCCGTTCATCTCCTCCTTCACCGATGATGCGCTCTCTGCCGTGCCCCGCGCCCTGCGCGACGGGGCGCTTGGCCTTGGCTCCACGCGCGGCGAGATGATGACAACCGTGCTGTTTCCCGCCGCTCTTCCGGGGATCGTGGGGGGCGTGCTGCTGGCCGTCAGCCGGGCGATTGGTGAAACCATGATCGTGGTCATGGCCGCGGGCCTGATCGCCAAGATGACCATCAATCCGCTCGATAGCGTCACCACCGTCACCGTTCAGATCGTGACCTTGCTGATCGGCGACACCTCCTTTGATAACCCCAAAACCCTCGCCGCATTCGCCCTTGGCATGATGCTCTTCCTCGTCACGCTGATGATCAACATCCTCGCCCTGCGCATCGTGCGCAAATACCGCGAAGCCTACGATTGAGGCCCCTGAATATGACCGACACCTCCCTTGATCCCGGCTTCAGCAGCCCGCGCCGCACCACCGATCTGGTCGCCGCCTCGCTGCGCCGCCGCCGCCGCAAGCAATCGCGCCTCAAATGGATCGGCATCGCCGCCATCTCGATTGCCTTCCTGATGCTCTTCCTTCTGGTCGCCTCGATGGTGCGCACCGGCTGGCAGGCCTTCACCGAAACCAACATCACCCTCGATGTCTATATCGACCCCGCAGAGGTCCCGCTTGAGCGGTTGCCGCGCGGCGGGTTTGATGATGTGCTCGCCGCCTCGCTTGGCCAAATGCTGCCCGGCGTCGACATGGATGACCGCGCCACCGCCCGCGCCGTCGGGGGCATTCTTTCCAACGGCGCACAGTTTGATCTGCGCGATCGCGTGGTGGCTGACCCTTCGCTCATCGGGCAAACCATCACCCTCACGGTGCCGGTTTCCGACCCCTACGACCAGCTCAACAAAGGGCTGATCAAGCGCGAAACTCCCGAAACCAACCGCCGCGTGAAAGACGCGCAAATCGCCTGGTTTGACAGGCTCCAGGCCGAGGGCGCGATCACCAAACCCTTCAACATCGGCCTCTTCACCGATGCCGACTCCCGCTTCCCGGAACTGGCGGGCCTCAAGGGGGCGCTGATCGGCTCTTTCTGGGTGCTGATCACCTGCTTTGTCATCGCCTTTCCCCTCGGGATCGGCGCAGCGATCTACCTTGAAGAGTTCGCGCCCAAAAACAAGATGAGCGATTTCGTCGAGGTCAATATCAACAACCTCGCCGCCGTGCCCTCTGTGGTGTTTGGCCTGCTGGCGCTGGCGGTGTTCATCGGCTGGTTCGGAATGCCGCGCTCCGCCCCCTTTGTGGGCGGGCTGACGCTGGCGCTGATGACCATGCCCACGATCATCATCGCCACCCGCAACGCGCTCAAGGCCGTGCCCCCCTCGATCCGCGAGGCCGCTCTGGGGCTGGGGGCCTCCAAACAGCAAATGGTGTTCCAACACGTCCTGCCGCTGGCCATGCCCGGCATCCTCACCGGCACGATCATCGGCCTGGCGCAAGCACTCGGTGAAACCGCGCCGCTCTTGCTGATCGGCATGAACGCCTCCATCACATCCGCCGCAAGCAGCCCGTTTGACAGCTCAACAGCCCTGCCAACGCAAATCCTGATCTGGGCCGACAGCCCGGAGCGGGGCTTTGTTTCGCTGACATCCGCCGCTATCCTCGTGTTGCTCGGCTTCCTGATCATCATGAATGGCATCGCAATCTTCTTGCGGCAAAAATTTGAACGGCGCTGGTAGGGCGAGGGAGCGAAAAAATGAATGATATGAGACCGCTGGAGAGAATAGTGGACAGTGACACCATCAAAATCGCGGCCCGTGGCGTGCAGGTCCACTATGGCGAGACACAGGCCATCAAGGATGTGGATGTGGATATCGAAGACCACACCGTAACCGCCTTCATCGGCCCTTCGGGCTGCGGCAAATCAACCTTCCTGCGCTGCCTCAACCGGATGAATGACACCATCGACACCTGCCGCGTGCGGGGCAGCATCACCCTTGATGGTGAGGATATCTACGACAAGTCGGTTGATCCGGTGCAGCTTCGCGCCAAGGTGGGCATGGTCTTTCAAAAGCCCAATCCGTTCCCCAAGTCGATCTATGACAACGTGGCCTACGGGCCGCGCATCCACGGGCTGGCCCGCAACAAGGCCGAGCTTGACGGGATCGTCGAAAGGTCGCTGCGCCGCGGGGCCATCTGGGATGAGGTGAAAGACCGGCTCGATGCCCCCGGCACCGGCCTATCCGGCGGCCAGCAACAGCGCCTGTGCATCGCCCGCGCCATCGCCACCGAGCCCGAAGTGCTGCTGATGGATGAGCCGTGCTCGGCGCTTGATCCCATCGCCACCTCGCAGGTTGAAGAGCTGATCGACGAGTTGCGCACCAGCTACTCGGTGGTGATCGTCACCCACTCCATGCAACAGGCCGCCCGCGTCAGCCAGAAAACCGCCTTCTTCCACCTCGGCGCCCTGGTTGAATTTGGCGAAACCGGGCAGATTTTCACAAACCCGCAAGACCCGCGCACCGAATCCTACATCACCGGCAAGATTGGTTGATCTCATGGCAAATCCCTCGTTTCCCCCTAACGAACAGCACATCGTCTCCGCCTATGATCGTGACCTTGAAGGCATTCAGGCGATGATCATGAAAATGGGCGGCCTCGTTGAAACCGCCATCACCGATGCTGCCGCCTCGCTCGATGCCCGCGATGATGAAAGCGCGGCTCGCGTGCGCGAAGGCGACAAGGCAATTGACGCGCTCGAAGAGCAGGTGGCCCAGGAGGTGGCCCGCCTAATCGCGCTGCGCGCGCCCATGGGCGCCGATCTGCGCACCACGCTTACCGTGTTGAAGATTTCGGGCAATCTTGAGCGGGTAGGGGACTATGCCAAGAACATGGCCAAGCGCACCGGCGTGCTGGTGCAGCTTGATCCCATCGAAGGCGCGACCACCTCGATCCGCCGGATGTGCCGCGCCGTCGAGGCGATGCTGAAAGACGCGCTTGATGCCTATATCCAGCGTGATGCCGATCTGGCCATGGATGTGCGCGAACGCGACCGCGAGATTGATCAGATGTATAACGCGCTTTTCCGCGAGTTCCTCACCTACATGATGGAAGATCCGCGCAGCATCACCGCTTGTATGCACCTGCATTTCATCGCTAAAAACACCGAGCGCATGGGCGATCACGTGACCTCAATCGCCGAGCAGGTGATCTACCTCGTCACCGGCGAAATGCCGGATGAGCCGCGCCCGAAAGACAGCAAAGCCGCCTATGAGATAGACCATTCAGAGTAACTGACATGAGCAAAACAACAGCCCAGCCTCTCGTTTTGATCGTCGAAGACGAGCCTGCCCAGCGGGAGGTGTTGACCTATAATCTCGAAGCCGAAGGCTTTGCTATCGTCTCCGCCGACAATGGCGACGACGCGCTCCTGCTGGTTGAAGAAGAGCAGCCAGACCTGATCGTGCTGGATTGGATGCTGCCATCGCTTTCGGGCATCGAAGTGTGCCGCCGCCTGAAACTGCGCGCCAAAACCAGCGCCATCCCGATCATCATGCTGTCAGCCCGCGCCGAAGAGGTGGACCGGGTGAGGGGGCTTGAAACCGGTGCCGATGACTATGTGATCAAGCCTTATAGCGTGATCGAACTGATGGCCCGAATCCGCGCCCAACTGCGCCGCACAAGGCCCTCCACGGTTGGCGCGCGCCTTGAGTTTGACGATGTCACCCTCGATTCCGAAACCCACCGCGTTGAGCGGGGCGGCAAGGAGCTGAAGCTCGGCCCAAAGGAATTTCGCCTGCTGACCACCTTCATGGAAAAACCCGGCCGTGTCTGGAGCCGCGAACAACTGCTGGATCGGGTCTGGGGCCGCGACATCTACGTCGACACCCGCACAGTCGATGTCCACATAGGCCGCCTGCGCAAAGCTCTCAGCGTCCACGGCGGCAACGACCTGCTACGCACCGTCCGCGGCGCCGGCTACGCGCTGGGGTAGGGCGACTGGCGGCAGCGAGGCCGATGGGCAGTTTCGTGACGGAGAGGTTGACGGTGACGCCATCGCGGCCGTCAACACTAAAGGGGGGGGGCTTTTGCGTTCCCTCCAATGGGCACACCACGTTGCAACCAAGTAGAAATGTCACTGGTTACACAAAGTAGAGATGTCACTCATGAGCGCTGATGGGAGCAAGGCTTGGCAGCTCGGAGACCTCAAATATCGCAGGGCTGAAAAGCCTTGCGGGTGATGGCTTGTGAACGACTTTGCAGTCAAGGTGGCGAAGATGCATACTGCAACTATGACCGAGATTTCGATTTATCAATTCGTTAAGGAAAAGCTCATCATCCACGGTGTTGAGAATACGCCTGACGGGCAGCTGACCTTGACAGATCTAAAGCTATTTTCTCTGTTCGTTGACCTTGAGCGTGCGGCTCGCGAAAGCAGCTTTGACGCTGTTCAATCTGCTTCGTCCAATATCGAAAAATACCTGTCTTCCTTGGAAAAGCGTCAGTTGATAGCGTTCGTCTATATGTATTTTAGATTTTCTAACTTTACTCCGAGCCGAATACTGCTGGACGAACATCTTGAAGATGGCGGGGTCAGGAAATGCAACGAGTTTAAAAGGCAGATATCTGATGAAGAAGCGCTTATCGGTCTCTGGGCGTCTGTGAAGTATCACCAAGTGGGAGAGAGGTTGCTAGGCGTCGTTTACTCAAGGTCATAAGGGTAATACTCATCGGCTCTCCGCCGCTCGTTCCGCACGCCTGCGCTCATAATACGCTTCCATCTTTGAAGGTCGTCCTGGCGGGCGGCGGCCAGTCTTTTTGTAACCGTTCTTCGCGCTGACAGGTTTGACCTTTGGTGGCGGCGCGGCTGCGGATTGAAGATGCTGCAGGGCAGGGCGACGCCTTTGGTGCGGTCCTGAATTCGCCCGTCCGGCTTCTCGTATCCGGCATCTCGTACACGTCGTCGTACTTGCCGACGAGACCATGCGCGTCAGGTAATTGACTTCCAGCCGGATGCGTTTGCGGTCACATACGTTTATCCGATAATCGGTATTATGTAATGTAGCTAAATGAAGATCGCAGCCTAACCACCTGCATCCCAACACTTCTCCCAGAATGCCTCAACACCGGGAAGTTACCCCCTCCATCAACTTCTCGTAAGATTACGCGAAGGTCTTATCGACATGGGTGAATATGTTCACTAAACAACCCTTAAAAACCAGGGGGTCGGTCACGGATGTCTTGGCGCGGCTTTTGGGTAATACGTCATGCTTGAAGATGTCGAACAGATCGTCGCGTTCAGCGACATCGAAAGCCTGTGGGCCTATCTCTCAAAGGCCATCGCGGGCTATGGCTTTACCCGGCTGATCTATGGCTACACCTGTCATCGCACCGGCAATCACCTGGGCGACCGGCGCGATCTGCTGATCCTCACCACCCTGCCTGAATCCTATGTCGAGCGCTTCATTGAAGGTGATCTCTGGTACGATGCGCCGATGGTGCGCTGGGGGCTGTCCAACACTGGCGCGAACCCGTGGAACTGGGTGGCAGAGCGAGCCGCCCGTGGCGAACTGACCGAGGGTGAGCAACGGGTTTTTGCCTTCAACCAGAGCCAAAATCTCACCGTTGGCTATACTCTCAGCTTTCCGAAATCGAGCCTGCGTGCGGCGGGCGGCATCGGGCTTGGCGCGCCGGAAGGCATGAGCCAGCGCGAGGCTGATGCGATCTGGAAGGCCCATGGCCGCGATCTTTGGGCGCTCTGCAATATCGCCCATCTCAAGATCATCGACCTGCCTCACACCGGCGGTCGCCGTGCGTTGACACCACGCCAGCGGGAGGCGCTGGAATGGGTTGCCGATGGCAAGACAACGCAAGACATTGCCACCATCATGGGGCTGACTGCCGCCACCGTTGAAAAGCACCTGCGCCTCGCCCGAGAAACCCTTTCTGTCGAAACCACCGCCCAGGCGGTGATGAAGGCCAGCGTTCAGAACCAGATTTTCCTTTTTGAAACGGTCTCAACCGCACCAGACGGATCAAACCCGCGCCTTCCGTGAAACTAGCGTGAAAAGGCCGGGCAAAAATCCGCTTATTGGCCTTCGCGGCTTTCCTTCCCCAACGTGACCCGGCAGGTTCAGGGCGTTCCGTGAGTGGTGGCATTAGCCTAGGAACTTTCGGTGCAACGGACGGCGTCACGATACTGGATGCAAGCCTGCGCACCCCGGGAAACCGGATCGCCGGCCTGAAGTGAATTTTCCACTTTCGGGTCGGCACCACGACTTCCGCAGCTGCTTGATCCTCATTCCCAAATGATGAGGCAGTTTGCGGAGCTTCGGCGGCGTCGCCTTGTCCCCAACAGGTGGCGCCGCCATACCACCCAACCCCCCATTCTAGAGCATGTTGCTCAAAAGTGGGAACCGGTTTTGAGCTTCTCGAACATGCGAAATCAATAAGTTAGAGCGTGTCGCGTGAATTCGAATGAACGCGACACGCTCTAAAACGAAAAACGCCGCCCTAACGGACGGCGCTTTCCAATGCTGTGTAAAGGCGGATTTCAGCCCTGAGCGGCCTTGGCCACTTCGGCGGCAAAGTCCTCTTCAACCTTCTCGATCCCCTCGCCCACTTCAAGGCGCGCAAACCCGGTGATCTCAACGCCAGCCTCTTCAGCTGCTTGTGCGACGGTCAGGTCAGGGTTGACGACAAAGGCCTGGCCCAGAAGCGTGACTTCGGAGAGGAACTTCTTCATCCGGCCCACGATCATCTTCTCGATCACCTGCTCCGGCTTGCCGCTTTCACGGGCAATCTCGATCTGGATCTGGCGCTCTTTTTCCACCACGGCTGCGTCAAGGTCAGCTTCCGAAAGTGAGGCCGGGTTGGCGGCGGCGATGTGCATCGCAACCTGCTTGCCAAAGGCTTCGTTGTCGCCCGAAAGCGCAACCAGCACGCCAATCTTGCCCATGCCCTCAGCGGCGGCATTGTGAACATAAGACACAACCGAAGTGCCCTCGATCACGGCCATCCGGCGGATCGACATGTTCTCACCGATGGTGGCGATCTTGTCGGTCACCACGTCCTGAACGGTCTTGCCGCCCATGTCAGCGGCTTTCAGCGCCTCAACGTCAGAAACGGTCATGGCCACGTTGGCAATGTCGGCAACCATTTGCTGGAAGTCCGCGTTCTTGCCCACAAAGTCAGTCTCGGAGTTGACCTCAACAGCAACGCCCTTGCCACCCTCAACTTTTACGGCAACGAGGCCCTCGGCAGCGGTGCGGCCCGATTTCTTGGCGGCTTTTGCAAGGCCCTTGGTGCGCAGCCAGTCGATCGCGGCTTCCATGTCACCATCGGTTTCGGTCAGCGCCTTCTTGGCGTCCATCATGCCAGCGCCCGTCGTGTCGCGCAGCTCTTTCACCAGTGCAGCGGTAATAGCCATTTTGAAACTCCTCTTGGAGGTTGTCTTGCATAGGGGATCGGGCGGGTATGGCCCACCCGTATATCAGCGGTATGACAATGCGCTCGGGGCAAAGGGCCAGGCCCCCTGCCCCCTTTGCGCATCAGCCTCAGCTTTCGGCCGGGGCGTCTTCGGCGGCAGCGGCAGGTGCTGCGGCTTTGGCTTCAGCTTCGGCTTCGGCAGCCTCGGCGGCCAGAGCTTCTTCGGCCACGGCCTCTTCAAAGGCGCCAACATCCACACCGGCAGCCCCCATCTGGGCGGTCATGCCGTCCAGCGCAGCACGGGCCACGAGATCGCAGTAAAGGCCAATGGCGCGCGCCGCGTCATCGTTGCCGGGGATGATGTAATCCACACCATCGGGCGAGCAGTTGGTGTCAACCACAGCCACAACCGGGATGCCCAGCTTCTTGGCTTCTGCAATGGCCAGATCTTCCTTGTTCACGTCGATCACGAACAGCAGATCAGGCACACCGCCCATATCGCGGATACCGCCAAGCGAGGCTTCCAGTTTGCCCTGCTCACGCTCCATCCCAAGACGCTCTTTCTTGGTGAGCCCCTCAAAGCCGATGGCCGCTTGCTCGTCGATGGCTTTCAGCCGCTGGATCGACTGGGAAACGGTTTTCCAGTTGGTCAGCGTGCCACCAAGCCAACGGTGGTTCATGTAGTACTGCGCGCATTTCTCGGCGGCATCGGCGATCGGCTTTTGAGCCTGGCGCTTGGTGCCAACAAAGAGGATGCGGCCGTTCTTGGCCACGGTTTCACGCACAACGTTGAGCGCGGCGTCCAGCATGGGGACGGTTTGCGTCAGGTCGAGAATGTGAATGCCGTTACGGTCACCATAGATGAACTCGCCCATACGGGGGTTCCAGCGTTGGGTCTGGTGGCCAAAGTGTACGCCAGCTTCAAGCAGCTGACGCATGGTAAATTCAGGGAGCGCCATGTCCAATGTTCCTTTTCCGGTTTGCGCCTCGGCGGGACAGTGAGGGCATGCGCCCAACCGGCGGACCTGTGCGGGATGTCTCCCCGCAAAGGCCCAAGCCCCGCCTGTGAAGTGAGCGCGCGTATAGAAGTGATCTGCGAGCAGCGCAAGGGAAAACGTGATCTCCCCTTGAAACCCGCAGGCCACCCGCCCGGCCCCCGGAAGCGTGGCGCGCACCTCAAGCGCCGCCGCAAAGCTCTTCAGCGTGGCACCATCCCGGCAAACGCAATGGGTGGAAACATGCCTTGCGTTGGTTTCAGCCGCAGGCCAGAACAACGCCATGAGCAGCGCCCCCCTTCTTTGCATCGGCTCGGTCCTTTGGGATGTGATCGGCCGCACCCCCTCGGTGATGACGGTGGGCGCAGATGTGCCGGGCCGGATCAGCCGCATCCCCGGCGGGGTGGCGCTGAATATCGCCATGGCGCTACGCCGCGCCGGGCAAGTGCCTGCCCTGCTCTCTGCGGTGGGCACCGATGAGGCGGGCGATGAGCTGGTGGAGCGCTGTGCACTGCTTGGCCTCGACACCACCCATATCTACCGCTCTGATCTGCCGACCGATGCCTATATGGCGATTGAGGGCGCGGGCGGGCTGATCGCGGCGATTGCCGATGCCCATTCGCTTGAGGCAGCAGGAGACAAGATCCTTGCGCCTTTGTCCGATGGCCGCCTTGGCTCTCCCGAAGTGCCGTTTTCCGGCTGCATCGCGCTCGATGGCAACCTGACCGAGCAGTTGCTGGCGCAAATCGGCGAAAGCCCCCTTTTTGCCAAGGCCGATCTGCGCCTCGCCCCCGCCTCGCCGGGCAAGGCCGAGCGCTTGCTGCCGCTGCTCGGCCACCCCGGCACCACGCTCTACCTGAACCGCGCCGAGGCCGGGCTCCTCGCGCAGGAGCGTTTCGACAGTGCCGAAACCGCCGCGCAGGCGCTCGTCGCCCGGGGGGCGGCGCGGGTTCTGGTGACAGATGGCGGCAAACCCACCTGCGATGCCTGCGCAGAAGAAAGCCACTGTGCCACCCCGCCCGCCGTGATGGTGACCCGCGTGACCGGCGCCGGGGATACCTTCATGGCCGCCCATATCGCCGCCGAAATGGCCGGCAAGCCGCGCGCCGGGGCGCTGACCCATGCCCAAGCCGTGACTGCGGCCTATGTATCAGGAGAAACCCGCCTGTGATCGACATCAAGAAAACCCCGGAAGTTATTGAAGCGCTTGCCAATAACCGCCCCGTTGTGGCGCTGGAAAGCACCATCATCACCCACGGCATGCCCTATCCGCAAAACCTTGAAACAGCCCGTGCGGTTGAGGAAGAGGTGCGCGCCGCCGGGGCCGTGCCCGCCACCATCGCGGTGATGGATGGCGTGCTGCACGCAGGCCTCACCAGCCCTGAGCTTGAGGCGCTGGCTCAGGCCAGTAATGTCGCCAAACTGTCGCGCGCCGACCTGGCCTATTGCATTGCCAGTGGCGGCACCGGGGCCACAACCGTGGCCGCCACCATGATCGGCGCGCATCTGGCGGGGATCGAGGTATTTGCCACCGGCGGCATCGGCGGCGTGCATCGCGGCGCCGAACTCAGCTTTGATATCTCGGCGGACCTGCAAGAACTTGCCGCCACCCCCGTCACCGTGGTCGCTGCCGGAGCCAAGGCAATTCTTGACTTGAAGAAAACCTATGAAGTTCTTGAAACCCTTGGCGTTCCTGTCATCACAATGGGGCAAGACGAGCTGCCCGCCTTCTGGTCCCGCCGCTCCGGCATGGCCTCTCCGCTGCGGGCCGATACCGCGCTTGAGGTCGCCCGCGCCCATATCACCCGCGCCGCACTTGGCCTGCCCGGCGGCCACCTTGTGGCCAATCCCATCCCCGAAGAGGCCGAAATCCCCGGTGACGAGCTCGCCCCCGTGATTGAAGCCGCTTTGGCGGATGCAAAGGCAAAGGGCATCGCCGCCAAGGACGTTACCCCTTTCCTGCTGGATCATATCTATCACGCCACCGAGGGCCGCTCGCTGACCGCCAATATTGCGCTGGTTTTGCACAACGCCCGCCTCGCCGCCCGGATTGCAGCCGAAATCGTCGGAATTCGGGCAAATCAAAGCGGTTAACGCCCGTCCCTCCCTTGCGAGATGCTGCACCGCAGCCTAACTGTGATGCTAACGCCCAAGGAGTGCCCAGGCCAAATGGCGAAACAGCAGCCCCCGCAAGACAATCCGCTTGATCCGCACCCCCAACCCCGCCGCCCCGGCTGGTTTTCCGGGCTGCGGGCATCGTTCCTGACCGGGCTTGTGGTGGTTGGGCCTGTCGCCGTAACCATCTGGCTGATCTGGACAGTGATCGGCTGGGTCGATGGCGTGGTGATGCCCTTCGTGCCGGGTGCCTACCACCCCGATGCGATCATCAATCGCTACTTTGGCTGTAACGCCGCCGATCCCGCCTGCGATCCCATCAAGGTGAATATCCGAGGCGTTGGCGTGGTGGTGTTCCTGCTGTTCACCATCCTCGTCGGCTGGCTGGCCAAAGGGTTCCTGGGCCGGAGCATCCTGCGGTGGGCCGAAAGCATGGTAGACCGGATGCCGATCGTGCGCAGCGTCTACAACGGGCTGAAACAGATCGCCGAAACGGTCTTTGCCCAGACCGAAACCAACTTTGATACCGCCTGCCTGCTGCAATACCCGCGCGAGGGGATATGGGCGATTGCCTTTATTTCCACCAAAGCCAAGGGCGAGGTCGCTGCAAAAACCCCGTATGGCGATGAAATGCTGTCGGTCTTCCTGCCCACCACCCCAAACCCGACCTCGGGCTTCTTGCTGTTCGTCCCGAAGAAAGACGTGATCCTGCTCGATATGTCCGTGGAGGACGCCGCCAAACTGGTGATCTCGGCTGGCCTCGTCTACCCCAACAACAAAGAGGGCAAAGGCGTGTCGCCGCCTGCATTGGCCGCCTCTATGGCCAATGAAACCCCGCCCGCAGCCGCGAAAAAGCCCGAAGAAACCGAACAGGGCACCGTCTGAGCGCCGTTTCCGCGACGTCGCCGCCTGATCCCGCCAGAATATGCGACCAAATCGCCACATCTTGTGGTCTTTTCACCACGTCTGGTTGAGATCGCCCGATTTTCGCCTAAGTTCCACCTTGAGTAGAAAACCAGAGGGAAAATCCCCATGAAATACCTTGTTGCAGGCACTCTTGCCCTCGCCCTTTCCGGCACCGCCGCCCTCGCTGGCGGGTATGACGAACCGGTGATGGAGCCTGAAGTGACCACCACCGAGCCGCAAACCCCGCGTGATACCATCATGGCCGATACCGCCGCAGGTGGCAGCCATGACATCATCGTGCCGCTGACCGCGCTCGTCCTCTTCGGGGCCGCATTGGCAAACTAAGCCGTTTCGGCTGACCGCATGAAGAAAAGCCGCGCCGGGGTTCCCGGTCGCGGCTGTTTCTCGTGGCGGAATGGTGCCGCTCTACCGGCTATAAGCCCGGCCCAGCCCGTCGCCATACATTTCCGACAGATCAATGCTGCTTTCGCGGCCCACTTTCTTGGCGTCTCCCGCCAAGAACTTCGCCGCCGCCCGCCGCCCGGCGTCTTTCAACTCGGCGATCACATAGGGGTTGGGCACGGATTTCGTGGCAACGCTCAGATCGTTCATCAGATCATCGTCGGCAATCATATGGACGCGCACATATTTCATCACGTCCCTGTCCATCCGCCCCTCATCAATCAGCCGCTGCACAAAGGCGATGGAGCGCAACTCGCTCATCAAGGAGGCGTTAAAGCTGATCTCGTTGACCCGGTTGGCAATGTCCTGCGGCGTATGCGGCAGCGTCTCGCGCTCAAGCGGGTTGATGTTGATCAGCACAATGTCATCCGGCAAATGATGCGCATAAAGCGGAAACAGCGCCGGATTGCCGGTATAGCCGCCATCCCACCAGAACTCATTGGTCAGCGTGACCGGGTCTTTTGCCTCAACAGCGCGGAACACCGTGGGCAGGCAGGCCGAGGCCTGTATCACCTCTGGCGTGATCTCCTTGCCACGAAACACCCTGATCTTCCCGGTGCGCACATTGGTGGCCGAAACGTAAAACTCCGGGCCCGACCCGTGGCACACATGGGTGTAATCAAACTTATCAACCACGCGTTTCAACGGGTTTTCGTAAAGCGGGCCAAGGCTGTAGGGCGAGGCAATCCGCGCCGCCGTTTCCTGCATCAGAAAGGCGGGCGACCACTCCATCATTTTTGAAACCATCTCGGCAGAGGGCATGAAAGGGGCCATCCAATGGCTCATCGCGCTTTCGGGCAGCGCCCCGATCTGCTCCCAGAGCCACGTCATTTCGTCGCGCGCCATCTGGCGGGCGGCGTCATCGCCCTCCTCCATGCCGCGCGCCATCCCCGATTTCAGCGCCGCACCGTTTATGGCCCCGGCAGAGGTGCCGCTGATCGCGGCCACCTCAAACTCGCCAGTTTCCAACAGCCGGTCCAACACGCCCCAGGTAAAGGCGCCATGCGCGCCGCCACCCTGAAGCGCGAGGTTGATTGCGACCTTTTTCTTTGCCTTCTTTACTTCCGTCACAGGATCAGGCCGCCGTCCAGCCGCCATCCACGCTAAGCGTGGTGCCGGTCATCTGCGCGGCCGCATCCGAACACAGGAACACCACCACGCCGCCAAGTTCTTTAACCGTGGCAAACTCCTTGGAGGGCTGCTTTTCAAGGATCACCTTCGCAATCACCTCATCCTCCGACATGTCGTATTCCTTGGCGGTGTCGGGGATCTGCGCTTCCACCAGCGGCGTCAGCACATAGCCGGGGCAAATCGCATTGCAGGTGATCGGCTCTTTGGCGGTTTCCAACCCCACCGTCTTGGTCATGCCAACAATGCCATGCTTGGCCGACACATAGGCGCTTTTGAACGGCGAAGCGCGCAGCCCGTGCGCCGAGGCAATGTTGACCACCCGGCCCCAGCCTGCCTTGCGCATCACCGGCAGGGCGGCGGCAGTAGTGTGAAAGGCCGAGGTAAGGTTGATGGCAATGATCGCATCCCACTTCTCAACCGGGAACTCATCAATCGCGGCCACATGCTGGATGCCCGCGTTGTTCACCAGAATATCGCAAGCGCCCGCCTGCTCGATCAACGCGCGGCACTCGTCGCCCTTGCTCATGTCGGCCTTGATGTAACGCGCCTCCACGCCGGTCTCCTGGGCGATCTCTTCGGCCAGCGCGTGATCTTCCTCGCGGTCGGTGAATGAGTTTAGCACCACATTGGCTCCGGCCCGCGCAAGCTCCCACGCCACACCAAGGCCGATGCCCGAGTTCGATCCGGTGATAACGGCGGTTTTTCCTTTAAGGTCCATGGGACGACTCCTTTGCAAATTCTTTCGGCAGCACCTTAGATGCTGCACCTGCAAAAGAAACCGCTTATGTCATCCCACGTTCCCTGCCTGCGTCAATCTGGCGGGCCTGGGCGCATCACAAGATGGGGATCACAGCCCCTGCGTGCGCCAACCTCACCACACCCTGCCGCAAGCACAAAAAAAACGCCCGCACAAGGCGGGCGCAAGTTATTGAGGCAGGTTTCATACAGGCAAGAAACCTATCGAGCAGTGACCCCTTTATACGCCTTTAGCTGCTCATGTCCAAGGTAAAAGTTTGAAAAGGCACAACTCCCCGGCTAGGATTTGGCTCAAAGAAACAAGGGCAGAGGGGGATTGTTGCCAATATGGCTTCCCATTATTTCCAGATTATCAAGCGCGTTCTCGCCACATCTGTGATCATTGGCCTCGGGGGATTCGCCTCGGCTGAGCCAATGCATGGAATCGCGATGTACGGGGAGCCAGCCCTGCCTGCCGATTATACCGCCCTGCCCTATGTAAACCCCGATGCCCCCAAGGGCGGCACCTATGTGCAATCCGAGGTGGGCAGCTTTGATTCGATGCACCCCTTCATCCTCAAGGGCCGCGCGCCCTATGGCTTTCGCGCCTTCAGCTTTGATACCATGCTGGGGCGCAGCTATGATGAGCCCTTCACCCTTTATGGGCTGCTCGCCGAAACCGTCGAAACCGGGCCAAACCGCGAATGGGTGGAATTTACCCTGCGCCCCGAGGCCCGCTTCCATGATGGCTCTCCCGTCACCGTGGAAGATGTGATCTGGAGCTATCAAACCCTCGGCACCCTCGGCCACCCGCTCTATCACGGCGCCTGGAAAAAGGTCGCCTCGATCGAGCCTGTGGGCGAGCGCGGCGTGCGCATCACCTTCAACGTGGCCGATAATGAGCTACCCCTGCTGATGGGCCTGCGCCCGGTGCTGAAAAAGGCCGATTGGGAGGGGCTGGACTTTGAAGAAAGCTCCATGCGTGTGCCCATCGGCTCCGGCCCCTACATCGTGGAAAATGTCGATCCGGGCCGCTCCATCACCCTCAAACGCAACCCCGACTATTGGGGCCGCGACCTGCCCTTCAACCGCGGCCAGCACAACTTTGATGAGCTGCGCTACGAGTGGTTTGGCGATGGTGACGTGGCCTTTGAAGCCTTCCGCGCTGGCGAGCTTTCCTCCAACCGTGAGTTCAACGTCGTCAAGTGGAACACCTCCTATGATTTTCCCGCCGTGCAATCGGGGGAGGTCGTCAAGCGGTTGATCCCGCATCAGCGCCCCTCCGGCATGAAAGGTCTGGTGATGAACACCCGGCGCGAGATCTTCAAGGATTGGCGCGTGCGTGAGGCGATGATCCTCGCCTTCAACTATGAGTTCATCTCTGAAAAGCTGAATGACGCAGGCGATCCGCGCATCTGCTCCTACTTCTGCAACTCCGAGCTCGGCATGAAGGTCGGCGCCCCCGCCGAAGGGGCCACCAAGGCCCTGCTCACCCCCTTCGCCGCCGATCTGCCGCCCGGCGCTCTGGAGGGCTATACCTTCCCCCAAGGCAACGGCTCAGAGCGCAACCGGCGCAACATCCGCAAGGCAATGACCCTGCTCAACGAGGCCGGATGGACGGTGGATGACGCCGGCCAGTTGCGCAACGCCGAAGGCGCGCCTTTCGCCTTTGAGTTGCTGCTGCAATCGGGGGCCGCCCAGCCCTCCAACGTGGCCGATACCTATATCCAGGGGCTGAAACGCCTTGGTATGCAGGTGGAAGTCAGCGCCATTGACCGCGCCCAATACAAGGAACGCTCCACCGACTACGATTTTGACATGACCTGGTATAACCGCCCCCTCTCCATGTCTCCGGGCAATGAGCAAATGCTCTACTGGGGCGCAGAGGGTGTCGAAAAACCGGGCACGCGCAACTACATGGGCATGAACAGCCCCGCCGCCGAAGCCGTGATCAACGCCATGCTCACCGCCGAGGGCCGTGAGGATTTTCTGGCCGCCGCCCACGCGCTTGACAGGGTGCTGACGGCGGGGCGCTATGTGATCCCGGTGTGGTATTCGCCAGAGGCCCGCCTCGCCTTCAAAAAGCAGCTTCACTACAACGAAGATCACCTGCCAATCTATGGTGACTGGGCCGGGTTCCAGCCCGATGTCTGGTGGTGGTCCGAGGAGTAGCCCCGCCCTGCGGGGTCCCAACCCGCCGCGCAGTCCCCCGCCAGCAATATGCCCGCCACCGGTGGCCCCGTTTTGCGCGAATTGCCCCCCGGAGCACATAAAAACAAGCGGTAAACCCCTGTTTCCGCGCCTGATCACCAAAACAACCATCGCGCGAATTGCTGAGAATCAGCAAAGGCGCTACCATGGTCTCGGGAGGACGACTTATGGCTTGGAAACAGCTCTTCGAAAATTGGGCAGAAGCATTGCCCAGGATCGTTGACCTCTACCCGCATGTTGACCCGATCGCGCTCCAGCGCTTTCGCGGCAACCGGTCCCTCTTCGTGGCCTATATCGCCGCCACCCATGAGCTGACACTGGCCGAGGCCAGCGACGCGGTGGATGACATGCTCCTGCGCTTTGGCCGCCAGCGCGAAACCCTCGCCGCCGCCTGATCCCCGCTGCGGCCTTGGGTTGCGGCGGCAAGGTGCCCCAAAGCCCCGCCGCACCCTGCTCCCCGCGCGGCAGGGCAACATCTTCCTTTGTATCCGCCCGGCGATAAATCATGCTCACAGGCTCCCGCCCCATGCCTGCGGGCTTTTCAGCGTAATCAACCCCTTGCAAGGCCGCCGCCCCGCGCGTAATTCAGCCCGATGAATATTTCGACAGCTCCCTCCTGCCCCGCCCCCTTCAACATGGCCGCCTATGTGCTGGCCACGGCCGAGTCTGACCCGTCAAAAACCGCGCTGGTCATCGCAGGCCCCGACCATGCCGCACAGTGGTCCTATGGGGAGCTGCAAACCGCCGTTCAGGGCATCGCCGCCGGGCTGCTCGCCCGTGGCCTCACCCCCGGTGACCGCATCCTCTTGCGGCTGGGCAACACCGTTGAGTTTCCGCTGGCCTACCTTGGCGCGATCTGGGCCGGGATGCTCCCGGTGCCCACCTCCGCCGCCCTCACCGCGCCCGAAATCACCGCCATCGCGGCAGAGCTTGATCCCGCGCTGGTGATCGCCGGAGAGGGCATCGCCCTGCCCGATCATCCCGCGCCGGTGCTGCCAGAGGCCGAGCTTCACGCCATGGAATCCCACGGCACCACCCCCGCCAACATGGGCGATCCAAACCGCCCCGCCTATATCATCTATACCTCCGGCACCTCGGGCCGCCCGCGCGGGGTGGTCCACGCCCATCGCGCCGTCTGGGCGCGGCGGATGATGTGGGAGGGCTGGTATGGCCTCCAACCCGATGATCGCCTGCTCCACGCCGGTGCCTTCAACTGGACCTATACACTTGGCACCGGCCTGATGGACCCCTGGGCCATCGGCGCCACCGCCCTCATCGCCGCGCCCGGCACCACGCCCCAACAGCTCCCCGCGTTGATGGCCCGCCATGGTGCCACGCTCTTTGCCGCCGCGCCCGGCGTCTTCCGCCAGATGCTGCGCCACCACGGAGACCTCACCGTGCCCACCCTGCGCCATGGCCTTTCCGCCGGAGAAAAGCTCCCCGAACCGATCCGCACGGCCTGGAACAACGCCACCGGCACCATGATCTACGAAGCGCTTGGCATGTCAGAGTGCTCCACCTTCATCTCCGGCTCCCCCGACCGCCCCGCACCGCCCGGTGCCACCGGCTATCCGCAACCGGGCCGCCGCGTGATGGTGCGCGACAGCGGCGAACTGGCCATTCATGCCTCAGATCCCGGCCTCATGCTCGGCTACCTCAACGCCCCCGAAGAAACCGCCGCCCGCTATGAGGACGATTGGTTCCTCACCGGGGATACCGTGTCTCAGGGCGAGGACGGCGCGATCACCTACCTTGGCCGCGATGATGACATGATGAATGCAGGCGGCTACCGCGTTTCCCCGCTGGAGGTCGAGGCCGCGCTCACCTCCCACCCCGATATCACCGCCGCCGCCGCCGTGGAGGCCGAGGTCAAGGCCAATACCACCGTGATCCGCACCTTCTACACCTCCACCACGCCGCTCCCTGAGGAGGTGCTGGAAAGCTACGCCGCCGCCCGCCTCGCCCGCTACAAATGCCCCCGCATTTTCACCCATGTCGCAGCGCTCCCCCAATCGGCCAACGGCAAGATCAACCGGCGTGCCTTGCGCGAGCACCCCCTGCCCTAAGCGCCAGCGCACAGGCTTCCCCCTTTTCCTCCATTCTCTTCCATGCCAGAGAGACACCATGATCAAACTCGATATCTTCTCCGATCCGATTTGCCCCTGGTGCTTCATCGGAAAATCTCTCCTCGACCGCGCCCTCGCTGAGGTGTCGCGCCAACCCTTCGAGATTGAGTATCACCCCTTCCAGCTCAACCCCGACATGCCCCGTGGCGGCATGGATCGACGCGCCTACCTTGAGGCAAAGTTCGGCGGCCAAAAAGGCGCGGTTGAAGCCTACATGCCAATCGTGAAGCGCGCCGAAGCGATCGGCCTGCAAATCAATTTTGAACAAATCACCCGCACGCCCAATACGCTCGACGCCCATCGGCTGATCCATTGGGCTGGCCTTGAAAAACGGCAATTGCCAGTCGTTTCAATGCTTTTTGAGGCATACTTCATGTCAGGCCTTGATATCGAAGACCGTGATGTGCTGGCCGATATCGCCGATTCCGCCGGGCTGGATGCTGCCGCCATCCGCCGCCTGCTTGAAACCGACGCTGATGAAGCCGATATCCGGGCCCGTGATGCCCACGCCCGCGAGCGCGGCATCACCGGCGTGCCCACCCATATCGTCGCCAATCAGCATGTGGTCCCCGGTGCGCAATCAACCGCTCTGTGGTTGCAACTCATCGATGAGATCAACGGCCAGATCGGCTCCCATTGATGGCCGCGCCCGGGTCGCCGTCCTCCAGCATCCGAAAAATCGGCCAAACCGAGTTTCTCGCGCTCATGGCCATGCTGTTTGCCACGATCGCCTTCTCGACCGATGCCATGCTGCCCGCCTTGCCCGCAATCGAGCAGGCCCTCACCCCCGAGGCCCCCAACCGGGCGCAGCTGATCGTCACCTCCTTCCTGTTCGGCATGGGGTTTGGCACCCTCATCACTGGCCCGCTCTCCGATACCTTCGGGCGCAAACCCACGATCATTGCCTTCGCCTCGCTCTATATCGGCGGGGCCTTGCTGGCATGGCTCGCCCCCTCGCTTGAGCTGGTGCTTGCCGCCCGTGTGATCCAGGGTATCGGTGCCGCTGGCCCCCGCGTGGTGGGCATCGCCATCGTGCGCGATCTCTATTCGGGGCGCGAAATGGCCCGCCTCATGTCTTTCATCTTCATCGTCTTTTCGCTCTTTCCCGCCATTGCCCCGCTGATTGGTGAGCAGGTGATCGCGCTGGCCGGGTGGCGGGCGATTTTCCTCGTGTTTGTCGTTTTCATCGCAACCTCCACCCTCTGGCTGGCCATCCGCCAGCCCGAAACCCTGCCCCCCGAACGCCGCACACCCTTCAGCCTCCCGATCCTGTGGACAAACATCAAAATCGTGCTGGCCAACCGCACGGTTCGCTTTACGGTCGCCGTGCAGGTCTTTGTTATGGCACAGCTTTTCACGATGGTCTCCACCACGCAGCCGGTGTTCGAGCGGCTGTTTGACAAGGGCGAAAGCTTCACCCTCTGGTTCGCCTTCATCGCGGTTTGCGCAGGCACGTCGTCTTTCGTGAACGCCCGATTTGTGATGCGGGTCGGGATGCGCGGGATGGTCACGCGCGCGCTCATCGCCACGCTGGTGGTCTCTGCGGTCTGCCTTGCGACCACCTCGCTCATCCCCCTGCCAGAAACCCTGTTCTTCGGGATTTACCTCTTCTGGGTCGTCATGATCTTTTTCCAGATGGGCCTCACCATGGGCAACCTCAACACCTTGGCGCTTGAGCCTATGGGCGCCATGGCAGGCACCGCCTCATCGGTGATCGGGGCCTTGGCCACAGCGCTCTCGGTGCTGGTCGCAGCACCCATCGGCCTGATGTTCACCGATAGCATTTACCCGCTGGTGCTGGGTTGCATGATCTGCGGCGTGATCGCTTTGTCGTTGATGATCTGGATGGGCGCACGCGAGGAAGAACCCGAAAATACCCAGTGAGAAAAGGCTGTTACCGGGCGGTCTTCACCTTTTCCGCAAGATCACGGGCAATTGCGAAGGCGCCTTTGATCTTGTCGTTTGCCTTCGCCCAATCCCGGCGCACCACAAGCTTGTTGTCGCGCACCTTCGCCAGCCCATCCTGCGCCTGGATAAACTCAACCAGCCCCGCCGGATTGGCGAATTTATCGTTATGAAACTGGATCGTCCCGCCCTTCGGCCCGCCGTCGAGCTTGGCAATGCCCGCCTTCTTGCACATCGCCTTGATGCGCACGATCAGCAGCAGCGTGTTGACCTCCTTGGGCAGCTTGCCAAAGCGGTCGATCAACTCGGCGGCAAAGCCCTCCAGCTCTACTTTGGTGTGCAAGCCTGAAAGGCGGCGATAGAGCCCAAGGCGCACATCAAGATCGGGTACATAAGCCTCTGGAATCAATACCGGAACACCAAGGTTGATCTGCGGCGCCCATTGCCCGTCATCCTCTGTCAGCCCTTCCAGCTCACCGGATTTGATCCGCCCAATGGCCTCTTCGAGCAGCGATTGGTAAAGCTCATAGCCCACCTCGCGCACATGCCCCGATTGCTGATCCCCCACCAGATTGCCCGCACCGCGATGGTCCAGGTCCTGGCTGGCCAGCGTAAAGCCCGCGCCAAGGCTATCGAGCGTGCCCAGCACCCGCAGCCGCTTTTCAGCCCCCGGCGTGAGCGGCAGCCGGGGCCGCGTGGTGAGGTAGCAATAGGCCCGCGTCTTGGCCCGGCCCACCCGCCCGCGGATCTGGTAAAGCTGCGACAGGCCAAACATATCGGCGCGGTGCACCACCATCGTGTTTGCGGTGGGGATATCAAGGCCCGATTCCACAATCGTCGTGGCCAGCAGGATGCCGTATTTGCCGTCGTAAAAGGCATTCATCCGGTCATCCAGCTCGCCCGCCGCCATTTGCCCGTGCGCCACCACATAGGGCACCTCGGGCACCTGGGTTTTGAGAAACTCCTCAATCTCCGGCAGGTCCTTGATGCGCGGCACCACATAAAAGCTCTGGCCGCCGCGATAGTGCTCCCGCAGCAGCGCCTCGCGGATCGTCACCGCATCAAACTCGCTCACATAGGTGCGGATCGCCAGCCGGTCGATTGGCGGCGTGCCAATTATGCTTAAATCCCGGACACCTGTGAGAGAAAGTTGAAGTGTCCGCGGGATCGGCGTTGCGGTGAGCGTGAGCACATGCACATCCGAGCGCATCTCCTTGAGGCGTTCCTTGTGGGTCACACCAAAGTGCTGTTCCTCGTCGATCACCATCAACCCAAGGTTGGGGATGCGCACCGATTTTGCCAGCAGCGCATGGGTGCCAATCACGATATCCACCGTGCCATCGGCCAGCCCCTTGCGGGTGTCGGCCGCCGCCTTGGCGGGCACAAAGCGCGACAGTTGGCGTACCTTGATCGGGAAGCCCCGGAACCGCTCGGCAAAGCTTTGGGCGTGCTGGCGCGCCAGTAGCGTGGTGGGCGCAATCACCGCCACCTGCATCCCCGCCATCGCCGTCACGAAGGCGGCGCGCATCGCCACCTCGGTCTTGCCAAAGCCCACATCGCCGCACACCAACCGGTCCATCGGGCGGCCTGCCTCAAGGTCGTCCAGCACCTCTTCAATCGCCTTTAGCTGGTCCTCGGTTTCGGTATAGGGGAAGCGCGCCGAGAACTCCTCCCAGGCGTGCGGCACCGGCTCCAAAACCGGGGCCTTGCGCAGCATCCGCTCGGCTGCGGTGCGCATCAAACGGTCGGCAATCTCGCGGATACGGGCCTTCAGCTTGGCCTTCTTGGCCTGCCAGGCCCCACCGCCGAGCTTGTCAAGCAGCCCCTCTTCATGGCCATAGCGCGACAGCAGTTCAATGTTCTCGACCGGCAGGTAAAGCCTTGAGGCTTCAGCATATTCCAGGTGGATCATCTCGTGATCCGCCCCCAGCGCATTTACCAGCTCCAGCCCTTTGTAGCGGCCCACGCCGTGATCTACGTGCACCACCAGATCACCGGGACTGAGGCTTTGCGCTTCGGTCAAAAAGTTATCGGCCCGGCGCTTCTTTTTCGGCGAGCGGATCAGCCGGTCGCCCAGCACATCCTGCTCTGAAATCACCGTCAGCCCCGGCTCCTCAAAGCCGTGTTCCAGCGACCAGATCGCAAGGAAAACCCCGCCCTTGCCCTCGGGCACATCGCGCCAGTTGGTGATCTCCACCGCGCCCTGCACCCCCTCATCGGCCATGAGGCCCGCGAGCCGCTCGCGCGCGCCTTCGGAATATGAGGCAACCACCACCTGCCCTTCGCGCCGCTTCGCTTCAACATGGTCCTTCAAAGCCCCGAAAAGGCTGATATTTTCCTGTTGTCGTTCCGGTGCAAAGCTGCGCCCGATCCGCCCGCCCGCATCCAGCACACCGGGGCCGGAGGCCTGCGGCAGCGGCGAAAGCTGGATCACCCTGCGCCCCTCAAGGGCCACCTCCCAGGCGGCATCGTCCAGATACAGCGCATCCGGCGCGGCGGGCTTATAGGTGGAGGCGACCCGCGCCTTTGAAACCAGCGCCTCCCGCCGGTTTTCATAGCTGTCAACGATCCCGTCCCAGCGCGCCAGCCGCGCGGGGGTAAACTGATCGTCCAGCATCACCGAGGCGTTGGGCAGATAGTCAAACACCGTTTCCAAACGCTCGTGAAACAGCGGCAACCAGTGCTCAAACCCGGCGTGTTTACGCCCCGCGCTCACCGCCTCATAGAGCGGATCATCACTGCCCGCCGCGCCAAATTCGATCCGGTAATTCTGGCGAAACCGGGTGATCGAGGCGTCATCCAGCACCACCTCCGAAGCGGGCGAAAGCTCAATCCGGGTCAGCTTTTCGGTGGTGCGCTGGGTGGCCGGGTCAAACCGCCGCGCGCCGTCGAGCATATCGCCAAACAGGTCCAGCCGCACCGGCCCGCCCTCACCCGGCGGGTAGATATCAATGATGCCGCCGCGCACTGCAAAATCGCCCGGCTCGGTCACCGTGGGGGCTTGGCTGAAGCCCATGCGCACCAAAAATGCCCTGAGCGCCGCCTCATCCACCCGCTCGCCCACCACCGCCACAAAGGACGAACTCGCCACCAACTCGCGTGAAGGCACCCGCTGCATGGTGGCGTTGAGCGTGGTCAGCAGCACAAAAGCGCCCTTCATGCCCCCGGCGAGCGCCGACAGGCAGGCCATCCGCCGCGCCGTGATATCGGCGTTGGGCGACACCCGGTCATAGGGCAGGCAATCCCAGCCGGGAAACTCCAACACCGGCACGCCGGGCGCAAAAAACGCCAGCGCCGCGCGCATCTCGGCCAACCGCTTGTCATCGCGGGCGCAATGCACCACGGGCGCGCCGCGCTCCAGCTCGCGGGCGATCATCAGCGCGTCCATCCCCTCGGGGGCGCCGCCTAGCGTTATGTGTGTGGTTTTTGCCATCAGAGCGCCTGACCTACCCCGCCCCCCGGCATTGTCAACCGTCCGGCGGGCAAAATGGCCCTCAGATCGCCCCGATCGACAGGTTCTGCAACATGCCCCAAAGCGCGGTGACAAAGATCGAAAGCATCCCGATCACCTGGGTGATAAAGCGATGCCGCCCCAGCCGCTCATAGAGGCCCTCACCATCCGCCGCGCGAATGCCACGGGCGCAAACCACCCTGAGTCCCATAACCACCGTCAGCGGCCCGGCCAGCAAGAACAGCGCCTGGCTGAATTCGCTGCCGTAGGCAAAGCCAAGGATCACCAGCGAACTATGGGCGAAGAAGGCAAATGCAATCAGCCAAAGCCCAGACATATCAGTGATATAGAGGAGGCGGTTCACGTTGACCCGCACCATGTCGCGCAAGTCGTCCTCCGCATCGCCCCCATTGCGGCGCGCGCGTTGCACCAGATCCCAGGGCACCCCCAGCACAAAGTGCGAGGAGGTGGACCAAACCACCGCCAGCGCAATCCAATACCAAAGGTTGGAAAAGGACCGCATGTCGATCAGCTCGAAAACGGTCTCGTACCAGTCCAGCACGTCTGCTCAATCCCCGCCGTCATGCGGCGTTTTCTTAAAGGTTCGCGCAATCTACCTGTTGCGCCGGGGAATGGAAGCCTTGTCGCCAGCGAATTTCCATGCCACCCACCGGATGTGACCGAAAAGAAAGGTTTGTACCATGCGCCCCACCGTCGCCCCCTTCCCCGCCGCCCGTTTGCGCCGCGTGCGCAAAAGCCCTGCCATGCGTGGATTGGTGCGCGAAAACACCCTCGCGGCGGATGATCTGATCTGGCCGGTGTTCCTGCGTGAAGGCAAAGGCGAACGCACCCCGGTGCCCTCCATGCCCGGCGTCGAGCGGCTCACGGTTGATCTGGTGGCCGAGGCCGCGGCAGAGGCGGCAAGCCTTGGCATCCCCGCGATCTGCCTCTTTCCCTATACCGAGGCCGATGCGCGCACCGAAGATTGCGCCATGGCTTGGGACCCCGAGAACCTCACCAACCGCGCCATCCGCGCGATCAAATCCGCCGCCCCCGAAATTGCCGTGATGACCGACATCGCGCTCGATCCCTATAACATCAACGGCCATGATGGTTTTGTCGTCGATGGCGAAATCGTCAATGACAAAACCGTTGAGGCGCTGGTCAAAATGGCGCTGGCCCAGGCCGATGCGGGGGCCGATATCCTTGGCCCGTCCGATATGATGGATGGCCGCATCGGCGCGATCCGCCGCGCACTGGAAGAGACCGGCCACAGCAACGTGTCGATCCTCAGCTACGCCGCCAAATATGCCTCCGCCTTCTATGGCCCGTTCCGCGATGCCGTTGGCGCTTCGGCGGCTCTGACCGGAGACAAGAACACCTACCAGATGGACCCGGCCAACTCGGATGAAGCCCTGCGGCTGGTTGAGCGCGATCTGCTGGAAGGCGCCGATATGGTCATGGTCAAACCCGGCCTGCCCTACCTTGATATCTGCCGCCGCGTGCGTGACACCTTCGGCGTGCCCACCTTCGCCTACCAGGTGAGCGGCGAATACGCGATGATCCAGGCCGCCGCCCAAAACGGCTGGATTGATGGTGAAAAGGTCATGGCCGAAAGCCTCATGGCCTTCAAACGCGCCGGATGCATGGGCATCCTCACCTATTTCGCCCCCCGCATGGCCCGCCGCCTCAAGGAGGGGTGATCCTCCGGCCAAAAGGCAATAGCCCAGCCCGGCTCAGAAACCGTTTCATGCGTCTTTCCGCCACCCCCGCCCGCAGGCCGAAAACCGCCGAACACCCCCGCAACTTGTGGTGACAAGGGCCAGATAACCCCCTATACATAGACAAAACCGGCAAAAAAGCCGGGGCGAGGCAAAAGGACAGGCGGACATGAGCAAGATTTTCCCCAGCAGGCGTGCATTCATCGCAGGGCTTGGCGCAACCACGGCGCTTTCGGCATGTGGCAACGGCATCGGCTCCAACGGCGCAAGCAAGATCGACGCGCGCGTCGACAGCACCCGCAACTTTCTCTTCAACAAGTATCCTGGCACCCAAAGGCTGGCTGAAAAGGCCTCTGGAATCCTCTTCATGCCGCTGATCACCAAGGCGGGCCTTGGCGTGGGCGGCTCCTACGGGCGCGGCGCGCTGCGGATAGATAACGTCACGGTTGATTATTACGCCGCCCTTCAGGCCAATGTCGGCTTTCAGATCGGCGCGCAGCAATACGCCCACGCGCTGTTCTTCATGACCCCCGAAGCCCTGCGCAGCTTCCGCACCAGTTCTGGCTGGTCGCTCGGGGCCGATGCCGAATATGCGCTGAACGACAACGCCGGCAACCTTTCGGCCGAAACCCTCACCGCGCTGGCCCCAGTTATTGCCGTGGTGTTTGGTCAGGCCGGGCTTATCCTTGGCGCCACGCTCGAAGGCACCAAATATAACCGCATCATCCCCTGATCGCCCGCACCGGACGACAGGCAAAAAGGCACGCTCCGGGGTGCCTTTTTTCTTGGGCGCCCGCCCGCTCAAAGCAACAAGCACCCGATGACCGCAACGACTGGCCTGTAACCGCGCTTAGAGCGTGTCGCGTTTTTTGAGCAACATGCTCTAGGCGATCTGCGCCAGCACCGAACGTGCCGCCCGCAGCCCCGGCGGCTCCTCTGCGCGCCCAAGCCGCGCCATCGTCACCGCCATCGCTTCATACTGCGCTTCGGGCGCGCCTATTACCGCCTTGAGGCCCTCGGCGATGAGCGCGGGCTTGCAGTTTGCGCCAATGAATTCCGGCACAACGCGGGTCTGCGAAACGAGGTTCACCAAAGTCACCGTATCGGTGCGCAGCATCCGCCCAATGATCTGGCGGCTCAGCCAGTTCATGTCATAGGCGACCACCATCGGCAGCCCCGCCGCCGCCAACTCCAACGAAACCGTGCCCGACGCCGCCAGCGCCACCGTCGCCGCCGCAAAGGCCGCGCGCTTTTCGCCCCGCGCCTCCACGTCACTCATCGCGCGCGGGTCCAGCACCACCGGATCGCCCGGCCATTTTGCCACCATATCCTGCACCGCCGTGGTCACATGCGGCACCGTTGGCACCACCACCCGCACCTTGGGGTTGGCCGCAACCACCGGGCGCAAAGCCTCGCCAAAGATCGGCCCAAGGCGCGAAACCTCGCCAATTCGCGAGCCGGGCAGCGCCAGCACCACCGGTGCCTCGCCCAGCCCATGGGCCGCACGAAACTCTGCGCCCTCCACCAAGTCTCCCACCCGCTCCGAAACCACCGGATGCCCGACGAAATCACAGCTCATCCCGGCCTTTTCCATATAGGGCGGCTCAAACGGGAACAGCGCAAGCACATGGTCAATCACCTGCGCCATCTTCTCGGCCCGCCCCGGCCGCCAGGCCCATACCGTTGGCGCAACGTAGTGGATTGTTTTTACATCACTCTTCGCCTTCACCCGCCGCGCCACCCGCAGGCAAAAATCAGGGCTGTCGATGGTGATCAGCGCATCGGGCTGCCAATCCACCACCGCCCCGGCGCATTGGTTGATCCGGCGCATCAGGGCGCGATACTTCGGCAGCACCTCGGCGATCCCCATCACCGAAAGCTCCTCCATCGGGAACAGGCTTTGCAGCCCTTCGCCCTGCATCCCGCGCCCGCCAACACCACGAAACTCAACTCCCGGCGCCAGCGCCTTCAACCCGGCCATCAGCGCCGCGCCCAGCTTGTCCCCCGAAGGTTCACCGGCGATGATAAATATCCTCACGCCCCCGGCTCCCGCACCCAGAGAAACATGCCAGCCGCCTCGGCCATGGCCACCACGGTTTCGCGCTGAAGCACCATCACCCCGCCCGCCTCAATCACGATGCCGCGCAGCTTGGCCTCTGCCGCCAGAGTCACCGTGCCGGGGCCTATCACCGGCAGATCAGCGCGGCGGTCCTGCCCCGGTTTTGGCGACTTGAACAGCAGCCCACCGCTCGGCAGTGCCGGATCGCGCTCTGGCGGGCACAGCAAGGAGCGGATCATCCAATCGGTGCCGCCCGCCGCCTCGATCGCCAGCGCCTGCCCTTTGGCCACAATGCAGGCCTGCCCCACATCGGCCCGGCCCATCGCCGCAACGATCTGCTCGGCGCGCGCCGCATCCGCTCGGTCTGCTTCGCCCGGTTGCACGCGGGTCAGCACACCGCGCTCTGGCAGCAGCTCTGGCACGATTTGATGCGCCGCCACCACCTCGATCCCGGCCTCCTCGACAATGGCAATAAGCTCGCGCAGCGTGCCGTCATCCCCCTTGGCCATCGCGCCCATGACCCGCTCCAGCAGCGCCACGCTGCCCGGTTCCACGCGGGTTGGGTCAATGCCGGGGCGGCGCACGGCCCCGGCCATGCAAAGCTGCGTCACGCCCCGCGCCTTCAGCCCATCCAGAAAGCCCGCCAGATGCTCAAAGCAAAAAACCTCATCCACCGCGATGTTTTCAGGCGCAAAGCCCTCCAACGCACAGACGTGGACAGGCGCATTGACCATGGTCAAAATAGCCGCCGGCAAACCGCCTTGGCCGGCAATCAGCGCCAGCATCGCGGCTACTCCGGCTTCAGGAAGGAGCGGTCACTCTCGCCGGTGACAAAATCAACGATCCGGCGCACAAAGACGCTCTCGGTTTCATCGCCAAGCCGCCGGGCACGATCCTGAAACGCGCCTTCGCCCTGCGCCAGCATCTGGTAAGCGGCCCGCAGCGCGGTGATGTCAGAGCGCGAAACGCCCTTGCGCTTCAGCCCCACAAGGTTGAGCCCCTCCAACTTGCCCCGGCTGGCCTGCACAAGGCCATAGGGGATCACATCATGGGTCACCATGCTGACAGCGCCAATGATCGCGCCCTGCCCGATCCGCACCCACTGGTGAATGCCCGCAAGCCCGCCGATGATCACATCGTCCTCGATCACACAATGCCCGGCAACGGCGCAGTTGTTGACCAGAATCACCCGGTTGCCCACCTGCGCATCATGCGCCACATGCGCCCCCGCCATGATCAGGCAATCGTCGCCAACCCGCGTCACGCCCCCGCCGCCCTCGGTGCCGGTGTTGATCGTCACATGCTCACGGATGCGGTTGCGCGCGCCAATCTCCAGCCGCGTCTTCTCGCCATCAAACTTGAGATCTTGCGGGATTTCCCCGATCACCGCGAAGGAAAAGATCGTGCAATCCTCGCCAATCGTGGTGCGCCCGGTGAGCACCGCATGGGATTTTACCTGGCACCTGTCGCCCAGCACCACATCAGCGCCCACATAGGCGAAGGGGCCAATATCCACCCCCGCACCAATCACCGCGCCTTCATCAATGCAGGCGGTCGGGTGGATGGTGACGCCGGAAGCCACGCTCATGTGGCTGTCCCCAGATCCATCATCGCGGTGAATTCGGCCTCAGCCGCCATCTCGCCCTCAACGCTGGCCTCGCCGCGGAATTTCCACACCTTGCCGCCGGGCTTTCCGCGCGTCACCGTGACCTTCAACTCAAGCACATCACCGGGCACGACCTTGCGGCGAAACTTCACGCCGTCCATTCCCATGAAATAAACCAGCATCCCCTTGTCTTGCAGCTCAAGGCTGACCCCCACCATCACCGCAGCGGTTTGCGCCAGCGCCTCGATGATGGTGACACCGGGCATGATCGGCGCACCGGGGAAATGCCCCTGAAAATGCGGCTCGTTGAAGGTGACATTCTTGATGCCGGTCGCGCTTTCACAATATTTGATGTCGCGCAGCTTATCGACCAGCAGGAACGGGTAGCGATGCGGGATAACCCGCTGGATCATCTCCAGATCGGCGGTCTCGGGGGTAGCACTCATGCGGATCGCATCCTCTCAAATGGTCGGTCAATTCTGTCAGTCGGGCACCGGCGTGCCAAGCGGCAGGTCAAGGCCAGAGTCCTCTTCCTTCCCGGTCGGCTCATCGGCAGGGGCCTCTTCGCCCTGGTCCTGCTGCGACGGCACCGCCGAGATCGACCCACCATCCCCCAGCAAGCTGTCCACGCGAGCGCGCACCTCATCGGTCACATCCAACTGGCCGGTGTTGATTAGAACCGCGCGGGCATCCAGCACCACCGCCGCGCCGCGCTCGCGCACAACCTCCAGCAAAAGCGGCTCCACCGCGCCGAAAAACTGCTGCCTTGCCCGTTCTATCTGCCGCTGGAGGGTGCGCACGTTGCGCTCCTGCTCGGCCCTCACCCCGGTGACTTTCTCATCAAAGGCATCGGCCAGCGCGCGAAACTCCTCGGGCGGCACGGTTGCGCGCTTTTCCGTCAGCTCGGCCTCTTCGGCCTCCAGATTGCGTTGATCTTCGGCGTTTTTCGCAATCAGCGTCTGTCGGGCGGCGGCAAGCTCCGCCTCAAGCCGCTGGCCAAACAGGGTGGACTGGTAAAGCCGCTCCTGATCCAGCGTCAGCACCATACTGGCCGCTTCCTGCGCGCCCGCCGGCGGCCCCGGCACAGCAAGGGCCAGCACCACAGCAAGCCCCTGCCCAAACGCCCTAAGGCCCCGGCGCGGACCGGTGGCGACACGCGCCAAGCCCCAAACCCGCGCCCCGATACTCATCAGAATTCGGTGCGGATCGAAACGTCGAAGCTCCGCTCCTTGTCATAACTCTGCATCATCAGCGCTTCGGAGAAGTTGAAGCGCAGCGGCCCGATCGGCGTATCCCAGAAAATGCTGACACCAACCGACGAGCGCCAGTGCAAATCATCGTCAACCGGGTCGGTGCCGGTTTCGCCGCCGCCCGTCTGATCCAGGCCCCAGACCGAGCCGATGTCATAGAAAACACCACCCGAGATGCCATATTCCTCTGGCAGGCCCAGCGGGAACTCGGCCTCAAGCCGCGCCACCGCAAAGAAGTTACCGCCAAGCGCGTCCTCATTGGACACGTTCAGATCGCGCGGGCCAACCCCGTTGGTTTCAAAGCCCCGGATCTTGCCGTTCAGGCTGAACCGGTCAAGCACGGTGGAGCCGCCGGTGTTGTAATGCAGCGCCCCGCCTTCCACCTCGGCCTTCAGCGTCACGGCTTCGTTCCAAACCTTGGTTTGGGCGGTCATGCTGGCCGTGGTGCGCACATAGGCGTTATCGCCATCCACCCCGCCAATGTCCTGGCCAAAGGTGAATCGCAGCGCCGAATTGGGGCTGAGGCCGGTGATCCGGGTGTCATAGGTGTAGGTGTAGCCAATCGATGTATCCCACCGAGCGCCCTCTTCCTCACGCAGGATGAAGGACGAGCCGGTGCTGCCGGTGCTCGTATCACCGTAATCAATCCCGAACAGCTCACGATAGGCCAGCGTCGTCCGCAGTTGCAGGCGGCTCTGCTCGCCCAGCGGGAAGGCCAGATACGGCCGCAAGATCCCGACGCGGGTGTCATAGTTGGAGTTGTCAGATTCGGTTTCGGTGTAGGCGGCATCAATCCCGAAGGTCAGCTCCCGGCCTAGCAAGGCCGGCTCACGGAAGTTGAAGTTGAAAGCACTGGCCGAATCCGTGGTATCAAACCCAAGGCCCAGGCTCTGGCCACGGCCGAGAAAGTTGCGCTCCTGAAAGCTGACATTCACACCAAAGCCATTGTCCGTGCCGTATGACGCCCCAAACCCAAGCGAGCCGGTGGGCGCCTCGGTCACGTCAACGTCCACGATCACCTGATCCGGCGCCGAGCCTTCACGGGCGTTCACATTGGCCGTTTCAAAGAACCCGAGGGCGCGAATGCGCTCTGCCGCTTCGCGCACTTCGCGCGGGTTGAAGGGATCGCCCTCCACCACCTTGAACTGGCGGCGCACAACCCGGTCAAGGGTCGAGGCGTTGCCCTCAATATCAATACGTTCCACAAACACCCGCGGCCCGCGGCTGATGACAAACTCGATATCAAGCTCCAGGTTGCGCTCATCGCGGTTGATCCGCGGCTCCACACGCATGAAGTTGATGCCCTTCTGCGCGGCCAAACGCTCCAGCCGCGAGATATTGGTCTCTACGATCTGCGGGTTGTAAACCCGGCCCTTGCGGATCCGCAGCGCGGATTCAAACAGATCAGCATCCACTTCGTCCATCTCAGACACCAGCGTGATGTCCCCGATCTTGAACTGCTGGCCTTCGCGCACGTTGAACGTCACCAGAAAGGCATCGCGGTTGCGGGTGATCTCGGCAGTGGCGGACTGCACGCGAAAATCAATGTAGCCCCGGCTTAGATAGAAATCGCGCAGCACCTGCTTGTCAAATTCGATACGGTCTTCCACCAGACTGTCGTTCTGGATCAGCGCCCGGAACACCCCGGCTTGCTTGGTCTCAAGGGCGCCGCGCAAACGCCGGTCACTGAACTTGCGGTTGCCCACAAAACTGATCCGCTCATTCTCGACAACCCGGCCCTCGGTGATCTCGAATATCAGATCAACCCGATTGTTGGAGCGCCGGATCACCTTTGGCTCCACCGTGGCCGAAACCCGGCCCGCTTGCCGGTAGGCATCAGCAATCGCCGCCGCGTCGGCCTCGGCCTGGCTGGGGGTAAACACCCGACGCGGCGTTGAGCCAACAACCGTTGCCAGCGCCTCGTCCTTCAGCCGCTTGTTGCCTTCATAATCCACCACGTTGATCGTGGGATATTCCACAACCTCGATCACCAGCGTGCTGCCACGCGGGATCAACTCCACGCTTTCAAATAACCCGGAGGCCAAAATCGCCTGATACGCGTCGTTGAGGCGCCCCGCGCTCACCGTTTCGCCACGGGCGATTCCGGCGTAGGAGACGATGGTTGCCGCATCAACCCGCTGGTTGCCGCTCACCTCCACCCGGCTAAAGCTGAAGGCCTGCGCCTGCGCTTCGCTTGGTGCAACTGCGTAAGCAATTGGTAGCGCGAAAGAAATAGCCAGAGCCGCTCTTGCCGCCCCTGCAAGGAGCATGCCGCGCGCGCCCCCGGTTTCACCTGCTCGTGACATGGCTCAATGCCCCCCGGACTTTTTTACCGCTGTTTTCGTTGGTTTCCTGAATACCCTCTCGGGCGGGGGGTGTCAAAGCGCAGAAAGGCCCCCGAAGGAGCCTTTTTCAACAGGTCGAAATGGCCTGCTCTGCCGTAGGGGCAATCAGTTAATCAGCGAGCCAAGCCAAGCCCCGCCGCCAAGCGCGGTGAGCAGGGTCGCGATGTAGAGCAGCCGATCCGAGTTCAGTCGAACGATCAAGCCCAGGCTGTAATATCCGGTTGTCATGGTCTGCATGTGGTGCGGCCTTTTGCACGAGTTAAGTAATGTAGCCGCTAATTTACTGATGGATCATGTCGGGATTGGGGCAACCGCCCCAGCAAATGTGGCAAAATTGGGGCAATCCGTGCAAAGGTTAACACTGCGGGACCCGCCCCAATCTCAAGCGCCTATTCGAACCAGGCCGCAATTTTCCAGAAAATGCCACCCTCGCAAAACAGATCATTGCCAAGCGCAAAGACCATCAGGCTCAGGATCAGCGCCAGCCCGATCCCCATGAGAACGTTGAGCAATTTCTCAGGCGGCGGCTTGCCGGTCACCGCCTCATAGGCGTGAAACACCAAATGCCCGCCGTCCAGAACCGGGATCGGGAACAGGTTGAGCAGGCCCACAGCGGTGGAAAGCACCGCCACAAACCAGATAAAGCTCTCGCCCCCCTGGCTCGCCATCTGCCCTGCGGTGGTGGCAATCTTGATCGGCCCCGAAAGCCCGCAGGACGAGATGTTGCCCGCGATCATGTTATACAGCCCCGAAATCGAGCTGGTCACAATGAACCACGTTTGCCGCACGCCATAGCTGGCCGAGCCCCAAACGCCGCGCTGCACGGTTGCCGGCTCAAAGGCCAGCCCGCCGTTGATACCGATCAGGTAGCGCGTTTCAAAGCTGCCATCGGGCAGCGGCACCGGGGTTTCACGCGGCTTCAGAGTAAAGGCCATTACCTCGCCATCACGCCACACCTCCAGCGCCACGGGGGTGCCTTCACCCGCTTTAACAAGCTCCTGCAACTCTATGAAAGCGGTGATCTTTTGCCCGTCAATCGCAGTTACAACATCGCCCACCTCAAGCCCGGCATCAATCGCCGCCGAGCCGGGAGATACGGCTGAAATCAGCGGCGGAAACGGTGTTGTCCCGGCAAGCTCCATCTCCTGCCCATCCCGCTCGATGCGGTAAATCACCGGCTGGGTCAGATCGAGCGACGCCGCCGCTTCGTAAACGCTGTTCAGATCGGTGATCTCGGTGGCCCCGATCGACAGGATCACATCGCCCTCTTCCAGCACCCGCACCTGCTGGGGCAGCGGCTCCAGCGTGCCCACCTGCACCGGCTCCACGGCCACACCGCGGGTGAGCGCGATCACCGCAAAAATGAAGAAACTGAGGATAAAGTTGAAGATCGGCCCCGCCGCAACGGTTGCCGCGCGTGCCCAAACCGGCGCGCCGGGCATGGTGCGCCGCTTCTCGGCCTCGCTCAACCCCGCCATCGCCTCGCCGTCAACGCCCGCCGAGGCCGCATTGGCATCGCCCATGAACTTCACGTATCCGCCAAACGGCAAGGCCGCGATCTGCCACTCGGTGCCGCGCTTGTCGCGGCGGCTCCACAGCACCCGGCCAAACCCGAGCGAGAACACCTCGGCGTGAATGCCGCACCAGCGGCCCACAATATAGTGGCCGTATTCATGCACCGCCACGATGATCGAAAGCGCCACGATAAAGGCCAGCACATATCCTGCCGTGCCGCCTACGATGCCGAAAAATTCCATTGCCTACCCTGCTCGTTCGCTTGCCTGTGCCATGGCCTCGCGGGCCAGCTCCCTTGCCATCTGGTCTGCCGCCAGAACGGTATCAAGGGTCATCATGTCATTGTTAAGGCCCGTTTCTGCGGCCATTCGCTGCATCACCTGCTCAACGATGCGCGCCATATCCATAAAGCCGATCTCGCGGGCGATAAACCCATCAAGCGCCGCTTCCTTGGCGGCGTTGAACACCGCGCCCATCAGCCCGCCCGCCGCCATCACCTCTTGGGCCAGCCCAAGGGCCGGGTAGCGCGCCGGATCAGGCGCCTTGAAATCAAGCTGGCCAATCTGTGCCAGATCCAGCCGCTCCACCGGCAGCTCGGCCCGCGCCGGGTGGTTCAGCGCATAGCCTATTGCGTGGCGCATATCAGGGCAGCCCAGATGCGCCATCATCGCCCCATCGGCAAAGCCCACCATCGCATGGACAATGCTTTGCGGGTGGATCAGCACCTCTATTTGCTCAGGCTTTATGCCAAAAAGTTCATGCGCTTCAATAACTTCCAGCGCCTTGTTAAACATCGAGGCACTATCAATGGTGATCCGCTGCCCCATATCCCAATTCGGGTGGGTGGCCGCCTCTTCCGGGGTCGCCCGCGCCAGCCGCTCCAGCGGCCAATCGCGGAACGCTCCGCCCGAAGCGGTCAGCACAATGCGCTCCACCTCGCCCGCATCCTCGCCCACCAGCGCCTGAAACACCGCGGAATGTTCGCTGTCCACCGGCAGCACCACCGCGCCATGCGCCCGCGCGGTTTCCATCACCAGCGGCCCGGCGCACACAAGGCTCTCCTTGTTGGCCAGCGCCAGCGTTGCCCCCTGCTGCAAGGCCGCCAAGGAAGGCGCCAGCCCCGCCGCGCCGATCACCCCGTTCAGCACAATATCCGCAGGCCGCGCCGCCGCCTCGGCGACCGCCTCTGGCCCTGCGGCAATCGCAATTCCACTACCTGAAAGACGCTCTGCAAGCTCTTGATAACATTCTTCAAAGCAGGTTACGGCAAGCTCAGCCTTCAAGGCCACCGCCTGCTCGGCCAACAGCGCCAGATTGCGCCCGCCGGTCAGCGCCACCGCCTCAAACCCGCCGCGCCCGATCAGATCTTGCGCGCTTTGCCCTATCGAGCCGGTCGATCCAAGCAGGCTGACCCGCTTCAAATCCGCACCTCCGGCACATCTACCAGCATTGCCACCAGCAGCATCAAAAGCGCCGCTCCAAGCAGCCCGTCAAACCGGTCAAACAGCCCGCCATGGCCGGGGATCAGCGAGGAGCTGTCCTTCACCCCCATCCGCCGCTTCAGCGCAGATTCGGCCACATCGCCCATCTGGCTGGCAAAGGCGAGCACCGCCGAAATCCAGATCAAATCGCGCCCGGCGTTGGTGAAGGTCAAGAACAGCGCGCCCACCAGCGCCGCGCCAATCCAGCCCGCCACCGTGCCCGACCATGTTTTCTTGGGCGAAACCTTGGGCCAGAACTTTGGCCCGCCAATCACCCGCCCGGCGAAGTAGCCCGCGATATCCGTTACCACCACCACGGCCACCAGCCAGAACAGCCACGTGCCGCCATAATCGGCGCGGAAGGTCACAAGCCCCCAGCCCGCCGCCATGATCCCCAGGGCAAACAGGAAAAACGTCACCCGTTCGCGCGGCATCATCGCCAAGCCAATCACCGCCGGAGCAAAGAGCAACAGCAACGACCAGCCGGTATCATAGGCCAGCATCCCCGAAAGGACCGAGGCGGTGACAGCGGCCAGCAGCATCGCGCTTTCGCCCTCCCGCTTGATCATCGAGGCCAGTTCCCACACCATCACCGCGGTCACGAACACCGCCAGCATCTGAAACCAGACCCCGCCCATGCGGATGCCTGCCACGCCCACAACCACCATCACCGCGCCCGCGATCACCCGTGGCGCCAGATCGTCCCACTTGCCGCTCATGTCTTTACTGCCCCAAACCGCCGCTCCCGGCCCGCATAGCTGCGGGTGATCTCGGCAAAACACTCGGCGTTGAAATCCGGCCAGAGCGTGTCGATGAATTCATATTCCGCATAGGCCGATTGCCAGAGCAGAAAGTTACTGATCCGCGCCTCCCCGCTGGTGCGGATCACCAGATCGGGGTCAGGCAACATGCAGGTGTCCAGAAAGCTGCCGAGGGTCTCAACGTTCACATCCTCGGGCTTCAGCCGCCCGGCGGCCACCTCGGCGGCCATCCGCTGGGTGGCGCGTGTCACCTCATCGCGGCCCCCGTAGTTGAGCGCGATGGTCAGATGCACCTTTTCATTGCCGGCGGTCAGCACCTCCAGCTCATCCATCAGCGCCACCAGTTTCTTGTCCAGCCGCACGCGATCGCCAATAAAACGCACCCGCACGCCACGCGCCAAAAGCCGCTGCGCCTCTTTGGTGATATAGCGGCGAAACAGCAGCATCAGCCCGGCCACTTCGGCCTGGGTGCGCTTCCAGTTCTCGGTCGAAAAGGCAAATATCGTCAGGTATTTAACGCCCAGATCAGGGCAGGCTTCCACGATTTCCCGCACCCGCCTGGCCCCGGCCTGATGGCCAAACAGCCTCGGGCGGCCTCGCGCCGTTGCCCACCGGCCATTGCCATCCATGATGATCGCCACATGGCGCGGCGCGTTTTTCACGTCGTGCTCTGTGGTCATTGCCTGTGTCATGCCCTTCGGCCTCCTCGCCGTCAGGCCCCTCAACAAGCCCTCCGGTCTGGCCCTGCATAGCGTGAAGCGCGTCGCTTGGCCAGAAAGAGCCTGCCCCCCGCGCCATTCACGCCGCCGCGCCGCCAATTTGCCCGGCGCTCTGCGCCAAACGGCGGCTTAAACCTGCATGATCTCCGCTTGCTTGGTCTCAAGCTGCGCATCAATCGCCTTGATGTGCTTGTCGGTCATCTCCTGAACCTCGGTCTCCCAGAACTTCTGGTCATCCTCGCCCAGCTTTTCCGCCTTCTTGATCTGATGCATCCCGTCCTGGCGCACGTTGCGCACGGCCACACGGGCGCTTTCGGCATATTGCGCGGCCACCTTGGTCAGCTCGCGGCGGCGCTCTTCGTTCAGCTCGGGGATCGGCAGCATGATGATGGTGCCGTTCAGCTGCGGGTTGATGCCAAGGCCGGAGTTGCGGATCGCCTTCTCCACCGCGTTCACCAGCCCCTTGTCCCACACGTTCACCGTTACCATTCGCGGCTCGGGCACGTTGACAGTGCCCACCTGGTTGATCGGGGTCATCGCGCCGTAGGCATCCACCATCACCGGCTCCAGCATCGAAGCCGAGGCGCGCCCCGTGCGCAGCGAAGCAAATTCCGTGCGCAGGTTGGTCATCGCCCCATCCATGCGGCGCTCAAGGTCGTCGGTATCCAGCATAAAGTCTTCAGACATGGTTCTTGCCCGTAATTTGAATGTGTCACCGCAGGTTTTACGGCAGTCGGTGGGCAAATGCCAGATGTTGATGAGGCGGCGTCAGCCCTGCACCAGCGTATAGGTGCCCTCGCCCGCAAGGATCCCCTTGAAGCCGCCCGGCTCATCGAGCGAAAACACGATGATCGGCAGGTTGTTGTCCCGCGCAAGGGCAATGGCGCTGGCATCCATCACCTTGAGGTTCTTTTGCAAAACCTCGTCATAGCTCACCTTGTCATAGCGTTTGGCCTCGGGGTGCAGCACCGGGTCCATATCATAAATGCCATCCACCTTGGTGCCCTTGAAAATCGCCTCGCAAGCCATCTCGTTGGCCCGCAGAGTCGCGGCGGTATCGGTGGTGAAATAGGGGTTGCCGGTGCCAGCGGCAAAAATGCACACGCGCCCCTTTTCAAGGTGGCGCACGGCGCGGCGGCGGATGTAGGGTTCACACACCTGATCCATCGGGATCGCGCTGATCGTGCGGGTATGAACCCCCAGATCCTCAAGCGCGGCCTGCATCGCCAGCGCGTTCATCACCGTGGCCAGCATCCCCATGTAATCGGCGGTCGTGCGCTCCATCCCCTGCGCTGCCCCCGCCAACCCGCGAAAGATGTTGCCGCCGCCGATCACCATGCACACCTCAACGCCAAGCTGCGTCACGTCATGCACTTCCTTGGCAATCCGGTCCACGGTTGGCGGATGCAGCCCATAGCCCTGATCGCTCATCAGCGCCTCACCGGAGATCTTGAGCAGCACGCGGCGATACTTCACCTTATGCCCCGCCCCTTCGCCTGTGGTTTCATTTGCGTCACTCATGGCGATATCCCCCGGACCGGACTTGCAATTTGGCCGCAAAATGCGGGAATTTGGCGGCAGGTTCAACGGGCGAATTGCGAGGAGAGCACAGATCGAACTTTCAGCCCTCTCCCGCGAGTTGCCGGTGCTCATCGCCGGGCCAACCGCCAGCGGCAAATCGGCCATGGCGCTAGAGATCGCAAGCCGCTTTGGCGGCCGCATCATCAATGCCGATGCGCTCCAGGTTTTCTCCAACTGGCGCATCCTCACCGCACGCCCCTCGGCAGCAGAAGAAAACCTCGCACCGCACGCGCTTTATGGCCATGTGCCGGGGGATCAAAGCTACTCGGTCGGCCATTGGCTGCGCGATGTCACGCCGCTGCTATCCGGCCCCCGCCCCATCCTCATCGGCGGCACCGGACTTTACTTCACCGCCCTCACCGAAGGGCTGGCCGACATCCCCGAAACCCCGCCCGAGGTGCGCGCCAAGGCCAATTCCCTGCCGCTTGAGGCCCTGCTCGCCGCGCTGGATAACACGCAAAAAGCGCGGATCGACACCGCCAATCGCGCCCGCGTGCAACGCGCCTATGAGGTGCTGCACACCACCGGCAAACCGCTCTGGCGCTGGCAGGATGAAACCCCTCCCCCCCGCCTGCCCCTCACCCGCGCCCAGCCGATCCTGCTCGACGCTCCCAAAACCTGGCTCACCCCGCGTATCGAGCGCCGCTTTGATCTGATGCTCGCCGAGGGCGCACTAGAGGAGGCCCGCGCCAACCTCCCCGGATGGAACCCGAATCTCCCCTCCTCAAAAGCCATCGGCGCGCCCGAGTTGATCGCCCATCTGCGCGGCGAAATCCCCCTGAGCGAGGCAAAGGAACGTGCGACTATTGCAACACGGCAATATGCCAAGCGTCAGCGAAACTGGTTCCGCGCACGAATGAAAGCCTGGCCCAGCCTCGACCTCTCCACCGGCTAACGCGCCTATCTGGGGCCACCACCCCAGCCTCGCGCCATATATTGCGCTCCACCTATGGCGCCTCTGCACCGGCCCGCCTTCCCCTGCGGCACGCTTTCACGCCACGCCCCCAAGCGCCTTCTTGCTCTTTTGCAACCTGCCCCTTGATCGCACCCTCCGGCCCGGCCATCCTCTCGGGGCATCCGCCGGAAAGACTGCCTTGATGACACCCAAATCACCTCTCGCCCGCCCGCGCCCCGTTGCTGGCCCCCTCACTCCCGCCGCCCCAAAAGCGCCGATCGAGTTGATGCCGCTGGCTCGCCTCGCCACCGGCGGGCGCTGGCGCACCGAGGCGATGCGCTCTTACCACATGCCCTTGCTGCTCTGGTTCACCCGTGGCCAAGGGCGCATCACAGTTGCCGGGCTCACCCGTGGCTACGGCGCGCATAACGCGGTCTTTATCCCGCCGCGCACGATGTTTGGCTTTGAGGTCACATCGCAAGTGTTTGGAACGGCGGTGTTTTTTGAACCCAACGCCGAGATAGAGCTGCCCAATGGCCCCCGCCACCTGCGCGTCCGCGATGCCCTTCCTCAGGGGGAAATCACCACCTTCCTTGAGAACATGCAGCGCGAAATTGATGGCGACCGCCCCGCGCGTGACAAAGCACTCGCCCACCACGGCGGGCTGCTCTCCGTCTGGATGGAGCGCCAATTGGCCGAAGCTCAGGACAAACCTGATGATACCGCCGCCCGCCGCCTCTCCCGCCGCTTTACCGAACTTGTCGAACGCCAGCTTTACACCGGCCAATCGGTGTCGGACTTTGCTGAAACCCTCGGTGTCACCTCCACCCACCTGTCCCGCGCCTGCCGTGTAAGCTGTGGCCGCTCGGCGGGGGAACTCCTGTCAGACCGGGTCGGCTACGAAGCCCGCCGCCTGCTGGTCGAAACCGAACTGCCGGTGCGCCGCGTGGCCGAAATGCTCGGCTTCCGCTCGCCCGCCTATTTCTCGCGCAGCTTCCACGACCGCACCGGGCAAACCCCGTCAGAATTCCGCAAACAGCGCCGCCTCTGACCCGGTCAATCCCCCGCGCCCGCAGCGTTAACCCCGCTGCTCTATGTCAGATGACATGCGCATCACTTGTGCATGGGCTGTGCATCGCTTGTGGCCCTTCGCTTTTTGCGATTAACGCCACCGCGCCGCGCTTTCCAAAACTGGCGCACCACCCCAGCCCTTAAAGCTGCCGATGCCGTTTTCAACGCTCCGTGAGTTGCCCAAAGAATCGCCTAACCGGCCCCGCGTCTATAGCCCGGCCACCAGTTGCCTATCGGCGAACATGTGATTGACAATATTGGAAAATTCCGAAGTCCCGGCCGCCAAAATCTAAGCGAAAACAGCCCCAATCGGCAACGTGACCCGGAGCCTAGCTGCCCCAGATCCTCTTCACGTAATTCTTCGTCTCACGGTAAGGCGGCACGCCGTTATACTTGTCCACAGCCCCCGGACCGGCGTTGTAAGCGGCCAAAGCCAGCCGCCAACTGCCATAACGATCATACATCCACCGCAGGTATTTCGCGCCACCCTCAAGGTTGCTTTTCGGATCATGCGGATCAACCCTCAACTTGCGCGCAGTGGCCGGCATCAACTGCGCCAAACCAATCGCCCCCTTGTGCGACAGCGCCGTGGGTTTCCAGCCGCTTTCCTGCTGCACCAGCCGCAAAAACAGGTCTTCCGGCACCCCGTGCTTGCGCGCGGCCGCCTGCGCCATTGGCATGTAAACGCCCTTGTAACTCCCTGAATAGCGCGGAGAATTTCCTTTTCCAGGGGTGCGCACAGTTGGCGGTTGCAGCCGCACAGACCCGGCGTATTGCTTCTTGGCCCGGCTATCGAGAAGCCGCGTTTGATTGGCAAAAAGCTTCTTGCGAGACTTGGTGGAATAGCTGCTTTCAGCCCAAGTGGGTGTTGCGATCACAAGGCAGATCGCCGCCAGAATGGCCTTCTTCATGCCCCTTGTCCCTCTGCCTGTCCCAAACCCGTCACGCGCTTTTGGCCCGCAATTTCGAGGCGCATTCTATCCTAAAACCACCCCCGCGCCACCCCGCTTTTCTGCACAGCGGCGCATAAGGGCTGCCAAAGCGGTTTTACCCAACCACCAAAGGCTGTAGCGTGCCGGAAAGATTCGAACCACTAGATGTAGGGAGGTCCGCATGGCTGGATCGGTAAACAAGGTCATCCTGATCGGTAATCTCGGGCGCGATCCCGAGGTGCGGACATTTTCCAACGGCGGCAAGGTGGTAAACCTGCGCATCGCCACCTCGGAGAACTGGAAAGACCGCAACACAGGCGAGCGCAAAGAGCGCACCGAGTGGCATTCCGTGGCCATTTTCTCCGAGCCTCTGGGGCGCGTGGCCGAGCAATATCTTCGTAAGGGTTCGAAGGTATATATCGAAGGCCAGCTCGAAACCCGCAAATGGCAGGACCAAAGCGGCCAGGATCGCTACTCGACCGAGGTTGTCCTGCGCCCCTACCGCTCGGAGCTCACCATGCTCGACAGTCGCAATGATGGCGGCTCAGGCGGTGGTGGCGGCGGATACGGCGGCGGCTCACAAGGCGGCGGCGGATATGATGACCGTGGCGGCTACGATGATCGCGGCGGGTCCAGCCCCGCACCCGGTGGCGACATCGACGACGAAATCCCGTTTTGATCCCCACCCCCGGTTCCTGAGAAGGCAGAGCGGGGCTCACCCCGCTTCTGCCTCACGCTCTCAGAGCCTTATTGCCATTGCGGGTCGTTCTGGATCACCGCCCAGTCCCGCAGGACCGGGGCTGGCATGACCTCGGTACACAAATAGCCCCGCCCCATACCGCCGGTTTGTGCATTGGATTGCGTCGCAAAACCCAGGCACCAGGACGGGCCATTGGCATCAAACACCGTGTAAACATTGGGAAGTACCGGCGGCCACCAAGTGTCTTGCCCCGGTGGAAGCGGGATGTTTTCCGGCGGCAAGCTATCGGTGGGTTTGTAGCCTTGCACTTGGTCCACGCCCGGCTGCGCCGCCAAGGCGCGAAAGGCATCTTTGGCCCCGGTCGATTCTGCAACGTTTTCCGTGGTGCCAACATGGGCGATAAACCGGTTGCCGCCCCGGCGGAACGTCATGATGTAGCAGCCCGACATCGGCCCGGTGATGACCTTGCCCGCCAGCGGCGCCACAGTCACCCGACCGCCCCAATAGGCCAGCAGGCGCATCGGGTGCACCGCCACCTGAGCGCCCCCCGGCCCGGCGCGAACGGTGATGTGGATGTCGGCATAAGCGTCTTCCGCCACACCAATCGTGTTTCTCGCCGGGTCGGGGAGGTCAAGCGGCTGACCGGTCGCTAATCGTCCAACAAATTCATAGGGAAACGGCATAGTTATAGCTCCTGAATCGAAAAATGGCGGAAGGCTCCGCCGATTTGGGGATGCGTTGCGCCAGCCGCCTAATTGCGACCATCGCGGTTGCGCCCAACGAAACGTTGAGCCAGCCAAAAAGACCAAGATCAGATGCCGTTATGCGCCGAAATGCGGCGCCTGCGCGTGATCTGCAATGGGCACAACCTGAACGGGCGCTCCCCTAAGGTCAACCCTGTTTCCTGCCGGAAAGACCATCTTTCAAAACACCCAGAACCACCTCGCGTGGCACGTCCGAGGTGACAAAGCTCTCGCCGATTCCCCGCGCCAGAATAAAGCGCAACTGCCCGTCGATCACCTTCTTGTCCTGCCCCATAAGCTCCAGCAGGGCCTCGGCATCGGGCAGGCCACCGGGGATGTCGGCAAGGTCTTTCTTCATGCCCATCGCCGCCAGATGTTCGCGCACCCGACTCGGCGCTTCCTGCGAACACAGCCCCAAACGGGACGAAAGCTCGAAGGCCAGCGCACAGCCAATCGCCACGCCTTCCCCATGCAGCAAACGGTCCCCATAGCCGGTTGCGGCCTCCAGCGCGTGGCAAAAGGTATGGCCGAGGTTCAGCAAGGCCCGATCACCCTGTTCGGTTTCGTCTCGCAGCACGATCTCGGCCTTCATCTCAACCGAGCGACGCACCGCATAGGCCCGTTTTTCAAGGTCGCCAGCGGCCAGCGCGGGGCCATTTTTCTCAAGCCAATCAAAGAACTGCGCGTCCCCGAGCAGCCCGTATTTTTGCACCTCCCCGTAGCCTGCCAGAAAGTCACGCGATGTGAGGGTGCCAAGCGCCAGAATATCGGCCAGCACCAAGGCAGGCTGGTGGAACGCTCCGATCAGGTTTTTTCCCATCGGAGAGTTGATCCCGGTTTTGCCCCCGACCGAGCTATCGACTTGCGCCAGAAGGCTCGTCGGCACCTGCACAAAGCGCACACCCCGGCGAAGGACGGCGGCGGCAAATCCCACAAGATCACCAATCACCCCGCCCCCAAAGGCAACCACCACATCCCGCCGCTCAACCTTTTGCGCGATAAGCCACTCCACCGTGCGCGAAAACTGCTCCCAGCTCTTGGTGGATTCGCCCGCCGGAAGCACCAGCGCCACGCTGTCTATCCCCTCGGCCCTCAGCCCCGCTTCCAGCGCCGCAAGATGCGCCTTGGCCACGTTCTCATCGGTGACAACAGCAACCCGCGCCCGCTTGAGCAAAGGCGCAATCTCGGCCCCCGCACGGGTGATCAGCCCCTCCCCGATGCGGATATCGTATTCGCGGCCCTCCAGCGGCACATGAACCGTGTCTACCATGGTGTAACCCTTTGTTTTTCAGTCGCGTTCCAGCACATCGGGGCGCCGCGAAAGCACCTCCACGACAACCTCGACCATATCTTCGATGGAGTAGTCCGGCTTCGCTTCGGCGGCCAGCTCGGCCTTGGCGTATTGCGGCTCACGAACCCTGGCCAGGCTTTCCAGCGTGGCGCGGGGATCATCGGTGCGCAGCAGCGGGCGGGTGGTTTTGTGCTTCACCCGGCTCCAGAGCAGATCAACATCTGCCTTCAGCCACAGCGCTACCCCCTTGGCGTGGATCACCGCGCGGTTGCTCTCGGCCAGATAGGCACCACCGCCGGTCGACAGCACACAAGCCTGCCCTTCCATCAACCGCGCCAGCACCTCGGCCTCGCGGGCGCGAAAGAACGCCTCGCCATCACGCTCGAAGATCTCGGCAATCGTCATATTGGCGGCTTCCACAATGGCCGCGTCACTATCCAGAAACGGCACAGCAAGCCGGCGCGCCAGCGCCGTGCCAACCGCAGTCTTGCCGCAGCCCATCATGCCCACCAGGGCCACTGTCTTTTTAAGCCGCATTGCCAAGCTGTTGGCACCTTCCCGCCGGTTCAAGAAAATTTGTCATCCTCAATGGCGTGAACTTGCGCGAATTGCCATATATAATCTCTGTGTCCGGGGGGATGACAACGAGAAAAACAAATCGGCAGGACGGGCAACAAAATGATCCGGATACTCAAAATCCTTGTGATATTACTGGTGTTGGGGTTTGTCGGCCTCGTAGGCTTTGCCTATCTGGGCGATCTCAGCCCCCGTGTTGAAGATATACGCGAGCCGGTTGAGCTTGGCATTGATTGAGGTGAATGGGCGAAATGAAGAAGCGGCTGGTACAGCAAGGCCTCGTGGCAGGGGCCTTTGCGCTTGTGAGTGGCACGATAGCCACGGCTCAGGATGCGCCGCTCTCGTCGATTGATTGGCTGTCGGACAGCCTCGCCACCCCGGCTGCCGCGGTTGCGCCGCGCAATGAGCCGGGGGTGGCCAATTCGGCCAGCGTGGAATCAATCACCGTGGTGCCGCTTGATGCGCCCTCGCCAGATGGAATCGGGCTGATCCCGCGTCGTCAGGCCGGCTTGCCGGGCTCGCTTTGGGCGGGGTCTGACCTTGACCAGTTGCGCCGCCTGATTGCCACCTTGCCGGTCGATCCGCTGCCCGCGCAGCAGGATCTGATCCGCCTCATCCTGCTCACAGAGCTTGATCCGCCCATGGGCGCGGGCCCCGAGGGGCTGCTCTTTCAGGCGCGGGTCGATGCGCTTTTGGCCCGTGGCGCCCTGGATGAAGCCGCCGAAATGCTGGAGCGCACCGGCTCAAATTCTCCGGCGATCTTTCAGCGCGCGTTTGACGTGGCGCTGCTGCAAGGCCATGAAACCGCTGGCTGTGAACGGCTGCGCGAAACGCCCGGCATCTCTCCAAACTTCACCACCCGCATCTTTTGCCTGGCGCGAACCGGCGATTGGCACGCCGCCGCGCTCACCCTCGAAAGCGCGCGCGCCCTTGGCCATGTGTCAGAGGCCGAAGATGCGCTTCTCGCCTACTTCCTGGACCCAGAGCTTGCCGACACCGGCGAAAAACTCACCGCCCCGGCGCACCCTTCCCCGCTTGAATTTCTGATGTTCCAGGCGATTGGCGAAGGCATGCCAACCAACCCGCTGCCTCTGGCCTTTGCCAATGCGGATCTCAGCACAACCGCAGGCTGGAAGGCGCGGATCGGCGCGGCAGAGCGGCTGGCACGCGTCGGTTCGCTCTCCCCCGAGCGCCTGTTCACAATCTATTCCGAGCGTCGCCCCGCGGCCTCCGGTGGCGTTTGGGAGCGGGTCGCCCTGATCCAAAGCCTCGATGCGGCGCTCAAGGCGGGCGATGATAAAAAGGTCTCAACCCTGCTGCCACAGGCCTGGGAGGCGATGGCCGCCGAACGGCTGGAAATCCCCTTTGCCACCCTCTTTGGCACACGCCTCGAAGAGGTTCAGCTTACCGGGCAAGCCGGGGCGCTGGCCTTTCGCATTGGCCTCTTGAGCGACCAATACGAGCGCCTCGCCCTCACTCACCCCGCGCCTCCGGGCGCTGACGGCCCCTTCCTTGCGGCATTGGCCAAGGGTATGCCCGGCGAGGCGGCCGCCCCCGATGCCCTGGCCCGTGCAATTGCCGATGGCTTCAACGCACCCGCCCTGCCCGAAAGCCTGTCGCGCCCGCTGGCCGATGGGCGGCTTGGGGAAGCCATCCTGCAAGCCATGGCGGTGATGGAAAGCGGCACCCACGGCGATCTGGAGGATGTGACCGTGGCGATCGGCTTTTTGCGCGAGGTGCGTCTTGAAGAGGCCGCGCGCAAATATGGGCTGCAACTGATGCTGCTGCACCGGCGGGGCTGAGCCATGGCGCTCGCCGCTCGCTGGATCAACGCCTTCATCGCCGCACAGGCCGCCGAGCTTGATGCCGCCCGCAACACCCAGCTTGCCTATGCCCGCGATCTCACTGATTTCGCGGGGTTTCTTCAGCGCAAAGCGAGTGATCTCAACGCCGCCACCCGTGAGCATGTTGAGGGCTATCTGGTAGAGTGCGAGGCAGAGGGCCTTGCCAAATCCACCCGCGCGCGCAGGCTTTCAGCAATCAAGCAGCTCTACCGATTTGCCTTTGAGGAAGGCTGGCGCCCTGATAATCCGGCCCTCCAGATCAAGGGACCGGGGCGCAGCAAAGCCCTGCCAAAAACGCTGGAGCCCGAGGAGGTTGAGCGCCTGCTTGTCGCGGCGGGCGAGGTTGGGCGCGGCGATGATCCGCTGCGCAACACCTGCATGATGCAGCTTCTATATGCGACCGGGATGCGCGTTACCGAACTGGTATCGCTGCCGGTCTCCGCCGCGCGTGGCGACCCTCGGATGCTGCTCGTCACCGGCAAGGGTGGCAAGGAGCGCATGGTGCCGCTTTCCCCGCCCGCCCGCGAGGCTCTTGCGGCGTGGCTGGCGATCCGCGACGAGGCCGAAGAGCGCGCAAAGGCCGAAAAGGGCAGCCCGCCGTCGCGCTTTTTGTTCCCATCCCGCAGCAAGGACGGGCACCTCACCCGGCATCGCTTTCACGGGTTGATCAAGGACATCGCCGTTGCCGCTGGCGTGTCCCCCGCCCGCGTCACGCCACACCGGTTGCGCCATGCCTTCGCCACCCATTTGCTGGCGGGCGGGGCCGATCTTCGCTCCATTCAGGTGCTGCTGGGCCATGCCGATATCTCCACCACCGAGATCTACACCCATGTGCTGGACGAGCGGCTCAAGGAGCTGGTGCTGGAGCACCACCCGCTCGCGAAAGACCTCTAGGCAGCCTTGGCATTTAGCCAAGCCAAACCTCCCCAAGCCATTGCGACAACGCGGGTTTCTCGCAACAACGCTGCGTTGCACGACATTTGCTGCGATGGTAAAGACGAAACTCAGAAGTTGCGCTAGGGGCCCTCAACGATCATGGCCTTGTGGCTTCGGATGGCGTTTTTCGAAATTTCTTTAGGAAAACTCAGGTAGCATATGACCAAGGACATCCCCGAATTTACAGTCGGATGGTGCCATAACGCCTCGGGCATCAATGAAGCGTCAGTCTTTTTTGCGAAACATGTTGATTCCACCTACATATCGCACTCCGAGCTGATGTCGGCGCGCGCTGTGGATGAAACGACATGGAGCGACAACCTCGCCGATGTTGTAAATGCCGAATTGAGCGAGAGCATCCTTGCCGAAGGGGACTCAGCAGCCACCAAAACAAGCAAACTGTTGCTCGCCCGCGGGCAGGACCAACAGGTGCTTGGCATGATGATCTGGTCCTTCGTTGCCGAAGAAAAAGCCTATGCGGTTCTGGAAGATACTGTTGTTGATCCGGATTATCGCGGCCACGGGATTTTTTCGGAAATGTTCAATATCGGCCTCAAGGAGTGCAAGGCCCGTGGCGTTTCCCGTTTGTTTCTTGAGAGTGGGATAGGCAATGAAGGCGCCCACAAAATATTTGAGCGAATGGGGTTCGAGACAGTGTCAAAGGTAATGACGTACAAACTATGATCAATTTCAGTCAAATGGAGACGGCCGACTGGATCGCTATCGCATCAGTGATTGCCGGGCTCTTGGGTATTGCGGCCTCCAACCTTGTTGGCTGGTGGTCCACCCGGAAAACCCAGCGCGCAGAGGTGTACTTCAACCTCGAAATGGAAGCGAACCGGATCTTTGAAATCGCCCGCGAGCGCCCTGAGATGTTTCTCTACCTGGAGGGATTTGACCAACCTGAGACTGAGCAAAAAATTCGTCATGAACTTTTTTGGTTTCTGCCTCAGATACTGTCTCTCTTCGAGATCGCCATAATCTACCGCCAGCGGCGGATCTTTGAAGTTGAAATATTCTCAACCTGGATGGCGTGGATTCTGGAGCTTTCGCTAAGTGAGCGCTTTGACGAATTTTGGCAGGAACTGCGCCTCCACTATCGCCCTGAGCTGCGCGCGTTGCTTCAAATCGGGTTGGATTTGTCCAAAGACAAATCGTCTAACCTCGAAGAAACGACCGAACTCTTCTACGCGGCGGTTTCGGACAGGCTGAAAGACCCCGCAATTCTTCAGTATTATAAGAGCGCTCTGGAAGAGCTTAATATGGCGGATGGCGTGGATAAAATCAGTGTTTCTGACTATCGGGGGCTGCTCGTAAGCCAACGCGGTCGCAACGAAGCAACGGTGCAGCCGCCTTCAAACGGTGCGCCGTAAAGCCCAGTGGCAGACACAAAGGATGGGAGACTCAAAAGGGGCGTGCTTCCAATGAAACACGCCCCAGGAGATCACCTATCAAGATAGGGTTGCGGGCCTCGTCTGTCAAGAAGAGCGTAGGAAAAATTCTAACTACCCCAAAAACAGCCCCTGCCCCGCAAAGTAAAAAGGCCCACCAGAGCGGCGGGCCTTTTCGGAATTTCGGTGCCAAGGGCTGAAATCAGCGCTTGGAGAACTGGAAGCTCTTGCGCGCCTTGGGCTTGCCGTACTTCTTACGCTCAACCACACGGCTGTCACGGGTAAGGAAGCCAGCAGCTTTCAGCGCCGCACGCAGCGAGGGTTCATAAAGCTGGAGCGCTTTCGAGATGCCATGCTTGACCGCACCGGCTTGACCCGAAAGACCACCGCCTTTAACGGTTGCCTGCACGTCAAACTCACCTTCAACACCAGCAACCGTAAAGGGCTGGCGCAGGATCATTTGCAGCACGGGACGGGCAAAATACTTGTCCATCTCCTTGCCATTCACCACAACCTTGCCGGAGCCAGGCCGGATCCAAACGCGGGCAACCGCGTCTTTCCGCTTGCCGGTGGCATAGGCGCGGCCCAGATCGTCACGAACCGGCTCGCGGTTGATGATGGTTTCTTCGAGCACGGGGGCATCGGTGCCCTCGGCGACGGTGCCCAGCTCTTCGAGCGAATTCACTTGGTCAGCCATCGGTTAGACCCTCGTGTTCTTTTTGTTCATGGATTTGACGTCCAGCACTTCAGGGGCCTGAGCCTCATGGGGATGCTCGGTGCCAGCGTAAACGCGCAGGTTGGTCATCTGAACGCGGCTCAGCTTGTTGCCGGGCAGCATCCGCTTGACGGCCTGCGTCACCACGCGCTCGGGGAACTTGCCTTCAAGGATCTCACCGGTGGTGCGGGATTTGATGCCGCCCGGATAGCCGGTGTGCCAGTAGTTGGGCTTGTCGCGCTTGTTGCCCGTCAGCTGGATCTTGTCGGCGTTGATCACGATAACATTGTCACCCATGTCCTGAGACGGGGTGAAGGTGGCTTTGTGCTTGCCGCGCAGGCGCGTGGCAACGATCGAGGCAAGGCGGCCCAGAACAACGCCCTCGGCGTCGATCAGGATCCACTTCTTGTCGATATCCGCCGGGGTGGCAGAAAAGGTTTTCATAACTCGGTCCTCTCGGATTCGGGCACCTGACGCGCCCGTCGCATTCGATCAGGCGTTTCTAAGCATCTGGCGCACGCCGTCAAGGCCCGCAGAGTGGATAAAACCGTTCAATTACAATGGCATGCAATTACGGTATTATTTTACCCCACAAAAATCAGCGTTCTGGCGGGATCGAATAGGTCAGGCTGGCCCGCGCCACCACCTCTTCACTCCCTTCCGAGCGGATCAGGCAATCCCCCACCGCCAGCACACGCCCCAACTTCAACAGGCGGGTTTCGCAGATCAGATCACGCCCCGACTCGGGCTTGCGCATGAAATCAATCGAGCAATTGGTGGTGACCGACAGCCCCTTGGGCCCGATCCGGCTAAGGATGGCGAGATACATGCCCACATCGACCAGGGCAAACATGGAGGGGCCAGAAACGGTGCCACCGGGGCGCAAATGCCGCTCGGCTGTCAGCAGCCGCACGATGCAGCCCTCTGCCGTGACAACCTCAACCGCAAAATCCCCGTCCACCTGCGGGAATTGCTCCTTGATAAAGCTCTCCAGTGCCGCCTTGTCCATCACCACCCGGTCCATCATCGCTCCTCCTCTTGCGCTTCGCGTTCTGTCGCCCCAAACTTCCCGCCAAATGGAGGAATAGCAACATGTCCGAGCAGGTACTTACCCGACAAGATCACGGAAACGTAGCGGAAATTACCCTCAATCGTCCCGATGCGCTCAATGCGCTCTCCGATGATCTGCTCGCCGCGCTGTCGCGCGAAATTGCCGCTTTGCAGGGCGATGGCACGATCCGCGTGGTGATCCTGCGCGGCGCGGGCAAGGTTTTTTGCGCCGGGCATGACCTGAAGGAAATGCAGGCCGGGCGGCAGTCCGATGACAGCGGGCGCGCCTATTTTGCCGATCTCTTTCAACGTTGCTCAGAGGTGATGATGGGCCTTCAAGCCCTGCCCCAGCCGGTGATCGCCGAGGTCCACGGCATCGCCACCGCCGCCGGCTGCCAGCTTGTTGCCTCTTGCGATATGGCGATTGCCGCCGAGGGCACGCGCTTTGGCGTGAACGGGGTGAACATTGGCCTTTTCTGTTCCACCCCCATGGTCGCCCTCACCCGCAATATCCCGGCCAAGGCAGCGTTTGAAATGCTCTCGACCGGCACCTTCATTGACGCCGCCCGCGCCGAGGCGCTGGGGCTGATCAACCGCGCCGTGCCGCAAGATGCGCTGGCCGATGAAACCCGCGCCCTCGCCGCCAAGGTCGCCGAAAAGCTCGCCGCCGCCGTCAAGATCGGCAAACGTGCGTTTTATGACCAAATGCCCCTTTCCGCCCCCGAGGCCTATGCCCATGCCAGCGCGGTGATGGTGGAAAACATGCTTTGGCGTGATACCGATGAGGGCATCACCGCCTTCATCGAAAAGCGCCCCCCCGACTGGCAGAAATAACCGCCCGCACAGGACGGCCCCGCACCGGACGGCAGAGCGGGAAAACCTGCCTAAAGGTGGTAAATCTCGCCAAACTTCGCTTCGAGATAGTCCAGCAACGGCGCTTCGGTGGGCGCAACACCGCAGGCGTGCTCGATCGTGTCACGCGGCGTGCGCAACCCGCCGTGCTGTTGCAGGTTTTCGCGCAGCCATGTGGTCGCTGGCGATGTGTCGCCCTCGGCAAGCGCCTCATCCACCCCCGGCACCGCCTCATGGATCGCCTGCATCAGGCAGCCCGCATATACATTGCCAAGCGAATAGGTTGGGAAGTAGCCAAGCAGCCCCACCGACCAATGCACATCCTGCAAGCAACCGTTTGAGGGCTTATCGACCGGATAGCCAAAATCAGCCTCAAACCGGGTGTTCCACGCCTCTTCCAGATCCGCCGCCTCAAGCCGCCCGGCACCCACTTCGCGCTCAAGATCAAAGCGCA
>NZ_JARGND010000081.1:5681-7374 GCF_029212645.1 Vannielia sp. | reverse complement strand
TTGGGTGAGCGGGATCCATTGCAACAGCGAAAGCTCATCACTGGCGCGTGAAAAATCATCCGCATCTCCCACCACCCGCGTTGCGCGGATCAGGAAGAAGCGCGCATCAAACCGCCTTGGCCGCCCCGGCGGGGTGATGGCGCGGTACACAAAGCGCATCCCCTCGGCGCTGGGCAGATAGCCCGCCTCGGCAAAGCCCTCCCAGCCCTCCGGCACCGATCCAGGCCAGGTGCCGGGCCCGCCCAGGATCAGGCCGGTCTCTTCCCACAGTTCACGGATACCAGCGGCAAGCAGGGCCTCGGTGCGATCTTCGTCCACCTCGGCACACAAGCGTGCGGCGCAGCGCGGGTCAGGCCCTGCCGCAAGGCTCACCTGGCTGTCGGCCGGATCGACCGCGCCGCCGGGGAACACAAATTTGTTAGGCATGAAGGCGGCTTTGGCGCCACGCTGGCCCATCAGCACTTCCACCCCCTCGCCGCCATCGCGGTAAAGGATGACGGTTGCTGCGTCTCTGAGGGCTGATTTATCTATTGTCATTATGGTCATTCCCGCTCTTTGGGCAGGGTCGGGGCCACTTACCCCGGCTCGCTGCCAAAACCGTGCATCCGTTTGGCCCATTGCAACCCCACCATCAGCCCCTTCAGCCTTGGCAGAAGGTAGAGCGAGAGCGCAACGCAACCAATCGAAAAACCGACCGCCATGATAAGCGGATCAGGCCGGAAGGCAGTGTAGACGAACAAAATGAGCGGTGCAAGGATATGGCCCACGATCAGGATCGTCAGATAGGCGGGGCCGTCATCGGCGCGGTGGTGGTGCAATTCTTCTTCACACACCGGGCAATTGTCACGCACCTTGAGATAGCCCGACATCATCGGCCCGTTCCCACAGTTGGGGCAGCGCCGGCGCCAGCCACGCAGCATGGCAGGCTTGGTCGGGCGCTCTGCGTCATCGCTGGTCTCTGTATCAACAAGCGGCGCGCCGCCATGTTCGAGTGTGCTGTCTTTCATCTGCCGTTCAATCGTGAGGGGCCGCGCTTGGCCGTTTCCCTGTGCCGGGCCGCATGGCCCGCTGTCGCGTCTCTTCTATCTAAGCGCTGCGCGCGCAAAGTTGCAGAGTGCAGTTTGCCCTTGCGGCAGGATGCCGCGCAAAAGTTTTTTCTCCCAAATGCGACGGAACCCCGGATCTGCCCCGTTAGAGAAGCATCAACCGGCCAGCAAGGGCCGCGCCAATGAGGCGACAGACCACAACGACCCTGAGAGGAAATACAGACATGAAACGCATCCTTCTTCTGACCACCCTGATCGCAACCGGCCTGGCCATTGCCCCGATGGCCGAGGCGCGTGGTCCCGGCGGTGCCATGGGCCCGATGGGCAGCGATATCCAGTTCTCGGATCTGGACACCAATGGCGATGGCCAACTGACGGCCGAAGAATTTGGCGGTGCCGCGCAGGTCCGCTTCAACCGGGTCGACACCAATGGTGACGGCGAGTTGAGCAAGGACGAGCTGGCCGCTGCCGCCGAGGCCCGCAAGGCAGCCCGCAAGGACGCCCGCCTTGACCGTATGATCGAGCGCGCCGACACTGACGGCAACGGCACCCTCAGCGCCGAAGAGCTGGCAGCTGCCGGTCCCGGTGGCGATCACGGCAAACGTGGTGATCACGGCAAGCGTGGCGACATGGGCGACCATGGCAAA
>NZ_JARGND010000081.1:0-5581 GCF_029212645.1 Vannielia sp. | reverse complement strand
CGGGGCCAGCGCGGCGCAACTGCCGAGCAACGGGCCGAGATGCGCACCGAAATGATGCAGCGCATGTTCGACCGGATCGACACCAATGACGACGGTCAGGTGTCTGAGCAGGAATTCGAAACGGCCAAGGCTTTCATGGCAGACCGCCAGGATCGTCAAGGCGAGCGCGGCGGCAAGCGTAACAACTGACGCCCCCGTTTCGAAAGGCTCCTCCGCACCCGTGTCATCCCCTTCGTTGGGTGCGGGGGAGCTCATTTAGTATAGGCCCGGCTGCAAGGCCAATGGCTGGTAAGTGTTGAGAGAGTTTGAAGGACCGAGTAAGCGGAACGCGATGCCCATGCCACTCGATGTGCCCCCTGATCCCTCTGACGAGGTGTTGCTTGCCCGGTTCGCCCAGGGCGACCGTGCTGCGGCGCGTGCCCTCACCCTGCGGCTCACACCAATGGTGCTGGGGCTGGCCCAGCGGATGCTGGGAGATCGCGCCGAGGCCGAGGATGTGGCTCAGGAGGCGATGCTGAGGCTCTGGAAGCTCGCCCCCGATTGGCGCAGCGGCGAGGCCAGGGTAAGCACATGGCTCTACCAGGTGGCCCGCAACCTGTGCACCGACAGGCTGCGCCGCGCCCGAGGCCAAAGCCTTGATGGTGTGCCCGAGCCGGAAGATGGGGCAAGGTCTGTTGTGGAAGAGATGCAACTGGCCGAACGTGCCCGCGCCCTGCATGTGGCGCTGAGTGAATTGCCCGACAGGCAGTCCGAGGCCGTGCGGCTGAGGCACCTCGATGGGCTGACGAACCCGGAAATCGCGGTTCGGATGGAAATCTCCGTAGAGGCGGTCGAAAGCCTGACCGCCCGCGGCAAACGCGCACTGGCGGCCCGCCTCAAGGGCACCCGCGCAGAACTGGGGTTGAGCTGATGGCTGACCATGACAAAATGAACCCGAACGTGCCGGTGGATGCCTCCGATGAGGCGCTGCTGGAGAGCTTCTTCAACGCGGCAGGCAAGGCGGGCGCAGCAGGCGCCACGCCCGCGCCGTCGGCTGATCTTCTGGCCCGCGTGCTGAGCGATGCCTATGAGGCGCAGGATGGATTTATGGCCGAGGCCGCGCCCATCCCCGCGCCCCAAGCCACCACGCCTGCCAAACCGCGCCGCAGCCTGCTGGCCGCGCTTCTGGCCGCTGTTGGCGGTGCGCCGGGCCTCGCCGGGCTGACGGCGGCAGCGGTGGCTGGCTTCTGGGTGGGCATGAGCCCGCCCGCCAGCGTGACCGATTTTGCCAGCACCCTCACCGGCGCAAACGCCACAACACTCACCTCTGCCGCGCCGGGCGACACCGTTGGCGCCCCTCTGCTGGATTATGACATGGCCTATGTTGACCTGCTGTCAGACGGATGAGGCGAAGGAGCAAACCGATATGACCGATAAGCCATCCCCCCCCGCCGCCGCGCCCGAGCCGCCCAAACCGGGCCGCAGCGCCCGCCTCACACGGGTTTTGCTGGTGCTGTCGCTCGGCCTCAATCTGGCGATCATCGGGCTGGTGCTTGGGGTCATGGTGTTCCATGGCGACCGGTATGAGGAGCGCGCGAGCAAACACGACCGCCGCGAAGGCGCACGGATCGAACGGGATCTTGGCTTCGGCCCCTACGGGCGCGCCCTGCACCGCGATGATTGGGAAGAGCTGCGCAGCCTGCTCGGGCCGCGCCGGGATGCCTTGCGCGGCAAGCGCGAAGAACTGCGCGGCACCTTTGAGAAAACCCTCGTGGTGCTGCGCGCCGAGCCGTTTGACCGCGCCGAAATGCAGGCCCAAATGGCCCGCCAGAGCGTTTTGATCCGGGAAACGGCACAAATTGGCCAGGAGGTGCTGTTGAACCACATCGAAGAGATGAGCCCCGAAGAGCGTGCCGCGTTCGCCGACAGGCTGGAACGGGGCCTCGGCCGCGAGCCGCGCCGCTTCAAGGACCGCTGAGCGCGCCGCTTTTCGGCCCCCTGCTGGCCTGAGCTGGCTCTGGACAGGGCGCACCCTGAGGGGGATATAGGGCTATGTCCCTGCCACCCGGATTCCTTGATGAGCTTCGCACCCGCCTGTCGCTGGCCGACGTGGTGGGCAAAAAGGTGATGTGGGATCAGCGCAAGTCCAACCCGGCCAAGGGCGATCTCTGGGCACCATGCCCCTTCCACCAGGAAAAGACGGCGAGCTTCCATGTCGATGATCGGCAGGGGTTTTACTATTGCTTTGGCTGCCACGCCAAGGGCGATGCGATCTCTTTCGTGCGCGAAACCGAGAACATGGGCTTCATGGAGGCGGTCGAGCTGCTGGCCGGCGAAATTGGCCTGCCGATGCCCGCGCGCGACCCCCAAGCCCAGCAAAAATCCGATGAGCGCACTCGTTTGGCCGAGGTGATGGAACAGGCGGTGCAATGGTTCCGCCTCCAGCTGAAAACCGGCGCGGGCGGGGAGGCGCGCGATTATCTCACCTCCCGTGGCCTTGGCCCCGAGGCGCAGGACCGCTGGGAGATCGGCGTCGCCCCGCCGGGCTGGGAAGGGCTGCGCGAAGCGCTGGTGGCCAAGGGCATTGCGCTGGATGATCTGCTGGCCTGCGGGCTGGTTAAAGCCTCCGACAAGGGCCGCGCCCCCTATGATGTGTTCCGCCATCGCATCATCTTCCCGATCCGCGATGCGCGGGGCCGCGCCATTGCCTTTGGCGGGCGGGCGATGGACCCGAATGACAACGCCAAGTATCTGAATTCCCCCGAAACCATCCTCTTTGACAAGGGGCGCAGCCTGTTCAACCACCAGCGTGCGCGCACGGCGGTGGGCCAAGGCCAGCCGCTTGTGGTGGCCGAGGGCTATATGGATGTGATCGCGCTGGCCGAGGCGGGCTTTACCGGCGCGGTGGCCCCGCTTGGCACGGCGGTGACCGAGCACCAGCTCCAGATGCTCTGGCGCATGGCCCCGGAGCCGGTGATCGCGCTGGATGGGGACAAGGCAGGCCTGCGCGCCGCGATGCGGCTGATTGATCTGGCGCTGCCGGAGCTGGCCGCAGGGCGCAGCCTGCGCTTTGCCATCCTCCCCGAAGGCCAGGACCCCGATGACCTGATCCGCGCCCAGGGCCCGGCGGCGATGCAGCAAGTGCTGGAACGCGCCGAGCCGCTGGTTGATCTGCTCTGGCGGCGCGAAACCGAGGATCGCCCGCTCGACAGCCCCGAGCGCAAGGCCGCGCTCGATGCCTCTCTGCGCAATGCGATCAAGGCCATCGCGGACCCTTCGGTGCGCGGCCACTACGGCGAAGAGTTCAAGCGCCGCCGGTTTGAGCTGTTCTCCCCGCGCCGCACCAATGCCTCCGCCACCGGCCCGCGCGCGCCGTGGCGCCCCGGCGGGCCGGGCCGCAAAGGCCCGCCGCCCCCCGCCACCGCTGCCACCCGCGCCTCGGCGCTGGCCGCTGCCGGGGCCTCGGTCGAGGAGCAGTTGCGCGAGGCGGTGATCCTTGCCACCCTCGCAAGCCACCCCGGATTGGTGGATGAGTTCGCCCACGCGCTGGAAGAGCTTGATTGGCAGGGCGAGGGCCATATGCGCTTGGCCGATGCCCTGCTGCGCACCGCCGACGAGGCGGACCCGCTGAGCGCCCTTGAGCAAGAAATCGGCACCGCTGCCCTTGAAAAGCTGTTCACACCGGCCCATGTCCGCATTGCGCCCAGCGTTCGCAACACCCGGGACCACGAGCTAGCACGCATGTGCCTCGCCCAGGATTTCGCAATCCTATCCGCCTCACGCGGGGCCGCACGCGAGATCGCCGAAGCGATGCACGAGCTTTCAGGGCTGGCCGATGAAGGGCTGACCTGGCGGCTGGGGCAGGCCGCTGGCGCACGATCACGCGCCACCAAAACCGATGACACCGATAAGGCTGAGTATGACATTGCCCCCAATGGCGCCCGACTCGACCGCTCTGAAAGAGCCGAACTTGATTCGCTGCTCGACCAGATCGGCCATAAAAAACCCCGTGATCCGGGGTGATTCTGCGCCTGCGAAGGCCGATTCGCAGGGGGAATCGACCTTTCAGCCACAGAATGGACCCCTCTCACATAAATATTTAAGGGGTTTGGGTGGAAATCCCTGTGATTCGAGATATTGATTCGGGGAGCCCGAATCGTGCGTGCACTCACGCCTTCAGGAGAGCTAAATGGCCGCCAAAGACAACGACGACCGCAAGAGTGACGACACCGAAGCCGAGCAGGGCCTAGATGTAAGCCAGACGGCGGTCAAAAAGATGATCGCCGAAGCGCGCGAGCGCGGCTACATCACCTATGACCAGCTCAATCAGGTTTTGCCGCCCGAACAGGTGTCCTCGGACCAGATCGAAGACGTGATGTCGATGCTCTCCGAGATGGGCATCCAGGTCACCGAGGACGACGAGAACGAAGACGAGGACGACGGCAAGAAAGGCTCGACCGAAGTGGTCCAAGCCGCTGGCGCCCGTGATGTAACCCTCGCACAAACCGAGACCGAAAAGCTTGATCGCACCGATGACCCGGTGCGCATGTACCTGCGCGAGATGGGCTCGGTTGAACTGCTGAGCCGCGAGGGCGAAATCGCCATCGCCAAGCGCATCGAAGCGGGCCGCAACACCATGATCGCGGGCCTGTGCGAAAGCCCGCTGACCTTTCAGGCCATCACCATCTGGCGCGAGGAACTTCTCAACGAAGACATCCTGCTGCGCGATGTGATCGACCTTGAAACCACCTTCGGCCAGGGTGTGGACGGCGACGACAACGAAACAGAAACCGTTGCAGGCGGGGCCACCACCACCACCGAAAAAGACGAAAAGACAGAGCCCGAGCTTGATGCCGACGGCAACCCGATTGCCACCGACGACGATGATGATGACGACGAGGACGAGCAGGCCAACATGTCGCTTGCCGCGATGGAAGCCGCGCTCAAGCCGCAGGTGCTGGAAACCCTCGATGTGATCGCGCGGGACTATATCGGCCTCGCCGAGATGCAGGACATGCGCATGTCGGCCACGCTCAACGAGGACGGCTCGTTCTCGGACAAGGCCGAGAAGAAATACCAGAAGCTGCGCAGCGAGATCGTGCTGCTGGTGAACGAGCTTCACCTGCACAACAACCGGATCGAAGCGCTGATCGACCAGCTCTACGGCATCAACCGCCGCATCATGTCGATCGACAGCTCGATGGTGAAACTGGCCGACCAGGCCCGTCTCAACCGGCGCGAGTTTATCGAAGAATATCGCGGCTACGAGCTTGATCCCAACTGGATGGACCGGATGCGCGAAAAGTCCGGCCGTGGCTGGCAGGCGCTGTTTGAACGCAACGCCGACAAGGTTGCAAATCTGCGCCAGGACATGGCGCAGGTGGGCACCTATGTGGGCGTCGACATCCCCGAATTCCGCCGCATCGTGCAGCAGGTTCAAAAGGGTGAAAAAGAGGCGCGTCAGGCCAAGAAAGAGATGGTCGAGGCCAACCTCCGCCTGGTGATCTCGATTGCCAAGAAATACACCAACCGCGGGCTGCAATTCCTTGATCTCATTCAGGAAGGTAACATCGGCCTGATGAAAGCGGTCGATAAGTTCGAG
>NZ_JARGND010000080.1 GCF_029212645.1 Vannielia sp. | reverse complement strand
GTCGCTTCCGTCAGAACCTTCTGGGTAAGCGCGTCGACTTCTCCGGCCGTTCGGTGATTGTGACCGGGCCGGAGCTGAAGCTGCACCAGTGTGGCCTGCCCAAGAAGATGGCGCTCGAACTGTTCAAGCCGTTCATCTACTCGCGGCTGGAGGCCAAGGGCCTTTCGAGCACCGTGAAGCAGGCCAAGAAGCTGGTCGAAAAAGAACGTCCCGAAGTATGGGACATTCTGGACGAGGTGATCCGCGAGCACCCGGTGATGCTGAACCGTGCGCCAACGCTGCACCGTTTGGGCATTCAGGCGTTTGAGCCCACCCTGATCGAAGGCAAGGCGATCCAGCTTCACCCGCTGGTGTGCTCGGCCTTTAACGCCGACTTTGACGGTGACCAGATGGCTGTTCACGTGCCGCTTTCGCTGGAAGCGCAGCTTGAGTGCCGTGTGCTCATGATGTCGACCAACAACGTGCTGTCGCCGGCCAACGGCGCGCCGATCATCGTGCCGTCGCAGGATATGATCCTCGGCATCTACTACATCACGATGGACCGCGAAGGAATGAAGGGCGAGGGCATGTCTCTTGGCTCTGTCGAGGAAGTAGAACACGCGCTGAATGCGGGCGAGGTGCATCTGCACACCCGCATCAACGCGCGGGTCAAGCAGATCGACGAGACCGGCCAGGAGGTTTATCGCCGCTTCGAGACCACCCCCGGACGGATGCTTTTGGGTGCGCTTTTGCCGCTCAACGCCAAGGCGCCGTTTGATCTGGTCAACCGTTTGCTTCGGAAGAAGGAAGTGCAGCAGGTCATCGACACCGTCTACCGCTATTGCGGGCAGAAAGAGTCGGTCATCTTCTGTGACCAGATCATGAGCATGGGCTTCAAGGAAGCGTTCCGCGCGGGCATTTCCTTTGGCAAGGACGACATGGTGATTCCCGATAACAAGTGGACCATCGTGGACGGCACCCGTGATCAGGTGAAGGATTTCGAGCAGCAGTACATGGACGGCCTGATTACTCAGGGCGAAAAGTACAACAAGGTCGTGGATGCGTGGTCGAAGTGTAACGACCGCGTCACCGAGGCCATGATGGAGACGATCTCGGCCAAGAAGAAGGACGAGAACGGGGCTGAGATGGAGCCGAACTCGGTTTACATGATGGCCCACTCCGGTGCGCGTGGTTCTGTGACACAGATGAAGCAGCTTGGTGGGATGCGCGGCCTGATGGCCAAACCCTCGGGCGAGATCATCGAAACGCCGATCATCTCGAACTTCAAAGAAGGTCTGACCGTGTTGGAGTACTTCAACTCCACCCACGGTGCGCGGAAAGGTCTGTCGGATACGGCACTGAAAACGGCGAACTCGGGGTACCTGACCCGTCGTCTGGTGGATGTGGCGCAGGATTGCATCATCCGGGCCCGTGACTGTGGCACCGAGAAGGCTATCACCGCCTCTGCGGCCGTCAATGACGGTGAGGTGGTGAGCACAATTGGTGAGCGTATTCTGGGCCGTGTCGCGGCTGAGGACATTCTGCATCCGGCCACTGAAGAGGTGCTGGTTGCGCGCAACGAGCTGATCGACGAGCGCAAGGCGGATATGGTGGAAACGGCTGATGTTGCGTCTTGCCGCATCCGCTCACCGCTGACCTGTGAAGCTGAAGAGGGCGTTTGCGCCATGTGTTACGGGCGTGACCTTGCCCGCGGGACCATGGTCAACACCGGCGAAGCTGTGGGCATTATTGCTGCACAATCCATCGGTGAGCCTGGCACGCAGCTGACAATGCGGACGTTCCACATTGGCGGCGTTGCGCAGGGTGGTCAGCAGTCTTTCCAGGAGGCCTCGCAAGAAGGCACCGTGGAATTCCGCAATGCGATGCTTCTGGCCAATGAGGCCGGCGAGCAGATCGTGATGGGCCGCAACATGGTTCTTGCCATCATTGACGAGAACAACGTGGAGCGGGCCAGCCACAAGATCAGCTACGGCACCAAGATCTTTGTCGAGGATGGACAGAAGGTTGCACGGGGCGACAAGCTCTTTGAATGGGACCCCTACACTCTGCCGATCATCGCCGAGAAAGCCGGTAAGGCCAAGTTTGTTGACCTCGTGAGCGGCATTGCCGTGAAGGACGAGACCGATGACGCTACCGGCATGACCCAGAAGATCGTGATCGACTGGCGCACCGCGCCGAAGGGCAACGAGTTGAAGCCCGAGATCATCATCGTGGGTGAAGATGGCGAGCCAATGCGCAATGATGCCGGCAACCCGGTGACCTACCCAATGTCTGTCGACGCTGTTTTGTCGATCGAAGAAGGGCAGGATGTGAAGGCTGGTGATGTTGTGGCGCGTATCCCGCGGGAAGGTGCCAAGACCAAGGACATCACTGGTGGTTTGCCGCGTGTGGCCGAGCTTTTCGAAGCCCGCCGCCCGAAGGACCACGCCATTATTGCCGAAGCCGACGGTTACGTGAAGTTTGGCCGCGACTACAAGAACAAGCGTCGGATCGCGATTGTCCCCGGCGACGAGAGCTTGGAACCGGTCGAATACATGGTGCCCAAGGGCAAGCACATCCCGGTGCAGGAAGGCGACTTCGTGCAGAAGGGTGATTACATCATGGACGGCAACCCGGCGCCGCATGACATCCTCTCGATCATGGGTGTTGAGGCGTTGGCGGACTACATGATTGACGAGGTGCAGGACGTTTATCGCCTTCAGGGTGTGAAGATTAACGACAAGCACATCGAAGTCATCGTGCGCCAGATGCTCCAGAAGTGGGAGATCCTCGACAGCGGCGAGACCACCCTGCTCAAAGGCGAGCACGTGGACAAAGCCGAGTTCGACGCGGCCAACGAGAAGGCAATCGCCAAGGGCGTTCGCCCGGCGAAGGGCGAGCCGATCCTGCTCGGGATCACCAAAGCGTCGCTGCAAACCCGCAGCTTTGTTTCGGCGGCCTCTTTCCAGGAGACGACCCGTGTGCTCACCGAGGCTTCGGTGCAGGGCAAGCGCGACAAGCTTGTTGGCCTGAAGGAGAACATCATCGTGGGCCGCCTTATCCCGGCGGGCACCGGTGGTGCCACCCAGAAGGTGCGCCGCATCGCAACCGAGCGCGACCAGAAGGTCATCGACGCGCGTCAGGCCGAGGCGGAGGCCGCAGCGGCCCTCGCAGCGCCGATGGACGACGTTGTGGGTGGCGACGAGTTCGACAACCTGGTGGATACGCCGGAGGAGAGCCGGTAACACCTGCGCTCATCTGACAAGAGTTGAAGGGCCCTGCGGAAACGCGGGGCCTTTTTGCAAGGTGGGGATGGAGCGCTTTCAGAAAAGGTGCACGCCGGTCAGTTTGAGGTAGCCGAGGATCAGCACGCTGTCAGCGATGAGTGCGGTGACGAGCATCAGCATCCCGGCTCGCAGTTTGCGACCGGGATGAACCAGCGCGGCGATTCCGGCAATCAGCGGGTCTTTCGCCAGCACGAAGCCACAGGTGGCGCGAATGGCGCCCGCCGATCTATAGGCGCTGCCACTGGTGAAGAACCACAGGCTCAGACAAAGTGAAACGCCGATCAGGGCATACCAACGTGCTGGCATGATTGGGAACTTCAGCCCATGGGGCCGGTGTGGCCTGTAAAGAACGTCATCTTGATGTGGCATAACAACCTCAGGTGATGCCCTTCTCGCCCTGTGGCTGAGTGTGGCTCTGACGCTAGGTAATGCGACGCGCAAAATGCGCATAATTTCAAGTTTTAGGTGTCTTAAGGCGCAGATGTTTGACAGGTCCGGCAAGCTGCCTACTTATTAAGCAGTTTGGAGAGGCAAATGGCTGGCGGATGGGCAAAAGACGGGGCGGTGAGCGAACAGATCGAAGCCTCGATCAGCGATGAGTTGAAGCGGATGCAGGCGCGGAAAGGGCCGCAGGGTGAGAGCCTGACCCATTGCGCTGACTGCGAAGAGCCGATCCCCAGAAAACGGCGGCTGGCCTTGCCGGGGGTGAAGCTGTGCATTGATTGCCAGCAGGACCGCGACGGCCAGTACAAGGTGCGCGGCGGCATCAACCGGCGTGGCTCCAAGGACAGCCAACTCAAGTGACGCCCCGCCTACGAAGGCATGGATTTGCGGCTCTTGCACGGCCGAAGGATTGGCCATACCGCTAGGCCCATGGCGGACTTCAGGGAAAATCTGCGCGGCGGGATCATCATGGCAGCCTCGATGGCGGCCTTTGCTGTCAATGACACCTTTACCAAGGCGGTGGGCGGCGAAATGGGCGTGATGCAGGTGGTTTTCCTGCGCAGCGTCGTGGTGGCCCCGTTGATCCTGGCATTGGCGTGGATGCGCGGCGCACTCACCTTCAACATGGCGGGGCGGGATGCGTGGCTTCTGGGCCTGCGCTGCGTGACCGAAGTGCTGGCGGCTTGGTTCTTTTTGACCGCGCTGTTCAACATGCCCTTGGCGAACGCAACGGCGATCCTGCAGGTCACCCCGCTGGTGGTGACGCTGGCCGGCTTTGTCTTTTTCAGGGAGCAGGTTGGCCTGTGGCGGCTCTCGGCGATCCTTGTGGGGTTCGTGGGGGTGATGATGATCGTGCGCCCCGGTGGCGCTGACTTTACCATTTACTCGGTATGGGCCTTGGCGGCGGTGCTGGCGGTGGTTGCCCGCGATCTGGTGACGCGGCGCATGTCGGGCGCGTTGCCATCGCTGACGGTGGCCAGTGCCACGGCCATCACGGTGGGTGCGGCGGCGGGCATTGGCGCGATGTTCGAGCCATGGGAGCCGGTGACGCTGACCGCGGCGCTCAAGATTGGCGGGGCCAGCGGTGCGATTTTCTTTGCCTATCTTTGCTCGGTGATGGCGATGCGGATGGGGGACATAGGGTTTGTTTCGCCGCTCCGCTACACGGCGTTGATATGGGCGCTGATGCTGGGCTGGCTAGCCTTTGGGCACTTCCCCGAACCGCTACCGCTGGCGGGCGGGGCGCTGGTGCTGGCGGCGGGGTTGTTCACCTACATGCGGGAGCGGCATGTGGCCCGTCAGCTGGCGCGCTCGGCGGCGTAGAACTTCTCGAGGATGTTTTCGGTGATGCCGAAAGTTTTGGAGAGTTTCCGCGCGATGTCTCCCTCGATCGGCAGCATCTCTTCAAAGTCTTTCTTCTTGAAGGGGGTGCCGTTCGTAGAGTTCAGCCCGCGGACAAACATATCCTCACCGGTGTAGGTGAGCGTGGTCATGGCACGCCAGATCTGATCATGGCGGAAGTGGACGACGGTTTTGTCTATATGCGGGCGTAGCCATACGCCAAGCGCCGGAGTCCAGTACTGGCGCTGTTGGGCGCAAGCGCGGATGCCGTCATCATCAATGCAAACGGAGTAGCCGGTGTTGAAATCGACGGCAAATTTGTGGTCGCGCTTCATGATCTCATGGCCGTCATCGAAGCTCTCGCGGAAGCGTTCGATAAATTTATAGCTCACGCCATCATCATCATCGAGCCGGAACTGGCCACACACGCCGCCCTTGGGGTCGATATGCTCTTGCACCGCCTTGAGGCAGGCCTCGCGGTGGTTGAGCGGCTCATACTGCACCAGCCGGGCTTGTGGCAGGGTGGCGAGCATATCCTTGAGGCGCTCGTCATAGGCCTTGGGAAGTTGGTTGCCCGCAAGCACCACGAACTTGAAATCCTCATCGGTTTGCAGCCGCAGGCCGGGGAGCGTGAAGGTTTCGAAATAGCGAAAACGCTCTTCCAGGCGCTCTTGACTGTAAAGAAAGTTGATCCGGTCCTCGATTGAGGCGTGTTCGCGGCGAAAACCGCCGTAGCAGGGGTAAGAAAACCTGCATATACCAATGATCTGCACGCTGGAGTTGCTCCTTAGGCCGAGTTTTGCTGCCTCGAAGGCAAGGCTAGGGGGGCAGAAGTGGCATGGCAAGGGGGCCGAAGCACGGCAGAGGCGGGGCGAGGTGTTGACAGGCTCTGCGACTCCCCCTATACGCCGCGCTCACGGGACACGTTTAGGCCTATCCATGCGTGCCTTCCGTATCAAAATCGAAGTGGCCACGATCCGGGCCTGTTTGCCCCGATCCTCTGAGATTCCACCGCGTCGTTCCCAGCAGAGGGAACGGGAGCGGTATTTGCGTTTGGCATGCCTGCCGGGCGCCAGACCTGAACCGGTGGCGGGCCGTGCACAGCCCACGCCAGAGATGAATGAACGAGCGAGACGGGGATAACCGGAATGCCGACGATCCAACAGCTGATCCGCAAGCCGCGGCGGCCCAAAGTCAAAAGATCCAAGTCACTGCACCTTGAGCAGTGTCCGCAGAAGCGTGGTGTTTGCACCCGCGTCTACACAACCACACCGAAGAAGCCGAACTCGGCCATGCGGAAGGTCGCCAAAGTGCGCCTGACCAATGGTTACGAGGTGATCAGCTACATTCCCGGTGAAAGCCACAACCTTCAGGAGCACTCTGTGGTTCTGATCCGTGGCGGCCGTGTGAAAGACCTTCCAGGTGTTCGCTACCACATCCTGCGCGGCGTGCTTGACACGCAAGGCGTCAAAGACCGTAAGCAGCGTCGTTCGAAGTACGGCGCCAAGCGTCCGAAGTAAGAGGAAGCACCAATGTCCCGTCGTCACGCCGCTGAGAAGCGCGAGATCCTGCCCGACGCCAAATACGGCGACCGGGTTCTCACCAAGTTCATGAACAACCTGATGGTCGATGGTAAGAAATCGACCGCCGAGCGCATCGTTTACAACGCGCTCGAGCGCGTTGAAGAGAAGCTCAAGCGGGCCCCCATCGAGGTGTTCGAAGAGGCCCTCGACAATATCAAGCCGTCGGTTGAGGTTCGCTCCCGCCGGGTTGGTGGCGCCACCTACCAGGTGCCCGTCGAAGTGCGCCCGGAGCGCCGCGAAGCATTGGCCATCCGCTGGCTGATCATTGCGTCCCGCGCCCGCAACGAGAACACCATGGAAGAACGTTTGGCTGGTGAGCTGATCGACGCCGTGAACTCGCGTGGCACTGCCGTGAAGAAGCGTGAAGACACCCACAAGATGGCCGACGCCAACAAGGCGTTCAGCCACTACCGCTGGTAACAACTTTAGCCTGAGGACCCCCCAATGGCCCGCGAATACCCTCTTGAGCGCTACCGTAACTTCGGGATCATGGCGCATATCGACGCCGGCAAGACCACTTGCTCCGAGCGCATCCTGTTTTACACTGGAAAATCCCACAACATCGGTGAGGTGCACGATGGTGCGGCCACCATGGACTGGATGGAGCAGGAGCAGGAACGCGGCATCACGATCACCTCGGCTGCGACCACCACCTTCTGGGAGCGCACCGAGGACGGCAAGACGCCTGACACGCCCAAGCACCGGATGAACATCATCGACACCCCCGGCCACGTTGACTTTACCATTGAAGTTGAGCGTTCGCTGGCTGTGCTCGACGGTGCGATCTGTGTGCTCG
>NZ_JARGND010000079.1 GCF_029212645.1 Vannielia sp. | reverse complement strand
CGTGCCTGCGGCGTTTGGAGGGTCGCCGCAAAGCGGCTCTCAGGCCACCAGGCGCAGGTCTGCGGCGGTGATGCCGGTGCCCGGCAAGCGGCGGGCGGTTTCTGCGTCACAGGTGATGATTTCATAGGCGTCGCGGTCGGCAAAGAGGGCGATCAACAGGCTGTTGGTCAGCGCGTGCCCGGCCCGCTCGCCGCTATAATGGCCCAGAATCGGCAGGCCCGCCAGCGCCAGATCTCCCAGCGCATCCAGCATCTTGTGGCGTACCGGCTCATCGCGGTGGCGCAAACCACCCGGCGAAAGAACCGCATCCCCTTCAACAACAACCGCGTTGTCATAGGTGCCGCCAAGCGCCTTGCCCTCAGCGCGCATCGCATCCACATCGGCAGCGCGGCAGAAGGTGCGGCTGTCACAAAGCTCGCGCACAAAGGTGCCGTTGGCCATGTTGAGGGTCTTTTCCTGCTGGCCGATCGCGCCATCGGCAAAATCAATGCCAAAGCTGATCGAAAGGCCGTCCGACGGCTCAAGCCGGGCGCGCGCATCACCACGGCGCACCTCCACCGGCTTCAAAATCCTGATCGCGCGCACCGGCGCGGAGAGGCGGCGCAGGCCAACCTTGAGGATCGCTTCCACGAAGGGCGCGGCGGACCCATCAAGGATTGGCACCTCGGGGCCGCTGACCTCGACAATGGCGTTATGCACACCGCAACCCGCCAGAGCGGCCATCACATGCTCAACCGTGGAGAGCGTCACGCCATCGGCGTTGCGCAGAAGGGTGCAAAGGGGTGCCTGCTCAACCCCATCCCAACGGGCGGGAAGGAATGGGTCGCCCTTCACAGCATCGGTCCGGCGAAACCAGATCCCCTGCTCAGCCACGGTCGGCTTGAGCGTAATCCTCGCGGGACGGCCCGAATGGAGGCCGACGCCTGAGAGCGTGATGGATTTGGCAAGCGTGGTTTGCACCTGGGCCTCTATTCAAAACGCCGGACCCGTCGCCCGACCCATCCCAGATAAGGCCGCGCGGCCTCAGGCTCAATTCAAAGATTGCAACGCTCTGTAACATGGCTTTCAAAGGGTTAAGCAAGACCCCGCCGCGTACATCAACTTTCCGGCGCAATTGCCTTGCCCACAACGAAAAAGGGCCGCTCTCGCGGCCCTTCTGTTCATATGGATAACGTGAGCGACCCTAGTTCGCCTGACGCCGCAGGAAGGCCGGAATTTCGATCCGCTCCTGCTCTGGATCCACTTCTTCCTCATGTGCCGCGTTGGTGTTGTAGCTCGGCATCGCCGGGCGCGAGGCCGGGGCGGCATGGCTTACCGGAGGCTCGCGGTGAGCCGGAGCGGCGGGCTGCTGGCCCGGCTCTGCGCCGTGGCCTGCCATGCGTGTGATCAGCGAACCGATCCCAAAGCGCGACTTGTGATCTTCGCCAGCAGCGGGCTGCGGGGCGGCGTGTTGCTGCGGAGCGGCCTGTGGCTGGCGATACTGCGGCGCGTCATCAACCGCGCCACCGGGAACCTTGCGCACCGCGCTCTGAAGCCGGGCCAGCGCCTCGGCAGAGGGGGTGCCGGGAACGTGGCGCTGCTCGGCGGCATAGGCCTCTTCCTGCGCTTCAAGCGACTGCGGCGCGCTGGCCTCGGCGGCCGGGCGATAGGCAGGAGCGGGCAAGCCGTCATCGGCCTGAGGCGCGGCGTCTTCCTGTTCCGTCGCGCGGAACGCCGGGAAAACCGACTGGTCTTCGGCCTCGGCGCGCGGCTGCGGTGCAGGCTCTTGCGCCGGGGTGGTCTGCATCCCGGTCAGCGACACACCGGCCGTTGCGGCAGGCGCAGCAGCGGCGGATGCGGCGGCAGCAGCAGCTTCGGCGGCGGCGCGCTCTTCATCGGCAACCGCTTGCGCGTTTTCCAGCGGGCGGGCCATCGAGCGACGGGCAACCGGAACTTCGCGCTCGGCGTCCATCACGTCGATCCCGGTGGCAACCACCGAAACCCGCATGAAGCCTTCCATCGCGGTATCCAGCGTGGAGCCAACGATGATGTTGGCGTCGCTGTCGACCTTCTCGCGGATTTCGTTGGCCGCTTCGTCGAGTTCGAACAGGGTAAGATCGTGGCCGCCGGTGATGTTGATGAGAACACCCTTGGCACCATTGAGGCTGATCTCGTCGAGCAGCGGGTTGGCAATGGCCTTCTGCGCGGCCTGCTTGGCGCGATCTTCGCCCTCGGCCTCGCCGGTGCCCATCATGGCCTTGCCCATCTCGTCCATTACCGCACGCACGTCAGCAAAGTCGAGGTTGATCAGGCCGGGGCGCACCATCAGGTCGGTCACGCCCTTCACGCCTTGATACAGCACATCATCGGCCATGGCGAAGGCATCGGTGAAGGTGGTGTTTTCGTTGGCGAGGCGGAACAGGTTCTGGTTCGGGATAATGATCAGCGTGTCCACAACCTTTTGCAGGGCTTCAACACCCTCCTCGGCCTGGCGCATCCGCTTGCCACCTTCAAACTGGAACGGCTTGGTCACAACACCCACCGTCAGCACGCCCAGCTCGCGGGCGGCCTGCGCGATGATCGGCGCGGCGCCGGTGCCGGTGCCGCCGCCCATGCCAGCGGTGATGAAGCACATATGCGCCCCCGCCAGATGGTCGATGATTTCTTCGATGGTTTCTTCAGCGGCGGCGGCCCCAACGGTTGGGCGCGCACCGGCCCCCAGCCCTTCGGTAACCTTCACACCCATCTGCACCCGGCTCGGGGCGGCAGATTGCTGAAGCGCCTGAGCGTCGGTGTTGGCAACGACAAACTCGACCCCGTCGAGATTCTTTTCGATCATGTTGTTGACGGCGTTGCCGCCAGCACCGCCGACACCGAAAACGGTGATGCGCGGCTTGAGATCGACTTCCGTCGGCATGGTGAGATTCAGTGTCATGTGTGTTGTCCGCCTGTCTGTTCGTCCGTCGCTACAATTTCGAAGCCCCCCGCCCGGACACTTCGCCCCCGAACCACCGACGCGCCCCAACCGCGAAAAATGACTCGAAATTTAGACTACATTATCTTCCGCCTGCGCCTGCGTCACCCAAAAAACGTGAAAACGCCACAATTTATGGGGTAAAACGCGCGGATTTTCGCCGGATGTGGAACAAAACGCCAGATACGGTGTTTTCATAGGCGCATCTCTACAAGGCAGCGCGCCGAAACCGCCGCTTTCTCCACAGAATCAACCCCTCACGCGGCCATCACACCGCCCTGCCCTCACCAGTTGTCGCGAAACCATTTGACCGCGCGTTTCAGCGAGCGGGCCGGGTATGTATCGGCGGGGATGTCAAAATCCCACCATTCGTCTTGCGGGTGGGCCGAGTAGAGGCAAAGCCCCACAGCAGCCGAAAACGCCGGGCCGGTTGCCGCCTGCGGCAGGCCCTGCACCCGAAGCGGGCGGCCAAGGCGCACCTGCTGGCCCAGGATGCGCGAGGCAAGCTCATCCAGCCCAAGGATCTGGCTGCCGCCGCCGGTGAGCACGATCTGCTGCGCCGGGAGGTGGTCAAAGCCCGCTGCATCAAGCCGCGCGCGCACCTCTTCCAGGATCTCTTCCACGCGGGGCCGCATGATGCCGATCACCTCAGAGCGCGACACCGAGCGCTGGTCATGTTCCCAATCGCCGGTATCACCGCCCAGCGGGATCATGTCACGGTCATCCATGCCGGTGGCAACCACGCCGCCATGGCGGGTCTTGATCGATTCCGCCTTTGACGGATGCACCTGTAACCCTTGGCTGATGTCGCGGGTCACATGGTGGCCACCGATCCGCACACTATCGGCATAGATCATGTGCTTCTTGATAAAGACCGAAAGCGTGGTCGCCCCGCCGCCAAGGTCAATACAGGCCGCGCCAAGCTCTTGCTCATCCTCAACCAGCGCCGAAAGCCCCGACACGTAGGCCGATGAGGCCACGCCCGCGAGTTCAAGATCACAGCGCTTGATACAGTAAAGCAGGTTCTGAATGGCCTGGGTTTCAACCGTGAGCAGGTGCATGTCGGCGGCAAGACTGTTGCCGATCTGGCCACGCGGATCAATCAGGCCCGAGCGGTGATCAATGGCAAAGTTAACCGGATGGGCATGCAGCGCCTCGCGCCCGGCCCCAAAATCAGGCACCACGCAAGAGGCCATCACCCGGGCCACATCGGCCTCGGTCACAACGCTGTCGGCCAGATCAACCTGCCCATCAAGCCCGTAACTGCGCGGGCGCGCCCCGGCGAAGGCGGCAATCACATGATCCACCCGCACCCCGGCCATCTTTTGCGCCGCCTGCACGGCGGTGCGAATGGCGCGCTCGGTTTCCTGCATCGTGTCGATCTCGCCAAAGGACACGCCGCGCGAGCGGGTTGTGGCGGCACCGATCACCCGGAAGCTGGATTGCCCGGCCAGCGAGCCAACCCCATCGCTTTCGCGAAAGCGGTCCGGCCCGTCAAACCGCAGCACAAGGCAGGCGATCTTCGACGAGCCCACATCAAGAATGGCAATGACCCCACGGTCCATCGCCTGTTTGCGCATCCGCCGCATGGCGCGCTGGTTTTCATAGAGATCGGTCATCAACCGTTCGAGGCCCCCAACTCCAGAGATTTGATGCGGCGGAATTTCTCCACCGCGCCCGGTGCCATCCGCAAGGTGGGACGGCCCGGAATTCGCATGTCGATCACCGCGAGATCGCGGTCGAGCATATCTTCGGCCTGATCCAGCGCGATAACCCGCTCAAGTGCGCGCACCGGGTCCTGCTCGGGAAGCTGGATCACCTGATCGCGGTCAAGCACCACATCCCAGCGCCGTTCGCCGCGCCGCACCAGCCCGCGCAGCCGCCCGTTGAGCGGGCCGGAGGCGGCGTAAAGCGCCTGCGCCTCGGCCACCGCTTCGGGCTTGTCGGCCCCGGTGCCCGCCACCAATGGCAGATCGGGGCGCTGGGTGCGGGTAATGAGCGGGGCCACGCGATGCCCGGTGGAATCAATCATGGTGAGGTTATTTTTGCGGTCCCGCCACACCAGCACAGGCAGGCGCTCTTCAACCTCCACATGCAGCACCCCGCCAGAGCGGATGCGCACATGGGCGCGCGCCACCGCATCAAGCTGCTCAATCGCGGCGCGGGTCGTATCAAGGTTCATGTCAAAGGACGACAGCGGAAATTCGTAAGGCACCAGCGCCCGCACATCGCCCGCCAGCTCGTCAGACGCGCCATCAATTGCCAGCATCTGCACCATGAACTCAGGCCGCTCCTGATAGGAGCGTTGGATTTCGGTGATCTTGTCGGTGATCGCGCTGCGCCGCCCTTCGTCGGAAAAGTAGCCAAGCCCGATCAGCCCAACCACCGCCACAGGCACCCCGATCCGCAGCAAACGGCGGTAAAATGGGGTGAGCCACAGCCGGTTGAGCCGGTAAGCCACGCGCGACGGTGCCGGATCACGCCTGACCGGAGCCTCGCCTCCCGGTTTGCGGGCGAGCGGCGGAGTGGTGACGGCACGCTTTAGCGGTTGCATGAGGCATCCTCCACGATCCAGCGGCAGAACGCCCCAAAACTGTAGCCCGCGTGCTCGGCGTGCTCCGGGGTAAGCGAGGTGGGCGTCATCCCCGGCTGGGTGTTGGTTTCCAGCAGCACAAGCCCCGCTGCGCCCCTCGCGTCATCCCAGCGAAAATCGGTTCGCGAAACGCCACGGCAACCAAGCGCTTCATGCGCACGGGCGGTGTAGTCTTGGCAAAGTTCGGTGATCTCCTGCGGAATATCAGCCGGGCAAATGTGGCGGGAGCCACCCTCGGCATATTTCGCCTCATAATCATACCAACCCTCGGTAACGATCTCTGTCACCCCAAGCACACGGTCGCCCATCATTGAGCAGGTCAGCTCACGGCCGGGCGCGAAGGCTTCAACCATCAGCACCTCAGGCGCGCCCTCTGCCAGCTTGGGCGGGGTGTTGGCCGCTTCATTGACGATATAAATACCAACCGACGAGCCTTCGTTATAAGGCTTCACCACATAGGGCGGCGCCATAACGTGCTTTGCGGCAATCTCTTCACGCTTGGCCAGCAGGCTCTCGGCCACCGGCAGGCCAGCGGCGCGATACACCAGCTTGGTGCGCTCCTTGTCCATCGCAAGGGCCGAGGCCAGCACACCGGAATGGGTATAGGGAAGGTGCAGCCACTCAAGCAGGCCCTGCACCCGGCCATCCTCGCCAAAACGGCCATGCAGCGCGTTGAACACCACATCAGGGGCCACTTCGCTGAGCCGCGCGGCCAGATCAGGCCCGGCATCAACCTCAACCACATCAAAGCCCTCAGAGCGCAGCGCCTCAGCGCACTCCGCTCCCGTGGAGAGGGATACCTCCCGCTCCGCCGAAGGCCCTCCCATGAGGACCGCGACCTTGAGGACTGTCCTGCCCGACATGCCCAGCCTTTGCCAACGGGGCACGGATTCCACGCGTTGATCGCGCGCCTTGCCCCTATTTTTCATTGATGCTTGAGCCGGGTCGTTGCCCGCTCAGCCGCCTGCTTTCGATGGGGTCGGTTCGCCGACCCTCATGATCTCCCACTGTAGCGATACACCACTGGTTTCGTAAACCTTTTTTCGTATCTCTTCGCCGAGATTTTCAAGATCCGCCGCCGTGGCCCCTCCCGCGTTGGTCAGGAAGTTCGAGTGCATCTCGTTCATCACCGCGCCACCAAGGGTCGCGCCGCGCATTCCGGCCTCGTCGATCAGCTTCCAGGCCTTCAGCTCATGGGTGTCATCCGCTTGGCCGGTTGAGGAGTAGCCCGCCGGGTTGCGAAAGGTTGATCCGGCGGTGCGGTCCTTCGTGGGCTGGGTCGCATCGCGCTTGGCCAGTTGCTCGGCCATCCGCGCCTCAAGCGCCTCCGGGTCGCCCTTGGGCGCGGTGAAGGTCGCGCCCACGATCACCGCGCCCTCCGGCAGGGTTGACTGGCGATAGGCCAGCTCCAGCGCGGCAGGTGAAACCACAAGCAGCCGCCCGTTGCGCAACACCACCTGCACCTCGGCCAGATGGTCGGCCACATAGGTGCCATAGCAGCCCGCGTTCATCCGCACCGCCCCGCCGATCGCGCCGGGAATGGTGCGCAGAAAGGTCAAATCCAACCCCGCCGCCGCCGCCTTGCGCGCCACATGGGCATCCAGCGCAGCGGCCCCTGCGGCCACGCGGGTGCCGTCAATCTCGATCCCGTTAAAACCCCGCCCCAGCCGAACCACCACCCCCCGAATGCCACCATCCCGCACGATGAGGTTAGAACCAACCCCCATCGGAAACACCGGAATTTCCGGCGGCAACTCAGCCAGAAAGCTGCGCAAATCCTCCAGATCGGCCGGCTGAAACAACCAATCCGCCGGCCCCCCAACCCGCAACCAGGTGAGATCATCAAGCGAACGGGCGGGCGTAAGAGGGCCACGAGGCGTGGGAAGTTTGCTCATGCTGAGGTTATGAGCAAACCCGCCGCTGAGTGCAATCCGATGGAGAGGCCGTGCAGCGCCAACCCGCGGCGCCGTTCTGCGCTTGGCACAACAACTCTATGGGAGTCCTCCGCCGCCGAGCGACGAATACCAGTCGAGAATGTCCTGAAGCGACTTCCACCGCTTGAACATCTTGATAAGCCCGTCGGCAAAGCCGGTCGCCTTGTCAGCATGGGCTTTACCCTTCTCAATGTAGTGTCC
>NZ_JARGND010000078.1 GCF_029212645.1 Vannielia sp. | reverse complement strand
GGCCGCTCCGGCGATCTGCAGCGCGCCCTGGACCAAGCCGCCATCACCGATGTCGTCAACGCGCTGCCACAGGGCCTCAACACCCGTTTGGGCGAAACCGGTGGCGGGCTTTCCGGCGGCGAGGCCCGCCGCCTCACCCTGGCCCGCGCGATCTACGCTACCCCCGATGTGATCCTAGCTGATGAACCCACGGCTGACCTTGACGCCGCCACCGCCAAGGCCGTGACCGCCGGCCTCATGGCGCAGGTCGCCCACGGGGCCACGCTGGTGATCTCCACCCATGACGCCGCCCTCGCCGCGCAGATGGACCGTGTCATCCAGATCGGCGGTGCCCCATGATGGCTCTCTGGCGCATCTTCCGCATGGTCCTGCGCGAGCAGCCCGTGGCCCTTTTGCGCGGCGCTCTGCTCGGCTTCGTCGTGCTGGTCATGGGCGCGGCCCTGCTGGGGCTGTCGGGCTGGTTCATCACCGCTTCCGCTGCTGCCGGGCTGGCCGGGGTTGGGGCGACCTTTGATTTCTTCCGCCCTTCCGCCATGGTCCGCTTCCTCGCGCTTGGTCGCGCCACCGCGCGTTACGGCGAGCGCATCCTCACCCATGATGCCACCCTGCGCGCGCTTGAGGTGCTGCGCCTGCGCTTACTCGGTGGCCTTATGGCCGCCCCCTACCCGCGCATGGTGCGCATCCGGGGCGCACAGGCGCTCAACCGGCTCACAGCGGATATAGACGCGCTCGATGGCGTGCCCCTGCGCCTGTTCCTGCCGCTCTTGGCCGGGCTGGCGGCACAGCTTGTTGCCTTCGTGGTGATCTGGGCGCTTGTGGGCCTGCCCGTCGCGCTGTGGATATTGCTGGGCTACCTTATCGGCGCAGCGCTGATCTTCTGGCAGACCACCCGCAAAACCGCCCGCTTGTCACGCCGCACCGAGGCGGCAGCGCAGGCGTTCCGCTCCCGGATGATCGACCTTATCCGCGCACGCCGCGATCTTGCGGTGCAGGGCGGACTGGCCGCGCAGGCCGAGAGTACGCTGAACGCCGACGATCGCCGCTTTGAACAATGGCAACAGCATGACCGTGCCGAGCGTCTCGCCGGGGCGTCCCTTGCGTTTCTCGGCACTCTGGTTGCGGGCGGGGCGCTCTGGCTCGGCATCACGCTGGTGCAGGCAGGCCAACTCGCCGCCCCCTTCGCCGGTCTAGCCGTCTTTGCCACGCTCGCCCTGGCCGAAACCATCGCTCCCTTGCGCCGCGCCGCCAGTGATCTTGGCCGCATGGCAGAAGCCGCCCGCCGCGTTGTGCGCGATACAGCGCGGCCCGCCCCCGCCAGCAGCACCGCCACGCCCACCGCCGGGGCCTTGCAGATCACCGATGTCACCCTGCACCGCCCGCTCTCTCACCTGCCGCTGGTCGAAGGCTTCAGCCTCACCATCGCGCCCAGTGAAACCGTGGCGCTGACCGGGCCAAGCGGCTCAGGCAAATCCACGCTCCTGCTGGCCGCCGCCGCGCTGCACCCGGTTGAAGCCGGGCAAATTGCCCTTGGCGGGGTTTCGGTGGCCGACTGGCCCGAAACCGCCCTGCGCGATAGCGTCGCACTTCTGCCGCAGCGCTCTGTTCTGATGGCCGGAACCGTGGCCGAAGCTCTCTCCCTCGCCGCCCCCTCTGCCCCCGACTCTGCGCTCTGGAAGGTGATGGAAGCCGTTCAAATGGCGCAAACTCTGCGCGCGCGCAACGGACTGCAAACCCCAATTGGCGCGCGCGGCGATGGGCTATCTGGCGGTGAGGCCCGACGCCTGGTTCTCGCACGAGTTTTGTTGCGCAATCCCAAGGTTTTGCTGCTCGATGAGCCAACCGAGGGGCTGGATGCCGCCACCGCCAAAGCGGTGCTCTCCGGGGCGCGGCGCCTGCTTCCCGAAGCCGCCATTCTGATCGCCGCGCACCGCAGCGTTGAGGCTGATTTCGCGGATCGCAAAATCAGCCTTGCTTAAGCTGTGCCAAACATACTGAATATTGACATAGATCAATGCCCGGCCACTCCTAAAGTTTAGTTGTATTCCAGACATTGAATATAAGTCGGGGAATCGCTCCCGAGATCTGGAGAAGAAGTATGGAATTCGGGATCGTCGAACTGTCGCGCCTGCAATTTGCCGTGACGGCCATGTATCACTTCCTCTTCGTGCCGCTGACGTTGGGCCTATCGGTCCTCGTCGCGATCATGGAGACTGTCTACGTCATGACAAGCCGCCCGATCTGGCGGCAAATGACCAAGTTCTGGGGGCTGCTGTTTGGCATCAACTTTGCCCTCGGGGTCGCGACCGGCATCACCATGGAATTCCAGTTCGGCATGAACTGGAGCTACTACAGCCACTATGTCGGTGACATTTTTGGCGCCCCTCTCGCGATGGAAGGGCTCATGGCTTTCTTCCTTGAGGCCACCTTTGTCGGGCTGTTCTTCTTTGGCTGGGACAAGCTGAGCAAGGTTGCACACCTTGTGGTGGCCTGGCTGGTTGCCATCGGCTCCAACTTCTCGGCGCTCTGGATCCTTATCGCCAATGGCTGGATGCAAAACCCGGTCGGCGCCGAGTTCAATCCGATGACCATGCGCATGGAGATGACCGATTTCTTTGCCGTGCTGTTCAACGAGGTGGCGCAGGCGAAATTCGTGCACACCGTTTCTGCAGGCTATGTCACCGCCTCGGTCTTCGTGATCGGTGTTTCGGCATGGTATCTGCTCAAGGGGCGCCATATCGAACTGGCCCGCCGCTCAATTACCGTCGGTGCCGCCTTCGGCCTCGCCTCGGCCTTCTCTGTCGTGCTGCTGGGTGACGAATCCGGCTATTCGGCCACGCACAGCCAAAAGATGAAGCTCGCCGCGATCGAGGCCATGTGGGAAACACACGATGCGCCCGCGCCCTTCAATCTGGTCGGCATCCCCGATCAAGAGGCGCGGGAAACGCGTTATGCCATCGAAATCCCCTGGGCGATGGGCCTCATCGGCACCCGCTCACTGACCACCGAAATCCCTGGTATCAACGATCTGGTCGCCAACGCCGAAGAGCGCATTCGCTCTGGGCTCGTCGCCTATGAAGCCTTGCTGGAGGTGCGTGAAAACCGCGAGGCGACCGACCCGGCCGTCACGGCAACATTTGAGGAGCATTCGGCAGACCTTGGCTTTGCCTTCCTGCTCAAGCGCTACGTTGAAAACCCGTTGGATGCGAGCGAAGCGCAGATCGTTGCGGCGGCCAATGACACCGTGCCAACCGTTTGGCCGTTGTTCTGGGCCTTCCGCATCATGGTGGGCCTCGGCTTCGGCTTCATCGCCACCATGGCCTATTTCTTCTACCGCGCTTCGTTCAAGGGTATGCGCTTCCCCCGCCCGGCGCTGCACCTTGCGGTGTGGATGATCCCGGCGCCCTGGATCGCGGCAGAGCTTGGCTGGTTCGTGGCCGAATACGGACGCCAGCCATGGACGGTTGACGGTGTGCTGCCCACGGCAATGTCGGTGAGCGCGCTCTCGATGACTGAGGTGGCGCTTACCTTGGCTGGCTTCGTGCTGTTTTACACGGTGCTCTTCATCGTCGAGATGGGGCTGATGTTGAAATACATCCGCAAAGGCCCGTTCGAGGATGTCGAGGAGACCGAAGCCTGGAACGCCCATCACCATGCTCGGCTGGCAGGTCGGCCCACCGCCGATGCCGCCTCCCAATCCGATCTCAAACCTGCGGAGTAAATCAGATGATCCTGCATGACTTGATAAGCTACGAAGTTCTCCGCGTCATCTGGTGGGGCCTGCTGGGCGTGCTGCTCATCGGCTTCGCCCTGACTGACGGGTTTGATATGGGCGTCGGCGCGCTGCTGCCGTTTGTCGGCAAAACCGATGTCGAACGCCGCGTGGCGATCAACACCGTTGGACCAGTCTGGGAAGGCAATCAGGTGTGGTTCATCGTCGGCGGTGCCTCGATCTTTGCCGCTTGGCCGCCGCTCTACGCGGTCAGCTTTTCGGGGTTCTACCTCGCGATGTTCGTCATACTTGCGGCACTCATCGTTCGCCCCGTCGCTTTCAAATACCGCTCCAAGCGCGACGATCCGCGCTGGCGCAGCTCTTGGGATTGGGCGCTCTTTGCTGGCGGCGCAGTTCCCGCGCTCCTGTTCGGCGTGGCCGTTGGCAATGTGATCCAAGGCGTCCCCTTCTACTTCACGGATGACCTTCACACTATCTATGAGGGCGCTTGGTACATGAAGTTCATCGGCCTGCTTGATCCCTTCTCGCTCCTCGCCGGGGTTGTGTCTCTGGCGATGTTGGTGATGCACGGCGGCGCATGGCTCACCCTCAAGGCCGAAGGTGCCGTGCAAACCCGCGCACGCCGCATCGGCTCCATCGCCGCCCTTATTGCGGTGGGGGCTTACGTGCTGGCCGGGGTCTGGATGGCCGTCGGCATGGAAGGCTACCGCCTCGTGGGGGAGTACGTCACCAACGGGCCGTCCAACCCGCTGCACTTTGAGGTCGAGCGCAGCGCAAGCTGGCTTACCGCCTATGCAGACCGTCCCTGGATCGCCATCGCGCCCCTCATGGGCATTGGTGGTGGCCTGCTTACGTTCCTCGGGCTGCGGGCTGGCCGTGAAGTCTCCACCCTGCTGGTGTCTAAAATGGCAATCCTCGGGGTGATCTCTTCGGTTGGGCTCACGATGTTTCCCTTCATCATGCCCAGTTCCAGCGATCCGCAATCCTCGCTAACCGTCTGGAACAGCTCGTCCTCGCACCTCACCCTCTTTGTCATGCTGGTGGCCACAGTGATCTTCATGCCGCTGATCCTGATTTACACCGCGTGGGTCTACAAGGTGCTCTGGGGCAAGGTCACCGAGGCGGACGTATCCGATAGCTCCAGCTCAGCTTACTGAAGAAAGGACATCCCATGTGGTATTTCGCCTGGATTCTAGGCCTCCCCCTCGCCGCAATCTTCGCCGTGATGAACGCGATGTGGCTGGAGTTAAAAGAAGACGAGCGCACCATCGCCAAAGGCTCGCCAACCCCGGCCCCCCACCCAAAACCGCGCAGCTAGGCGCGGCTTGGGCGCGGCTGCATTAACGCCTTGCGCCCCAGTTCACACCACTCTCTACCCCCCCCCGCAAGCGGGCCGCCTCGGCCTGCCTCACACCTAGGATTCATTCCACTCAGGAGAAAGCAAATGCGTCTGTCTCACATCCTCTCGGCCACCGCACTCACCCTTGGCCTCGCCACCGCCGCGCAGGCGGATGACGTCAACAAGCTCGTCACCATCCTCACCGCGCCCGAACCGCAAACCCAGCTCATGGCCATGGTCCTCACCATGAACGCCATCGCTGCCGGGGCCAAAGCCGATATGCTGCTCTGTGGCCCCGCTGCTGACATCGCCCTCAAGGACGCCCCCGAAAGCGCTACCGCAGGCCAGCCACCCAAAAATGCCAGTCCCCAAGGGCTGATGAAAACGATGATGGAAAAGCAAGGGCTAAACGTGCAGGTCTGCGCGATCTACCTGCCCGGAAAAGCCGCCGATGCTACCGTGCTGATTGACGGCGTCACCGCCGCCGCTCCCAATGCCATGGGTGCCGCCATCGTTGCCGACGACACTTCCGTGATGAGCTTTTAAGGCCCGCGCGACCTGCCTCTGCGTCCCCCGGCGCGGAGGCTTTCCCTTGAGCCACCACCGTAAAAGGAACTCTCCATGACCCGTCTCAAAACCCTCTTCACCGTCGCCCTCACGCTGCTTGCGCTCGCCGCCCCCATGGCCCACGCGCAGGACGCTGATGTTAAATTGCGCGGCCTCTTCGTGAACCTCACCACCGATGACACATGGTCCGCCGCCAAGGCGATCAGCTTTGCCCACCAAAAGGCGCTAAAGAATGGCCACGCCCCCGTGGCGATCTGGCTCAACGTGCGTGGCGTCTACCTTGCCGACAAAAAACGCCCCTCCCACGTCCACGGATTGATGCGTGAGAGCAACCAGTCGATCCAGGATATACTCGCCGCTTTCATCGCGGACGGTGGCCAGGTGATCATGTGCTCGGCCTGTTCCGCCGCCGCTGGCCTCACCAAGGAAGATTACATCGAAGGCGTCACCATGGGCACATGGCCGGTGGTCGAAGGGCTTCTGTTCGATCCCAACGTTACAACCCTCGCCTGGTAAGCGCTGGTCGTCCGCCGCACAGGACGCCACCCAACTCTGCATCGCAAGATCAACAACGCTCAGGTTGATCAAGGAATTTACGCATCCCCAACAGAACGCGTGCCGCCCGAGCTTCTGGTGTCATTTACGGCCTCAGCCGAAGCAGGCCCTAACAGCTTCGTTCGCCGCGAACGAACGCAACAGCCCCTCAAAAAGGATCGGACCTAACTCAAGTCTTGATCGATCCAACACATATCTGACGATGCGCCGCCAACACGGAACACGAACTTGACCTTCGCCAGAAACACCGAAACTGTTCGAGCAGGAATATGATCGCAGGCAGATGATCCGCCGTGCCCGAACTGTCCGGGAATTAACACAATCGCTGCCGGTAATTCTGAAATCCGCAAATTTCGACAAAAGGGTCAATTTGCAATCCAATAGTCACATCTAGGGATTATGAAAATGCAGTGCCAAAGCCTAACCGAATTCAAAAAGCCTCTCACCGGCGAAACCCGGCCTGATCCAACCGTATCGGGGACGGAAGTTTTGTTGCGTGTCACGGCAAACGGCATCTGTCACAGCGATCTTCATATCCGCGAGGGGTCGTATAACTTGGGTCACGGCAAGACACTCAGCTTTGGTGACCGCGGAATGAAACTGCCGCTGGTCATGGGCCACGAGCCGACCGGGCGGATCATCGCTTTGGGGCCGGAGGCCGGCGAGATCGACACCAGCAAGGATTATGTCATTTATCCATGGCAGGGTTGCGGCGAGTGTTTTCAGTGCAATCTCGGGCGTGAAAACTTTTGCGCGGCACCTCGCTATCTGGGGCTGAACGTGGATGGCGGCTATGCCGATATGATCAAGATACCGCATGCACGTTATCTGTTCGACATGGGGACACTCAGCCCGGAAATTGCCGCACCGCTGGCCTGTTCAGGGCTAACCACTTTTTCGGCGCTGAAAAAGGTCGAGGACACGATCCAAGCCGCGCCGGTGGTGATCATCGGCGCGGGTGGCCTCGGCCTGATGGCAATCGGGCTCGTCAAGGCGATGGGCGGGCTGCCGCCCGTTGTTGTCGATCTGGATCCGGCCAAGCGGGACGCGGCTCTGGCTGCGGGTGCGGCTCATGCGATTGACGGCGCAGCAGATGATGCCGTAGCTCAGGTGCAGGCCGCAGTTGGCGGCCCGGCATTGGCAGCGGTTGATCTGGTCGGGGCCGAAAGCAGCGCAAGCCTGGCGTTTGATGCGGTGGGCAAAGGCGGCAAGATCGTCATGGTCGGCCTGTTTGGCGGAGCGGCTCCCTGGCCGTTACCGCTGATCCCGGTCAAGGCGGTGACGATCATGGGCAGCTATGTCGGATCGCTTCAGGAGTTCGCCGAATTGATGGAGCTCGCGGTAGATGGCAAGGTGCCCGCATTGCCGACCCAGACCCACGATCTGAAGCAGGCGAGCGACCTTTTGGACCAGCTGGAAGAGGGCAAGATCATTGGCCGCGCGGTTCTAGTCCCCTAAAAATCGCCGCAACCAGAACCGCAAAACCCGCCTTTCGGCGGGTTTTTCAATCGCTTATTGGGGCTGTCTGGCGGTTTACAGCCCCAGGTCCTTGGCGATCGAATTGCGCATGACCTCGTTGCTGCCGCCGCCAATCCGCATGAGGCGCGCATCGCGGTAATGCCGTTCCATCGGAAAATCAGGCGTCAGGGAATACCCGCCGAGGATCTGCATGCCCTCGTCCGCGACGCGGGAATAGGCCTCGGTCGTAT
>NZ_JARGND010000019.1:4106-62100 GCF_029212645.1 Vannielia sp. | reverse complement strand
CGCAGGCGGCGCGCAATAAGCTGCGTCACCTGAGAGCCAAAGTCGATGATGAGGAGGCGCTCGTGGTGGCGCGTGGGATGCGGCATGCTCATGGGCCAAGGGGATATTCCGGCCCGCCGAGGGGTGCAAGGGGGCGCGGCCCGTCAGGGGGGCAATGGCCTGCGATTTCGCGCGCGCTCAACCCATTGAGCTTGAGCGCTCCTTGCCCGCAGCGCGGCTGCGTTTGGCATCCTGCCGGGTGCTCCAAAAGGCGAGGCTGACGCAGATCAGCACATAGGCCAGCCCCGTCAGGATCACCAATTCGCCGGGCAGGGGGCCAATATCGGCGCGGGTGATCACCTCATCAAGGCTGGTCGAGTTGGTGGGATGAATCACGATCTTGCCCGCATAGGCCAGCGCCTGAATGAGCAGGATCCACAGGTAATTGCGCCGGATGCGCCGCCCAAGCGCCGTTGCATAGGTGACGTGATAGCGCGGGCGCAGGTAATCCTGTGAGAGGACGTTTTGCCAACCCTCCTGCATCCTCAGATCGCCGTCTTCCAGCAGCGGGGCGTAAAAATGGGTTTCAATCCAGCGTGCCCGGGCGCGCCACACGTTGAAATAGCGGTAACGGCGGGCCTCCTGCATCAAAAACAGCAGGATCAGCACGCCCACCAATACCAGCGGCAGCGGCGAGGCTCCGGGCGAGGCGTAAGAGATCGACAGCGCCACCCCCAGCGACACCACCGCCCAGTTGGTCGTGGTGTCGAGCCGGGTACGCCAGATCGTGCTGCGATAAACCTCGCCACGATAAAGGTGTGAAAGCGCGGTGATCTCGGCAGATGTCAGCGTTTGCCGCTCCTCTGTCTTTGGCTCGGATCGCTCGTTGTCTGCCATCGGTTCCTCCTGCTCCACGGCCTACCCTGCACCTTTGGTGGGCGCGGGTCAAAGGCCGCTGTCCGCTGGCTTTTGCAGGGCAGAGCGGCCTGCGCAAGGCGGCCGGAACTGGTGCGCGCAAGCGAAGCGAGGCTTTCAAATGCGCGCGCGCAGCATTTCCACCCTGAATGTCGCGGATCGCAAAATTTTGGCCGCAAACCCGCCGCGCCCGGCACCGGGAGCTGCGCTATCAAAGCGGCATGACACCCCTTCAGAGGGAAAGGAATCGCACATGGTTGAGGCAGCAGACGCACCGGCGGCAGGGCGCAGACGCGGGCGCAGCGGAGGCGGCGCGGCCCGGCGTGCCGAGCGCACCGCCCTGCGCATTGATGCCGCCCCGCCGATCACCCGCGCGATCCCCACCTTTGATCTGCTCCCCGAGGAGACCCTCGCCATCATCGAGGCAAACGCCGAAACCGTGCTGGAAGAGATTGGCGTGGTCTTTGCCGAGAACGCCCCCGCGCTGGCGCGCTGGCGCGAAGCCGGGGCCGATGTGCGCGGCGACAGGGTGCATATCCCGCGTGGCCTGGCGCGCACGCTCTGTGCCACCGCGCCCGCCAATTTCACCCAACACGCCCGCACCCCCGAGCGCTCGGTCGAGATTGGCGGCAAGGGGCTGGTTCTGGCCCCGGTCTATGGCCCGCCCTTCGTGCGCGATGCCTCTGGTGGGCGGCGCTATGCGGTGATGCAGGACTTCGAAAACTTCGTGAAGCTCGGCCATATGGCAAAGTGGCTGCACCACTCCGGCGGCACCGTGTGTGAGCCAACCGATGTGCCCGTCGCCAAGCGCCACCTCGATATGCTGATGGCCCATATGACCCTGACCGACAAACCCTTCATGGGCTCGGTGACAGAACCATCGCGCGCGGCCGATTCGGTTGCCATGGCCGATATCCTGTTTGGCGGGCTTGAGGGGCGCTGCGTGATGACCTCGCTCATCAACATCAACTCACCGCTCACCTTTGACGCCACCATGATGGGCGCTCTGGAAACCTATGCCGCAGCCGGGCAGGCCTGCATCATCTCGCCCTTCATCGTGGGCGGCGCAATGGCCCCGGTTTCGGTGGTTGGCACGCTCACACAGGTGCTGGCCGAGGTGCTCGCCGGGGTGGCCTATAGCCAGCTCATCAAACCCGGCGCGCCGGTGATCTTTGGCGCCTTTGTCACCTCGATTGACATGAACTCGGGCGCGCCCACCTTTGGCACCCCCGAAGCCTCGCAAGTGACCTATGGCGCAGGCCAGCTGGCCCGCCGCCTTGGCCTGCCATACCGCTCCTCGGGCAGCTTTGCCGGCTCCAAACTGCCCGATGCGCAGGCGGGCTATGAAACCGCCACCTCGCTCAATCTGGGCCTGCTGTCGGGGGTCAACTTCATGCTGCACGCCTGCGGCTGGCTTGAAGGGGGGCTTGTGTCATCCTACGAGAAATTCGTGATGGACGCCGACCAGCTTGGCACCCTGCACAAGCTCGCCGCCCCCATCGCGGCTGACGAAAACGGGCAGGCCATGGATGCAATCCGCGAGGTTGGCCCCGGTGGCCACTACCTTGGCTGCGCCCACACCCAAGCCAACTACCAATCCGCCTTCTGGAAGTCTGAGGTGTTTGATTACAAGCCCTTCGAAACATGGAAAGAAGAGGGCGCGCGAGACACCTCATCCCTGGCCAGCGAGCGCGTCACCAAGCTGCTCGCCGCCTATGAGGCCCCGCCACTTGATCCCGCGATCCGCGAAGCGCTTGAGGCTTTCGTGGTGACCCGCAAGGCAGAGCTGCCCGACGCCATGGCCTGAGCCACGCCCGACAGCTCCAAACCCTGGGCGGCAGATGTCGCGCGGGGGTTAACCGCCCGTGGCCGACCAGCGGGGCACAAGGCGCACCTCGGCCATCAGCGCAATCAGCACCTCAAGGTGGTGGATCACCGAATAGGTTGTCAGCCCGCCCTGGCGGCGCGCTTCCATATCGGCCTCTTCCTCGATCAGCCGGGGCAGGGCGGTTGACGGGCCGGGCAGCTCTGTTTCGCGCAGGATGCGCCCGAGATCCCGCTTGCGCGAGTAATCCGCAAGCCCCAGCCGGGCGGCCCGCACCAGTAGCCGGGGCCGCTTTAGCCCGCCCAGTGGATCCCGCGCCCCGTGATTGCGTTTTTCAGTGCTGTGCGTGTGCATCGTTATCTCCCATCAAGCATCTCCAGCGCCCTCACTGTGGCACAACCAAGGCGGGTGTTGCGTGATCCGAAAACCTGCGAACGGTGTGAAAATGATTTATCCCAAATTTTAAACAAAACTGGTGCTTATGACGTATTGTTAACACTTGGGTAACTAAATCGCCCCTAGGTTGTGTCGGTTAAAGCTAGGTACTTTACACAACAGAGGATTGCTTGGAGGCTACGGGGAAAGATGACAGGCCAACAGTGTGAACGGGGACAAACCCAAAGTGTACCGGGCTGGGTGCCTAGGAGCGTGTTGCATTATTTGCGGCATATCGAAGAAGGCCATTCAATCCGCGGGCTAGCGCGGGATGAGGGGGTTCATGCTTCAACGATCCTTCGGCAGATCAGGCGGTTTGAACAGCGTCGTGATGATCCGCTTGTCGACGAGGCGCTCGCGCGCCTGGGGCAGGCACATTTCAAGCTGGAGAGCGCGACAATGAGCCAACACTTTGTTCCAAAAACGAAAATATCAGATGAAGCCACCGTGGCGCGGGAAGGAAGGCGCATCCTGCGGCGCCTGTCCGAGAAGGGCGCGGTGCTGGCGGTGGCTGCCGGCATGGATAAGGCAGCGGTGGTCAAATCCCTGGCGGACGGGCGCACCACACGCACCGCGGTGGTCGATAGCGAGGTGGCGCAGGCCTTCGCGCTCAAGGAATGGATCGAGGTCAAGGCCAATGGCCGCATCACCACCTACACCATTACCCCCGCCGGGCGCACCGCCCTCAAGCGCCTGCTCGCCGACACCGCCGGGGCCGAGGGATTTGCCGAGGCGCCAACGCCTTTCGCCATGCAGCACCGCGATATTGAAGAGGTCGATGCGGAAGACGGCAAAAGCCGCATTCGCTACAACCGCAGCGAGAGTCCGGTTCAGGCGCTCTCCCGCCGCCGCGACAAGGACGGCAGCCGCTTCCTTGACCCTGATCTCGTGGCCGCCGCCGAACGCTTGCGCGAAGATTTCGAGATGGCCCAGATGGGGCCGCGCGTCGCGCAAAACTGGGAAACCTTCCTGACCGGCGGTCATGGTGGCCAGTTTTCGGCCAGCGGCGGCCCGGCCAACGGCCCCGAGGCCTCGCGCCGCCGGGTGAGTGATGCGCTGCGCGATCTTGGCCCCGGTCTGGGGGATATGGTGCTGCGCTGCTGCTGCTTCCTGGAAGGGCTGGAAGCCGCCGAAAAGCGCATGGGCTGGTCAGCCCGCTCCGGCAAGATCGTGCTGCGCATCGCGCTGCAACGGCTAAAGCGCCACTATGAAGAAAATTATGGCCCCGAGGCTGATATGATCGGCTGATACGCCCCCATGAGAGCGTGTCGCGTTCATTCGAATTCACGCGACACGTTCTAACGTGTTGATTTCGCATGTTCGAGAAGCTCAAAACCGGTTCCCACTGTTGAGCGACATCCTCTAACGCCCGGCCAAAGGCCCGTTCGGTTCCTTCCCCGCGCGGGCCTTTCGCGTATCTTGCGGGTGTGCTGGCGCTACCCGATCACCGCGCCCACCGCAAAAGCCGCCAGCGCACACAGCCCGCCCACACCCACAACCTCGGCCACCGCCCGCCCGTAGCCCTCGCCGGTGGCATGGCCGCGCAGCAACCCAAGCGCAAACAGTGCCGCCGCCGTGGCCGCGACCGAAGCGCCAAGAGAGCCTTCCTCCGGCCCCGCCAGCAAGTAGGGCAGGAGGGGCACCAACCCGAAGGCGAGGAAAGAGGCAAAGGTGATCAGCCCGTCGCGCAGCGGCCTCGCCTCGCGCATATCGGGCAGATCCATGCTGTGATCGGCCAAAAGGTCTGCGGCCAGTTCCGGTGCCGTGGCCAGCAAGTGCGCGGCCTGTTGCGCCGCCTCCTGCGCCATCCCGCGGGCCGCGAGGGCGGCTGCCAGCGCCTCCGGGTCCCGCGCCGCGATGTCCAGCACCTTGCGCCGCTCGCTATGGTAAAGCTTGGCCTGCGACCGGGTCGACAGAAACTCCCCCAACCCCATCGAAAGCCCATCGGCCAGAAGGTTGGCCATGCCAAAGACCAGCACCGCCACCGCGCCAATCTGCCCGGCCCCCTCGGCCTGCGCCCCGGCAAAACCCGCCACAATGGCGAAGGTGGTGACAATGCCATCATTGCCCCCATAGGTGATCTGCTTGAGATGAAGCGAAACCCGCATTCCAACCCTCCTGTTTTGCCCTATCTTTGCCCCCGGCGTGCCCCGAGCACCATGGCCTAGATCAAATAAGATAACAGGCCCCCGCTGAACGGGAGCCTGCATCAACGCTGAAATGTGGGGATGCTACTCTGCCGCGTCCTGCGGTGTGGCCTCGGTCACCGGAACGGCGTTCGGGTCATATTTGCCAAGGTTGGCGGATTTCACCGCATCCCGCACACCCTTGCCATAATCAGCATGCACCTGATCAAACAGCCTGCACTGCCGCTCGATGATCTCGGCCGGCACCCCGCCCATCGCGGCGGCGATATTGCCAAACAGGCGCTTGCGCTGTCCGTCGTCAAACAGCTCAAACAGCGCCGTCACCTGGCCAAAATCATCATTGCCCTCGCGATGGTTGTAGCGATCGGCATTGCCATCAATCTTCAGCGCAGGCTCCATCGCGGCGGGCACTTCCTCAGGCGCACCATCCACCGAGTTCGGCTCATAATAGGCGTCCGTCACCCCGGTTTGCTGGCCCTCGTAATTCATGGTGCCGTCCTTGTGGTAATGATGCACCGGGCACACCGGGCGGTTCACCGGAAGCTGCTCATAATGGGTGCCAAGCCGATAGCGATGGGCATCCGCATAAGAGAAGATCCGCGCTTGCAGCATCTTGTCGGGCGAAAAGCTGATGCCGGGCACAATGTTTGACGGGCTGAACGCCGCATTCTCGATCTCGGCAAAATAGTTATCGGGGTTCCGGTTCAGCTCCATCACGCCGATATCAATGCAGGGATACTCATCGTGCGGCCAAACCTTCGTAAGGTCGAACGGGTTGTAAGAGGTCACCTCGGCCTCTGCCTCGGGCATGATCTGCACCTGCACCTTCCAGCGCGGGTAATCGCCGCCCTCGATGGTGTTATAAAGCGCCTCCTGATAGCCCTCGCGGGTTTTGCCCACCACATCCTCGGCCTCGGCATTGGTGTAATGCTCGTGCCCCTTCTCGGTTTTGAAGTGGAACTTCACCCAAAAGCGCTCACCTTCAGCATTCCACAGGCTGTAGGTGTGCGAGCCGTAGCCATTCATGTGCATCGGCGTCACCGGCAGGCCGCGATCGCTCATCAGGATCGTCACCTGATGTAGCGATTCGGGGCTGAGGCTCCAGAAATCCCACATCGCGGTCGGCGAGCGCAGGTTGGTGCGCGGATGGCGCTTTTGCGTATGGATGAAATCGGCAAACTTGTAAGGATCGCGCACGAAAAACACGGGCGTGTTGTTGCCAACAAGGTCCCAGTTGCCCTCTTCGGTGTAAAACTTCAGGGCAAAACCGCGCACATCGCGCTCATGGTCTGCCGCCCCGGCCTCACCGGCCACGGTTGAGAATCGGGCCAGCATGGCGGTTTCGCTGCCCGGCTGGAGCACTTTGGCGCAGGTGTATTTGCTGATGTCGCCGGTGATCCTGAGCGTGCCATGCGCGCCCCAGCCCTTGGCGTGGACGGTGCGCTCTGGAATGCGCTCGCGGTTCTGATGGGCCAGCTTTTCAAGCAGTTGATAATCCTGCATCAACAGCGGGCCGCGCGCCCCGGCTGTCATCGAGTTCTGGTTGTCCGGAACCGGTGATCCGGCGGTGGTGGTGAGTTTCTTTGCACACATGGCTTTGTCCTCCCGAGACGTTGCTGTGAGAGTTGCGATTAGCCTCACTCTCCGCCACATCCGCGATAAATAAAAATTGCTTCTTCCTTCTGTTGCGATAAGGAGAGATTATGAATGTGACCCTCCGCCAGCTCCGCTATTTCACCGCGCTCGCCGAAACCGGCAGCTTTGGCCGTGCGGCCGAGGCTGTGCATGTGTCCCAGCCTGCATTGTCGCAGCAAATCAAGGAGATGGAGGCGCAGCTTGGCTTGCGTCTGGTGGAGCGTCAGCCGCGCGGCGCGGTCCTTACCCCGGCAGGGCATGAGCTTTTGGCCCACGCCCGCGCGGTGCTGGGCGAGATGGCGCGGCTTGAACAATCGGCAAGATGGCGCGAAGGGCTGGGCGGGCGCCTTAGCCTTGGGGTGATTCCCACGGTCGCGCCCTATCTGCTGCCTGTCGCGCTGCCGCTCATCCGCTCGCGCAATCTGCGCCTTGAGCTGCGCATCCACGAAAGCAAAACCGAGCGGGTGCTTGATGCGCTGGAGGACGGCCACCTTGATGCGGCGGTGATCGCGCTGCCCGCAGGCCGCGCCGGGCTGCTGGAGGCGCCGCTTTTTACCGACCATTTCCTGCTGGCGGGCAATGCCGCCACCCTCGCCGGGCAGGGCGCCGCCCTCAGCCCAAAGGCGCTGGACCCGGAGCGCCTGTTACTACTGGAAGAGGGCCATTGCCTCGCCGATCAGGCGCTGGAGGTCTGTGCCCTGCGCCGCGCCGATACGCGGGTTGATCTTGGGGCCTCGTCGCTGGCCACGCTGGCCGGGCTGGTGGCCGAGGGCTTTGGCCTCACCTTCCTGCCCGAAATCGCGGTTGCGTCTGAAAGTGCCGCCGCGCCCAAACTCGCCCTGCGCCGCTTTGCCGAGCCGCAGCCCGCCCGCACCATCGCCCTTGTCCGCCGCACCGCCACGCCGGATGACGGCTGGTTTTCCACCCTCACCAACATCCTGCGCGACGCCGGTGAAAGCCGCTTGAAGGAAGCTCCCTAACTAGCTGGCAAATAAGTAAAAAACGCCCAAATGGGGCAGGGCGGGCGCGTTGCTAAGCACGGAAATGCTTTGATAGTTTCAGGCCCTGGCCCTGGTAGTTTGAGGCAATTTCCTGCCCGTAAAGCCGCGCCGGACGTTCGGCCATATGCTCATACACCAGCCGCCCCACAACCTGCCCATGCTCCAGCACAAAGGGCGCTTCGTGGCAGCGCACCTCCAGCACCCCGCGTGAGCCTGCGCCCCCCGCCTCGGCATGGCCGAAACCGGGATCAAAAAAGCCCGCGTAATGCACCCGGAACTCGCCCACCAGCGCCAGATAGGGGGCCATTTCGGCGGCATACATCGGCGGGATCGTCACCGCTTCGCGGCTCACAAGGATGTAAAATGCCCCCGGATCAAGGATGATCCGCTCCTCGCGGGTTTCCAGCCGCTCCCAAAACTCCGCAGGCTCATACTGGCCAATTCGGTCAAGGTCGATGATGCCGGTGTGGGGCTTGGCGCGATAGCCGACCAGCCCGTTTTCGCCAGCGGTCAGATCCACCGAAAAGCCAAGCCCGTCAGAGATCAGCGCCTCGCCGTCCACCAGCGGCACCTCGGCGTGCAGCGCCCGCAGCGCGCCATCATCCAAAACCGCGTGGCCCCGGCGAAAGCGCAATTGGTTCAGCCGCATCCCCGGCCGCACCAGCACCGAAAAGCTGCGCGGGCAAATCTCGGCATAAAGCGGGCCTTCATAGCCGGGCGCAACGCGGTCAAACTCCACGCCGCGATCCGTGACCAGCCGGGTGAGCAGATCAAGCCGCCCGGTCGAGCTTTTGGCATTGGCCACCGCCTGAATGCCCTCGGGCAGCGCCAAACGTTCCATCAGCGGCACCAGATAGACGCAGCCCTTTTCCAGAACCGCGCCCTCGCGCAGATCAACCCGGTGCATCTCAAACTCGTTGAGCCGCTCTTCCACCGCCGCGCCAGCGCCCGGCAAAAACGAGGCGCGCACGCGGTAAGCCACTGTTCCCAGACGTAAATCAAGGCTGGCAGGCTGCACTTGCTCAGGCGTGATCGCCGGGCTGCCGCTGAGGCTGCCGCGCGCGATCATCGCCTCGATGGATTGGCTGGGCAACACGCCCGGTGCCGCGGTCATCGCATTCCCCCAGATAGCGAAACGCCCGCCTCCCAAGGCTGGGTGCGGGCGTTGCGGGTGTATTTGGTCGGGCTAGCAGGACTCGAACCTGCGACCTTCCGTCCCCCAGACGGACGCGCTACCAGGCTGCGCCATAGCCCGACGTTCGGGCTTTGTAGCGGATTCTTCGCAGGGCGCAAGGGGGCAATTCTGCCGTTAACCCATCCGTTCACGCAGCGCCGTGAGGCGGGCGTAAAGCGGCTGAATGCGGGCCTTGTCCACCGCACCGGGGCGCAGGGCGGCAAGGCGCTGCGGCAAGGGGGCAGAGGCATCGACCGGCACGCGGTCAAAATCCATCGGCTCGGGCGGGGCAGGGGTGTTGGCGGCGGCAGCGTCAGGCGCTGGCGGCGTGTGCGGATCGCCCACCCCAGCCACATTCGCCGTCCCCTCGGGCAGCGGCGGCGGCCCGGGAAAAACCGGCGGGACCGTGGTTTCGCGCGCCTTGGCCTTGCTGATGAAGCTCGGCACGCGCACCTCTGGCTCCTCCTCGGCGCTCACATCCACCGATGTGCCAAGGCGCACCGGCACCTCCGGCTCCTCGGTGCTCATGTCTACCGTGGGTGAGCCAAACGCGGCCGCCTCATCCTCTGACGACACGTCAATGGTGCGCTCCAGGTGCACGCCCACCGCCGGATCGGCCTCTTCGCCGCCTGCGTCAACAATGGTGTCGATATGCACCGGCGTGGCGGGCGTATCGGCAGAGATATCCACCACGTCCGAGCCAAATTCCCCGGCCTCTTCCTCGCCCGAAACATCCACCGTTGCGGCAATTTCCACCGAAACGCCGGGGCCGGGGGCCTCGCCTGTCATGTCGACCGGGGGCGTGGGATCTCCGCCCAGCTCCACGTTGTCGCCAATCACCACATCGCCCGTGTTCGGGGCGTTGGTGGCTTCCGGTTCCACTTCAGATCCGCCGGGAATCGGGCGGATCGCCTCTGGCCCGGCGTCGGGGCCCAGATCAAGCGGCGGTTGCTCAGGGGGGGCAGGCGGCGGGGTTTCATGCGGGGGGATCGCCTCGGCCACATCCGGCTCGGCCTCTTTGGTGCCGCCGGGCATCGGGGCCATTGCTTCGGCACCCGCACCGGGGCCGGGGCCCTCGGCAGAGGGCGACAGCGCGGCAACCGCCTTCACCCCGTTTTCCTTAATGAACTTCTGCGCGCCCTTGATGGTTAGCCCATCGTCATGCAGCAGCTTACGGATGCCGCCCAATAGCTCCATGTCAGCGGGGCGATAATAGCGCCGCCCACCGGCCCGCTTCAGCGGCTTCACTTGCGAAAACTTGCTTTCCCAGAAGCGCAGAACGTGGGTTTGCACCCCCAGCCAATCGGCCACCTCGGAAATGGTTCGAAAGGCGTCGGGGGATTTTCCCATGGGCGTTCTGCCTCGCTTCTGCTCTGTCCTTCACCGGGCCTCTTGAGGCCCGAAATGCCGCGCTTTTGCGCTTACTTCTTCTTGTTGCCCTCGGCCACACGATCTTTCATCAGGTGGCTGGGGCGGAAGGTCAGCACCCGGCGGGGGCTGATGGGCACTTCTTCACCGGTTTTCGGATTGCGGCCCACACGGGCGGCCTTTTCACGCACCGAGAAGGTGCCGAAAGACGAGATCTTCACGCTCTCGCCTTTGACCAGCGCATCCGACATATGCGCCAGAACGCTCTCGACAAGCTGGGCGCTTTCATTGCGCGACAGACCGACCTCGTTGAACACAGCTTCGCTCAGGTCCATACGCGTCAAGGTATTTCCGGCCATCTTACGTCCCCCGTTTTGTTTTGCCGAGTGTGCGGCGGGGGAATTTCCGAGTCAATATCAGGGGCTTGCGCGACGGTGTTTATTCGCACCTTTCGCGCTGGATTGGCGATTACCAGCGCAAGACGACCGATCCCCAGGCCAATCCACCGCCGATTGCCTCGGTGACAACCACCTGACCGGGCTGGATCTGGCCGTTTTGCACCCCGACCGACAGCGCGAGGGGAATCGATGCCGCCGAGGTATTGCCGTGGTCCTGAACCGTCACCACGACCTTTTCCATCGGCAATTGCATCTTCTTGGCGGTGGCGGAGATAATCCGCAGGTTCGCCTGATGGGGCACCAGCCAATCAATATCGCCTTCGTTCAGCCCGGCCTTGTCGATCGCCGTGTGCGCAGTGGCGGCCAGCTTTTCAACGGCGTGGCGGAAAATTTCCTTGCCCTGCATCCGCAGATGCCCGGTGCTTTGGGTCGACACCCCGCCATCCACGTAAAGCAGGTCCTTGAAGCGCCCGTCGCTGTTGAGATCGGTGGCCAGAATGCCCTGGTCTTCTGGCCCGCCGCTGCCCTCGGCGGCCTCCAGCACCAGCGCGCCCGCGCCGTCGCCAAACAGCACGCAGGTGCCGCGGTCATTCATGTCGAGGATGCGGCTGAAGGTTTCGGCGCCAATCACCGCAACCCGCTTGGCCTGGCCGCTGGTGACCAGCGCGTTCGCATTGGCCAGCGCATAAACGAAACCGGCGCACACTGCCTGAATATCAAAGGCAAAGCCGCCCGCCATGCCCAGTTGGGCCTGCACCATTGTGGCGGCTGAGGGGAAGGTCAGATCGGCGGTTGAGGTAGCCACGATCAGCGCATCAAGTTCGCTGGCCTCCCAGCCGGCCATCTTCAGCGCGTTCTGCACCGCTTTGGTTGCCATCTGGCTGGTGGTTTCACCCTCGGCGGCAAAATGGCGACGTTCGATCCCGGTGCGCGCCTTGATCCACTCGTCTGAGGTTTCAACCTTGTCCTCAAACCAGCTGTTGGGAATCACTCGCTCCGGCAAATAATGCCCGACGCCTCTTACAACGGTTCGCACCACCATGCTCTGACGCCTCTTTCGTTATTCTTTGTTTAGAGGCTCATCCTGCCCCGCGCCGCTCACTGATGCAAGCCGCGCTGCAAGCCGGTCCGAGAAGCCCGATCGACCGAGTTGAAAAGCCAGTTTTATCGCGGCGCTGATGCCGGTTGCATCGGCCCCGCCGTGTGATTTTACCACCGTTCCGTTCAGCCCCAGAAAGACCCCGCCGTTCACCCGGCGCGGATCAATCCGCTTCTTGAACCGCTTGAGGCTGGTCAGCGCCAGCAGGGCAGCCAGCCGCGAGAGGGGCGAGTGCTTGAAGGCGCCGGTCAGCAAGTCGCCAATCAGTTTGGCGGTGCCTTCGCCGGTTTTCAACGCGATGTTTCCGGTGAAGCCATCGGTCACGATCACATCCACCCGGTCGCCGGGGATATCGCCGCCCTCCACGAAGCCGGCGAAATCAAATTCCGCCTCTTCGGCTGCGGCCTGGATCATGTCATGCGCAACCTTCAGCTCGGCGCGGCCCTTGGTCTCTTCGGTGCCCACGTTCAGCAGGCCCACCCGTGGCCGCTCCAGCTCAAGCCCGTTGCGCGCATAAGACACGCCCATCAGCGCATATTGCAAAAGGTCCTGCTGGTCGGCGCGAATATCGGCGCCCACATCCAGCATGATGTTAAAGCCCGACGGGTTGCGCGAGGGCCAAAGGCAGGCAATGGCAGGGCGGTTAACCCCCTCCAGCTTGCGCAGCCGAATCATCGACACCGCCATCAAAGCCCCGGTGTTGCCGCAGGAAACGGCCACCAAAGCCTCGCCGCGCTTCACCGCTTCAATAGTGGACCACATGGACGTGTCTTTGCCGTGGCGCATCACATGCGCCGGCTTGTCATCCATCGCCACCACGCCGGGCACGTCGCGAATGACGCACCGATCGGCAAGGCCGCGCTTTTCCACCAGCGGGCGCAACTCAGAGCCGCGCCCGTGCAGGATGAAGGCAATGTCAGGATTCTTGTCGGCCGAAAGCGCCAGGCCTGCCACAACGGCCGCAGGCCCATGGTCGCCGCCCATCGCGTCAACAGAAATGACAACCCGGCCCGCAAGGGCCGGGAGACTCGCGCTATCCGTGTCGCTGGTCTCGGTGGCAGAACTCATTCAGGCGCGGCCCCCGACCAAGCTGATCAGGCAGCGTCTTCGTCGAGATCGATCTCGTCGGCCTGCGCCACGATCTCACGATCATCGTAATGGCCGCAGGCGGCGCATACGTGGTGCGGGCGCTTCAGCTCACCGCAGTTGGAGCACTCGGCCGGATTGTCGGCAACAAGTGAATCGTGCGAGCGACGCATGTTGCGACGCGACTTGGTGATTTTATTCTGTGGGACAGCCATGTCACAACCTCGGGTCTGTGCGGGGCGCTCTGCCCCGGCAATTCAGGAATCTCGTTTGGCGCGTCATACGCCGCCTCGCGCCGCCGATCAAGCCGCGATCCGCGAGGAGGCGCGAAAATACGAAACTTCTGGCGCATGTCCAGCAAAAATTGCCGCTATTAAGTAGCGCGCCTGCGGCGCACACCATTTTTTGTTTGGATATTTGCGGCAAGAAAATGCGCGCGCCGGGGGGGCGGGCCGCCCGAGGCAGGGCAGGCGGCCTGATTATGCAGGCGCGGATCAGCCGCCGCCTTCCATCTTTTTCTTCAGGTCGGCCAGCCCGGCAAAGGGCTTTACCCGCTCTTGCGTCAACGGCTCGGCGCCCGGCTCTGTATAAACCGCTTCGCCCAGATCGGCCCCTTCGGCGCGGGGAAAATCGGGCAGGGCGATGGAAAGCGCCTCCACCATGACGTCCCAAAGATCCAGCGCCACCGGCATCGGCTCGGCGCTGTCATCCTCGGGCATCTCGGCCTCGCCCTCATCGGGCATGGTGAAATTGGTGAGGTAACGGCGCACAACAGAGGTATCAATCCGCGTGCTCACCGGCTCCAGCGTCACAACACAGGGCTGCACCACGGTGGCCCCCAACTTGGCGTCAAGCTGCCAGTCGCGCTTGCCCAGCGGCGAAAGCGTGCCTGAAAACCGCAGCTTTCGCAGGCCCAGCAGATCGAGCGGGGCCAGCAAGCCTTCCATCGCGGCCTCATCCGGGGTGATCTCGAAGGTGGTTGGATGGGCGTTGGTCAGCTCTGACAGGCGGATCGGTTTTGGCCGGGGGCTTTGGCCCATGCTGTGCTTCCTTTCTTGAACCATGGCTGATCCTTCTGTAAGCCGATTAACAGACAAAAGAAACCTGAGGCATCCGGGCTGACAATGGGCAGAACAATAGGCGCAAGACTGCTGGGCAATCTGGCACGTTCGATTTTCCTCGGGACACTGGTGCTCTCGCTCACGGCTTGTGGTGCGCGCTATCGCAACCACGGCTGGACCCCGAGCGATCAGGACCTCGCAGATGTGGTTGTGGGGCAGGACACCCGCGAAAGCGTGGCCGAGACCATTGGCACTCCCGCTGCCACCGGTGTGCTTGAGAACAGCGGCTACTATTATCTATCGGCACGGGTAAAGCGGGTTGGCCCGCGCGAGCCGGAGTTTGTGGACCGTCAGCTTGTGGCCGTGCGGTTTGATGAGGCGGGCGTGGTTTCCAACGTCGAGCGCTTCACCTTGCAAGATGGTAATGTCGTCGCGCTGTCGCGCCGCGAGACCGATAGCAACATCGCCGGTGTGAGCTTCCTGCGCCAGCTTCTGGGCAACCTTGGCCGCTTCACCGCCGATCAGTTCCTCGACTAGCGGGCAGGGGGCCTTACCGCCCCCGACCCCCGCGGCCTATTCCTCTGGCTCAAACTCCAGCGCAACCCCGTTGATGCAATAGCGTAGCCCGGTTGGCTCTGGCCCATCGGGGAAGACATGCCCCAGGTGGGCGGCGCAGCGGGCGCAATGCACCTCGGTGCGCTTCATGAAAAACTTGCGATCCTCGCTGGTGCCCACCTCGGCCCCGTCTTTTGGCGCCCAGAACGAGGGCCAGCCGGTGCCGCTGTCAAACTTATGCGCCTGATCAAACAGCGGCGCCCCACAGCAGGTGCATGTGAAGCGTCCCGCGCTTTTGGGAAAATCATCATGGGTAAAGGCCCGCTCGGTGCCGTGCTTGCGCGTCACCTGATAGGCCAAATCGCTCAACTCCTCGCGCCATTCCGCATCGCTCTTTTTTACCGTGGCTTCCGTCATCCTGCTCTCCCTTCCAATCTTGCGCCTCTGTCACGCGCCCTTCATATCTAGGCGAGATCCCTTGCTGCGCAATGCGGCCCTTGGAGTGGGCAGGATGAAAGAGCTGACAAAAGGCCGTTACCGGGTGCGCCAGGCGCAAAGCCGCGCCGATATGGCCGCCGTGATGGCGCTGCGCGGCCTCACCTTTCGTGGGGATGCCGGGGCGGATGACAGCGACGCTTTTGATACCCGCGCCATGCATGTGATAATCGAAGACATGCGCGCCGAGGGCGAGGCTGCGCGGCTGGCCTGCGCCTTTCGCCTGCTGCGCCTCTCGGGCGGGGGCGACATTGCCCAGGGCTACACCGCGCAGTTTTATGATACCGCGCCGCTTGCCAGCTACCCCGGCCCGATGCTGGAGATGGGCCGCTTTTGCATTGATCCCGCCGCGCGGGGCGATCCGCATGTGCTGCGCACCGCCTGGGTGGGGATGACCGATCTGATCGACAGCCAGGGCATCAGCTTTCTGTTTGGCTGCTCCTCCTTCCATGGCACCGACCCGGCCGAACACTTCGACGCGCTGGCGCTGCTGCGCGATTCCTACACGGCGCCGTCCGCCCTGCGCCCGGCGCCCAAGGCGCCGCAAACCCACCCCTTCACCGCGCTGCCGGATCGCGCGCCTGACAAGCGCACCGCGCTGCTCACCATGCCGCCGCTGCTGCGCAGTTTCCTGCTGCTCGGCGGCTGGGTTTCAGACCATGCGGTGGTGGATGATGACCTTGGCACGCTGCACGTGTTCACCGGGCTCGAGATCCAATCGGTGCCGCCCGCGCGGGCGCGGGCGCTGCGCGCCAGCGTGTGACCGGCCATAAAAAAGCGGCGCAACCCTAAGGGCCGCGCCGCTGATATCATCAAGGTGGGCGATCCCGCCACGCCGGTTAAGGCTTAGGCCGCCACTGCCGCGTTGGCCTTTTTCAGCCAGTTCAACACCGTCTCGGGTGAGCTTTCGCCGTAGGGGTCGTCGCCATGGTTGTCGCAAAGGCCCGGCTCCTCGAACCAGGCCTCGATCACCCCGTCGTTGACCACGGCGGCATAGCGCCAGGAGCGCAGGCCAAAGCCAAGGTTGTCCTTGCGCACCAGCATCCCCATCCGGCGGGTGAACTCACCCGAGCCATCGGGAATCACCCCTACGTTCTTCAGATCCTGCGCCTTGGCCCACTGGTTCATCACGAAAGCATCGTTGACGCTCATGCAGTAGATCGCATCAATCCCCTCGGCGGCGAAATCCTCAAAGCCGTTCTCAAACCCAGGCAGCTGGTAGGTTGAGCAGGTGGGGGTGAAGGCGCCGGGCAGCGAAAACAGCACCACCCGCTTGCCGGCGAAGAAATCAGCGGTGGTCTTGTCTTCCCAGCGGAACGGGTTGGGGCCACCGATGGCCTCGTCGCGCACGCGGGTGTGAAAGGTGACTTCGGGGAGCTTTTGTCCGGTTTTCATGGGCTTGCCTTTCATGTGTCGCGCAGCGCACCCTGCCAAACAAAGCCCGCCGCCTGCAAATGTGATGGGGTGCCGCACACGCATTGCCGCAGCGCAGCACCCCCGCTGCCCCCGTCTTAGAACGATTCCAGGTCGCGCCTCAACCCACGCTAAAGCTGCCATGCACCCCACGCATGGCTGACCCCCTCCACACCCTTTCCAAACGCATGCCACCGCGCTATCTCTGGGCAGACAAGGGAGAGACCCCATGACCGAGCAAAGCCCGCCGCGCCTGCGCCACCCCGAAAAGGCCCACCGGCCCGATAACGCGCAGCCCAAAAAGCCCGACTGGATTCGCGTGAAGGCGCCCACCTCCAAGGGCTACCACGCGACCCACAAGATCATGCGCGAGCATAACCTCAAAACGGTCTGTGAAGAGGCCGCTTGCCCCAACGCGGGCGAATGCTGGAGCCAGGGCCACGCCACCATGATGATCATGGGCGATACCTGCACGCGCGCCTGCTCGTTTTGCAATATTGCCACCGGCAAGCCGCCCGAGGCGCTGGATGTGTTCGAGCCGGGCCGCGTGGCCGATGCTGTCAAGAAACTAGGGCTGAACCACGTTGTCATCACCTCGGTGGACCGGGACGATGTGGAGGACGGCGGAGCCGAGCACTTCGCGATGACCATCCGCGCCATCCGCAAGCAGGCCCCCCAAACCACCATCGAGATCCTCACGCCAGACTTTTTGCGCTGTGATCCTTCGGTGCTGGAAACCGTCGTCGAGGCCCGCCCCGATGTGTTCAACCACAACCTCGAAACCGTGCCCGGCCTCTACCCCGAGGTCCGCGCCGGGGCGCGCTACTTCCACTCCCTGCGGCTGTTGCAGCGGGTGAAGGAGCTTGATCCGAGCATGTTCACCAAATCCGGCATCATGGTTGGCCTCGGAGAAGACAAGATGGGCGTGCAGCAGGTGATGGACGATATGCGCGCCGCCGATGTCGATTTTCTCACCATCGGCCAATATCTCCAGCCCACGCCCAAGCACCACGCGGTGGATCGATTCGTCACCCCCGAGGAGTTTGCCGCTTACGAGAAAGCCGCCTATGGCAAGGGCTTCCTGATGGTTTCCGCCAGCCCGCTCACCCGCTCCAGCTACCACGCCGGTGATGATTTCGCCCGCTTGCGCGAGAACCGGCTGGCCAAGCTCGCCGGGGCATGAGAGCGGCACTGCTGCTGGCGTTTCTGCTCGCGGTGGGCGCACCTGCCGCGGCACAACAAGCAGGCGAGGGCGGCTGGAGCCTGCGCGAATACCCCGCCGCAACGCCGGGCGCGGGCCGCTGCGTGCTTTCGGCCGAAGGGGCGGGCGGGGCGCGGCTCACCCTCTGGCTGCACGAGGCGGGCGGGCACAGGTCTGATCTCAGCCTCACCCTCTTTCTCACCGATCCGCAACGCGCCAAGCTGCCGCTCCCCGATGGGCCGGTGCAGCTGGCCTTCCGCCCCGCTGGCCAGCCTGCCACCCTGCTTGATGGCACCATCGCGCCGGAAGGCCCCTATCACGCCTTCACCCACCGCTTCGCCGATCTGGAGGCGCAAAAAGCCTTCCTCACCCGCGCCGACCAAGGCCGCGTTACCGTGTTTTCCCCCTCTGCCGGGGTGCTTGCCAGCTTTCCCACCCAAGAGGCCAGCCTTGCGCTTGATCGCCTCCTCGCCTGCTCATTTCCCGCTCCGGAGGCCCTGCCAAATGACTGAAACGCCAGACACCGCCGCCGCCCGGCTTTTGCACCTGCGCGGCCAAAGCCTCGCCAAGGGAGATCCGATCTCGCCGCCCATCACCATGGCCTCGATGTTCCACCTCCCCGGCACCCCCGATGGATCGCCCTTCTATGGCCGCGCCACCCAGCCCACATGGCAGGCAACAGAGCACCTGCTTTCCCACCTCGAAAACGCGCCCTCGCTGCTGTTTCCCTCCGGCATGGGGGCGATCTCGGCGGCGCTTTTTGCCACGTTGAAGGCGGGCGATCGGCTGCTGGTGCCCTCGGATGGCTATTACAACACCCGCCGCCTGGGTGAGCGCTTCCTAGCGCGTCTCGGGGTTGAGGTGGTTGAGCGGCCCACGCGCAGCTTTGGGGCAGGGGGCTTTGAGGGCTTCGCGGTGGTCTTCATCGAAACCCCCTCCAACCCCGGCCTCGATCTGATCAACCTGGCTGAAACCTGCGCCGCCATTCGCGCCGCTGGCGGCCTCTCGGTGGTTGATAACACCACGATGACCCCGCTCGGCCAGCGCCCGCTTGATCTGGGCGCCGATATCGTGGTCGCCTCCGATACCAAGGCTCCCGGCGGCCACTCCGATATCCTGATGGGCCACGTTTCCAGCCGCGACGCCACCCTCATGGAATCGGTCAACAGCTGGCGCACCGTGGCCGGTGGCATCCCCGGCCCGATGGAGGCCTGGCTGCTCCACCGCTCGCTGGAAACCCTGCACCTGCGTTTTGCCGCCATGTGCGCCACCGCCGAAGAGATTGCGCCCAAACTCGCCGCGCATCCCGCCGTGCAAAGCCTGCGTTACCCCGGCCTGCCGGGCGATCCTTCGCACACTCTCGCCAAAACCCAGATGGTGACCAACGGCTTTTTGATCGGCCTCACCCTCAAGGACGAGGAAACCGCCGAAAAGCTTATCAACACATGCCCCTTCCTGCGCCCCGCCACCTCCTTTGGCGGCATCCACAGCTCTGCCGAGCGCCGCGCCCGCTGGGGCGATGACACCACCGGCGGTTTCATCCGCCTCTCCGTGGGCACCGAACCCGCCGACCCGCTTTGGCAGGCGCTGGACGCCGCGCTCAACGCGCTCTGAACCCCCGCTTCGGCCAGTGTGAGCGCGGTTGATTGCACCCCGATCCGGGCCGAATGTAATATCCTCATGACACCGCGCCTTCACCGCGATCCGAGGCTTGAAATTTGCCGCGCCCCGGCGCAATCTGCGCCCGATCAACTTTGTTATTTCAATCAATTTTGGACGTTTTAATATGAGCAATACTGGTGTTCCCTACACAATCCAGGATGGCGACAACCTGTGGAACCTCGCCGCCACCCACCTTGGCGATCCCTATCAATGGCCGCGTCTCTTTGCGTTCAACAACCAGCCCAAAGTGGTCGCCGCCGGTGCCCGCAAGATCGTTGACCCGGATCTGATTTACGCAGGCGCCAGGTTGCACCTGCCGATCCTGCCACAGCAACCGCCGGTTTCGCCCATGCCCTCCGCCGTGCGCCCACCGGCCCCCGGCCCGCTGCGCGATCAAATCCCGTCAATCCGGATGCCCGTCACCTTCGCCTATGATCTCAAGGGCGATCCCATCGTGATCGACTACGGCACCTTCGTGGCCCGCGTCTCGATCAGCGGCCGGGTGATCCTCGCCCTCGGCGAGAAGATGCCGCTCACAGCCGTGTTGAACGGGGGCCTTGAGCTTACCGGCAAGGCCGCCGCCGATCACGCCTTCGGCACGCTCACCTCGCAAAACACCGTCAGGTTTGACCCGACCACCAAGGAGATCAAGTTCAGCAACAAGCTGATCTCGTCGTCCAACCTCCCCGGCGCGCCGCGCACCGCCATCGGCATGGAATTTTCCACCATGACAGGGATGCCCGTCCTCAAGGGGGAAATCATCTACCCCGAGCTTTCGGGCCGCCTTGGCAACGACACTTTCGTTGCGGGCAACTACAAGATCAACATCGAGATCGAGCCGCGTGTGCCCAAAGGCCCCGCCGCGCCGCAACCGGTTTGGCAGCCGGTATGGCAGCCAGCGCCGCAGCCGGTGCTGCCCAGCCCCGTGCGTGCGCCGATCCCCGATCACGGCACCGATTGGGGCGAGGTGGCGCGCAATGCTGGCACGGGCGCATTGGTTGTCGCCGGGGTTGTCACCGTGGCCTACGGGTTGTCGCTGTTCTTCTCGGGCGGCACCACCAGCGTCGGCGCCCCGGCCTATGCCAGCGCCATGTCGGTCATCCTGGTGGGCGGCACCACGACGGCCATCATGGTCAACCAGTAGTCGCCAATGAACGCGCGTCGCCTTGTCCTCTGGGTCGCGGTTGGCCTGCTTGGGCTGGGCGGCGCGCTGCTTCTTGGCGGCAAGCTCTGGGCGGATGATCTGATCGCCGAGATCACCGCCCGCACCGGCGCGCCGCTCCACATGGAGGCCCCCATGGCCTATGTGAGCGACCCGCGGATCACCGGCACCGCCCCCGGCCCGATCAAGGGCAAGGTGGCGCTAAATGCGCTGCGCACGGCGCTCGCCGCCTATCCCGACCCGCTTTTGCAACAGGTCGCGCCAAAGCTGCTGATCGCCGGAGAGCTGCGGCTGGCAGGCTACCGCGTGGGCGGCACCATCCAGCCCGGCATGGTGCTGCTGGCCAGCGATTACCTGCTGCGCGACGCCGGGCCATCCTATACCCGCCGCGCCTTCCACCACGAGTTTTCAAGCCTGCTGATCGCCCGCTACCCTTTCCCGATGGAAGCATGGCAGGCGCACATCCCGCCCGATATCGCCTTTCCCCTCAGCAACGAGGCCCAGCTAGAGGCCACAACCCGCTATATCGAGGGCGAGGCGCTAAAGCGCTATTACGAGGCGGGGTTCGTTTCCGACTACGGCGCATCCTCTCTGGAAAATGACATCAACACCTACGCCGAACTGCTGATGGACGCCCCCGAAACCCTCGCGACCCTGGCAAAAGCCCACCCCCGCATCGCCGCCAAAGCCGCGCTGATCCAAGGCTATTACATCACGCTCGCCCCATCCTTCGCCAAACGGTTTGACCCCTCGGGCCTGCCCGCGCCAACATTCCCCTGACGGGCAGGCGCCTAGAGCATGTTGCTCAAAAGTGGGAACCGGTTTTGAGCTTCTCGAACATGCGAAATCAATAAGTTAGAGCGTGTCGCGTGAATTCGAATGAACGCGACACGCTCTAGTTCACCGCAGGCACCGCCTTCAGGTAGGCCGCAATCGCCGCGCGATCTTCCGGCGGCAGCTTGGCCGTGCTCTGCACCACCACCGCCATCTCACCGCCCGCGCTGTCAAAGTCCGGGGTAAAGCCGGTTTCCAGGTAATAGGCGATATCCGCTTCAGACCAGTCCAGCGCCCCCGGCGTGATATTGGGGATGCGCCCTTTGCCATCGGGGCTGGCCGCGCCGCCCAGCCACTTGGCGCTTTGCCAGCCGCCCAGGGCGTTGCGCGGGGTGTGGCACTCGCCGCAATGGCCCAGAGCCTCCACCAGATAGCGCCCGCGCTGCTGCTGCTCACTCAGATCACCCGCCACCATCCAGCCTTCCCGCTGGAACAGCAGCTTCCAGCCGCCAAGGCTGCGCCGGATGTTGAACGGAAAGCCCACCTCGTGAGGCTGGCTTGGGGTGGCGTCGGCGGGCAGGGTCATCACATAGGCATAAATGTCGGCCACATCCTGCACCTGCGCCATATCGTAGGAATTGTAGGGGAAGGCGGGGTATAGATGCGCGCCATTCCGGCCCACACCCTTTGTCATCGCCCGCGCCACCTCGCGCAGCGACCACGCGCCAATGCCATGCTCCGGGTCGGGGCTGATGTTGGGCGCAAGGAAGGTGCCAAAACCCGACGGGAATTTTTGCCCGCCCGCCAGCACCAGCCTTGCCTCGCCCTCGGCCCCCGGAGCGGCGTGGCAATTGGCACAGCCTGCGGCCCAGAACAGCGGCTCGCCGCGCTCGGGGTCGCCCTCAAGCCCGGCAACCTCGTTTTCGGAAACATCGCCCGGAATGGTCACCACCCAAAACACGCCAGCCCCCAGAAGCGCCAGCGCAATTATCCAACGCAGGAAGGGAGGCATTACTCCTCCGGCGCGCGGTAAACTTTGTGGCAGCCGCCACAGGAGCCGCCCAAATTCCCCATCGCCGCCTGCATCGGCTGAAGCCCCTCGGCGGCGGCCGCTTCCATCGCGATCGAGGCTTCGATCAGGGCCGCGCCCTTGGCCTCAAAATCGGCCATGTTGTCCCAGATGTCGGGCATCGCGCGGGTTTCGTCGATCGACATCGTATCGGTGCCCTCGGGCCAAAGCGCCGGATCATGCGCCTTTTCGGCGGCGTCCTTCAGCGCGGTGGCGGCAGCCGTGGCGGTGGCGGCATCGTAATCAAGCTGCCCCTTGGCCATCTTGCCGAGCACCCCAAGGCTCTTGCCCATCTCCTTCATGATCGCCTCCCGGCTCTCCTGAACTTCCACCGCGTGGGTGGCGGCAAAGGCCGCTCCGGCCCCCAGAAAGGCGATTGCGAAAAGGCTGGCACGGCTGGCGTTCTTCAACATCGGGTCACTCCACTGTCATTTTTCGGGCCCCCTGCACGGCGCCCGTTGCCCGCCAGATTGCCCGCCAACCCCGCCACCACGCAAGCCCCCAAAACCCAAGCGGCGAATCCTCGCGCGAAGGTGATCGGCCCTGGCCCCTAGGAAAGGCGGCGCGGGCTGCTAAACTTGCCGCCTCGCAACCCGGAGATGCCCCATGCGCCACGCCGCTCTCGCGCTCGCCCTCACCACCGCGCCCCTCGCGGCCCAATCTGCTGATGAGATCGAGGCCGCGCGCCAGGCTTTCCACGAGGGCCACCACGCGCTTGCCCTCACCGTGCTGATCCCCGCCGCCGAGGCCGGGGATGCGGTGGCGCAAAACACCTATGCCATCGCGCTGGGAGATGGGCTTGGCGTGCCGGTTGATGGCACCGCCGCCGTTGAAATGTTTGAAAAATCCATGGCGCAGGGCAACCTCAAGGCCATGCACAACCTCGCCCATCACTATCACTACGGGGCCAAGGGCGTGCCCGCCGACCCGGCAAAGGCCCTCACGCTCTACGAGGAGGCGATCGCCAAGGGCTACAAAGCCGCCGGTGCCGGGCTGGGCCGCCTCTATGCCAATGGCCTCGGGGTTGAGGCCGACCCCGCCCGCGCCGCCGAGCTTTATGCCATGGGGGCCGAGGCGCAGGAGCCAAACGCTGCCTATAACCTGGCCAACGCCTACCGCACCGGCACCGGCGTTGCGGAAGATCCGGCCAAGGCGCTGGCGCTTTACACCGAAGCCGGGCTGCTGGGGAACGGGCTGGCCTGGAACGCGCTTGGCCTGATGTTTGAATATGGCATGGGCACCGAGGCCAATAACGAGGCCGCCTTTCTGGCCTACCGCGAGGCGATCAACGCCGATGTGGCGCTCGCAGGCATCAACGCGGGCCTCTTCGTGACCGCGAAGGAGGGGCCCTGGCAAGACCCGGTCGAGGGCTACGGCTATTGCCTCTGGGGGATCAACAACGCCGCCGAGGACGACCGCGAGACGTTTATCCAACAGTGTGAAGCGCTGGTCGAGTATCTCTCGGTTGAGGAAGAGGACGCCGCCAAGCGCTTTGCCGAGGGGCTTTGAGGCGGTGCGGCTCTGGATGTGCTGAACAGGTGCGTTATTTCGTGATCACAAATCGCGGGAGAGAGGTTTTATGCCTCCGGCGGGGATATTTTCAGCAAGAAAATGCAAGCGCGCGGTGGATTGATTAATGCGCCCGCACTGGATTTTGAGGCGCATGAGTTGTGCATCGAATGTGCATCGCTTGTGGCTGTGATCTTTTTGCAATTAACGGCGCGGCATTAACCTAAAGCGTTCCGCCAAAAACCTGAATCACAGCCTTTGGCGGAGCGCAGTGCGAGGCAGGACTGTTGCGCGCGCCTCGCCTTTACCTGATGTCTCAGGTTAAAGGCGTGACGCTTTAATCGGTGAAGCGCACCTTGCCGATAAAGGGCAGATCCCGGTTTCGCTGGGCAAAGTCGATCCCATAGCCCACCACAAACTCATCCGGGATTTCAAAGCCGATCCAATCCGCCTTGAAATTTACTTCTCGTCTCAAGGGCTTATCGAGCAAAGCGATGGTTTTCAGCCGCGCCGGTTTGCGCGCTGAAAGCATGTGAATGACGTGGTGCAGGGTGAACCCAGTGTCGACGATGTCTTCCACCACCAGCACATCACGCCCTTGAATTTCTCCGCGCAAGTCTTTGAGAATACGCACTTCTTTCGAGCTGACAGTGCCATCGCCATAGCTGGAGGCTTCGATGAAATCCACCTCAACGGGCAGCTGCATCTCGCGCACCAGGTCCGCGATAAACACGAAAGAGCCGCGCAGAAGGCCGATGACGACCAGCTTGTCGGTGCCTTCGAACTCGGCTTCAATCTCGCGGGCCAATTCCTCGATCCGGGCCGCAATGGCCTTGGCCGAGATCATCTGATCAATCACATATGGTCGCTGCGGCATGCCTTCCCCTTGCATTTCGGCGGCGCTTGGCGGACACCATGGCGCAATCCGCGACCCATGAACAGGCCCAATGACCCAACATTCCGAAACCCGCCAACTGCCTTATTCCGCTGAGGAAATGTATGATCTTGTGGCCGATGTCGCGCGCTACCCTGCGTTTCTGCCATGGACAGCCGCCGCCCGGGTGCGGGAGACGCGCGCAGCCGGGTCGGGCGATCTGGAACCGGGGCAGGAGGCTTTCGGGCCATGCACGATCCTTGAGGCCGATCTGGTGATTTCCTTTAAGGTTTTTCGTGAGACATTCCTGTCGCGGGTCTGGCTCTTCCCCGAGGCCAAGCGGATTGAAACGCGCTACATTGACGGGCCGTTCAAGCACCTGCATTCGATCTGGTCTTTCCGCGATCTGGAGAGCGGGGGCTGCGAGGTTCACTTTGACGTGTCGTTCGAGTTCAAGAACCGTTTGCTGCAAGGCGCGGCGGGGATGTTCTTCAACGAAGCTATGCAGCGCATCGTCCGCGCCTTCGAGAAGCGCGCGGATGATCTTTACGGGATGAAGAACGGCTCGTAAGCTGCTGTTATAGAGCGTTAATTACAAGTTTGATTGCATGGTTAACGGCTGCTTGACGCACCGCATCGCGCCCCAGCGCCCCAAACTCAACCGTCTCTGTGATCACAGACCCTTCTCGCGCCAACCCAAAGCACACCCGCCCCTCGGGTTTATGCTCAGATCCCCCCGGTCCCGCGATCCCGGTGACCGACACCGCGAGGCTCGCGTTTGAGCCCGCAAGGGCCCCAATGGCCATCTCGGCGGCAACCTCTTCAGAAACCGCGCCATGGGCTTCAAGTGTTCGTTCTAAAACGCCAATCATCTCCCGCTTGGCCGCGTTGGAATAGGTGATGAACCCACGGTCAAACACATCCGAGGAGCCGGGCACATCGGTGAGTGCCCCGCCAATCAACCCGCCTGTGCAGCTTTCAGCGGTGGCGATCACAACGCCGGATTTTCGAGCCTTATCAATAAGCTCTGCGGCGTTCATACCAGCAACCCATGGAAAATCGCGGCCAGGATCGTGGTTGCGATTGCGGCAAAAACCCCGGCAATCACATCATCCAGCATCACCCCCATCGCATCCCCACCGCGATCAGCCCACCCCACCAACCAGGGCTTCCAGATGTCAAAAAGCCGAAAGAAAACAAAGGCTCCGATCCAGCCGGGGTAGAGCTTCCAAAGCTCAATCCCCATCATCGAAGCGCCATAAACGGCGGGAAATAGAGCGATCCACTGGCCGACAACCTCGTCGATCACGATCTCCGAAGGGTCATGATCCGCGGCACCACGAGTCTCCTCCCGCGTGGCCCAGAGGCCGATGAAAAACACCGCAATACTGGCGATCAAAAGCCCCGGAAAGCCGGAGACGACGGCGATGGCGTAAGCCACCGGAAGGGCCGCAAGAGAGCCCCAGGTGCCGGGGGCAGGGCGCAGGTGGCCAACCCAGAAAAACGTGGCGATACCGTGGGTTAGAGCCTTCATTTCTGCACCAAAAGGGCTGTGGCGATGGCCGCGATCCCTTCCTCTCGCCCTGTAAAACCCAGCCGCTCCGAGGTGGTCGCCTTGACAGAAACGCGCCCAACCTCCAGCCCCATGATCCGCGCCATTTCGGCCCGCATCGCAGGGGCATGGGGGCCGATCTTGGGCTGCTCACACACCAGAGTGACATCGACATTGTTGATCGCAAAACCACGATCCGCCGCCAAGCTCACGGAATGCTTGAGGAAAATCTCGCTGGCAGCGCCCTTCCACTCTGGGTCGGACGGCGGGAAATGCTGGCCAATGTCACCTTCTGCAAGGGCGCCATAAATCGCATCCGTCACCGCGTGCATGCCCACATCGGCATCGGAATGGCCTTGCAACCCGCGGGTATGGGGCACCTCAACCCCGCAAAGCACCACATGATCGCCGGGGCCAAAACGGTGGACATCATAGCCATTGCCCAATCGGATATCCATTTGTTCTCCCTTCAAAATCCGCTCCGCGCGGGCGAAATCGCCGGGGTGCGTGATCTTCAGATTGTCCTCGTCGCCCTCAACCAGTGCCACCTTCACGCCCGCCGCCAGCGCGACCTCAACATCATCTGCCGCTTCGCCTTGAAAGCCCGCATGCGCTGCACGGATGGCCTCAAGGGCAAAACCCTGCGGCGTTTGCGCCCGCCAAAGCCCATCGCGCGGGGTGGGGGCCTCAACCCAATCGCCGCCAGATCGCCAAAGTGCGTCGGTCACCGGCCGTGCGGGGGCCGCGGCATCCGCCTTTGTGAGGGCCGAAATAACGCGCGATATCAGCGCGGTAGAGACGAGCGGGCGGGCGCCATCGTGGATCAGCACATGGGTTGTGCCCTCCGGCAATGCCGCCAATCCCGCCGCCACCGAAGCTGCCCGCGTTGCCCCACCCTTCACCAAAATGTCGTCCGACAGGGCGTCACGGGCCAAGGCTTCATCATCGGGGTGTATCACCACGGTCACGCTTGCCACTTTTTCATGCGCTCTGAAAACACCCGCCGTGCGGGCTACCACCGGCACGTTAACAAGCTCTTGGTATTGCTTGGGAATCGCCCCGCCTGCGCGGGTTCCTCGCCCGGCGGCAACAATGAGAGCGGCGATATGCGGGCGGTTCTCGACCATATCCAAGCTCTACGCGCTGCCAGTGGGGGGGGCAACATGGGAAGTGTCACGCAGATTGACCGCCTAATTCTTGTGCACTTTCGGTCTCACACCATAAATTCCGCAGCGGACCCTTTGCATTTCCGCCAAATCCGCCGATATCTGACGAGCGTTGCACAAGGATTAATCATTTGTCCGTTTCCGTGGCAGATATCTCTCTTACCCCCCCGGTCCTGCTGGCCCCTCTGGCCGGAATCACCGACTTGCCGTTCCGCCAGTTGGTGGCAGGGTTCGGCGCGGGGCTTGTGGTTTCTGAGATGGTGGCGAGCCAGGAGATGGTGCAGGCCAAGCCGGGCGTTCGCGAGCGGGCAGAGCTGGGCTTTGGCGAGCAGGCGACATCGGTGCAACTGGCGGGGCGAGATGCCGAGTGGATGGCCCGCGCGGCACGGATGGTGGCGGAGAACGGCGCCAAGATCATTGATATCAACATGGGATGCCCGGCCAAAAAGGTGACGGGCGGGCTTTCTGGGTCAGCGCTGATGAAAGACCTTGATCACGCGTTGAGCTTGATCGAGGCGGTGGTGAACGCTGTCGATATTCCTGTCACGTTGAAGTGCCGCCTTGGCTGGGATGACGACCGGATGAATGCGCCGGAGCTGGCGCAACGCGCTGAAAACGCGGGAATTTGCATGGTCACGGTGCATGGGCGCACGCGCTGCCAGTTTTACAAAGGCGCGGCAGATTGGGGCGCGATCCGGGCGGTGAAAGAGGCCGTTACCGTGCCCGTCATCGCCAATGGCGACATCACCGACGCTGCCACCGCCCGCAGCGCCCTCGCCGCATCGGGGGCAGATGGCGTGATGGTCGGGCGCGGGGCGCAGGGGGCGCCGTGGCGTTTGGCGGAAATCGCCCACGCCCTGTGGGGCACACCAGCCCCCGAAATCCCCGAAGGCGCAGCGCTGGCTGACATGGTCAAGGAGCATTACCGAGCGATGATCGACTTTTATGGCGAGGCCTTGGGCAACCGGGTCGCCCGCAAGCACCTTGGCTGGTACATGGACGCAGCCAACACCTGCGCTTCCTTGCGAAAACAAGTGCTTACCGAGAAGACCCCCGCACGCGTGATCGGCTTGATCGACGCGATCTATGCCGAGCAGGCAAGCGAGGCGGCGGCATGACGGTCACGGATGACATGGTCTGGAACTCGCTGCCCGTGCCCGCAATCCTGTTAAGCTGCACCGACGGGATCGAAGACCTGAACCCGGCGGCAGAAACCTTCCTCAACAGCTCGCTGCGCACCCTCAAAGGCGAGCAGGTGTGGGATAAGATCATGGTTGCCGCGCCTTTGGAAAACGGGTTTGAGCGGGTCCGCGAGAACCACTCACCGCTGTTTATCAACGATGTGGATGTGGGCACCGGAGAGCGCCCGCCGGTGCATTGCAATGTGCAGGTTGCGCCGCTGAATGATCGCTCTGGCCGGCTTTTGATGCTGATTTCACCGCGCGAAATTGCCGGGCGTCTGGGGCGGGCGCATTCGGTGCAGGCCACGGCGCGCTCGGCGATTGGCATGGCCGAGATGCTGGCGCATGAAATCAAGAACCCGCTCGCCGGGATCGCCGGGGCGGCGCAGTTGATCTCGATGAACCTGCCCAAGGAAGACCTTGAGTTGACCGATCTGATCGTTGCCGAAACCCGCCGCGTGGTGAAGCTGCTGGATCAGGTAGAGCAGTTCGGCAATGTCCGCCCGCCGGTCTTGAAGCCGGTAAATATCCACGATGTACTTGATCGCGCTCGAAAATCCGCCGAGGTGGGCTTTGCGGCACATGTGAAGATCGTCGATGATTATGACCCATCCTTGCCGCCAACGCCGGGCGATGGGGACCAGCTTTTGCAGGCCTTCCTCAACCTGCTGAAAAACGCCGCCCAAGCGGCTGAACGGATGGGGCCGGACCATAAGCCCGAGATCAAGATCCGCACCTTTTATGACCTGTCCCTGCGGCTGCGCAGCCCAAACGGGAAGGGGCGCGCCGTGCCCCTTCAGGTGGAAATTTCCGATAACGGGCCGGGCCTGCCCGAAGAGATCGCCGAAGACGCCTTTGAGCCTTTTGTATCGGGCCGGGAAAACGGCACCGGGCTGGGGCTCGCACTCGTATCAAAAATAATCTCGGAGCATCAGGGCTGGATTCAGGTCGATTCCGTGCCCGGCAAAACCGTATTCCGGATATCGCTCGGCGTGGCCCGCGATGTTCCCGAAGCCCAGACAGAGCAGGAGTAAACACAGATGGACGGAACCGTACTTGTTGCCGACGACGATCGCACGATCCGAACAGTGCTCACGCAGGCCCTTACCCGCGCTGGCTGCCGGGTTCACGCAACCTCATCCCTGGTGACGCTGCTGCGCTGGGTTGAAGAGGGCAAGGGCGATCTGGTGATCTCGGATGTGGTCATGCCCGATGGCAACGGGCTTGAGACGCTGCCCAAGATTTCCGCCGAGCGGCCCGGCCTGCCGGTGATCGTGATCTCGGCGCAAAACACCATCATGACGGCGATTCAGGCCGCCGAGGCCGAGGCCTATGATTACTTGCCCAAGCCGTTTGATCTGCCGGATCTGATGAAGCGGGCCGCGCGGGCGCTGGAAAGCAAGCGCCGGGTGGTGACCAAGGCGCCCGATGCGGATGCGCCGCAGGTGGATGGTGACCTGCCGCTGGTGGGGCGCACATCGCAGATGCAGGGCCTTTACCGGCTGGTCGCCAAGGTGATGAACACCGATCTGCCGGTGCTGATCACCGGCGAAAGCGGGTCGGGCAAGTCATTGATCGCGCGGGCTATTCACGATTTTTCTGACAGGCGCACGCTGCCTTTTGTGGTGGTGTCTCCCAGTGATCTGGATGGGGCCGACGGCCCGGCGCAGGTGGTTGCAAGGGCGCGCGGTGGCTCGCTTTTGTTTGATGAAATCGCTGATCTGGGGGATGAGGCGCAGGGGCGGATCGTGCGGATGCTGGATGCTTTCGGCGATACCGCGCCGCGCGTCATGTCGACCTCGCAGGGCAACCTGATGGAACGGATGGAGGCCGGAGCCTTCCGGCAAGACCTTTTTTATCGGCTTGGCGGGGTCACGATCAATGTGCCTGCGTTGCGGGAGCGGGTGGATGACATTCCGCTGCTGACCGAGCATTTCCTGGCCCGCTCCGAGCGTGATGGCATCGGGGTGCGGGGCATCTCGGAGCCAGCCCTTGAGCTGATCCGTGCCTATAGCTGGCCCGGCAACGTGCGGCAGCTTGAAAACACCGTGCGCCGCCTTGTCGTGACCGCCACCGAGGAGCAGATTTCACGCGCCGATGTTGAGCTGGTGCTCTCATCCCAGCCCGAGATTGAGCCACTGGTGGCGGGAGGCGACGGTGAAAAGCTCTCTGCCTCGGTCGCCAAGCACTTGCGCCGCTATTTTGATCTTCATGGCGGCGCGCTGCCGCCGCCGGGGCTTTATGGCCGCATCCTGCGCGAAGTTGAGACACCGTTGATCGAGATTGCGCTGGATGCGACAGGCGGAAACCAGGCGAAATGCGCGGATTTGCTCGGCATCAACCGCAATACCCTGCGCAAGAAGATCAATGACCTCGATATTCAGGTGACACGCCGCCGCAAATTGATGTAAAAGGGCAACATACCCGTGGCAGAGGGGCCTCAGGCCTCCGTCAGGACCACGGGATATGGCGGTAAAGCTCCTTTGGGGCACTAGATATGTGAGGCATGCGGTGGGATCCTCCGCACGAGCGTTTGGGTGGGAACGCCTTATAAAGCTACGAAGATTGCGCTTTGTGCGCAACGTGAGCACCCTTGCGCTTGTTGTTCTGGGGCCAGTTCTGGCCATTGGCACGTACCTGACGCTCGGCCCTTATGGGCAGGGCGCAACCTCTCCTGCGCTTCGGGCGATTCTCCTCGCGGATTTCGTTTATGTGATGATTATCGCCGCGCTGGTGCTGTGGCAGGTGGCGCGATTGATAGCCGCCCGCAGGCGCAAATCAGCCGGCTCACGGTTGCACCTGCGGCTGACCGGGGTGTTTGCGATTATCGCCGCCGTGCCCACCATCCTTGTGGCGGTTTTTGCCGGACTCACCATCAACCTCGGGTTGGAAAGCTGGTTCTCAGACCGGGTGCGCGAGGTGGTTGGCGCCTCGCTGGAGGCCGCGCAGGCCTATAAGGCCGAGCACCGCCATGATCTTAAGGAAGACGCCGCGGTGCTGGCGGGATACCTCAATGTCAGCCGCTCTGCGCGCGGCGCGGTCAGCGGGGGGGAAATCCGGCAGGTGCTGAGCCAGGGCCAGGAATTGGTGCAGCGTGGCCTGCGCGAGGCCTATATCATCGACGGCACCGGCACGCTGCGGCTGCGCGGGGCCAACTCCTACCTGTTCGACTTTGAAAAACCGACTCCCGAGCAAATGGCGCAGGCCCGTGCCGGAGATCTGGTGATCATCGAAGACTGGGAAAACAGCGAATTCCGGGCTTTGCTGCGGCTTCAGGCCTTCCCCGACCGCTTTCTTTACGTGTCGCGCGAGGTTGATGGCGAGCTGCTGTCGCTGCTGGACGATACCGAAGAAACGGTGGCCGTGTATCAGCAACTGGAAACCGAGCGTGGCAGGCGGTTGTTTGAATTTGGTGTGATCTACCTGGGCTTTGCGGTGATCCTGATCCTTGCGGCGATCTGGCTTGGCCTGTGGTTTGCCGAGCGGCTCTCGCGCCCTGTGGGGCGGCTCACCAGCGCGGCGCAGCGGGTTGGTGAGGGCGATATGGATGTGCGGGTGGTCGAAGAAGATGGTGATGACGAAATCGCCATGCTGGGCCGTATCTTCAACCAGATGACCCGCCAATTGAAGATCCAGCGCGAAACACTGGTGGAAAACGCAAACCGCACCGAAGAACAGCGCCGGGTGTTTGAGCAGGTTCTGGCGTCGGTGACGGCGGGGGTGATCGGGCTTGAATCCGATGGCCGCGTCGCCTTCATGAACCGTTCGGCCCATCGCCTGCTAGACCTCGACGAGGAGAACGATCCGCATGTGGCGGTGGGGCAGGCGGTGCCCGAGTTTGCCGGGCTGCTTGGCCGGCTGCGCGGCGGCGAGCGTGAGGTGGCGCAAAACGAAATCCGCATCAGCCGCAATGGCAAGATGGAAACCCTGCTGGTGCGCATGGCCCGCCGACGGGGCGAAAACGGCGAGATCGAGGGCTATGTGGTGGCCTTTGATGATGTGACCGAGCTTGTGACAGCACAGCGCATGGCCGCCTGGGGTGACGTGGCCCGCCGGATTGCCCATGAAATCAAGAACCCGCTCACGCCCATCCAGCTTTCGGCCGAGCGGATCAAGCGCAAGTTCACGCCGATGGTTGGGGAGGAGGCCGAGAGCCTTGAGCAACTCACCGGCGTCATCGTGCGCCAGACCGGGGATTTGCGCCGCATCGTTGATGAGTTTTCCAAATTCGCCCGCATGCCCGAGCCAGACCGCAAGCCGGTGGATCTGGCCGCAGTGCTGAGTGACGCGGTGGTGCTGCAACGCCAGAACATGGGCGATGCGCTGAAATATGAGCCGAGTGCCGGGCCGGTTTCGGCGGAATTGGATGAAACCATGGTGAGCCAGGCGCTGATCAACCTCATCAAGAACGCAGGCGAAGCGATTGAAAGCCTTCAGGAAAAGGGCGCGCCCGAGGGCCATGTGCCCGAGGTGCGCGTTTCGCTGAAGGAAGAGGGCAATGAGGCGGTGGTGCGCATTGCCGACAACGGCATCGGCCTGCCGGAAGACCGGGGCCGCCTGTTTGAACCCTATGTGACCACCCGCGAAAAGGGCACCGGCCTTGGCCTGCCTATCGTGAAGAAAATTATCGAGGAACACGGCGGCAGCCTTGAGCTGACCGATGCGGAGCCATTCGAAGCGGGGGGCCATGCGGGCGCCCTTGCCATCGTGCGGCTACCCCGCAGCGTACAGTTGAGCGCCGCCGCAGAATAAACGGAAGGAAGAGCAGAAATGGGCGATATTCTGATTGTGGACGACGAGCGCGATATTCGCGAGCTTGTGGGCGACATCCTCCGCGACGAGGGCTTCCAGACGCGGCTGGCGGGCAACTCTGATGAGTGTATGGCGCAGATCAACGAGGCCCCGCCGGGCCTGCTGATCCTTGATATCTGGCTAAAGGACAGCCGGATGGACGGGATCGACATCTTGAAAGCCGTCAAACGCGACAACCCCGATATCCCCATCGTCATCATCTCGGGGCATGGCAACATCGAGATTGCCGTCGCGGCGATCAAGCAGGGGGCCTATGATTTCATCGAAAAGCCCTTCAACATCGACCAGTTGATGGTGGTGATCCGCCGCGCGATGGAAACCTCGCGGCTGCGGCGCGAAAACAGCCAGTTGCGGCGCAAGGATGTGTCAGTTGCCGAAATGATCGGCTCCTCGACCGCCTTCAAGGCCCTGAAATCGCAGCTTGATAAGGTCACCAAGTCCAACGGGCGGGTGATGCTCACCGGGCCTGCGGGCGCGGGCAAAGAGGTGGCCGCACGCTATATCCACGCCAATTCAGAGCGCACCTCGTCGCCTTTTGTGTCGGTCAACTCGGCCTCGATCGAGCCGGACCGTATGGAAGAGGTGCTGTTTGGCCGTGAAAGCGATGCACGCGGGGTTGAGCCCGGCTTGCTCGAAGAGGCGCATGGCGGCGTGCTTTACTTTGACGAGATCGCCGACATGCCGCTTGGCACCCAGTCAAAAATCCTGCGCGTGCTGGTTGACCAGCAATTCCAGCGGGTTGGCGGCTCTGATAAGGTGCGGGTGGACCTGCGGGTGATCTCCTCCACCAACCGCGACCTTGAGGTTGCAATCGCCCAGGGCACCTTCCGCGAGGAGCTTTATCACCGGCTGAACGTGGTGCCGATCCATGTGTGCGGCCTCGATGAACGGCGCGAAGACATCCCCGAACTGGCCCGCCATTTCATTGCCGAGTGCAACGCATCACAGGGCCTTCCGCTACGCGAACTTTCAAGCGAGGCCGAAGCGCTTTTGCAAACGATGTACCTGCCGGGCAACGTGCGCCAGTTGAAGAACATCATCGAACGGGCGCTGATCCTTGGGGAAAGTGCCGGGCCGATTGATGCCAAGGAGTTGCAGGGCGGCGAGACGCCTGAAGAGGATGAAGGCCGCGTGGTCCTTTCAGGCGGGCTGGCCACATTGCCGCTGCGCGAAGCCCGTGAACTGTTTGAGCGCGAGTATCTGCTGACTCAGATCAACCGGTTCGGCGGCAATATCTCGCGCACGGCGAATTTTGTGGGCATGGAGCGGTCGGCGCTGCACCGTAAGCTAAAATCGCTCGGCGTGGTGACCTCCAACAAGGCGGGCGCACGGGTGGCCCATGTTGAGAGCCAAGCCGCCGAATAACGGCGAAAGGGGCAGGGGACGCGGCGGAAACTTGCCGGTTTTTCACGTGTCAGGGCAAATCAGCCCGGATGCGGTTGAAAATTGAGCGCGGTTTGCGGATACCCCGGCACAGGATTTGGGGACCATTGAGGGACAGATGAAAACCACCACCCTTCGCCGCACCGGCCTGCGCGTTGGCCTGCTTCTGGCCGCCGCCCTTTTCACCTCTGCCTGTGCGCAGCATCGCCGCGAAGAGGCCGTGGCCTCGCGGCTTGATCCGGCCCTCCTTCAGCATGCCGTTTCCGAAGCCAAAAGCCTGCGGGCGCGGGGTGGCCGGGTGTGGTGCGTGCCATTTGCCCGCAATGCCAGCGGTGTGGAAATTCGCGGCAATGCCGAAACATGGTGGAGCCAGGCGGCTGGCCACTACCTGCGCGGCAAAGCGCCCCGTCAGGGCGCCGTGATGGCCTTTTCGGGCACCCGCCAATTGCCGATGGGGCATGTTGCCGTGGTGTCAAAGGTGATTTCCGAGCGCGAAATCACGATCTCGCACGCCAACTGGAAGCGCAATCAGGTTTCGCTGGATATGCCGGTGATCGACATCTCCGAAAAGAATGATTGGTCGCGCGTTCGCGTGATGAGCGTGCCGGGCAACTATGGCCGCCCTTACAAGATAGATGGGTTCATTCTGGCACAAAACCTGCCGGACGCGGGCTGAGACGGCCCCGCGCGGGCGCGTTGACGCCCGTGCCGCCTTCTGCCAGATGTGGGCTGGCATGAAACAGCCAGAGAGCCTTACATGAAGGTCATCATCTGCGGGGCCGGCCAGGTTGGTTGGCAGATCGCGCGACATCTCTCCGGTGAACGCAATGACGTGACGGTGGTGGACAACAACGCCGCCCTCGTGCGCCGGGCCACCGACAGCCTTGATGTGCAGGGGATCGCGGGCCACGCGAGCTACCCCGATATTCTTGAGCGCGCCGGTGCGCGGGACGCCGATATGATCATCGCCGCCACCCATTCTGACGAGGTCAACATGGTGACCTGTCAGGTGGCGCATTCGGTGTTTTCGATCCCGCGCAAGGTGGCGCGGCTGCGCTCGCAAAGCTATCTTACCGCGATCTACTCTGATCTTTATCGCCGCGACCACATGCCCATTGATGTGGTGATCTCGCCCGAGCGGGAGGTCGCCGAAGCCGCGCTCCAGCGCCTTGCCGCCCCCGCTGCCTTTGACACCGAGCGCTTTCTGGGCGGGCGGGCGCAGCTTTTGGGCATCCAGCTTGATGAGGATTGCCCGGTTCTCAACACGCCGCTGCGCCAGCTGACCGACCTGTTTTCAACCCTGCGGGCGATCGTGGTGGGGGTGCGGCGCAAGAACACGCTCTTTGCCCCCAGTCCCGGCGACCAGCTGTTTGCGGGCGATGGGATTTATGTGTGCACCAACACCGAAGACACGGTGCGCACCATGGAGATTTTCGGCAAAACCCATCGCAAGCAGGAGCGCGTGGTTATCATCGGCGCGGGCAATGTAGGCCTCGCCGTTGCGCGGGCGCTCGAAACGCGGGTGGACCGCATCCGCGCCAAGGTGATCGAGCGTGACCGGTCCTGCGCCGAACGTGCCGCCGATGCGCTGGAAAAAACCATCGTGCTGCACGGCGATGGCCTGTCGCGCGAGTTGCTGCTGGAGGCCAATATTGACCGCGCCGATGCAGTGCTTTGCGTCACCGACGACGATAAGGTGAACCTGCTGGCCGGGGTGCGCGCCAAATCCAATGGCTGCCCGATGGCGATTTGCCTGGTGAATGATCCAACCCTGGTGCCTCTGGGCCGCCCGCTTGGGGTGGATGCGTTCATCAACCCGCGCGCCACCACCGTCAGCTCGATCCTGCGCCACATCCGCCACGGGCGGGTGCGCGGCGTTTACTCCATTGGCGACGCCGAGGCCGAGGTGATCGAAGCGCAGGTGCTGTCCACCTCGCCGCTGGCGGGCCGTTTCATCCGGGATATCGACTTCCCCGAAGGTGTGCGCGTTGGGGCGGTGATGAAGGGCGAGGAGGTTTTGAAGCCATTGGCCGAAACCCGGATCGACGAGGGCGATGTGGTGGTGCTGTTCGCCATGGCGGCTGATGTGCATGAGGTGGAGCGCCTGCTACAGGTCTCCATCGACTTCTTCTAGGGCGGGCGAGCCGATGCGCCGCATCCTTGATGTTCCGCTGATCGTGATCCTCATGGGGATCTCCGCGCTGATGATGTATCTGCCGGTCTTTCACGCCGTCACCGTGCGCGATTGGCTGGCCGCCCGCAGTTTTTTCTACTCCGGCACCCTGCTGCTGACGCTCACCATCTTTATCGGGATCGCGACCTACCACCTTAAAGCGCGCAACCTTGCCCGCAGCCACCTGCTGGCGCTGCTGATCACTTACACGCTGATGCCGGTTCTGCTGGCGCTGCCATTCTATGAAGCGGTGCGCACCACCAGCTTTTTCAACGCCTGGTTCGAGATGGTGGCCTCCCTCACCACCACCGGCGCCACCCTGTTTGAGCCCGACCGTCTGAGCGAGTCGGTTCACCTGTGGCGCGCCACCGTAGGCTGGATGGGGGGGCTTTTCATTTGGGTGACGGCGGGCGCAATCCTTGCCCCGCTCAACCTTGGCGGCTTTGAGGTGACATCCATCGCCCGCGGGCAGGGCGATGCCCGCTTGACCCGAGAGATGCACCACGCCCGCTTTGGCGATTCGCGCGAGCGGCTGCTGAAGCTCGCGCTGCAAATGGGCCCTGTTTACATTGGCCTCACGCTCACCCTCTGGATCGGGCTGGTAATCTGCGGTGAAAGGCCTCTGGTTGCGATCTGCCACGCGATGAGCATCCTTTCGACCTCGGGGATCAGCCCGGTGGGGGGGCTTGAGGCCGCCCAATCCGGGCTTATGGGCGAGGCGCTGATCTTCCTGTTTTTCGGCTTTGCTCTCACCCGTAAAACCTTTTGGGCGGGCTATGGATGGGGTGTGGACCGGATGCGCGCGATCCTGCGCGATGTTGAAGCGCGGATGGGCTTTTTCTGCCTGATCATCCTGCCGGCGGCGCTGTTCCTGCGTCATTGGATCGGCGCGTTTGAGGTGGATGACGTGGCCGATCTCCGGGCGGCCTTCGGCGCGCTTTGGGGCGCGGTTTTTACCACTCTCAGCTTCCTGTCCACCACCGGGTTCTCCAGCGCGGAATGGGCTGTCACCCAGTCATGGTCGGGGCTGGAAACCCCCGGCACGGTGATGATGGGACTGGCGCTGGTTGGCGGCGGCGTGGCCACCACCGCCGGCGGGGTGAAGCTGCTGCGCGTTTATGCCCTTTATCGCCACGGCCACCGCGAGATGGAACGCCTTGTGCTGCCGCATTCCGTTGGCGGGGAAGGCGGCGCTTTCGGCCGCCATATCAGGCGGGAAGGGGCTTATATCGCATGGATTTTCTTCATGCTTTTCGCGCTTTCTCTCACCGCCGTGTCAGCCATGCTGGCCGCCGCTGGCCTGAACTTTGAGCAAAGCATCGTGCTTAGCCTCGCCGCCCTTTCCACCACCGGCCCGGTTGCGCAGGTGGGGGGCGAAGTGCCAATCCTGTACGCCTCCATCCCCGACGCGGCCAAGGCGGTGCTGGCCGGGGCCATGGTGCTGGGGCGGGTTGAAGCCCTAGTGATCATCGCGCTTCTCAACCCCGAGTTCTGGCGCAATTGACGCAGCGGCAATGCGGGTGAAAAATGGGGGGTGGAAACTTCCCAAACCAGCCTCCATAGTGGCCAAGTGGACAGGGGGGACGGTCCGAGGCAGGATATGCGCCCCGAATGCGTGACAAAAAGAAAAAACAGGGCACTTCAAGAAATGGCCAACGACAAACAAAACCTGCAGGATGCCTTTCTCAATCATGTCCGGAAAACGAAAGTTCCGGTGACGATCTTCCTGATCAACGGTGTGAAGCTGCAAGGCGTGATCACCTGGTTTGACAACTTCTGCGTGCTCTTGCGCCGCGATGGACAAAGCCAGCTTGTGTACAAGCATGCGATTTCCACCGTGATGCCCGCGCAGCCGATTAGCCTCTATGAAGGCGAAGGTGAAGAATAGCCGACCAACACGAAACCGCTGAGCGCCCAACACGGGCACTGGTGCTCCATCCCGATATCCAGACCGATCCGTCGCGCCGCGATGCGGGCCCCGCGCTGGATGAGGCCGTAGCGCTTGCCGCGGCGCTCCCTGGTATCGACGTGGTGGGGGCTGAAGTCGTGAACCTGCGCAAGCCGCAGCCCGGCACCCTGCTTGGCAAGGGAAAACTCCAGGATATCAAGGCGATGGTCAACGCGGCTGAGGTTGATCTTGTGTTGGTTGACGGCCCCGTCACCCCCGTGCAGCAGCGCAATCTGGAACAGGAGTGGAAGGTCAAACTGCTTGATCGCACCGGCCTGATCCTTGAAATTTTCGCTGACCGCGCCGCCACTCGTGAGGGCGTGTTGCAGGTCGAACTGGCAGCCCTGTCCTATCAACGCACCCGTCTGGTCCGCGCCTGGACCCACCTAGAGCGTCAGCGCGGTGGTTTGGGCTTTGTCGGTGGTCCGGGGGAAACCCAGATCGAGGCGGACAGGCGGGCGATTGACGACGCCATCAACCGCATCCGCCGACAGCTTTCGAAGGTCACCAAAACCCGCGCCCTGCACCGTGCAGCAAGGGCCAAGGTGCCATTCCCCGTGGTCGCTCTGGTGGGCTATACCAACGCCGGAAAATCCACCCTTTTCAACCACATGACCGGTGCCAACGTGATGGCCAAAGACATGCTCTTTGCCACGCTTGACCCCACCATGCGCTCCATCGAATTGGACCATGGTGAGAAGGTGATCTTGAGCGATACGGTGGGCTTCATCAGCTCGCTGCCCACCGAACTCGTCGCCGCTTTCCGCGCCACGCTGGAAGAGGTGCTGGAAGCTGATCTCATCGTGCATGTGCGCGACATTGCCAGCCCCGAAACCAAAAATCAGGCCGTCGATGTTGAAACCATCCTCGAAAGCCTCGGCGTCAGCGAAGATGTGCCCCGGTTGGAGCTGTGGAACAAGGTTGATCTGCTCAATGATGAGGCTGCCGATGCCCTGCGCAACCTTGCCAGCCGCCGCGAAGATACGCTCGTGATATCAGCAACTTCTGGCGAAGGCCTCACAGAGCTGCACGGCGCAATCTCGGCCCATCTGGCCGATGTACACACCGTCGAAACCCTCACGCTTCCCTTTTCCGAGGGGCGCAAACGCGCGTGGCTGTTTGAGCAAGGGGTGGTCGAGAACGAAACCCAATCCGAGGATGGTTGGGCGCTTACCCTGCGCTGGTCAAGCCGCCAAAAGGCGGACTATGCCCAAGTGTGAAAGGCTGCGAACGTGCCGGCAACCTTTTCTGCAATGCGGCAAAATCGGACGGGCCACACCCCATGCACAAACGATGCACAATCCATGCGTCTCGCATCCGCAGAAATCCGCGTTAACCTGAAGCAAACCCAAACGGCGAGACACGCGCGATGCTGAAATCCCAAAAGCACTATTACTGGATCGGCGGCGGCCTTTGGGTGGCGCTCATGGTGGTGGGTCTCGTGGTGCTCCTGATGGGCGCGGGGCGAGGCCCGCGCATGGCCGACGATGACGAAGACATGGTCTTTGCCGAGGCCGATCTCCTCACCGCCAGCGAGGCCGAACTGGCCCGCCGGAAAATCCTCAAAACCTTCGTCGGGCAGATTGATGTCACCAGCGGGCGCATCACCATGACCGACCCGATCAAAAGCCCTGATCGCCCCCCGATTGATGCCGATATCCCGCTCGGCGGCTACACCGTCACCCTCTACACTCCCAACCCGGCGGGCGGGGTGATCGGGCTGGCGGTGGTTGAGCTTGGCGAAGGCGAGGCCACCCACTGGGAAACCGCCTCGCTTGAGGGCACCATGCTGGATGAACTCTATATCCTCGAAGTCGATCAGGTGCTGGTCATCGGCGATGCCGAAGCGGTGGCGCTCCTTGGACAAGAGGCGCTGAACGCAGACGAACTGTTCAAAGAGGCCGCAACCAAACCACGCCATATAATGCACAACGTCAAAACCGAGGCCAACACGCTGCAAGTGGCCTTGATCGACCCGGATTTCCAAACCTTCAGCGCCGCCACCTATCTCGGCTACGATGACAACGGCAATCTGCTGACAATTGTGCGCGATTTCGGCTACTTCGACAGCGAAAGAACCTTCGGCGGCCCGACCCATACCGGCGAGTAAAACCGCCCCTCTCAATGCTCCTGTAAATATCCCCGCCGGAGGCTCTCAATCTCTTCTGGCGCCCCATGGCTGCCCGCCAAACAGCAAGCTAGCGCGCCACAGCGCCACCTCGAGCCAAATCTACAAAAGGAATGCGCCGCGGGCGCGCGATCAGGTGACCCCAGCCGCGCTCAGCCCTCAGGCGTCAAAACAGTCACGCCCACATTGGCCGCCCGCGCGAGCGCCGGGTCAAGCGACATCGGAATATATTCCCCCCGCCGCCACAGCGCGCCCAGATCGTCATAATGGCGTGACAGCGGATGCCCCGATTGCCCGGTCGCTACAATAAACACCGAGCTGTCAGGATCGTTGAAATCAAGCACCGCGCGAAAGCCCGCCGCGTGGACATTGGTGTAGGGCGCGGGGCCGGTGCCGATGGTGCGGCCGCGTTGCAGGGTGTTGTCGCCGCCCGAGGTGCTTTGGCGAATGTTCACGATCCAGCGCAGCACCGGCACGTCGCCCAGCACCGGATGCTTGTGAAGCGCCTCATGGGCATCCCCCCAGCGCAGGCTCTCAAGGGCTGTGCCGTTATGCTCGCCGATCCAGAGCAGGGCCTCGTCCAGCGCGATGCGGGCGATGTCGGTGCAGGTTTCGGTGATGGTGGATTGCGCCACGTCACACCAGATCGCCGCTCCGTCGATATCGCGGAACACCCGCTCGAGAAACAGCGGGTCGGCGTGGGTAAACTCGCGGGCCATCGGCCCAAGCTCATCGCGCACCAGGCGGTTTTGCAAATGTTTCATCCAGGCGGCAAAGATCAACGGCTCGGGCATATGTTCAGACATCTCGCCATTCCAGTTGGCGAGCATTTCCAGCGCCTTCTGGCGTTGCCGCTCCGGTGTGCCCTCAGAGGCCGCTTCGCCGGTGAACCACAGATCCTTGGCGATCAGCGGCAGCAGCGAGCGGGCGGTGAAGCTGACGCTGTCAAGCTGCGCGTCGATAAAGCTTTCGCGGGTATGCACCTCGCGGCTTTGCATCAGCCGGGTCCAGCGCTGGATCCGCTGGGTATCGCCCCAGGTGTAGCTCACGTGGTTGGGGAAGGGCCGGTCGATAATCTTGTTGTTGGTGTTGCCCAAAATGCCGCCCGGCGGGTCAACGAACTCGGGGTTTTGCGCATAGGGAATGCGCCCTTGCCAGCGGTTTTCGGCCTTCCAGCCAAGCGAGGGCATCCGCCCCTTTGAGGCATGGGCCGGGGTGCGGTTTGGCATGGCCCCCACGGTTTTGAGGCCCACGCGTGACGGTTCGGCAAAGATGAGGTTCAGCGAGGGCGCAATGAAGCCCTCCATCGCGTCAATCGCCGCCTCAATGCTCTTGGCGCGTTGCAACCCGTGGGCCGCACTCATCGAGGTGTCACGCGGGGAAAGCGCCGTCCAGCCAAGTGCTGCGACATGGCCGGGCGGGGTGACGGCGGCAAGGTTGAAGTGCCCGCCGGGCAGGACCGGGCCATTCTCGGTGCGCCGCAGGGTGATGGTGACAGGCTCGGCGTCTTTCACCCTTATGATAGAGGTATCGGAGGTAAAGCGCTTCCAGCCGGACGGGGTGCGGTATTCCTGCGGCGTGGCGGGGTTCAACTCTTCCATGAAGAGATCCTGATCATCCAGGTAAGACGCGGTGATGCCCCAGCCCAGGTCAGAGGACCGGCCCGAAAGCACAAAGGGGATGCCGGGAATCGTGGCGCCGATCACCCCGCCCGTCGTCAGCTCGATCCGCGCAAGATACCAGGTTGAGGGGGCGGTGAGGCCGAGATGGGGATCATTGGCCATGAGCGAGCCGCCGGCGGCGGCGCGTTTGGGGGCTGCGGCCCATGCGTTTGAGGCCCCGGCGCGGCCACGGGCGGGCAGGGGATTGAGCGGATCACGCGCGGCCGTGTCCCAGGCGTGCTGTGCGCCGCCCGGCATCGGCACGAGGGAGGCGTAATCGGGCAGTTCGGCAGTGCCGGCGCCCGGTGTGTCAGGCAGGATATCGGCCAGCCGCGCCTCGGGCAGCATCAGCGACAACCGGGCGCGCAGCACCTCGTCTTGTGCGTGTTCGGTGAGTTGAAGCGCCATCATCTTGCCCATCGCCACGGTATCGGCAGGCCGCCAGGGCGAGATTTGACGCGAGAACAGGAAGAACTCGGGCGCGCCACGGCCCAGGGCTCCTTCGTTGACCTGCGCGATCCAGGCGTTCACCCCGGCGGCATAAGCCTCAAGCGCGCGGGTGGTGGCGGGGTCCTGGTGGGTGACCGAGGCAGAGGCCGCCTCGTAAAGGCCAAAGCGGCGCATCAATTCGTCAATCTTGAGGGCGCGCGGGCCGAACAGCTCTGACAGGCGCCCCTGAGCGGCGCGGCGCGTCATCATCATTTGCCACAGCCGGTCTTGCGCATGGGCAAAGCCGAGGCCGTAATAGACATCCTCATCGGTGGAGCCAAAGATATGCGGCACATTGGCGTTATCGCGCAAAATCTCAACCGGCCCGGCCAGCCCGGCCACGGTATAGCGGGCGTTGTAATCGGGGATCGACCGGGAGGCGAGGTAATAGGCCACGCAGCCCATGAGAAAGGCAATAAGCAGAGTCGCGGTAACGATCCGCAGGAGCCAACGGAAAATACGTGCCATAGGGTGCCTTGAGTTGACCTTCGCGCGGCTTGGGGTAGTTAGGGCATGACCCTAGAGCAACCCTGCGGGAGGATAAAGGCATGGCGAAGGTAGCATTTCTTGGACTGGGCGTCATGGGCTATCCGATGGCGGGGCATCTGGTGAAGGCGGGCCATGAGGTGACGGTCTATAACCGCACGGGCGCAAAGGCCGAAAGCTGGGTGAGCGAGTATGGCGGCAAGGCGGCACGCACCCCGGCAGAGGCCGCCACCGGGCAAGATTTTGTGATGGCTTGTGTGGGCAACGATGACGACCTGCGCCAGATTTGCGTGGGCGAGGGCGGGGCGATTGCCGCGATGGCGCCGGGCGCCGTGTTTGTGGATCACACAACGGTAAGCGCCGCCGTCACCCGCGAGATGCACGCCGAGGCCGAAAAACGGCAGGTGAGCTTTGTTGACGCACCGGTAAGTGGCGGGCAGGCGGGCGCAGAGAACGGCGCGCTGGCGGTGATGTGCGGCGGCGATGCCGAGGCCTACGGCCGCGCCGAGCAGATCATCGCGGCCTACGCCAAGAACTGCCAGCGGATGGGCGAGAGTGGCGCGGGCCAGTTGACCAAATGTGTGAACCAGATTTGCATTGCCGGGTTGGTGCAGGGGCTTTCGGAAGGCATCAACTTTGCCCAGAAGGCCGGGCTGGACCCGAAAGCGGTGATCGAGGTTATCAAGGATGGCGCGGCGGGAAGCTGGCAAATGGCCAACCGCTACGAGACCATGGTCGATGACAGGTTTGACCACGGCTTCGCGGTGGATTGGATGCGCAAGGATCTGGCGATCTGTCTGGCCACCGGGGACGACATTGACGCGCCTCTGCCGATCACGGCGCTGGTGGACCAGTTCTACAAGGACGTGCAGGCGCTTGGTGGGGGGCGGTGGGATACCTCCTCTTTGCTCAAGCGGCTGAAAGCGTTTGACTGAGGTAACCGGGGCCGGGCGGTTTGGCCCGGTTGCCGCCCGTTTTGTGAAGTGAGCCAGATGTTCCATCCTATTCCGTTTCGCCAGATGCCCGCGCTGGTGCATACAACCGACACCCACCTGGGAGACCTGACGCGGATTGCCGAAGAGATCATCGAGGCGGTGCAGGGCGGTTTGGCAGAGGGGGAGCTTGAAGGCTCGGTCTGGGGTATTCATGCGCAAAGCGTCCAGAAACCTTTGTTACGTGTGGTTCAAACTGGCAATGCAGGCCGGTTGGCCGAGCTTTTGGGCAGCCTCCACACCCGCATATTCACGCTGGGGTACGATCAACACGCCCGGATCACCGCCAAGCTGCGCGACGACCCGCAATCGCGGGCGCAACACGCCAGGCACATGGCGCACACGCTGCTCTACCATGCCTTCGCGCTTGGGGTTGCGCCGATGTGGAACGCGGCGCAGCGCAACGGGCTGTTTACCTATGTCGAGCGTGATGAGACCGATGAGATTGCCTGCGCCTGCCTCGATGTCTTGGGGTTGGCGGGCGCGCTGCCGGTTTCGGGGCCCAATACCTGTGGGGTGCCAACCGCACGTGGGGTGCTGAACGAACGCCAGCTTTTGGCGCTTGGCTACCTGCGCGAGGTGCAGGCGCATCTGTCTGCTACCGGCAGGCGGTATGATCGGATTGTCGAGATCGGTGGCGGGTTGGGGCGACTGGCGGTGCTGGCCCAGCGGGTGATTGATCTGCCTTACACCATCATCGACCTGCCCGCCGTGGCGATCACGCAGTATGCGCTGCTGCGCGGCAATGGGCTGGAGGCGCGGCTGTTTGCGCCTGCGCCGGGGGCGCGTGGGGTATCATTGGTAAATGCCTTTGCGTCGTTCGAGCCGGAGGACTATCGCAACAGCCTGTTCGTGAATTTCGACGCCCTGGTTGAGATGAACCGCGAAACGCAGGAGCGATACTTTGATCTGATCGCTGCCTCGGAGAGTGATTTGCTGTCGGGCAACCATGAGGCCGCCAAGGAGATAACCGACGAGGGGCATCGCCAGAACATCGACATTGCGCGGATCGCCGAGCGCGGGCTGGTGGCCGGGCCGAGGCAGATGTTTTGGGAGCGTCAGGGTTACGTGACCCAGCGGTTCCTTAGCCCAAGGGAGCCTCTGCGGGGTGGTTAAAGGGCGGGGGGCCAGCCCCCCGCACCCCCCGGGATATTTATTGGAGCATTGAGAGAGGGGCTGGGAGGGATTGACTGTGGTCATTTTCTTGCTGGAAATATCCCCGCCGGAGGCACAAATCTTTGACTCACGGGATGGAATGTTGAGCCGCGGTCACAAATGCCCTAAATCCCACTCAAAGGGAGCCTGACCGATGAAAGATCTAACCCACGATATTCCCGCGTTGATGGCCGATATGGGCCGTCGCGCCCGTGCTGCCGCGTCTGAGTTGGCCTTTGCGCCGACCGAGACGAAGGCGCAGGCGCTTGAAACCGCTGCCGATGAATTGCTCGCTTTAACCCCGGCAATCCTTGAGGCCAATGCCCGCGATCTGGCTTTTGGCCGGGAAAAGGGGCTTTCGGAGGCGATGATGGACCGGCTCGCGCTTGATGAGGGCCGGATCGAGGCGATGGCGGAAGGGCTGCGCGCTATTGCGGCGCAGGTTGATCCGGTGGGCGAGTTGATCGAGGCGTGGGAGCGCCCCTCGGGCCTGCATATTCAGAAGGTACGCACGCCGCTGGGGGTGATCGGTGTGATCTATGAAAGCCGCCCCAATGTGACGGCGGACGCGGGTGCGCTTTGCCTCAAGTCCGGCAACGCGGTGATCCTGCGCGGCGGCTCGGAGAGCCTGCACAGTTCTGGCGCGATCCATGCGGCACTGGTCAAGGGCCTCAAATCCGCCGGTTTGCCCGAAGATGCGATCCAGCTGGTGCCCACCCGTGACCGCGCGGCGGTGCAGGCGATGCTGACGGCGGTGGAGCATATTGATGTGATCGTGCCGCGCGGCGGCAAGGGGCTGGTCGGGTTGGTGCAGCGGGAGGCCCGCGTGCCTGTTTTTGCGCACCTTGAGGGGATTTGCCATGTTTACGTGGATGTGGATGCCGACCCGAAAAAGGCCCTTGAGGTTGTGTTGAATGCCAAGACCCGGCGCACCGGGATTTGTGGATCTGCTGAATGCCTGCTCATCCATCAGGACGTGGCAGAGCTTGGCCAGGAGATCGTGGATGCGCTGATTTTGGCGGGTGTTGAGGTTTATGCCGGGGAGGGGCTGAAGGGCTCACGCGAGGCGACCGAGGATGATTTTGGCGTTGAGTGGCTGGATATGAAGATTTCGGCCCGGATCGTGCGAAACATCGACGGCGCAATTGAGCACATCCGCACCTATGGCTCCCAACATACCGAGGCGATTCTCACTGAAAACCAAGCAGCTGCGCAGCGGTTCTTTGACCGGGTCGATAGTGCGATCCTGATGCACAATGCCTCCACCCAGTTTGCCGATGGGGCGGAGTTTGGCATGGGGGCCGAGATTGGCATTGCCACCGGCAAGCTGCATGCCCGTGGCCCGGTTGGCGCGCGCGAGTTGACCAGCTTCAAATACCTTGTCACGGGCGATGGAACGATTCGCCCGTAACGCTTGTTTCCGCCGATAAAACAAAGGCTTATAGGTGATTTGTTAAGCCTAGAAGGCAATCGTGATCTCGGTATCGTCGCGGGCCACTCTGAGCGTGCGATCAAGCGCGTCAAGTGCCAGGGGCAGCAGCGCAAATTGCAACATGGCGGGCGATAGGCCTTCGCGGCTGCGCGCAGCCATGGCGGCCCAGGCGGGCTCTTCGCCTCGGGTGCGCTCGGCACGCGCCGTCATGACCCAGCTTTCGCCCGATGTGCCCATCACATCAACCGTGCCGCCAAAGGCCAGTTCGGTTTCAAGACAGAGCAGCGAAAGGAAAATCGCCCGCAGGTCCTGCCGCGCCACCGGCCCGGTGGGGGGCCACAGGAGGGTGGTTTTGGAGGCGGCGTAATAATCGGCCAGCGTGCTGGCGATCTCGCGCTCGCCCACGCTTTGGTTGGCGTCGGCCTGGCCAAAGGCGATGCGGAAAAACTTGATCCGCGCCTCGGCATTCTTCACGCTGTCGCCAACCAATGTCAGCTCCGGGCTGCCTGCAAGGCCCGTCATGCCCAAAAGCTCAACCCCGTTTCCGATTGCACCAACCGGTGAAATCAGGTCATGGCAGATGCGCGACGCAAGCATCATCGCCAGATCAAACCCCTCATCCATGGGCGCACCCTGCACCCGGAAAGGACAAAATGCCCAATGAACTCAACAGCATATTAGAGCCGGGAATGCTGGTGCGCCACCCCGCAGAGCCCGATTGGGGGCTGGGGCAGGTGCAATCCAACATCGGCGGGCGCATCACCGTCAACTTTGAAGAGGCCGGGAAAGTGGTGATCGACGGCAAGCGGATTCTCCTCGATATTGTGTATGAAACCTGACCCTCGCGGTGAATGGTTAACAAGATATTAAGCAGGAAGTGGATCTCGGTGCGACAGCTTAGCTTGCCTCGGCGGATTGCCGCCCCTAGAACCCTCGCCGGACAGGCAGGAAAGGGCAGGGATGGCCACTGGCACGCCGGACTTTGAGCTGCGCTTGGCCCGCAACGAGGCCGACCTCACCGCCGTGCAGCGGCTGCGCTACGATGTGTTCGTGGGCGAACTCGGCGGCGATGGGCCGCTGGTGGACCATAACGCCCGGCTGGAGCGTGACCGCTACGATGCCCGATGCGACCACCTGATGCTGGTCGACAAAACCGCGGGCGCGGTGGTTGGGGTTTACCGGCTGTTGCCGGGGGCGGTGGCGATGGCGGGCGATGGGTTTTACAGCGAAGGCGAGTATGATCTGACGCCGCTCATCTCATCGGGGCGCAAGCTGCTGGAGCTGGGCCGCTCCTGCCTGGCACCTGACTATCGTGGCGGCATGGCGATGTTCCGTCTTTGGGGCGGGCTTTGGGACTATGTCGAGGCACGCGGCATCGAGGTGCTCTTTGGCACGGCCTCCTTTCATGGCACCGATGTGGACGCGCTGAAGACGCCGCTGGCCTACCTGCACCACCATCACCTTGCCCCAGAAGCGCTGCGCCCCAAGGCCCGCCCGCCAGAGGCCACCACGATGGACCTCATGCCCGCGCCCGAGATTGACCGGGTGGCGGCGATGAAGGCCACCCCGGCGCTGATCAAGGCCTACCTGCGGCTCGGCGGCTGGGTGGGTGAGGGCGCGTGGGTGGACCGGGATTTCAACACCACCGATGTGTGCCTTGTGCTGGATGCAAACCATGTGAACCCACGCCAGGTGGCGATTTACAAAGGGGAGCGGGCGCAGTGAGCGATGAGCCGAATGGCGCGCTATGGTCTGGGGACGAAGCCCCGCCAGCCCGCCCGCTGGGCGCCGCTGATTGGCTGCGCGTGGTGATGCGGGGCCTGCCGTTGGGGCTGATCACCTTTGGCAGCCTTGCGGTGCTGCTGCTCGTGCGTCTGATCGAGCGCCCGCTTTGTGGCGATGAGCGCCCGGTGACGCCCTATATCACCCAGTTCGTTTGCAAGAGCGCCTTTATCTGTTTGGGCATGCGCCACCGCACCCATGGCCGCGCAATGCAGCATCGCGGTGCTGTGGTGGCCAATCATGCAAGTTGGCTTGATATCTTTGCGCTGAACGCGCCGCAGCGGGTTTATTTTGTCGCCAAGGCCGAAGTTGCGGGCTGGCCGGGCATCGGCTGGTTGGCGCGGGCCACCGGCACGGTGTTTATCCGGCGCGACCGGCGCGAGGCACGGGCGCAGCAGGCGGTGTTTGAGGAGCGGTTGAAGCGCAATCATCACCTGCTGTTCTTTCCCGAGGGCACCTCAACCGATGGGCGGAGGGTGCTGCCCTTCAAGCCAACACTGTTTCAGGCGTTTTACACTGATGATCTGCCGGAGATTTTGCATATCCAGCCGGTGTCGGTTGTCTATCACGCGCCCGAGGGGGAGGACGCGCGGTTTTATGGCTGGTGGGGGGATATGAGCTTTGGCGGGCACCTGTTGAAGGTGCTCGCGGTGCGGCGCAACGGGGCGGTCGATATCATGTTTCACCCGCCGATCCCGGTGGCCGGGGCAGGCGGGCGCAAGGCGCTGTCGGCCTCTTGTGAACGGGTCGTGCGGCGCGGGCTGGAACGGTATCGGGGCTAGATGCGGGCGTCGATGGGGTGTTCACATGCCGTCCTGATCGGCTGCTGGGGGCTACTGTGTCAGGATGCCGCCCGCCCGAAAGTGACAACCATGTCCTTGCATTCAGAGGCCAGCCCCTGACGGAAGCTCAGCCGCGAAACGACGCCGGTTTCGCCACTTGCAGGCGGTAAGCACATTACCCCCCGTCGCGCCCGCAGCCCTGATGACGGGCATTTTGGGGCAGGGTCTTTCGGTTCACCATGTTTGGCTTTTGGCGCTGCAAACCCGCGAGTCTCAGGGTCGGATCGAAGGACCAGTATTGTGGGACGTTACACTTGGGACACCTTTCGTGGCGGCGGTAAGGGGGCGGATTCAATCTAAAATGACCATGAATTCAAACCTCCCCAGAAATAGCGGACTAGACAACGCATGGTTGTGGCTTGACACTGTTCACCACTGGTAACGGGCGATTAACCATTGTCAGTCATGTTGGTTTTCGAACGATAGCGAGACGGAGCAATTCGATGCGAATCCTTTTGGTCGAAGACGACCCCACCACTTCGAAAAGCATCGAAATGATGCTGACCCACGCCAATCTCAACGTCTACTCGACGGATCTGGGCGAGGAGGGTGTCGATCTGGCCAAGCTATATGACTACGATCTGATCCTCCTTGATCTCGACCTGCCGGATATGACGGGGCATGAGGTGCTGCGCCAGTTGCGGCTGGCACGGATTGATACACCAATCCTTATCCTTTCTGGCGCAGATGATACGGAAAACAAGCTGAGAGGCTTTGGTTTTGGGGCGGATGACTACCTGACAAAACCATTCCACCGCGAGGAGCTGGTGGCGCGCATTCACGCCATTATCCGCCGTTCGAAGGGCCATGCCCAATCGGTCATCGAAACCGGCAAGATCCTGGTGAACCTTGATGCCAAAACGGTTGAGGTGGAAACCAAGCCGGTGCATTTGACCGGCAAGGAATACCAAATGCTGGAGCTTCTGAGCCTGCGCAAAGGCACGACGCTGACCAAGGAAATGTTCCTCAATCATCTTTATGGCGGCATGGACGAGCCGGAACTGAAAATCATTGACGTTTTCATCTGCAAGTTGCGCAAAAAATTGGCGACGGCGACCGGGGGTGAAAGCTATATCGACACGGTCTGGGGACGGGGCTATGTGCTGCGCGACCCCGAGCCAGAAGAGAATACCGGCGGCCCACGAATGGCAGTCGGAGCGTAACGCCGAGGCGGGTCGCCAGAGCCGGGGTCCGATGCGGTGCCAGAATGGCCCGCTCGGAAAGGCCCGGCAGGCGGCACTGCTAACGATTCTTGCGGCGACTTCAGAGAGCTGAGGCATCGGGGAATGGCACAGATGCTTCTGGCGACCGGAGCCTGAGCATGCGATGCGCCCGCCCTGACGGTCCGCTCCCGAACATGCCGTGGCAGACGGGCCACCACCCTGGCCACCCAAGCACTCTTTAGCCGCGATCTATGGGGAATAGCGTGATCACAGCGGGTACAACGCTGATCGCTTCCTGAACTTCTGGACCTCGACGCAATGGCCTCCTATCAATCGGGGGCATCAGGCGGAGGGCAGGGCGTGGCGAAAGCGGCATCGGATCATCAGGATGACATCGAGGCGATGAGCCCGAAGCGTGCGGCGGAGGAGCTGGGGCGGTTGGCCGAGGTGTTGGCACAGGCGAATGCGGGGTATTATCAGGCCGACGCGCCGATCATGGACGACGCCGAATATGATGCGCTCAAACGCCGGAACGCCGCGATCGAGGCGGCTTTTCCTGATCTCAAACGTGCGGATTCCCCATCGGATCAGGTTGGCGCTGCTCCGTCGGAGGGCTTTGGCAAGGTCCGCCACACGGTGCGGATGTTGTCGTTGGGCAATGCTTTTGACGATGGCGATATCATCGAGTTTGACAAATCCATCCGCAGTTACCTGGGCCTGCCGCGCGCGGCGCCCCTGGCTTATACCGCCGAACCCAAAATCGATGGCCTGTCGCTTTCGCTGCGTTATGAGGGCGGCCAACTGATCCAGGCGGCAACGCGGGGGAACGGTGAAACCGGGGAAAACGTAACCGCGAATGCCCGTACAATCGCCGATATCCCCACCGAATTGATCGGCGCGCCAGAGGTTTTGGAGGTGCGCGGCGAAGTTTACATGAGCCACGCGGATTTTGCCGCGCTGAATGAGCGGCAGGAATCGGCAGGCGGCAAGCCCTTTGCCAACCCAAGGAACGCCGCTGCCGGATCTCTGCGCCAGTTAGATGCCGAGATTACGCGAAAAAGACCGCTAAAATTTTTCGCATATGCCTGGGGCGAGCTTTCGCAGCCTTTGGCGGATACCCAGCTTGGCGCAATCGAACGGTTGAGGGATTTGGGCTTTTCGACCAACGAGCTGACTCAACGCTGCGATGGCCCCGACGCGATGATCGCGCATTACCGGATGATCGAAGAAACGCGCCCACATCTTGGCTATGATATCGACGGGGTGGTCTACAAGGTGGACGATCTTGGGCTGCAAGCGCGGCTTGGCTTTCGTTCGACCACGCCGCGATGGGCGATAGCGCATAAGTTCCCCGCCGAACTGGCCTGGACCGAGTTGGAAAAGATCGAAATTCAGGTGGGCCGGACCGGGGCGTTGAGCCCGGTGGCGCGGCTGAAGCCGGTTACGGTGGGCGGTGTTGTTGTGTCAAACGCGACGCTGCACAATGAGGATTACATCGCCGGGCGTGACGCCAAAGGAGGTGAAATCCGTGGGGGCAAGGACATCCGCGAAGGCGATTTTGTGCAGGTCTACCGCGCCGGGGATGTGATCCCCAAGGTAGCAGACGTGGATCTTTCAAAACGGCCCGGAAACGCAGTGCCTTTTGATTTTCCGCAGGTCTGCCCGGAGTGCGGCTCTCCCGCGATCCGCGAAGAGGGAGAGGCTGAGCGCGGCTGCACGGGTGGCTTGATTTGCCCGGCGCAGGCCGCTGAAAAGCTGAAGCATTTCGTGTCCCGCGCGGCTTTTGATATTGAAGGCCTTGGGGCGAAAAAAGTGGAAGCTTTTTACGGGGACCCTCAGCTTCCGGTCAAGGAACCGGCAGATATTTTCACCCTGCGGGAGCGCGATGCCGCCAATTTGGCCAAGCTGGCGAATCGGGATGGCTGGGGGCAGACAAGCGCGAAGAACCTCTTTGATGCCATTGATGAAAAAAGAAAAATCCCGCTGTCCCGGCTGATCTTTGGGCTTGGCATTCGCCATGTGGGTGAGGTTGCGGCGCAGGATTTGGCGAGGCACTACGGCACATGGGAGGCCATGGCGCGCGCCATTGATACCGCCCGCCCGGCCGCTTTGGCCCATCGTGCGGCGGATGAGGCGGCCGAGGCAGAACGGCGGCGTGCCGATAGTGAAGGGCGCCGCGCCCGGCTTGCGGAGGCGCGGGGCAAGGCGGTGGCCGATTGCGAGGTTCCCGAGGCGGCGAGCGAGGCCTGGGCCGAGTTGATCGGCACCGATGGGATTGGCCCGGTGATGGCGCTGTCGCTTTCGGATGCCTTCGCCAACCCCGAGGAACGCGCCGCGATGGACCGCCTGTTGCCGCATCTCACCCCGCTGCCGCCGGAAGCGCGCGCAGATGACAGCCCGGTCGCGGGCAAAACCGTGGTTTTTACCGGCACGCTCGAAAAGATGACACGCGCCGAGGCAAAGGCGCGGGCGGAATCCTTGGGGGCCAAGGTTTCGGGCGCGGTTAGCGCCAAGACTGACCTGCTGGTTGCCGGGCCGGGCGCTGGATCAAAGGTCAAAAAGGCGGCTGATCTGGGCGTGAAAACCATCAACGAAGACGGCTGGCTGGAGTTGATTGGCCAATGAGCACCCGCCCGCAACGCCTGTTTCCGCTGTTTGCGGAGGTGGATACGCTCCCCGGCGTTGGCCCCAAGAGCAAGAAGGCGCTCGCAGGCATGGGGATCAGCCGGGTGCGCGACATGCTTTATACGCTCCCGCACGGCGTGGTGGATCGGCGGCGGCGCGACACGGTGCAGGGGGTGGCGCCGGGCACGATGGTGACGGTTGAGGTGACGGTGAAGCGGCATCGCGGCTCCTCGCGCCCTGGCGGGCCTTACCGGGTTGAGGTGGAAGACGCGCAGATTGACTTTACGCTGATGTTCTTTCGGGGAGGTGGCAAATGGCTGGAGCAGCAGTTGCCAACCGGGCAGCGGCGGGTGATTTCGGGGAAATTGGAGCACTTTGACGGGATGGCCCAGATCGTCCATCCGGACTATATTTTGCGCCCTGACGAGGCTGGGGAAATCCCCGAATTTGAGCCGATTTATCCGCTGACCGCCGGGGTGACCCAGCGGGTGATGGGCAAGGCGGCGGAGGCGGCGCTTGCCCGCGCGCCCGCGTTGGATGAGTGGATGGACGGCACCTTGGTGGCGCAGGAGGGCTGGCCTGCGTGGAAGGATGCGATGGAGGCGGCGCATCGCCCGAAAGGCGCGGCGGAGGTTTCTGAAACAGCGCCCGCGCGGCGTCGACTGGCCTATGACGAGCTGTTCGCGCATCAGTTGACGCTGGCGTTGGCGCGGGCCGGGCGGCAGGCGAAGCCCGGAATTGCCTCGGTTGGGGATGGGCGCTTGCAGCGCGCGGTTCTGGATGAACTTCCCTACACGCCGACCGGCGCGCAAACCCGCGCGGTTTCTGAGATTGCGGGGGATATGGCAGCGCCGCGCCGGATGAACCGCTTGCTTCAGGGCGATGTTGGCGCGGGCAAAACGCTGGTGGCTTTGATGGCCTTGTTGATCGCAGTGGAGGCAGGCGGGCAGGGGGTTTTGATGGCGCCGACCGAGATTTTGGCGCGCCAGCACTTTGGTGCGCTGGCCCCGCTGGCCGAGGCGGCTGGCCTGCGGGTAGAGCTGCTCACGGGGCGAGACAAGGGCGCTGACAGGGCCGCCAAGCTGGCCGCAATTGCCGAGGGCGATGTGCATATTCTGGTTGGCACCCATGCGGTTTTTCAGGATGAGGTGCAATTTGGTGATCTGCGCCTCACCGTGATCGACGAGCAGCATCGCTTTGGCGTGAACGAGCGTGCCCGGCTGGGGGCCAAGGGCGCGGCGGTGGATGTTTTGGTGATGTCGGCCACGCCGATCCCGCGCTCACTTTCGCTCACCCAATACGGCGATATGGAGATCTCGGTGTTAGACGAAAAGCCCCCCGGCCGAACCCCTGTCACCACCGCAATGGTGAGCGCCGAGCGGATGGATGCGGTGGTGGAGCGACTTCGCGCTGCGGTGGCCGAAGGGCGGCAATGCTACTGGGTGTGCCCGCTGGTCGAGGAAAGCGAGATCACCGCGGCGACAGCGGCGGAAGAGCGTTTCAAACGGCTGCGTGCGGCTTTGGGGGAGGGGCGCGTTGGGCTGGTGCACGGCCAGTTGCGCCCCGATGAGAAAGACGCGGCCATGGCGCGGTTTGTGGCGGGCGAAACCGGGGTGTTGGTGGCGACCACGGTGATTGAGGTGGGGGTGGATGTGCCCAATGCCTCGATCATGGTGATCGAGCAGGCCGAACGGTTTGGCCTTGCGCAGCTGCACCAATTGCGCGGGCGTGTGGGGCGTGGCGCGGTGGAAAGCACCTGCATTTTGATGTATCAGCCGCCGCTGGGCGAAACGGCCCGCACCCGGCTGACCACCCTGCGCGAAACCGAGGATGGTTTTCGCATCGCTGAGGTTGATCTTGAGATGCGCGGCGCCGGTGATGTGCTGGGCACCGCCCAATCGGGCTTGCCCAAATTCAGGATCGCCGATGTGGAACGGATGGGCGCGCTCGCCGAATTGGCCCAAAGTGATGCGCGCACGCTGCTGGAGCTTGACCCGGCGCTCGAAGGCAAGCGCGGCACGGCGGCGCGGGGGTTGTTATGGCTCACCGAGCAGGACAGGGCAATTCGTTTACTTTCAGTTGGTTAGCAGGCATCGCAGCATTTTGTTCGCAAATGTTCTAAAAATTGCTTGATCAAAGCGAGAACATATGAGAACAAAGGCGCAACACGAACCAACGAGGACGCCAACGATGTTTTGCAAGATCAAAACCCGCCTGAATGCCACCATGCCGCCGCTTGCGGCTGATGCAATCGGGGCGCTGGCGCTCATGGTTACCCTGTTTGGCGGCCTTCATCTGCCAAGCATGTTCTAAGGTTTCTCCAGCCGGACGGATCTGCCTCTTTTCGTCTTGCTTGCCTGCGGTTCAGGGCCGGAGCATGTCACATTCCTTGTCCCCAATTCGGAATGTGCCTTGCTCATTGCCTGTCTAGAGCAACACAGGGCTTCCCCCGCCCGCTGCTCCGGCCCTGGCACCGTTTTTACTAACGCCGCCATCCTCCCCGGATGCGCGGCGGTTTTTTTGCGTGGTGGATGGCCAGCCCGCGCAGGTTTTCTTGCTGAAAATATCCAAATAAAAATTGGAATGCGCCGCAGGCGCGCCGTTATTTCAAGCTGCGGCTTGGGCTTCGGCGATCGCTTCGGCGGTGGCATCGAGCGCCAGCATGATCGAGGCATGACGATTGCGGAAATCCCGTGCCGGGAGCAGCGCCTCATAGCCATCAAAGGGCGCGTCCGGCACCGGGCCGTCTTCGGTCAGCATGGATTTCAGCGCCTTGCGCGCGGCCAGAATTTCGGCCTCTGTCCGCCCTATGGCCACAGCGCCCAGCACAGAGGCCGAGGCCTGGCCGAGGGCGCAGGCTTTCACGTCCTGCGCAAAGCGCGAGATCTTGCCATCGGTCATATCCAGATCAACCGTCACGGTTGAGCCGCAGAGCGGAGAGCGTTTTTTGACCGTCGCCATAGGCGAATCCAACCGCCCAACCTGCGGGATCTCGGCGGCCAGTTCCAGAATGCGGCCTGAATAGAGCTTAACAAGATCGGTATCGCCGGGCATTTTCTCTCCTTCGGGGCCTTTCCTTTCGCCCCTTGCCCCCCATAGATAGCGCCGACAGACGCAGTTGCAAAGGAGCAGTCATGCCGTTTGATGCACAGACATTGGTCTATAACGAACAGGGCCTTATCCCGGCAATCGCACAGGCCGACGGCACGGGCGAGGTGCTGATGATGGCCTGGATGAACGCCGAAGCGGTGGAGCGCACGCTGGCAACCGGCCGGGTGACCTATTGGTCACGCTCGCGTTCGGCCTTTTGGGTGAAGGGCGAAACCTCGGGGCATGTGCAGCGGCTGGTGGATTTTCGGGTGGATTGTGACCGTGATTGCCTGCTGGTGATCGTGGAGCAGGAAGGCCCGGCCTGCCACACGAACCGGCGCAGTTGCTTTTTCACGGGCGTGCGCGATGGCGTTGAAGTTGAGCTCATGACGCCGATGGAGCGCTAAAGTCCGAGAAGGCGGCGAAGGCTTTCCGGGGTTGCGCCATCATCGCGGTAGCGGGCGATGGCGCGGGCATCATCGCGCTTGGCCAAACGCTTGCCGCTGTCGTCGCGAATCAGCCGGTGGTGGTGATAGATCGGTGCGGGTAAGTCGAGGAGAGCTTGCAGGAGGCGATGGAGGAAGCTCGCGGTAAACAGATCAGCGCCGCGCACCACATGGGTGATCTGCTGGGCGGCATCATCCACCACAACAGCCAGATGATAGGCCGCGCCCATGGAGGCGCGCGCGAGCACGGCATCGCCGATCCAGTTGAGCAGGTAGTCGGCGGTGAGCAAGTGCTGGCCTGCGTGCTCCGGTCCAGTTTCGGTGAAGCCGGGAAGGGTGGGAAGCGCGGCGATGGCTTTGGCCATATCAAGACGGATCGCATCCTGCGGCCCGGCACTTGAAAGCGGGCGGTTGCGGCAGGTTCCGGGGTAAACCATGCCATCGGGGCCGATCAGCGGCGCACCTTCTTGCGGGGCGGAGGCGGCGGCGGCAATGTCGCGGCGCGAACAGTTGCAGGGGTAGGTGAGGCCCATCGCGCCAAGCGTTTTGAGCGCAGCGGCGTAATCTGCCGCGTGGTCGGATTGGCGGCGGCAAGGCTCGGGCCATGTGAGGCCAAGCCACGCGAGATCACCCTTGAGCTGGGCTTCCCAT
>NZ_JARGND010000019.1:0-4006 GCF_029212645.1 Vannielia sp. | reverse complement strand
TCAACCGGCGGGAACAGCCCGAAGTTGACGTTCATCGGCTGGAAGGTTTTTGCCTCGGCACCGCCGGTGATGTGGCTGACGAGTGCGCCCACGGCGGTGTTTTGTGGCACCGGCGGCAGGGTGAGGCCTTGCAACTCGGCCACGGCGAGGCGGCCGGCGAGCAGCCCCATGGCGGTGCTTTCAACATAGCCTTCAACGCCGGTGATTTGCCCGGCAAAGCGGATATGGGGCTGGGATTTGAGCCGCATCTCGCCGTCAAGCAGCGTGGGTGAGTTGATGAATGTGTTGCGGTGGATGCCACCAAGGCGGGCAAAGCTGGCGTCTTGAAGGCCAGGAATCATACGGAAAACAGTGGCTTGCGCGCCATACTTCATCTTGGTCTGGAAGCCGACGATATTGTAAAGCGTGCCAAGCGCGTTATCGCGGCGAAGCTGGACAACGGCCCAGGCCTTTTCTTGCGGGTTATGCGGATTGGTGAGGCCAACGGGCTTCATCGGACCGTGGCGCAGGGTCTCGCGGCCCCGTTCGGCCATGACCTCGATCGGCAGGCAGCCGTCAAAATACTTGGCGGTTTCGCCCTCGCGGAACTCGGTTTTCTCGGCCTCCAGCAGCGCGTCGATGAAGGCCTCATACTGTGGCTTGGTCATCGGACAGTTCATGTATGCGGTGCGCTCTTCCTCGGTTTCGCCCTTGTCATAGCGCGATTGCATCCATGCGACGCCCATATCCACGGTGTCGGCGTGCACGATGGGGGCGATGGCATCAAAGAAGGCGAGGCTTTCGACCCCGGTTTCAGCCGCTATCGCCTCGGCCAGACCGCCCGAGGTGAGCGGGCCGGTCGCGATGATGGCAAGGCCGTTTTCCAGCTTGGGCAGAGAGGTGATTTCTGCTTCAGAAACAGTGACAAGCGGGTGGTTCTTCAACTGCTGTGTGATCCACTCGGCGAAGGGCTCACGGTCCACGCCGAGGGCCGAACCGGCAGGCAGGGCGTGTTTGTCGGCGGATGAGATCACCAGGCCATTGGCGGCGCGCATTTCCCAATGGAGCAGGCCCACGGCGTTTTGCTCATCATCATCAGAGCGGAAGGAATTTGAGCAGACCATTTCGGCAAAATTGCCGGTCTGGTGGGCGAAGGTGCCAACCTTGGGGCGCATTTCGTGCAGCACAACGGGGATGCCAGCGGAGACGGCCTGCCAAGCGGCCTCGGAGCCGGCCATGCCAGCGCCAATGATATGAAGTGGTTTTGTCATGCCCGCTGACATAGGGCGAAAGCGGCGCAGGGGGAAGGGCGCTTAAGTGTCTTTGCGCGGATCTGTGAGGCGGGTTTCGAGGCGTTGCAACAGCGCCGTTTGGCGCTGGAGCTCTTCTGTTTGCCTTTCGATCAGACGCTGGAGCCGGGCGGCGCGCATGCCGCCCACCGTGAACCCGGCAATCACCATGCCCAGCACCAACAGAGCCGGGATGAGTGCGGCGACCAGCTCCATGAGGTCAGGACCAGCCGCTTGCATCAGCTCTCCGCTTCACCCGGTGTGGAGCCCTCAAGCTCATCATCCTCGTCCTGTTCGGCGATCCAGGCGACCGAAACCACCTCTTCGCCCTTGGAGGTGTTGAACACCTTGACCCCACCCGCAGAGCGCGAGCGGAAGGAGATGCCATCAACGGGGCAGCGGATCGACTGGCCGGTGGAGGTGGCCAGCATCACCTGATCGGACATCTCGACCGGGAAGCAGGCAACGATCGGACCGGTGGGCATACCCTTGGTCCAGGCCGTTACGCCAAGGCCGCCACGGCCGCGGATCGGATAATCATGCGACGAGGAGATCTTGCCGGTGCCGCCTGCGGTAATCGTGAGGATCAGGTCTTCGGCGGCGGACATTTCGGCGTAGCGGTCGGGGGCAAGCTGGCCCTCGCTCACAACCTCGTCTTCCTCGTCATCTGCGGTGTCGTCCTCGGTGACGCCCGCCATGAGGCGGCGCTGCTTGAGGTAGGACACACGCTCTTCCGAGGTGGCCTCGAAGTGGCGGATCACCGACATGGAGACCACTTTGGCACCGTCAGACAGCTTGATGCCGCGCACACCGACCGAGTTGCGCGAGTTGAACACCCGCACATCGGTGGTGGGAAAGCGAATGGCGCGGCCCGCATCGGTGACAAGCATCACATCATCGTCTTCCGAGCAGATGCGCGCGTTGATGAGGGACATGCCCTCGTTTTCATCCTCGAACTTCATGGCGATCTTGCCGTTGCGCATGACGTTGGTGAAATCCGACAGGCGGTTGCGCCGCACCGTGCCGTGATCGGTGGCAAACACGATCTGAAGGTCGTCCCACTCTTGCTCCGGGCGATCAACGGGCATGATCGCCGCCACCGACACCCCTTGCGGAATGGGCAGGATATTCACGATCGCCTTGCCGCGCGAGGTGCGCCCGCCCTGCGGCAAGCGCCATGTTTTCAGCTTGTAGGCCATCCCGTCGGTGGTGAAGAACAAAAGCTGGGTGTGGGTGTTGGCGACAAAGAGGTTGGTCACCACATCCTCTTCCTTGAGATCACCACCCGAAACGCCCTTGCCGCCGCGCTTTTGGGCACGGAAATCTGCCAGCGGGGTGCGCTTGATATAGCCCGATTGGGTGACGGTCACGACCATCTCTTCGCGTTCGATCAGGTCTTCATCGTCCATATCGCCAGACCAGTCGACGATCTGGGTGCGGCGCGGCACGGCGAACTGGTCCCGCACCTCTTTCAGCTCGTTGCTGATGATCTCCATGATGCGGTCGCGCGAGCGCAGAATATCGAGGTAGTCCTTGATCTTGCCGGCCAGCTCTTCCAGCTCGTCGGTCACTTCCTTGACGCCCAGTTGGGTAAGGCGCTGGAGGCGCAACTCAAGGATGGCGCGGGCCTGAATTTCGCTCAGGTTATAGGTGCCGTCCTCGTTCATGGTGTGCGAAGGATCGTCGATCAGGCGGATGTAGCCTGCGATATCCTCAGCGGGCCAGCGGCGGGACATCAGCTTTTCACGCGCCTCGGCAGCATCGGCGGAGGCACGGATGGTGGCGACGATTTCATCGACGTTGGTCACAGCCACGGCGAGGCCGCAGAGGATATGGCTGCGCTCACGGGCGCGGCGCAGTTCATAGGCGGTGCGGCGGGCAACAACCTCTTCCCGGAAGCCAATGAAGGCCGAAAGGAAGCCGTGCAGCGTGAGCGTTTCCGGGCGGCCGCCATTGAGCGCCAGCATGTTGCAGCCGAACGAGGTTTGCAGCGGGGTGAAGCGGAACAGCTGGTTCAGCACCACTTCGGCGGTGGCATCGCGCTTCAGTTCAACCACCACACGCACGCCATGGCGATCAGATTCGTCCTGAACGTGGGCAATGCCCTCGATCTTCTTGTCGCGGGCCAGTTCGGCGATCTTTTCGATCATCGTGGCCTTGTTGACCTGATAAGGCACCTCATCCACCACGATGGCGTAGCGATCCTTGCGGATTTCCTCGACACGGGTTTTGGAGCGGATAACAACCGATCCACGGCCTTCAAGATAGGCTTTGCGTGCGCCCGACCGGCCCAGCAAGATCGCCCCGGTGGGGAAATCGGGGCCGGGGATATAGTCCATCAACCCGGCGCTATCGAGATCGGGATTGTCGATCAGCGCCAGCGTGGCATCACAGACCTCGCCCAGATTGTGCGGCGGGATATTGGTGGCCATGCCCACCGCGATCCCGCCAGCGCCGTTGACCAGCATGTTGGGGAAGCGGGCAGGGAGGACCACGGGCTCCTGGTCTTTGCCGTCGTAGTTATCAATGAAATCAACGGTGTCTTTGTCGATGTCGGCCAGCAGCGCGGCGGCGGGCTTGTCCATCCGCACTTCGGTGTAGCGGAACGCCGCGGCCTTATCGCCGTCCATCGAGCCAAAGTTGCCCTGGCCGTCAAGCAGCGGCAGCGACATCGAGAAATCCTGCGCCATCCGCACCAGCGCGTCATAGATCGCGCTGTCGCCATGCGGGTGGTATTT
>NZ_JARGND010000077.1:6569-8097 GCF_029212645.1 Vannielia sp. | reverse complement strand
CAGCTTTGCTCCCGGCGCGGCCAGCCGGAAATGGCAGGCCAGCGCAAGCTCCAGCCCGCCCCCCAATGCCGCACCGGCAATCCCGGCAACCACTGGCTTTTCGCAGGTTTCAACCCGGTTATAGAGCGTGCCAAACCACGGTTCCTGCCCCTCGCCGTCAAACTCCGAGATATCCGCACCGGCCGAAAAGATCCGCCCCGCGCCAAGCAGCGCCAGCGCTGTTACGCGCGGGTCGGCCTCGGCCATCTGCACGGCTTCCCAAATGCCGCGCCGCAAGGCCAGCGACTGCGCGTTAACCGGCGGCGCATCCATTGTAATGCGGGCCACGCCCTCGATAACCTTCAGCTTGACCAGCGATGCCATGGCCTGCCCCCTTTGCCCCCGCCGCCATTCTGGCGTGCTTGGCGCCATCAAAACCGCGCCCGCGCCCGATGGCAAGCGCAGGCGGGCCAGAAAAAGGGCAGATCAGGCCACTTCGCGGGCGCAACGGGCGCAAAACGGCGTGTGCGGCAGCAGATCAAGCCGCTCTTCGGCAATCGCCACACCGCATTTAGTGCAAAATCCGTACTCGCCTTCCTTGATGCGGGCCAGCGCTGCGCGGATCGCGGCAATCTCGGCCTGGCCCTGGTTGCCCTGGCCCTCCAGCACTTCGTCTTCTTCGCGCTCCACGGCCATCTCGTCCCAATCGGCATTGGTGTGGCTCACCAGCTCGGCATCTATGTCGTGCAGCCGCGAGTCCAGCTCCTTCAGCCGGTCCAGCAGAGCCTTCTTGCGGATTTCAAGTTTTGTCATTGCGGCCTCCCGTTTTTTGAGTTCATGCCAGACTAGGCGGCTGGCCTTGCGCTGACATTGAGGTATATCAAACCGACCGGGCCACCGGCCCCGCCGCGCGTAAAACGACAGGAAGGACCACCCCATGGACATCCGCCCCCTCACCGATCATCTGTCGGTGTCCCCTCAGATCGCCCTTGAAGACATGCCAGCCATTGTCGCTGCCGGTTTCGGCACCGTGATCTGCAATCGCCCCGATAGCGAGGTCCCCCCCGCCCTTCATGCTGCACGCATGGCCGAGGCCGCCGAGGCCGCCGGGCTCACCTTCGTAATAAATCCAGCGGTCCACACCGGCATGACGGCTGATCTTGTCCAGCGGCAAAAGCAGGCGATTGAAGCATCAGAAAAGCCGGTGCTGGCCTATTGCCAATCGGGCACCCGCTGCACCGTGATCTGGATGCTGAGCGAAGCGGCAACCACCCCGGCAGATGACCTGATCGACATCGCCGCCAAGGCTGGCTATCCGCTCCACGCGCTCAAGCCACAATTGGAAGCGCAGCGGCAGGGCTGACCCCCGCACCACCGGCCTCAATCAGGGGGCACCCCGGCGCGGCCAGATACCGGGGCGGCTGCCTCACGTCCCGGTCAGATCCCTGATATTCAGCGAGGGCAGGCCAGCCGCCTCTCCTCCCGCCAGATCGCCAAGGTCCGGCAGGTCAGAGGTGTCCAGATCGTCTAGCCCTTCCAACTCGGGCAG
>NZ_JARGND010000077.1:0-6469 GCF_029212645.1 Vannielia sp. | reverse complement strand
GCGATCAGATCGCCGGATTTCAATGACATAACCTGCGCAATCGTGCGTTGGCTGCGGTGGAGCACGGCCCGCAGCGGCAGTTCGGCCTCCATCAGATGGGCCTCAATCCTTGGCCCCCAATCCTCTGGCGCCTCCGGTTCGCCGCTGGCGCCCGGTTGGGGCACCGGACGGCCCTCGGGGGCGCGGCCCAGCGCTGGCAGCACGATCATGCCACCGCCTCCCCGTGCGCCGCCCGCAACCGCCACTTCAAAGCGCAAAACGGTGTAGGGCTCATCTTCCAGCATCAGGCCCAGCGGGCGCGGGTCTGCCAAGTGCGACGAAAACCCGAAGCCCGAAAGCCAACTTGCCTCCTTCGCCTCGGCAAAGGTTTCTTCCAGCGCGCCAAGCACCCCGTCAATCCAATCGGCACAGAGCGCGGCATCGGTGCGGGTGGGGCGGCGCGGGCCGGGATCAGCCGCCACCAGCGTGCCGGTGGTTTGCTGCTCGATCAATATCCCCATCATCGAGGTATCAAGCACCATGACCCCCTGCGCCTCATCCGGGCCTTCGAGCAACGCAAAAAGCCCGTTTTCGGGGATTTCATCAAGAAACTCGGCCAAAGACCGGGTGACGCGGCAGGTCTCCCCCGGTGTCAGCGGCATCTCCATGAGCCGGTCCGAGACGCGCGCCATCGCCAATCCCATCGCCTTCTCGACGCTGGGAAGCCCCGCCACAACAAGCGCCGGGTCGGGGGCAGAAGCCGCCAGCTTTCGCCGGAGCACAGGGTCTCTTTCTGTCTCTGTCATGGCTCCATCGAGCGAGTGCCTTAAATCAGATCTGCCCCGTTGTTTCACGCCAAGGTTTGAAATTGGTTAACATCCTGCCGCTACGCCCCCAAAATGCATCAGCTTGCATCTTCCGCGCCGGGTTACCCCGCGGCGGCCACAGCGCTCGCCTCACGCGGGATCCGCACCCGAAACGCCGCGCCGCCCCGGTCAGACAGATAGGCCACATCCCCGCCCAAACGGGCCATGATTTCCTGGCAAATCGCAAGCCCCAGGCCCGCCCCGCCCGCCGACGCGGTATCGGTCAGCCGGACAAATTTTTCAAAGATGATCGCGCGGCTTTTTTCGTCGATGCCTGCGCCGTTATCGACGAAATCCACCACCAGATCGCCACCATCTTCCCGCACCGTGATCGTCAGCTCCGGTGTGGGAGAATCGCAATATTTCCGGGCGTTTGCGATGAGGTTGATGAAGACCTGCGAAAGCCTGTCACCATCGGTTACCAGCTCATAATCTTCCCGGTCCGGCTCACGGCGAATGGTCAACTGGCCCTCGGTTGCGGCAGCAGCAATGGCGCGATCCAAAAGGTCAGGCAGGCGTGCGGGGCCAAGGTTCAGGCTCACCTGCGCGCTTTCCATCACCCCGAGATCAAGCAGATCATCAAGCAGCCGTGTAAGCCGCTGCGCCTCGTCGTGGATGATCAAGGAAAACCGCGCCTGATCCGGCGCCGCCAGCCCGCCTTCGCGCAGCAATTCCGAGAAAGAGCGGATCGACGTCATCGGGGTGCGCAACTCATGGCTGATCTGGCTGAGGAAGGCGTCCTTTTGCACCGAAAGCGCTGTCAGCTTTTCATTGGCATCCCTGAGTTGGCGCGCGGTATGCGCAAGCTCTTCGGATTTTTCCTCAAGCTGCGAGGAATACTCCAGAATTTGCTGCGCTTCGTCGGCCACGCGCATCAAATCTTCCACCAGCACCGAGGAGCCGCCCACGATCTGCCCCACCATCGCGTGGGCCGTGGCCGCGCCCACAGAGCCAGACAAGTCACGCTCAAGATCTGATACAAATTCCGGTGTTGTATCAGGCAGTTGCCCCACCTTTCCCTGCGCCTCGGCCTGCTTTCGAAACAGATCCTGCGCCTCGTCCGCCCCCAAAATCCGCTGCGCCATCATCAGCAAATCTTCGGCTTCGGCGCTGCCCCTGGCCCAGCCTTGTGCGCCGACCGTGTGATCAAACACATTCACCACCTGCGCCGATTGCAATCGCTCCAACGGGCTTGGGAAAGACAGGATCGAAACGGTACACAGGGCCAGCGTGTTCAACCCGATCGACCAGAAAAGCGAGTGCACCAACGGGTCCATCCCGTCGATCCCGAACAACCCCTCCGGGCGCAGCCAGCCCAGCCCCAACGGCCCCTCCGCCAGCAGTGACGCACTCATCGGCCCCGCCGCCCCGAAGCTGGGCAAAAACAGCGTCCACACCCAAATGGTAAACCCAATCAGCAACCCCGCAATCGCCCCCGAGCGCGTGGCCCCGCGCCAGAACAGCCCGCCGAGCAAGGCAGGCAGCACCTGGCTCACCCCGGCGAACGAGATAATGCCAATGGCGGCCAGCGCCTCCGAGCCGCCGGAAAACCGGTAATAAAGGTAGCCAAGCAGCAGCACGCCGCCAATCGAGATGCGTCGTGCCCGCAGCACCACATAGCGCACATCCCCCGCCACCATCGCGCTGCCCACCCGCTGGCGCGACAGCCAGAGCGGCATGACAATATGGTTCGAAACCATGGTCGAAAGGGCAATCGCCGCGACAATCACCATCGAGGTGGCCGAGGAGAGGCCGCCAAGAAAGGCCAGCATCGCCAGCCCGCCCCGCCCCTCGCTCAGCGGCACGGTAAGCACAAAAAGATCGGGGTTTGAGCCTGCGGGAAGCCGCTCAAGCCCGATAACGGCAATCGGTACCACGAAAACAGACATCAGCAGCATGTAAAGCGGAAAGGCCCATGAGGCGGTGGCCAGATGCGCCTCATCGGCGTTTTCGACCACCAGCACCTGAAACATCCGTGGCAGGCACAAAACCGCAGCCGCCGATAAAAAGATCAGCCCCGCCCAGCGGCTTGGGTGCAATTCCCACTCGGCCAGCGGTGACGTTTCGATCCGCGCGATCACATCGCCAACCCCGCCGGCAATGCCCCATGTCACAAAGGTGCCAACCGCCAGCAGCGCCACCAGCTTCACCACCGCCTCTACCGCAATGGCCGTGATCACCCCGTGATGGCGTTCATTGGCATCAAGGTTGCGGGTGCCAAACAGGATGGTGAACAGCGCCAGCCCCGCCGCCACCCAAAACGCATTGCCCTCCTGCGGCCCGGCAATGGTGCGCGGCGAGGCTTCGGCGAAGACCTCAAGCGACAGCGTAACCGACTGAAGCTGAAGCGCAATATAAGGCGTTGTGCCAACCACCGCGAGCAGCGTCACGATCACCCCAAGGGTGTTTGATTTGCCAAACCGGCTGGAGATCAGATCGGCAATCGAGGTGATGCGCTGCGCACGCCCCACGCGCACCAGCTTGCGCAACACCAACCACCAGCCGGTGAGCACCAGCGTTGGGCCAAGGTAGATTGTCAGGTATTCTAAGCCCGAGCGGGCGGCATAGCCCACCGCGCCGTAAAACGTCCAGGCGGTGCAGTAGATCGACAGGCTCAGCGTATAAACCATCGGCGAGCGCAGCCAGCGCCCCGCGCCGCTTTTTGCGCGCCGCTCCGCAAGGAAGGCCACCAAAAAGAGGAAACCCACATAGAGCAGCGAAACCGCGACAAGCAGGTTAAACGACATCGTCGCGCTCCCCGGCCTCCGGCTCACTTGGCAACGGGCCAGACAGGCGGCGCGCGATCAGATAGGCGGCCAGCGTCAACACCGCCCAGGTGACAAATATATAGATCACCCCCGTGGCGGTGCGCGGCTCATTCTCCGGCCCCAGCCACAGCAGCGGAAACATCATCAGCACCAGCCCGAGCAACGGCAGCAGCCTTGCGGCATCCATCAGGCGGCGGCGCTTATAGGTCTGATGCGCCAGAAACAGCGGGATATTCTCGGCATCAACCTCATCGGCGATGTCAATCAGCCGCGCCGCCCGCTTACCCTCGCTCATGCCGCGCCGCCAAGCTCTCGCACGCAGCTCAACACCTCATCATTGGAAAAGGGTTTCGTCATGAAGCGGTTGGCGCCAAATTGCTCGGCCAGTTCCCTGTCCTTACCCTGCCCCTTGGCGGTAAGCACCAGCACCGGCAGCAATTTGGTCTCAGGCCCGGCCCGCAACTCGCGCAAAATGTCAAAGCCGGATTTGTTTGGCAGCATCACGTCAAGGATCATCACGTCAGGCCTGTGGCGGGCTACAGCCGCAAGTGCGCTCGCCCCATCCGAATGGGTATCCACCCTCCAGCCATCACGGCTGAGGATAAAGCGGATCGCTTCAATGATATTCGGTTCATCCTCAACGAGTAGAACACGCTTGCCCAACGAACTCCTCCCCTGTCGTCGCCGCACGTCATTTTGCATTTGACGGTATTTGGCACCAATAGTCAAAACGCCTTGTCTCGGAGGGGCAATATATTCGCCCCAGCGCCCCTCTACCCCCCCACGATAGATGGCTCCCGCCGCGCCGCGCAGCCTTCGCGCGGGCAAATGCGGCAAGAGGTGCCCAACGCCAGCGCCCCGGTCTGCGCCTCTTCTGGCGTGAACCCCTCGTCAAGCAGCAGCATCGTGGCTTCGTAAACCTGCGGTTCCCCAAAGGCGGGCGCGCCCTGCGCCAGCGAGATCGCATAGGCTGAAAAGCGTCTCGGCGCACGGCCCGCCATCTCAACCCGCGTCGCCACCGGCAGGCCGGGCCGCACCAGCGCGGTATAAAGCGGCCATAGCGCACAGGCCGCGCCGTAACGTGGCATCGGAAATCCGGCAATGGGTTTGCGAAAGGTCAGCGTGCCTGATCCATCACAGGCGACAAGGCCAATCTCGCCCGGCAGCCTGTCTCTGGGCAGGGCGGCAAGGCGGCGGAATACCAGATCAACCCCAAGGCCAAAGCGCGCCGCCAACCGGCCCGGATGAAAGCCCTCCTTTTGGGCCGCCGCCAGCAACGCCTCCGCCGGAAGCGCCTCGGCTTCCCGCACATAGCGGCGCACCAGGCTCTCGCCCATCTCCACCGCCGCCGCCCCCTTGAGCGCGCCTCGCATCGTTGCCAGCGCCGCCTCCTCGCTCGCCTTTGGCCCCTCGCCCTCTTCCAGGTGGTAGCCACGCCCGGCCAGCCACGCCTCCAGGTCCTCCTGCGGCGTGCCCGCGTTCCCCGCCTGATCGCCACCACTGTTATCAAGGTAATGCACCAGCCCCTCGGCGCTTTCGGCCAGCCTTGCACTGTCATCGTTGATGTTGCGATGAAAGCGGTCGCGCCACTCGCGGTCAATATCCGGGGTTTCTGCAAGGATCGTCGCGGTAGAGCGGATCGAGGTCACGGATGACAGCATCTCATGCAGACTAGCCGACAGGTGCGGATCATGTGACAGCCGGTCCGAAAGCGCCTCCACGCTGCGCTCCGCCTCCCGCAACCGCCCGTGGGTTTCGGCCAGCAGCGCGGCCCAGCCGGGAAAGCGCCCGGCAAATTCCTCCAGCCGCTCAATCTCTGCGGCGGCCCGGCTGGCGGGCGTCCACCCCTCGCCGTCCTCTTCTCCAGCCGCTTCACGCAGCGCATCTATCAGCGCCGCTTCTGCCCCTTCTGATAGCGCCACCGGCTCGATACTCAACGCCCGCGCGATATCCACCAACAGCTTGCCTCCGATTCTGCGGCGGTTGTGTTCGATCAGATTGAGGTAAGACGGTGAAATACCGACCTTAACGGCAAGCGCGCCTTGCTTGAGGCCGAGGTCGCTGCGGCGGGCGCGGATTCTGGTGCCTGTGAGGGTGCGGGGAGGCATGGGTTTTTATGCGCCTTTTCAACAGGGTTCTGCGGTCGCGAGACAAAATCTTTACAAGTTTCCCCGCGTCCTTGCGAAATAATTTACAGAAAAATGCTGAGTGTGAAAGGATTTGTTGCCACCTTTGCCATCCGCACCCGATAATAAATTATCCCAGAAATGGGCTGTGGCGCGTCAGGGAGGAGCCCGAAGTGCCGCATAAAACAAACGGGAGGACATCTATGTCGTTTAACAACCTCACACGTCGGGGCGTGCTGAAAACCGGCGCCGTAGCCGGTGCTGGTCTGGCCCTGCCCACCATCTTTACGGCGCAGTCCGTTCAGGCCTACACCAACGAGCCAACCGGCGGCACCGTGACCTTCGGCTTCAACGTGCCCCAGTCCGGGCCCTACGCCGATGAGGGCGCCGACGAGCTGCGCGCCTATGAACTGGCTGTCGAGCACCTGAACGGTGGCGGCGACGGCGGCATGATGAGCACCTTCTCTTCGAAGGCGCTTCAAGGCAACGGCATCCTCGGCAAGAAGGTCGAGTTCGTGACCGGCGACACGCAAACAAAGTCTGACGCCGCCCGCGCCTCCGCCAAGTCGATGATCGAAAAGGACAACGCGGTGATGATCACCGGCGGGTCGTCCTCTGGTGTGGCTGTCGCTGTGCAGGGTCTGTGCCAGGATGCCGGCGTGATCTTCATGGCCGGCCTGACCCACTCCAACGACACCACCGGCAAGGACAAGAAGGCCAACGGCTTCCG
>NZ_JARGND010000018.1:36699-64462 GCF_029212645.1 Vannielia sp. | reverse complement strand
CCGAGATATGACTTGAGCCATTGTCGCTGAGTAGGCGCGGCTTGTGCAGGACTGTCGCCTGATCGCACCCCGAACCTTGCTTTGCCATACGCCTGTATTCCAGCGCACGCTCTCGCGCCTGGTTGAGGGGCACCAACTCTGCGCTTCCCAAACCGAAATCCGTACGGAGCGGCCCGCCCAAAGAACGGCAACAGAGCGAGCCGAAAGAAACTCAAAAACAAGCTGGAGGTGGGAAAACTGTAGCAAAAACAACAAAAAAGGCCGCTCAAGGCGGCCCATCCAAATCGCACGAAACTGTATGGTGGCGGAGACGAAGGGACTAAACCGATCGAATAAATTCAAGTACTTAAGTTGGCGAACCGGCAATTTTTGGGTGTTTACACTTAAATGGAAATTCCAAGGTTTGACGAACTGGCCTGAGCTCATTTTTTTGGACTTCACCAGAAAAAACTACCACGTCATAACCAACTTTTTTCCCGGGTGCTGCAGCGCATGACTGGGCGCTACAAAAAGGAATTTCCAGGTGCGACGCCGTACAAGGATCGCCATGGAAAACGCCGCTGGCGGTTTCGGAAAAAGAATTTCTCCGCTGAGTTGGGGTCAGAATACGGGTCGCCAGAATTTGTCAGACGCTATGAGGACGCAATGACAGGGCTTCGGTCCCCGTCAGGTGCTGGTAGCGGAAAAGCTTCACCCAGATCATTCTCAGATCTCATAGCTAAATACTACCAAACGGCGGATTTTCTGGGCCTCAAGAGCAGTACCAAAACGACCTATCGCAATATGTTGGAGCGGTTTCGGGAGGAGCACGGGGACAAGAGTGCTGCCAGACTTGAACGTCGCCACCTCAAGGCAATATTTGCAGCAAAAAGCGAGACACCTGCGGCCGCGAACAATCTGCGGGATAGGCTGAAAGCTCTGTTAGACCTCGCCGTCGACCTCGAATGGAGGAAGGAAAATCCAATATTCACAATAAAGCCTTTGAAAGTGCGATCGAAGGGCTTTCATACTTGGTCGGAAGAAGAAATTGACAAGTTTTACGCAAAGTACAGCCTTGGCACACTGGCACATACCGCAATGACATTGATGTTGTTTACTGGAGCCGCGAGAGCAGATGCAGTGAAACTTGGGAAGGGGAATATTCAAGCAGGCCGGATCAGCTACAGGCGGCAGAAAACTGAGGATGATGGCGGCGTTCTAATAGACATTCCTATCCATCCTGAGCTTCGTGCTGTGCTGGATATCTGTCCGAAAAATGCCTTCACATTTCTCGAGACACAAAATGGAAAAAGTCGCTCTCCAAACGGGTTGGGAAACATGATGCGCGAGTGGTGTAATGAAGCGGGCCTTCCAAACTGTTCCTCTCACGGGCTCAGGAAAGCAATTGCAAGACGGTTGGCCGAAGCGGGCGCGTCTCCTCATGAGATCATGGCCGTCACCGGACATCTGACGCTTGCAGAAGTAACCCGCTACACAATGGACGCTAACCGCCCAATTTTAGCCGATGGTGCCATTGAGAAGCTTAAATAGAACGATCATAGAACAATGTATTGGCGAACCCTTGTGGCAGGTTCGCCAATATGCGCTCAAGCCATTGAAAAGATGCACAAAAAATACGGGGTGGCGAATGCGGTGGGATTGCATTGTTTACTTACTTTCAAGTACTTAGTTCGGCGAACCTGTCCACTTCACCCCTTGAAAACAAATATATAAATTCTGTCATGACGAACCCAAAGTGGCTTCTCAAGTTTCCCAAGATTCTTTCCGCGCTGATTGCGTCGAAGCCGCTACGGTGTTGATCGATTTGTGACGTATTGCGCAGGACACAATCGTCTGGGCAGAAACCAGTGGCGGACAGGTAAAATGATGATGAGAAAAAGCGTCGGCGACACTATTTGTCCAAATCGGCGGGTCATGGGGCGGTAATGCAATCACCCAGCCATTCGCGAACAGCTCGTCGCAGACGCACCTTGCCAAGATCGTCGAGGATCGAGGAGGGAAGCGGATCTTTAGTGTCCAGAAGTGCGCGGGCTGGATGGTTTGGCTCGAGAAGGTCAAGGACCCTGTATGCCGCTTCATTGTTTCTTGAATTGAGGGTCGCTGCACCGACAAGTAACAGTGCTCTGCGCTTGTTCGAGCTCGCGACGCGCTCGAGGGTTCGAATGACATCCGCGACTGGTACATGGTTGGCAAGCAATACCGTTGCAGGGACGGCAAGAATCGTCGGTAGCGAGAGTAGGAGTTGCGGCGTGACCTGCGATGCTATCGCGATTTCAACCAGTTCGGCGGCTGCCAGTGCGTCGAGCGCGTCGAGACGAATCCATCGCGCCGCAGGGATGTGAACCATCTCCCAGATTCTGGCACGGACTTGGGGGCTACAACAGTTTGCGGCGAGGGTTAGCGCAAACTGGCTGAGCTGTCGATCTGGCGTTTGATCTGATAGGTCAAGGAGATGCAGGCCGACGTCGTCATCCAGAGAGTCATATTCTGCGAGGGCTTTAACGGCCTCCTGAGCGATCAAATAGTATTCACGCTCATTGTCATAGACGTCAGCACCTGACCAAGTGTCTGCTGTTAGGCGGAGCAGCACCTTCTGATGTGCAGGATGGAGACGATTCTCAAGGATAGAAACGAGCGCCCGGCGAACTCCGCTACCTCTGTCGTTCGCCATGGCAAGTATATGGTCTGGCAGAGGATCGCTCAAAGTCGGTGCGAGTCCGATAAGTGCGGCGCAGCGCGCTTCGGCGCGCTTGTGATGCAACGCGTCATGCAAAAGCTCATGGTTCCCGGATGCTTCGGCCGCTTCAGTGGCTTTGAGTGCTGAATCACTTGCGTCTGCCTCCAACAGCCAGCAGCGGATAGCCTCTGTCGCGTCGCCGCCACTCGCGAGAATGACAGGAACGACCGCTTCCAGCGCATCTGTCGACAGGGATCCGATAACTGCTTGAAGTTGCGCGAGCGCGTCAGGCCCGACACCTTCCGCAGGGCGTTTCTTGTAACCTAAGGCACCCGCGATTTCTCGAAGTTCAGGTGAAAAGGCAGATGCGATCTGCTCAAATATTGCTGAGCGTTTTTTGGATGTGACGCGCCCCCTCGCAGCCCATACGTCAACAATCAGCATTAGCTGATCGGCAGGTTGGTCTTTCAGCGCCTCTATCGCGTCTATGAGGGTATGTGGAGCAACGCAGAGACCGCAGTACGCGAGCTCGGAGCGCAGGTCAGGATCAATTGGCTTGCAGAGTAACCGCGAAAACAATTCGGTCTCTAAGCTGGGTCGCCAGTATTCTCGGGCGGCATACCAAGCTTTTTGCTCTCTGCGATTACCACGAGCAAGCCGCAACAACGTGTCGAGTTCTTCCGCTGCGGGCGGCTCAGGCGATGTTGCGACATCATCTCCCCATACGCCAATCATCTCGCCGACACGGGGATGGTCTGCAATCTCCTGCCATCGGCTGTTCTGTCGAAGCTTGTGCACATACATGTCGACAAAAATACCGGCGGTGTAGCCTTCCCCTTCATATCGGGACTGATGTGCTTCCTCAGCGGCATAGTCACGCTCACCGTCCTTAATGGCGCGCCACTCTTCCGCACCATGCTGGGAATAATGCCGGATTGCATCGGCAAGTTCGTCGAGCGCGGCATTTAGTACTTTCCCAAAGGCATTAGTATCTTGAATGGCGCCCGTCGCGACCGTGTCAGCGTTGCTCTCGTACCCACTCCCGACCATCGTCAGAGCTGCATCGGTATATGCGGCGGTCAGGTCCGGCGCGATGCGGTTGAGCTTTGATGGGAAGCCACGCCCATAGTTTCCATTATCACGTGGGAGCATTTCACGAACGAAGCGGGCGGCAATCGTCGTCGTCTGCGGATCTTTAGCGATCCGGTCATACCATTCGTCGGAATAATGGGGCGGTGCCCATTTCTCCAAAAAAAATGATGCGCCCCGCTGAACCCCGAGCATTAGCCAGCGTGCGATCTCGCTTGGAACTGAGTCCTCGGATCCGACACCGGACGCGAGTTCGAGCAACGGCGGGAAACTGGACTTCCGGTCCAGCAGTCCTTCGTCCAACCACGCGTCGATGGCAGCCTGGCTGGCATGATCCACACCAAAGGGTGGATCGAGCCCCTCGATCTGTTGCCCTAATGCCTTGCCGGCCTGAACCGTACGAGCGGCCGTTTCCAGTCCCCAGCCCTGATACGCGCCGCCCAACTGCACCAGTGCAGCGATCAGACGCTCAATCGCATTCTCGCTACGGGGCCAGTTTGACTTGATGAATAGCTCAAAGGCTTCGCGAACGCTGGGGTGGGCAAAAGATACCGTCCTTGCCGGCTGACGCAAATGGCGGGTTGCGACCAAGCGATCAACCATCGTTTCAAGCCCGTCGCCAAGTTCAGGCCAGGTGCGGCGTAACACTCTCTGCAGAGCCGTTAGCTGCGCACGATCAAATTGCGAACGTGCTTGTAACAAGACCAAGATAACAGCGGCCACCCCGGAGGAATCAATCTTGTGCAAATATTGGACTACTACGTCCTGGACTGCGCTACGGTGCGATACGGAGCGCAAGCGTCGGAAGAAGGCGTGGTCTGCTTCGCCATTTTCTGAACCTTCCTGCAACTTCGTAAAATACAAATCGATCTCGAGTGGGGTCTCGAACGCTTCCAAGGCATCTTTTCGGAAGGCTAAGGCCTTGGCCTGTAGATCGGGAGGCAATTGATCCATGCGGCTGTCGTGGATCTCTATCAGCGGGCCATTGCTGTACTGACCGCCATCCAGCTCGATAGACCAACGGTTGAGGCGCTCACCGATCTGAGCGTTTTGTAACATGTCGCTCCGCGACGTAATGATATATTGATGATCGGGCCCAGCCTTCGCCAATAATCGAGGCAGCTGTTCAGTCCATGCTTCGGATCCCCCACGGAGGCTGTATTGGCCCCAAGGGTCCTCAACATAATAAAGGGTGGGCCCGGTGTTGATAAGCTTGCGCGTGCTCGCCGGTGGATCGTCAGGCCCAACAGTCACAATTTCAATCGATCCATTCCGCGCGCGTGCCAGATCGCAGAGTTTGAGCGCTGCCTGGGTCTTACCCGTACCCGAGGGGCCACGGATGACAATGGCTCCTCGTTCGTTCAGGCGTTGCACCATCTGATTAAAATTCGCTGGCTGCACGAACATTTCGAGGCTGGTCGAGCTGGCGAGAAACCCACCATGTTTCCGGACAGTCGCGAGTATGTCGTCGCGGGTCCAAACACCCTGGGTCGCGCCGCGCATTCGGCGTTTCGTTTCGGAACGAAGGTCATTGAGAAACTCAGACTGCCGGGGCTTCGGTACGTGGAGCAGATCGGACATCATGATCCGTAAATCGGACGCAAGCTGCTTCTCAGTCAGACCACCCCAGATTGCGACACGGCCCTCGGGATCATGTTTGAGAGTGGAATTCAGTGCGGGTGGAAATCTATCCTTGTCTGCCCATTCTTCAAATCCTTCCACGAGCAGATCGCGCGCAACGCCTTTGGCGTAACCGCTTGTCACAAGAAGATAGCGGGTGTTTGGGTCATCGAGGTGATGTAGCGCAGGACGACGAACCTTGCCGTGATTTAGGAGCGCACGGAAATCATCAATTGACCAAGGTTCACCGGTGCGCAGCTTGACCTGGACCACAAGCTTGTATCCACCCGCCATCGTCGCGCTGGGTTCCACACGGCCTGGCGTGTCATGTGCAAGGTCCGCTTCGAGATCTTCGTCATTTGCAGGCTCGAGGACGAGCCGGCTTGCTGCTTTGGAAATTAGGAGAAGCCGCAAGGCAGCGAGGATCGAGACGTCGAGTTGATAATCATAGCCAGCCTGTGCGGCAGCCGCGCCTTTAAGTGCCCCTTCAACCGCTTCAGTCGGTTTGCCGGAAGAATGATTGTTGGTAGAACACATGCTGTTTGTCCGGGCGCGTTACTTCATGGCCATAATCTGATTGTAAAGGCCGTGTAAATGATGAGGGGACATATCCAGAATAGGTTCGAACATGAAGGAATTCATATGAATGTTCTCTGGCGTCATTAACAAGACTTGCTCTAACAGTAAGTGGGTGTCCTGATCTGCGTTGTCTCGACGGAACCTTCTTATCAATTTGCTGGTTTGATTACCTCGTAGGCCTTTAACAAAATCTTGGTCCGCTATTTTCTCGATAATGAAGCGCTCAGTGTGAAGCCGTATGCCCATCGATAAGACAACTTTGTCCAGCAGCGATACCTCATCGAGCGGCGAGGCAACAATTGTGGCGCACATTTTACTTACCTCAACCAAGACAGAACAGTCACTCCCATGACATTTTTTCATCATATCTTCCGACAGTACGTTTCCAAAAACCTTACGTAAGTCATCAAAAGTAACGGAATCTGATGTTTCTTTGACATGAAGAAGATTGGTCAGGGTTGCGAACGTTTCCTTGTCACCACTATATTCAGCTAAGTTTCGAACAAAGGGAATGCAGCCAACCATCGATTTGGGTTCATCAAGAGTGCTCGTCCAACTTTCGATAGGATTGTCTCCCATCGTGTCCCCCTGCAAGGTAATTTTGTTTTCAAACCGGCCAGCGATCAGTTTGTTTGGATTATAGATGCCCAGCCGACCTTTGACAGTCCGATAAAAGTCGAAATTATGCGTCAAAACCAGTAAGTGGAAATGATCACTACGGCTAATATCTTTCAGATATTCGATAATCGCATACTTGTTTTTGTAATCAAATGAATCGGCGATGTCATCGACGATCAAAAGTGTTTCATGCGTTGCTCTCCGAAGTGCTTCGACTTCGAATATGATATTCAGAATATAAAGTGCCCTGCGTTCTCCGTTGCTGAGGACTTGTGAGAGTTCTTCAGATGAAATTCGCTTATTCGCTTCGCCGCCGATATCTTTGAATTCAAACTCAATTTGGGGCCCCTCGATACCCAGAACTGCATCTGCCTTGTTCTTCACCTTAACCTTGAACGGCACCCAGAAACGACTGTTAAAGGTGTTGATAACATCTTCCCATAGCGTAAGTTCTGCATCTGCCTTTGCTATAATACCTTTCAACTTCTCCAAGCTGGAATCATACTCTTCCAAAAGGCCCACATACTCAGATTTCATCGTGGTCAAATAGGCGATCCATACTCTTCTCTTCAAAGCGTCGATATCTTGAAGTTCAGGTACGAGATAAGGATGGTCAAGCAAGTGATCCCGAAAGTTTTGGAGCGCCTTATTGTTTAATTTACCATCAACTTTTGCAAACATCTCACCCAAAGTTTGGTCACTAAGAATGCGTTCTTTTTCCGCTTCGATATATTCACCGAGCTCACCCTCGTCAGATATTGTCAGCTCACCGTCGTTGGTCTTCAGGCTTACCGTATGTCCGCCTTTGAACCATCCATTATCTTTGAGGTTCTTCGCGACTTGGCCCGCGTTAGTGTGGTTAAATACACCACGTTTGAAGAAGTGGGATTCTTCAAGAAGCTTGTCATAAACTCCAGAGTATTGGACAATGAGCCCTTTCATCTCTTCATCTCACGAAAGCTCAATAACCTTCGGGTCGAACAACACTTTGTAAGAAACATCACAGAACTGGGTGTGGGAATCTTTTTTCACTTCACGTTCCACAGTACCCAAAGCTGTAAGAAAATCGTTTTCAGGGAAACCGATGGAAGAGGTGAACATTTGTTCGATCCCCTTTGTAACGCCAACTTTTCGTTTGAGTAATTTCAAAAGCGCGTCACGTTTCTCACCTACCGCGCTAAAAACCGCGTCATACTCGGCTTTGAGATCCTCGCTGGCCAGCAACGTAGACATTTTTGAAGAAGCGTATTTTTCGTTGATTGAGTCTACTACGAACACTGCGTCGTTAACAATCTCGACACCATCCTGGTCTAAAACCTGAAAAGTTGAAACTTTCTCTGTATACACCAAATCTCGGGGTGATTTTTTTGATGAATAGTCTTTGAATGAACGTGCAAAGGACGTCTTCATCAATCCATTAGGGGCATAGATTGCGATTGGCATATTATTGTTCTCAAAGGTGAACTCATGGCTCAATGAAGAAATCCCGTAACAGTTTGCCATGTTGACTTGATATTTCGATGTCATCCAAAATTTACCTTTGCATTGTCTATTTTCTTCAAACTTGATAGCATTGCAGCCGCAATGTTTGGAGCAATACTTGCACTCGCCATCTAAAGGGCACTTTAGCAGTGCGAACGGTACTCTTGTTTTGAGCGTGTTCGCAGGCTAAGTCCACACCTACTTCATCGGCTTCGGTGCGCAGCAGGATTGGATCACACGCCAGCCTAATGTCCGACACAGCAGAAGGCACTTCTGCTACTAAGTCCTTTGGGTCCCCCAAGGATATTTATCGCCTACGAAATGCTATCAACTCAAAGTGGCACATTTGGTTGCTATGCAGCGACTACGACTTCACTCGATCCATCCCCTTGAGCTTCAATTCGAACTTGCATAGGAATGCGATCCTTCATCGCTTGCACATGGCTAATCGCGCCCACCATACGCCCTTGCGCTTGGAGGGCCTCAAGGGCGTCAATTGCCAGGTCCAAACTTTCAACATCAAGGGTGCCGAAACCCTCGTCGATGAACAGAGTACCTGAAATCGCACCCGAGCCGCCGACGGAGGAAAGTGCCAAAGCCAACGCAAGAGAGACAAGGAATCTCTCCCCCCCGGATAAACTGCGCGTAGACCGGATTTCCCCTGCCATATCTTCATCAACCACATGAAGGGAGAGCTTTCCCTCACCCAGCGCCAAGCGATAGCGAGGTTTAATACCTTCGAGGTGGTGGTTCGCTTGTTCCACCAGGATCGAGAGGGTTACTTCTTGAGCGATCTGAGAGAACCTGTCGCCATTGGCCGATCCCACGGTGTCATTGACTGCCGCCCAAGTATCGCGAACTTGCCTTGCTTCGCCGATCTGCGTGACAATCGCGGCTTGGCGAACTTTCGCGTCCATGTCGACCCGAAGCTGGGATGTGTAGTCCTGTTCCGTCTTTTGATTTTCCTCGTCGTCAGCGGTGACCTTAACCTTACGAGTCTGGAGACTTTCCAGACTTTCCTCAAGCGAGCCATCTTCTTGCGCGTCCATACGCGTCAAGATGATCGCCTCAATATCAGTTTGCCGAGTTTTGACTGTTTCTTGAGATGCCAAGCGGTGTTTCTCAAGCGTAGATATCCGCTCTTCGAGCTGCGTGACCTCGGCCATGGGCTTAGACAAAAGTTCTTCCAAGCGTTCTGGCGGGATTGCTATTTCTTGGCTGGCAGCATTGAGTTCAGCCTCAGCAGACTCAAGACGTGTTTCTGCTTTCAATAGGGTGATTTCACCGGAACGCTTTTCAGCCTCAAGACCAGATTTCAGCTTTTCAGCAGACGAATGCGCTTCAGCTGTTTTTTCGCGCTCTTCTGCGGCCTTCTTGCGGCGCTCGTTGAACGCTGTCCGATGAGGTCCAGTCTCTTGTCCGCCAAGAAGTTGGGAACGTTCTAACATCAAATCCGAATGCGCCTTTATACGTGCTAAGTTGGTCTTATCGGCCTCGGACAATGTGGCCTTAGCTGTGATGAGCGCTGCCTCATCGATAGCGATCGCACCAGTCAAATCAGCTTTACTGGTTTCGGATTTTTTCATTGCCTCAAGGTTGCGCTGATGCGCTTCGCGTCGCTCTGCCAAGGCCTTGAGTACTTGATCGCCGTTCAAACCAATGTCCGCCCCGTCGAGATCAAGCATGCCAAAGCGGTTTCCGAGTTCCAGATCGATTTCACCAATCGTTCGCAAAACCGCATCGACCTCATCTTGCGCTCGCAGTTTCTCTTTTTCGGCAACTTCAGTGTTATCCGTGATGACTTGACGCTCATCGCGGTATGTCCGCAAAGTATCAGTTTCCGTTTGCACCTGACGCCGTAGAGCTTCGATTTCTTGATTCAATTCTGAAAGCGCGTCGCAATCACTTTGCAACTGAATGCGCCATAATTTCATCTCATCAGAAAGCTCTCTAAGCACGACTTGGGCGCCTATGACATTCGCTGGAATGCGATCTGAGATTGGTCCTTCCGCCTCGGTTTCGGCGAGTTCACGAAATTCATCTTTCAACTCAAGAGCGTGCTTTTCGGAGCTATCCTTATTTTTTTCCATTTGCAGTCGATCCCGCTCGATCGTCTCGATGGATGCCGTGCTTTTAACCAGCGCGGTAGATGCCTCATCCCGATCCTTGCGTGCTTTTTCGAGATCCCCTCGCAAGCGCTGTGCCAATTCAGCGGCCGGACCTTCAGCGTGAACAGGGTGCTCGGTTGCCTGGCAAACAGGGCAAGGTTGACCATCTACAAGGTGTCGACGCAACTTTTGTGCCTCGGATGAAGCCGCAGCCTCGGCAAGCTCCGCTGGTGCTTCAAGTGCACTGATCCGCGAACTTGCGTCGTTCAAGGCCCTTTGTGCGGCCTCACTTGATGTGTTGGCCCGTTTAAGGGCTTCTCCTTTGTCTGCGATGTCACGAGCAAAATTGCGGGCAGCCATTTCCGCCTCGTCATGTCTCCGGGCAAGTTCTATCAGTGATCCCACCGTGGATGCGCCCGTGGTTAAGCGGCTTAGCCTGCCAACTGGGTCGGTCTCTGCCACCGCGTTTCGGGTCTCGGTGGTTTTCTGGATCTTTTCTTCGTGCGTTTTTCGAGTGGTCTCGAGTGCTTTGACCAACTCAGAAAGTTCGGATTTTCGGGCAAGCTTCACTCCGATTTCTTTTCCGAATTTCTCTGCGGTGGCACCGGCGCTGGCGTGAACTCGCGCAGCTTCCATCCGGCGGGTAAGGCGATCTTCAAGAACGCTCCATTGTTCAATCAGGACAGTGCCAGCGTGCTCTGCGTCAATAGCGGCTTGAAGTTGCTCGATTTCGGTTCGCAGTTTCTCACGCTCAGCCATCTTCGTCTCAAAGAACGCCGTTTTAGTGTTTACATCGGTTTGGCTGGATATGACCTTCTTGTCGGCTTCTTGGGCCTCGGTAAGAGCCGTGGTGATTTTTGCATCAAGTTGTTCGGCCTTGCTCCAAATGGGACCGAAGGCTTTGAATTGTTCTTCAAGTTCCTCAAGTACTCTCTTGGTTTCTGCGTTGGCGCTCCGAGTTTCTTTCTCTACCTTGTCGGCCTCAGTCAGCTTGTCGTTCACCTCATTCAAAGCGTCAAAAGCTGATGATTTCAGCTTCCGAGCCTCGATCACTTCTCGATACTCGGCTCGAACTGAGTTCGCCTTCCTAATCTCGTCGCGTAAAGCGCGATCTTCGCGAGCATTCTCCCAATCTTGGTTGGTTGTTTCGCGGGTACTTTCAGCCTTTAATAGGCGGCCCCGCGCCTCAGACAGCTCTCTGTAATATTCCAGGTCTGCCTGAATGCTCTTTAGACTTTTTGCAGTCTCCTTGCGCTGCTTTGCAATTTCAGCCCTTTGTTCCTCAAGAGCTTTACGTTCGTCGTCCGAAAGCACTTGGTGCTCACCGAGCTTGATTTCGAGGTCCGAAACTGCGCGTTCTGCTTCCTGCGTTGCAACGTAAACCCATTTGGAAATCTCCCGGTACAGGCCGGTTCCTGTGACCTTCTCAAGTATGGCTGCCCGCTCTGAAGTCTTCGCGCTCAGGAAACTATCGAAATCACCTTGGGCCAAAAGTACGGAGCGACGAAACTCTTCATAGGTGAGGCCAGTAAGCTCGACTACAAGTTCGTTGACGCGGCGAACTTGGTTTTCCAGAACAACACCATCCGATAACCGAACCAGTGCACGATCAACGTTCTGAAGGCGATTTGTTGGTTTGCCATGGGCCCGCCGTACCGACCAGTTGGCCTCATAGTCGATACCGTCGCGGCCGCGAAAACGGACCGTTGCATGCCCCTCGGCGGTACCACGGCGCAAAAGTGTTCGTGCGTCTGTCGAAGACAGGGGTACGCCAGATGGATCCGGCACGAGATCATTCACTCCCGAGCTACCGAGCCGCGGACAGTCGCCATAAAGTGCAAGGCACATGGCATCGAGTAGACTGGACTTCCCCGCGCCGGTTTTGCCGGTAATGGCGAAGAGACCGCAGCCCGCCAGAGGACCTGTCTCAAAGTCGATTTCGAAGGGTTTGGCCAGGCTTGCGATGTTGCAGCCCTTGATGCAGAGGATTTCCATGTTTCAGAGCTCCGCCAATGCGTCTCGAAAGGCTGTTAGGTGGCGCTCTTCCGGAGGGATGCCGTTCTTGTTCAGGTAAGCCTCTGAGAAAAGCGCCTCCGGCTCCGTATCTTTGAGATTAGTGATAATCCGAGTCGCTTGTTCATCGCCCTCTTTCGAAGCTTCGCGCCGCACTCGAATGCCGGCCAAGCGCAGCCCGCGCGCCTTCACTTGCGCTGCGGCCTCCGCCGTGATCACTGACGCCGAATCCGTGGCCGCCATTTCGAGATAGACAAAAGGGCGAAGGCCCATGGGGGAATCTTTCAGAGGTTCATCACCTACAAGTGCCTGCAGAGCTGCATCAAGATCTTCGATCAAGAGTGTTTTTTGGCCTGATCCGGTTTCTGGCAGTCGCAGAACAGGTGCAGGGCGCGCGACGCTGACATGCCGATGTTCAACGCTATTGGTGCCGACTTCAATGATCGTTACACCATGATCATACCCAATTTCAGTGGCGGAGAGCGGAAAGCAGGAGCCTGAATACCTGAGCCGGCCTCCGTCGAGTGCCTGAGGCCGATGAAGATGCCCGAGGGCAACATAGCGTAGTTCAGGGGGGAAGACATTCGGAGGAATGGCGTGCGAGCCGCCGATCATGATCCGACGTTCTGCGCCTTCGCTCTCAAGGCCGCCAGCGCAATGAAGGTGTGAGGTTGCTATGAGTGGAGCCGCGGCACCATCCGCTGCGCCTAACTGCGAGATATGGGATAAAGCCATGTCGGTTAGTTCCGCGAAGAACCGGCGGGCTGCAGCTACGACAGGGCTTTCCTCGCCGGTTTCTTGTGATTGTCCGAAAGACAAACCAGGAAGATCGGATGCACGCAGGAATGGGACCGCCAAGACATGCAGGGCGATGCCCCCAAGTCGATCGGGAATAGAGACAAGGTGCTGCTCAAGATCGAAGACAAGCTCTCCTGTTTTGAGATCTTCTTTACGATGCACTCCGCCCACGACGTGGATGTCAAACTCGCTTAGGAGAACTCCGGGCGCTTCGAGCCGACGGACGGGGTCATGGTTCCCACCACTGATCACTGTCCGAAGGGTTGGGCGTCGGTCTTTGAGTTTTGTTAACCCGCGATAGAATAGTTTCTGAATTTCGCCTGACGGATTGGTATTGTCGTAGATATCTCCAGCAATGAGCAGAAGATCAATTTCTTCTTGCTCGACTATATCTGCAAGGCGGTCAAACCAAAGCTGATGTTCGAGCTCTCTATCCCATCCATTCAGGCTGTGCCCCAAATGGAGGTCGGCCGTGTGCAAAATACGCATTTCGATTTCTTTTCTGAACGCCGCTTAGGTAATAAAATCGAACATTCCCTACTGGTCGAAAAAAAGCAACCAAAGCGCCCTCGTTGTTTCTATATCCTCTCTCGAAGTAGGCAACTGCGACGAACTTAACTGTAAACTTTAGACATCCTGTACCGACATTCCCTAAGTGGAGGGCCTACCAGTTGATGTTGCTGCTGTTTTGCCCAGCGATCAAGGCTTCTTGACCCGCTGTGCGGCGCTTCGGGCGTCTAAAGGCCCTTTGGTGGTAGTTTGACGCGCAGTTTCAGTTACAGACATATCCGAAAAACTGTCAGTAACTGCTCGGAAGCATCGATCACGTTAGGAACCCGCAAGGGCCATAGAACGCTACGTCGTTGCTCGTGCGCCTGCCACAACCGTGAAATTGGCCGTACCTCTTGATTGCCCTCGCACTGGAAAGTTACAGATCGCGATCTCCATCTTTCTGTGGAGCGTCTGCGCTTGGCATCGATGCGGTTTCTGTTCGCCATTTCATACAGGTTTCGAGATAGCTTCGACTGTCGGCGGTCAAACGTTGTAAACCTGCCAGCCGTGATAGGTCGCGAGCGGGGTCGTCGCTTCGTTCGAGCGCGCGTGCATTGGTGTCATAAAGCCAAGCAATTTCGGCGCGTGAGATGTCGCGGATGCTGCGATTAAGGTCAGCCTGGAACGGCACACGATTTGAGTGACTGCCCTTGCTCCATGCAAAATCGATGCCATCCGCATTGTGGACATCGATGCGCGCCAAGGCCGCGCGCACCTGTTCAACGATACGTCGCCCAGTACGTTGCCATCCATGTTTTTGAGCGACACGCCGGGAAAGGAGCGTCACTGGAAGTGGTCCTTCGTTCTCGACGATATCCTCTATGAGACGTTCAAGGCGCGGGATGTAGGCCGCATCGTAGAATTGCTCTGGGTCCGGAGGTAGATTTCCGAATACCTCCGTAGCGCCCGTTTCTATTAAATCATGTTCCGGACGTTTAACGCCTGCAACAAGAGGTTCTTCGCGAGGTTCGAGTAAATCCATTATTGGATCAGGCACTTGCTCCAGTTTCACCGGAGCTGTCACCATTTCAGTTGCATTACTTTGTTCGACAGATTCGATTTCGTCGGTCGGCAATTCCTCTTCAAATGAAGTAGCTCGGGTGGCATCTTCTTCCGCGCGCCTTGCCCGGTCGTCCTCCAGATGGTTCGTCAGCGCGTCATGGATACGCTCCACGACCGCCTTTGAGTTCTTGAACCAATCAGTCGACCAGATGCGCAAAATCTTCCAGCCGAGGTTTTCCAGAACAGCTTGTCGTACTTTATCCCGGTCTCTGGCCGTTGCAGAGCCGTGATAGGTCGCCCCATCGCATTCGATCCCTGCAAGGTAGACGCCCGCATGATCCGGATGCACGACGCCCAAGTCGATACGGAAGCCCGAGACGCCAATTTGCGGTCGTAGTTCCCAACCTTTCGCCTCGATGGCCGCCTTGATGGCCGCTTCAAAGACGTTCTCCACAGGGCCGAGCGAACCATCGTCTTGCGAAGGAAGTGCAACTGGCCCACGTGCCGCGAAGTCCAGGAAACCCTTAAGGTGCTTTACGCCAAGCGCCTTTGTGCGGGTCAAATCGATCTGATCCGCACGAACCGAGGCAAAGATGTGCAACTCCTGCCGGGCGCGGGTAATGGCTACGTTCAGCCGCTTCTCTCCACCATCGCTATTGAGAGCACCAAATGCCATCGAAAGCTTACCTGCGTGATCCGGACCGAAGGTGATCGAGAACAGCATGATGTCGCGTTCGTCCCCTTGGATGTTTTCCAGATTTTTAACGATGACGGGTTCTTCCCGATCGTCTTCAAAGAACCATTCCAGTTCGGGATTCTTGCGGCGCTCCTCATCCAGCAGGTCGAGGATCAGCCCTTGTTGCTCACCGTTAAAGGTGATGACGCCGAGTGTGAGGCGCTCTTCTTCAGGCAACACGAGCCATTCTGTCAACCGGCGCACAACCATACGGGATATGGCTCGGGCCTCGTCCTCGTTAGTGCGTCCCATGCCACGGGCATAAGTGCCATTTATCTGGTGCAGCTTTACTGCTTGGGATTCCGTGGCTGGCGACGGAAAGGTCACCAGTCTCCCGCCATAGTAATGCCAGTTGGAGAATGCGATTAGTGATTCATCCCTGCTCCTGTAGTGCCAGTCAAGTTGCTGGGTCGGGATACCCGCAGCCGACACCTCGTCAAGAATCGAAGCGAGGTCTTTTTCGCTTTCTGGCAGATCCTCTTCTGGGTCATCGTTGCGACCAAAGAAGTTGGTGGGGGGTAGCTGCTTGGGGTCGCCAACGATAATGGCTTGCCGTCCTCGTGCTATGGCGCCAATCGCGTCCCAGGTGGTGATCTGAGACGCTTCGTCGAAGATTACGACGTCAAAGGCAGCTTGCCCCGCAGGCAGGTATTGCGCGACAGACAACGGCGACATCAACACACATGGTGCGAGTTTGGTGAATGTATCAGGCATTTCTGAAACCAGAGATCGGATCGGCATACTGGGGCGTTGCAGGCCGAGCTGGTGGCGCAGGGTCCCCAGCTCGGATTTACGAGCCACGCCATCGCGAGCGGGTAAACCATGCCGGATGCGGTGAAGGACTTGCCCTGCTGCCATCTCAGTAGCACGATCGTCGAGGGCGCGGAACTTGTTGATTGCGTCCTCATGGGACCAATGGGAAAAGCCCCGCAGCACTGCTTCTGCGTCCATGGCTTGCGGCAGCCACCACTGGGCGTAGGCCGTAGTGAAAGCTTCTTCGACGGCACCAGTCAAAGTTCGGGCTTCAACAGCTTCGACCAGAGAGGTCAATCCTGCACCGCAAGCTTGATTGCGGACGTTGATCCAACGCGTCCAGTCCTCCAACGCCTCGCGGTTCTCCAACGTTTGATCAAGCAGCTGGGTGAGGTCATCAAATGAATGCTTTGTCGGGTCGGTGCCTGCTACTTGCTGGAAGGCATCCGCCTGAGCGATCCAACGCTGATGAAGCCTACTGAAACCATCCAGGGCGGTCCGTAGGTCGCCAGTCTCGCGGCGTGCCAGTGTGAGTTTGACCTGTGTCCATCGTGAGTGATCTGAGACCTTTGACGACAGCGGGTCGGTCACCGCTCTGAATTGCTGCGCCTCACCGATCAACTGGGCCAAACGGGTGGCGTCGGTTGCGGCCTTTTCAAAAGCGGGACAGCTGGACAATGCAATGGTCTCGATGTCGCCGTTGAGCCGCCGCAAGGCATCGAGACCGGCAATGTCGTTACTCGGATCAGCCTTGCCACCTGTAGCGTAGGTCTGCAGCAGCTTTCGCACTGCGGATTTGGCGAAGGTTGAGAATGGCCAGAACTTGGTTTGGGCACGCCGCCAGTCAGCATCCATCTGGTCGAGCGGCATCGTGCTCAGTCGATCCAAAGGATAACTTGCCGATAGTGCCTCGGACGCGGTGCGATACGCGTCCAACATTGGGGCAAGTCGTTCACTTTCTTGGACCGCATTCGACAGGTCCACCTCCAAGCCCCAGCTTACATCGGAACCGTTGGCCGGCCATCCAGAAAACGCCACCAATTCTTCAAGCCGGTCCTTGTTCAGAGCATCTTCAGTTAACCCACACAAAGCAGTTAAGGCGGTCGCGTGCTCTGCCACCTCACGAGTGGCCTTTCGCAGGTTCTCCGAGCGCGACAAAAGCTCAGTTTGCCAGCCGAAAGACCACTCTTCGGCACCGACCAGTGGCAAAGCAGGGCGGTCCTGAACAATTTGGTGACAGCGCCCGACCGCCTCGGCCAAGGTCCTTAAATGCGCATAGCTCTCGGCATCGTGTGCATCCTTGTTGTCAAAGGACAGCTCAAAAGAAACCTCCGCGTGCGCAGCATGGCCCACCGCTTCATAGACACTGAAGCCCTGCGTACCCTTGCGATGAAGGGCCGCAACATACTCATTCAACTGAGTGCGTTTGATCGAAAGGTCATCAGTCACTCGGATCCATTCGGCCTCTGACACTTCGCCCTGCCGATCCCAGCTACGCCCCAGTTGATTGAGCACAGACTTTCGGTCTGCCTTGTTGGAATGGAGTTCCAAGACCGCGTCGCCAAGCCCATGCGCCGATAAGCGACGATGTACGACGTCCAGCGCCGCGGACTTCTCGGCAACGAAAAGAACAGTCTTTCCAACAGCGAGACACTGCGAAATGATGTTAGCGATAGTCTGGCTTTTGCCGGTTCCTGGAGGGCCTATAAGGACAAAATCATGCCCGTCCTGTGCAGCAAGGACGGCCGACAACTGTGAAGAATCCGCAGGCAACGGCGTGAACATATCTCGTGGTGCGACCCGTCGATCCACATCAGCTGCTGAGGGAAGTGCGGCCGCACCTTCGGCAAGGAATGGCTCGGTTGGATTGTCGACGAGGTGCTGTACCAATGCATTGTTGCGCAGGCTATCCGTCCGCTCTACCAGGTCTTTCCACATCAGGAACTTGGCAAAGGAGAAGGTTGACATAGCCAGCTCCTCCACCACCTCGAACCCCGCGACGTCGCGCACTTTGCGCCGCATGATTTCGAATATCAGCGGCAGGTCGTAGCCGCTCTCATCACGCGGCAACTCCCCCTCGAGTTCTGGGATATGAAGGTCGAAGTCGCGCTTTAGAAACTCGAGGAGAGTCGCGTTCAGGCGGACATCATCCTCGTGGTGCTCGATGATGAATTCGGATTGGGCAGAGCGACGCGATACCTTCACGGGGATAAGCAATAATGGTGCACGGTAGCTGCGTGTATCGGTGTCAGTCTTTTTCCAGCGCAGGAAGCCTGCGGCGAGAAACAGTGTATTTGTCCCGCCTTCCTGCATGTCACTCTTGGCCTTGCGGAAAAGACCGAGAAGCCGGTTGTTTGTATCTTTTCCTGTCAATGGGACAGCCAGTTGTCCCTTGGCAAAGGCGTCGCGCGCGACTTCTTCGAGCAGCTTAGGCTCCTGCTTGTTTAGCAGGTCACGCTGTCCGACTGGGTCTTCGTCCTTGAGAGCAAGAGCTTTGAATTTCTTTCCGTCGGCCAGTTGGTCTTCAAGACTCGAAACGTCTGGACAGACAAAGGGGATAGTTTGTTTGGTATCGCGGAAATTCAACAAGCGGTTGCGCAGGGACAGATCCAGCAGCTTACGTTGCCAGCGGGAAATCCGATCTCGTGGCGTCTTCGGCTCTTCATCTACGAGATCACCTGGCAGGAAATCGAAGGCCAGCGGCTTTGGTAAGGCTGGGGGCGCAGCTTCGATCTGTTCAGCTTCTGGGTTTGTCTCGGTGCTGTGAGAGGCAAGAGGCCGGATGCGCGCGACGCGGGCCCGCCGAACATCAACGGCCAATTGGAAGGTATGCTCATTGCGTTCAGCCGTCAGATCACGCCCAGCGCTGACCGCCTGCTCTAAACCGATAGTTGGCCGCTTTGTCAGAAGTGTGGTTTCCATGGTGACAAATTCACGGGCGTCAATAGCCTTGCGCACAGTCATGACATCAGGTTCCGTCACCTGACCGAAATCGCGTTCGGTAAGCCAAACACCTGCCCAAGCGTGTCCCTCAGAAAATAGAACCACCGAGTTCAACCCAGCCGCTTCGAAACACGCAGCAAGCAACAAGGAACTGTCCAAGCAGGTTGCAAGCCCTTCTGATTTAACGCGCGCAGGGCTGCGAACCTTCTGGCCGCGTGTCTCGAAAGATGCTGGAGGATAGGCATAGGTCAATCCAAGCGCGGTGGTCGCGGACCAAATTGCTCCCGCAAGCATCCACGCACGGCCTGGGTCTTTCGACTGGTAGCCGTCAATTGCGCCGCTTTGTCCGCCACGCTCCAGCAGCCGACCGGCCTCCTTCAAGATGGCTGCCACCACCGCATCGTTGGGCGAGACATAGGCAGCCAGCAGATGGGCCATATCTCCGATGCCGCCCCATTCGTCCCGAGCCAGCATTTCGATCCGACGGTCTTCGTGAAACAGTTCCGTGTCATCGGCGGATACCGTCAATTTCAATTGGCCAAACTCTGCCTCGTTCAGCCCGGATAGGAGCGCGTCATTTAAGGGTGTTTCGAGGTCAGACAGCTTCCGTTCTTCGCCTGGGCCAAGCCGATCCAGCGTCCAGGTTTTCGGCTTGATGACAGAGGGCGTGCTCTCAATCGTAATAGAAAGGTTCTCCAGAGGCGCATCTGTCCCATTGATTAACTTAATCGTGCGAAGAATCGAAACGCCGTTCTGAGCGGAGGAGAAATTGATTTTCTCCGCCGTAGAGAAAGTTACCCTGAGGTTCTGATCTTCCTCAGCTGCGGTTATTGGATCAATGATTTCTGACATAATGCAACTCTTGATATGTATGGCTCGATGCTGCACACGCTGCTCTGCGTGTCAATCTGTAATGAAGGTGCGCATGCTAATGATTAGATTTGAACTACAGAACTGGTTCGCGGTTCGGAGAGTTTGATAATTGTCCTTCGAACATCCCTCGCAGATCTATGTGCATAGGAAATTCGCATCGGTCGCGACAATGAGGCCCGCACCAATGGGTCGTTTCAATCTCCATGGGGATCAAGGCAGCAGAAGCTACTTCTTTGATGGGCCGTTTCGAGCCAATGACATCATGGTTCGTCGAAGGTGCAAGCTGCAGCAGCGGTTTTTGTGGCCCTTTCCAGGTTGCCAGAGAGATCAAACTCAACTTGGGACATTACTGAGCGGATGAGCCCTTGCATATAGGCTTGCCTGTTCAAGATGCTCTGCCGTCAGGCTTGGATAACTCTCCAAAATGTAGTGAACCGTTTCAAACCTGCAGAGATCCGCCAATTCGTAAACACCAATTCTTGCTCCGGCTATGACCGGCAGCCCACCCCTGACTTCAGCATCGAATAGGACTGCAGCCTCGGCCTTTGCAAATGAAGCCATTCTGGCAACAGTCTTCGCGACTGAGCCAGCCAAATCAACTCGCAATATGCCTTTCTTGAATACAACTTAGTGCGAGGAACCTTTCGCTACATCGCCAAACCCTCAGCGTGTCGGATCGCAGGGATTGTCGTGCATAGGGTCAAAACTGATTGACGCAGCTCAAGGTTCCCACAGGCCTGCCGGATGGCGCAGAGCTTACCCAGAACAAACATATTTGTGGAGCGCGCGATGACCGACAGCTTCAATGCGCGCGTAAGCACGCAATGCGTCGTGTCTCGAATGCGTTCCGTCGCAGCACTGCAAAGCGTAGACTTCAGCACCAGTATCATGGATTTCGTAGTCGAGCGCGAGAAACGCCTTCCTTGCGGCGGCCGTCAGATGATCGAGGTGTTTTTCCCAAATCATGGCCGAAACGCTCGCGATCTGATAATCGCCTTGGAAGTGATGTTTGTCTATCCAAAGATGTACAAACGGCACACGAAATTTCTCGACGAGCCACATCGAGACATCGCAGATGTCTTGATCCAGCTGGCCGTCGCCGGGGTCGAAACCCCGACAACGATTTTGGTTCACTTGGTAGCCCAGCTCTGATTCACACAACATTGTTGAACCGCGCAAGCAGGTCGCTGATCCGAGCTCCGTGCCAGCGCAAAGCTCCCGATGCATCGAAGCCCTGGTCGCGTGACGCGATGTCTGCGGCTTCTGCAGTTTGTTTGGACAATGCAGCTTCAATCTCTTGAAGGGCCGCTTTGATCGCACCGGCATCCGGATGCTGGGTCCCAAAGATGCCATGGAGTTCGCAGAATGCATCAAAGCCCGAGGGGGCGTCGAAAACGTCCAATAAGTCACAAAGAGAAACTCCGTGACGGCGCAGGTGCAACTCTGTGTCTGCAATTCTGTCATGTGCCACCTGAGCGGCGTTAAGATTGGCGGTGTTAAGCATGAGATACCTCCGTTCATGCGAGAAAGCGATATATGGTTCGAATGCCTATTCTGCGGCTTCATGGTCGCTCGGTCGGTGGAGGTAGTTCCTGTGGTTGTCGGCTCCTGATGTCAGTTCAGTTGGTTGGCTCTTGTGTTGGTAACAATGAGATTGGCCACTCTCGCAAAGAGCGAAGAAGATATTTGGCCTTTACTCAAATTTCCTGGGAGAGGTGGGGGTGCCCGCACTTCTGCTTGTCGCCAGAAATGCGGGCAGGCTCTTACGCCGTGCGGCCGTCACCAGTGTCGATCAATCCAGCATTCTCCAACGCTTCGTTTAAGGTGTCAGCAAGAAGGCAGATTTCCGGAACGATCGGATCATCAGGCTCGAGCAGTACAAAACATGCGTCATCACCCCAATTTTCATCGTAGGCATGCTCGAGAAACAGTTGGCGCCGCAGGTCAAGCAACTGGCTCCGCAAGCGACGCGTGACAGGCCCGGGCTGTGACAATGCCTCACGGATAGCGTTGATGAGACGCGCGCCGCGGCGCCCGCCGAGCAGCACTGCGGCATGCCCGAGCCCCTCCTCGTTTTCATCGAAGTACGCCCGAAGAGCGATTTTGCCAATTTGACGGTCTACAAGTTCGCAATTGGGGATGTTTTTGTCGTGATACATGTTGCCTCCTGAATGGTAAAAAGTCGGGTTTCGTCCCGGTGGTGTCAGGGTCTTTTGGAGGTCCATGTCATCGCTATGTAAAACGCGGATCAATAATGGGCCACAGAAGCGGCTGCGCATCGCAGTTGTAGCGGAGTAAAATTCCGCCAGTTTGTGTCCTTCGTTTAGTCGGAGGGCGGGAGATGTATTCTGTGGATATTTATAATCGCGTGCGCCGTGCCTGCTTGAAGGACGGCATGTCAGCTCGAGAAGCGGCGCGTTATTTCAATAAGGATCGCAAGACGATCGCGAAGATGCTGCGCCATGAGCTGCCGCCCGGATATCAGCGTTCAGAACCGCCGCGTCGGCCAACGCTTGATAATTACGTTGGTGTCATCGACGAGATACTGCGCTCCGACAAAGCCTTGATCAAAAAACAGCGTCACACGTCGAAGCGCATTTTTGAACGACTGCGTGATGAGCATGGTTATGCAGGCAGCCTCACGACGGTGACGTATTATGTGCGTGAGCAAAAGCGGCGCACCAAAGAAGTGTTTGTGCCGTTGTCGCATCGGCCAGGCCACGCACAGGTTGATTTTGGCGAGACCTCCGGCGTCATCGGCGGGGTGGAGCGCAAAGTCCACTTCTTTGTGATGAGCTTGCCGCATTCTGATGCGGTGTTTGTGAAGGGTTATCCAGCAGAGACAACGGAAGCATTCTGTGATGGCCACGTCTCGGCCTTTGCCTTCTTTGGCGGCATTCCCCAATCCATTCTTTACGACAATACCAAGATTGCTGTGGCGCGTATTCTGGGGGACAGAACGCGCGTCCGGACCTGTCGGTTCACGGAATTGCAATCGCATTACTTGTTTGATGACAGGTTCGGGCGGCCTGCGCGAGGAAACGACAAAGGCAATGTCGAAGGCATGGTCGGTTACACACGTCGCAACTTTATGGTGCCCGCACCGCGCTACGACAGCTTTGATGATTTGAACGCGCACCTGGAGCAGAAGTGTTTGGAACGACAAAGTGATACATTGCGCGGCCACACCCAAACTATAGGCGCACGCCTGGTATCGGATTTGGATGCTCTAATAGGATTGCCCGTCGCAGAATATGAAGCCTGCGATCACGTCAGTACGCGGGCCACGTCGATCTCGATGGTGCGCTATCGCAGCAATGATTACTCGGTGCCGGTGGCTTATGCCCACCATGATGTTCACGTGCGTGGGTTTGTGCATGAGGTCATCATTGGATGTGGCAACGAGATTATTGCACGGCATAAACGATCCTAAGCATCAGCGGATATGATCTTTGATCCATTGCACTTTTTGCCCCTGCTCGAACAAAAGGTGGGGGCTATGGATCAGGCTGCCCCTTTGCAGAGTTGGGACTTCCGGATGTCTTCGCCACGCTGCGCCGGCTGCTTGAGGCCAGAATGGGCAAGCCAGGAAAGCGAGAATACGTTCAGGTCTTGCGCCTTTTGGAGACGTTCGAGATGAGCGTTGTGCAAGGCGCAATCAATCAAGCCATTGATATGGGGGCCATTGCCTACGACGCCGTAAAACACCTTGTGCTGTGTCGGGTTGAGAAGCGGCCGCCGCGTTTGGACTTGGACTTCTATCCCTACTTGCCCAAGGCCAATGTAGGCACAACACGCCCATCCAGTTACATGAGTTTGATGGGGAGGACTGCGGCATGACCGAAGCCCCTCAGATCCTATTGCGGCACCATCTTAAACAACTGCGACTGCCAACGTTCCAAGGCGAGTATGCCAAACAGGCGCAGCTTTGTGCTGCTGAGAACAAAGATCACATCCAGTATCTGGCCCGCCTGTGTGAGATGGAATTGATCGACCGCGAACGGCGGATGATTGAGCGTCGGATCAAAGCGGCGAAGTTCCCCAGCACCAAAAGCTTGGATAGCTTTGACTTCAAAATCATCCCCAGCTTGAACAAGCCGCTGACGATGGATCTGGCACGATGCGATTACGTTGATCGCAGGGAAAACATCATCGCCTTAGGACCGTCAGGCACTGGCAAAACACATATCGCTTTGGGACTGGGGTTGGCTGCGTGTCAGAGGGGACTGAAGGTTCGCTTCACGACGGCAGCAGCATTGGTGCACGATCTGATTGAGGCTCAAGATGAGCGGAGATTGCAGCGCCTTCAAAATCAACTGACCGGCCAGAACCTGTTGATCATTGATGAACTGGGCTTCGTGCCTCTCAGCAAATCTGGTGCCGAGCTACTCTTCGAGGTCATATCCCAATGCTACGAACGCGGGTCCATCACCATTACCTCAAACCTGCCCTTCGATGAGTGGACCGAGGTCTTTGGCTCCGAGCGGCTGACAGGCGCACTGCTGGATCGCTTGACCCATCACGTCCACATTCTCGAGATGAATGGCGAAAGCTACAGGCTCAAACACAGCCGCAACAAACAACAATAATCAAAGCCCAATCCAGATCAGAACAATGTTGGTCCAAGGGCCAACATGCGCTTTGGCACGCGTTAGCTATATGACAAGCACTCGCGCCAAAGCGCACGACAAACGATAACTCAGTGGACCAGTTTTACGCCGCGATATGGCCCCTTTTTACTCTGCGATTGACATCGCTACCTGGTGAAAATCGCGCCTCACAACGAGGGCGCGAAAATCAGCAGGTGGCAATGAAATTTCGTTTCTTTCCTCTGGTCTTTTTTCCTTCATCGCGGCTTCTAATAATGAGATTGGTCGAAAATGCCTGATACGAAGGAATTTCTTGAATTGTCTCTTGGGAACAAGGCATGCGCCTTCGATACGACGCGGATCATTGGTGCTGAAAAAACTAAAGTGAACGGGTTAGACTTGGACCTGCCTATAGCATGGATACGCCAACGGCATCGTAATGCGCTGCGGCGGTGAGTGCTTGGCTAAGCCATCACAATATGAGAGAGGCCCACGCCGTCGAAAGCGTCAGAATTGCTTGATCGACAAACTTGGCAACCTATGAGTTGCAGGTGCATATGAAAAAATTAAAAATTCACTTCGTCAAAAATTGAACTGACCATACATCTATTTACACAACGCGCTTCGAAGAGGCTGAAACCAGAACTCGACAACCTAAATTTCTGATAGCCGAAAAGTGGGCACATCGAAAAATCGACACCTAATCTTGACAAAATCATGAAGATTTGTCCGGTCCGAATGACCGTAATTTAGACTGCGCTACGAGAGTTTTCCAGTGTTGTCATGTAGGCACACGGAGGCTCAATAGATTGCCTATTGGGTCAACACGTCCCGCCGCGCTTAAAGTTAGGTCAAACATGTCGAACAGGAAAGCCATCGTTACCCAATCTGAAATACAGAGAGCGCTAAAAGCCGCCAAGAGTTCCGGATACTCAGTCGCTAAGTTCGAGATTCTCCAAGACGGAGGTCTTAGAGTTTTTCTGGGGGAGCCCGGCAGCGAGGATGCGCCGAACGAATGGGATATTGGACTTAATCTCACATGATTTGTTGCGCAGACAAGAAGTTTTGCGGCGTCTCCGAGTATTCTGATCGCCACGGAAAAAAACGCTGGCGGTTTCGCAAGAGGGGTTTTTCTGCGGAGCTTGGTTCGGAATACGGCTCTAAGGAATTTTTGAGAAGATACGAAAAATGCGGTTTCCGGCGTGCGCTTGAAACCAGGAGCTGGATTGGAAAAAACCGTTCCTAAATCAATTTCCGACTTGATCGCGAGATACTACCAGTCTCCCGAATTTCTTGGTCTCAAGTCCAGTACGAAGACAACATATCGGGGTATTCTGGAAAGATTCCGTGTTGAGCATGGCTCCAAGAGCTCGGTCAGTATGGCCCGGCGGCATGTAAAGGCAATCCTTGCCGCACATAATGATACGCCCAGTGCAGCCAACAATCTGAGAGATAGGATTAAGGCACTGATGGATTTAGCCATCGACCTTGAGTGGAGAGCTGATAATCCGGTTAGGCATGTCAAACCTATAAAAACTCGGTCTGCAGGTTTTCACACGTGGACTGAAGAAGAGATTGAGAAATTCTATTCAGTTCATGCTGTTGGATCGACGGCCCACATCAGCATGACGTTGATGCTCTATACTGGCGCGGCGCGTGCGGACGCTGTGAAATTGGGCTGGGGGAATGTTGACGGAGATCGCATACGTTACCGGCGTCAAAAAACTGAAGACAATGGCGGTGTTCTCATCGACATCCCTGTGCATTCCGTACTGCGTTCGGCGCTGGTCGCATGTCCGATCAAAAGCTTTACTTTCCTTCAAACAAAAGCTGGAAAAAATCGTTCGGCCAACGGACTCGGAAACAGTATGCGAAGTTGGTGCGACGCCGCCAACCTCCCGAAATGCACCTCGCACGGCTTGAGAAAAGCGATTGCGAGACGTTTGGCTGAGGCCGGCGCATCCCCTCATGAGATCATGGCCGTCACTGGCCACACTACTCTGGCTGAGGTGACTCGCTATACAAGGGACGCAAGTCGCCCTATGCTTGCTGATGAAGCTATCACGAGGCTGGGCCGGATCTAAAGGGGAACAAATCTTGACGAACCAAAATCTCAGGCTTGCCAATCACCCCCATAAACCCCTGTAAACAAAGGATAAAATATGAAGGTGGCGGAGACGAAGGGATTCGAACCCTCGAGACGGTTTCCCGCCTACTCCCTTAGCAGGGGAGCGCCTTCGACCACTCGGCCACGTCTCCGCCAGCGGGTTTATCGGGCCAAACGGCGGGGGGCAAGGGGGAATTCTCCCTTGCCCCCCGCCTTACATGCAGGCCAGCGCGAGGTAGAGCACAGCCGAGATCGCCGCGAACCTGCGCGGGCACATCCCGAAGGCTCCCCACACACAAAGCGCCACGAACAGAAGGTTAATCGCCTGCGGGCACCAGAGTGCTGCAAGCAGAAGTTGCAAGTACCACATCATCGGGTAGTCTCCATTTTGATGTGGCGGGCCCGCCTTGGGTTAAAGCGTTGTCGACATGGCCATATTCGCCCGGACAGGTGCGCATGGGCGATGGCATAGAGTTCACCGGACCGGCGGCGGAGGTTGTTAAGAGTTGCCTAAAGTTCCACAGGAGACCCTCGACGCCTTCGGCAAAGCCGTGTTTCGCGCCCGCTCGCTCAAGGGATGGACCCATGACCAGCTTGGCGCGGCGATGGATGGCTCCAGCAGCAAGTCCTTCCTCTCCGGCATCGAGAACGGCAAGCGCCAGATCAGCCCGCCCACCGTCGGGCGGCTCATCAATGCGCTCAACCTTGATGAGAGCTGGATCGACAGGTTCATTGACGCCGACACCACCCCCGAGGCCGAGGCCAACGCCACCCGTATACTTGATGACGCCGAAGAGGCGGGCGCGGTCAAGCGGTTGGCCGAGGCGGGCGTCACCGAAACCGCTCTCATCAAACTCGCCCAGCGCATCACCGGCCAAACCAGTGACCTCTCCCAAGCCTGGCTAGAGCTGCAAAACGCGATGGAGATCGCGGTGCGGGTGCAGGCGGAGGGGGCGGGTGGGTCCAATCATGGGGATTTCGTTGATGAGGTGCTGCGCCGGGTGGCGGCGCTTTCGGCGGAGGGCAGCTACGCCGAGGCGGGGGAGGCGATCGAGGCGGCCCTGGCCGAGGAGGCGGCGGCGCATGAGCGGCGGGTGGAGCGGCTCCTGGGCAGCGGCATCGAGCTTGCCATGCTGGAGGGTGACGCCGAGAAGGCCGCCAGCCTGCTGATCCGCCGCGCCGATCACGCGGCGGGCGGGCAGGCCGGGGTGGCGGCGCTGCGGG
>NZ_JARGND010000018.1:0-36599 GCF_029212645.1 Vannielia sp. | reverse complement strand
ATCCGCCGCGCCGATCACGCGGCGGGCGGGCAGGCCGGGGTGGCGGCGCTGCGGGGTATCTTCATCGCCCACCACGAAGAAGGCCGTGACAAGGGCCTCGCCCAGCCGCTGGAAATCGCCATCGCCCTCTCGCGCCAGAGCCTCGCGCGCGCCACCGATGCCGATGAGCGCGGCACGCTGCAAAACGATCTTGCCACTGCGCTGCAAACCCTCGGAGAACGCGAAAGCGGCACCGAGCGGCTGGAGCAGGCCGTCACCGCCTATCGCGTCGCGCTCAAGGAATGGACCCGCGAGCGCGTGCCGCTTGAATGGGCCATGACCCAGATGAACCTTGGCAATGCGCTCGCCATCCTCGGGGAACGCGAAAGCGGCACCGAGCGGCTGGAGCAGGCCGTCACCGCCTTTCGCGCCGCGCTCAAGGAACGGACCCGCGACCGCGTGCCGCTCAATTGGGCCGGGACGCAGGGCAACCTCGCTAACGTGGAAATCGCCTACTTCGAAAAAACCGGTGACCCCACCCACCTAACCGCCGCCCGCACCCATGCAGAGGCGGCGCTGGAGGTGTTTACCGAGGCCGGGGCGACGCAGTATATCGGCATGGCCGAGAACATACTCGCCCGCATCACCGCCCTCGAAACCAGCTAACCGCCCACCTGTTGCGCCCGCACGCCCCGTTCACTTAACCATGGCGGCTAAAACCCGATGCGCATCGCTTGTGCATTGGTTGTGCATCGCTTGTGGCTGTGATCTTTTTGCGGTTAACGCCAAAAATCGACCGGTTTTAACTGTAAACCAGCCGCTCCCCGGCCCCGCCTCAGCTTGAGTGCAAAAAGTGCAGCACGTCGCCGTCTTTCACCACATAGGCCTTGCCCTCGGCGCGCATTTTGCCCGCTTCCTTCGCCCCCTGCTCGCCCCCTGCGGCGACAAAATCATCATAGGCGATGGTCTCGGCGCGGATGAAGCCGCGTTCAAAATCGCCGTGGATCACCCCGGCGGCTTTGGGGGCTGATGTCCCCTCGGGGATGGTCCAGGCGCGGGCCTCTTTGGGGCCAACGGTGAAGTAGGTTTGCAGGTGCAAAAGGGCGTGCCCCGCGCGGATCAGCCTATCAAGGCCTGCTTCCTTAAGCCCCAGTTCTTCAAGGAACATTTCGGCTTCATCGGCGTCCAGCTGCGAAATTTCCTCTTCGATCTTGGCCGAAATTACCACGCTCGCCGCGCCCTGCTCCTCGGCCATTTTGGCCACGGCGGCGGAGTGGGCGTTGCCCTCGGCGGCCTCGTCTTCGGCCACGTTGCACACATAGAGGATCGGCTTGGTGGTGAGCAGTTGCAGCCCTTTCCAGGCCTTCTCATCGTCCTCGTCAACCGCCACCACACGGGCCGGTTTGCCCTCTTCCAGCACCTTCTGCGCCTCGGCCAAAAGGCGGTCTTGCTGGGCGGCTTCCTTGTCATTTCCCTTGAGCTTTCGCACCAGCCCCGCACGGCGTTTTTCAATGCTTTCAAGGTCAGACAGCATAAGCTCAGTTTCGATCACCTCGGCATCTTCCACCGGGTTCACACGGCCTTCCACATGAGTCACTTCACCGTCTTCAAAACAGCGCAGCACATGGGCAATCGCATCACATTCTCTAATGTTTGCAAGGAATTGGTTGCCCAGCCCTTCCCCCTTGCTGGCGCCCTTCACAAGGCCCGCAATGTCAACAAATGTCATCCGCGTCGGGATGATCTGCTTGGAGCCAGCGATCTCGGCGAGCTTGTCCAGCCGCTCATCGGGCACCGCCACCTCGCCCACGTTCGGCTCGATCGTGCAGAACGGAAAATTCGCCGCCTGCGCCGCTGCCGTCCGGGTCAGCGCGTTGAAAAGCGTCGACTTGCCCACATTGGGCAGCCCCACGATGCCGGTCTTGAAGCCCATCTGCCTATCTCCATTGGTTCAAGCCGCCTTCTAGGCAGCCCATCGCCCAAGAGCAAGCCGGTGGTTGATTTGCAACCCCCTTCGCCACAACGTTGATACCAATCCGAAGGGAAGCACATCACCATGAAAGCCATTCCCTACCTCTTCTTCAAAGGCACCGCCAATGAGGCGATGGCGGCTTATGCGGAGATCTTCAAAAGCCCCCGCCCGAGGTATTTTCCTTCCGGCAAATCCCCGCCGAGGATCAAGCGCAAATGCCCAGCGTGCCGCCAGATGCGGTGATGCACGGCGCCCTTCAGGTGGGGGATACATGCCTCTACTGCTCCGATGATCTGACCGGTGAGTTCATCCCCATGGCGGGCTGCTCAGTGTCGATCACCGTCGGTAACGCACCCGAAGCCGAGCGCGTTTTCAAGGCTCTGTCCGAGGGCGGCGAAGTGCGAATGCCGATGACAGAAATGTTCTTCTCCCCCGCCTTCGGCACCCTCACCGACCGCTTTGGCACTCGCTGGATGATCATGGCCGATAGCGAAGCGGGCTAGCGCCGCTGCCCCCTTCCACACAGGCCTTCCAAGCATGGAATCGCGCAAAGGCGCAGAACAGTTAGCTTACACCAATGCTCTAAAATGGCGCGTTTGCCGGTGTCACCACGGCCTCTCCCCTTGCGCCTGCGCCGCTGATCCGTCACATCTCCCCAAGCAACCAAGGGAGCCCGCCATGACCCGCATCGACGATACCTTCGCCCGCCTCCAAGCCGAGGGCAAAAAGGCCTTTGTCGCCTATATCATGGCCGGTGACCCGGATTATGAGAAATCCCTCGAAATCACCCGCGCCCTGCCCGCCGCCGGGGTCGACATCATCGAGCTTGGCGCGCCCTTCACCGATCCCATGGCCGACGGCCCCACCATTCAGCTTGCCGGGCAACGCGCCCTCGCGGCCGGGCAAACGCTCAACAAAACGCTGCAAATGGTGCGCGATTTTCGCACCGAAAACACCACCACCCCGATCGTGCTGATGGGCTACTACAACCCGATCTATTCCAAGGGGGTCGAACCCTTCCTTTCTGAGGCGTCCGAAGCGGGCGTTGACGGGCTGATCATCGTTGATCTGCCCCCCGAGGAGGATGAGGAGCTGTGCATCCCGGCGCAAAAGGCGGGCCTCAATTTCATCCGCCTCGCCACGCCAACAACCGATGACAAGCGCCTGCCCAAGGTGCTGCAAAACACCTCCGGCTTTGTCTACTACGTCTCGATCACCGGCATCACCGGCTCTGCCGAGGCCGAGGCAGGCGATGTGGCTCCCGAGGTTGCCCGCATCAAGGCGCAAACCGATCTGCCCGTCATCGTCGGCTTTGGCATCAAAACCCCCGAGTCGGCTGAAAGCATCGCCGCTATTGCCGATGGCACCGTGGTCGGATCGGCCATCGTCAACGAGATCGCCCAAGGCAAATCGGTTGAAGAGGTCACCGCCTACGTCAAGGCGCTGGCCGATGGCGCACACCGCGCCTGATTGGCCTTCTCGCCATCGTCATGATTGAGGCGCGGCAGCAGCGGCAGGGTGGTGAAAGGAAAGCCACCATCCAGCATCAGCGTCACCGTCCCCGGATAGCTTTCCTCCATGGCCACAGCGAGGTCTTCAAGCACCTCCGCAAGCTCCGGCGTCACGTAGCTTCGGTTCATCGCGCAGTAGATCATCTTGGCCCTCAGCGGCCCGCCCCAGCAAGGCACCGCCTCTCGCCCCACCAGCGGCGCGGCAACAAAGGCGCTTGCCGTAAGCCCCGCGTATATCAGGATAAATGCCAGCAAACGGCGCTTGAGGCCTAGCGCCAAAAACCACGCCAATCCGCCCACCAGCGTCAGCGCGGTCAGCACCGCGATCACCGCCAAATGCACCGCGCCCATGGCCCAGAACTTCACAGCCCCGCCGCCTCGGCCTGCACCGCGAGCAACCCGTCGACAAAGCCATCAAACGCCGCTCCCGGCTGGCGCGCTTCCAGCGTTTCCGCCAGCGGGTCCGCCACGCGGATAGCGCTGCCCGAGAGCGCCTCCAGCGTCGCGTGGCCGCAAAACGGCACATGCGCTTCCGAGTATCCGCCCTCATGCACCAGCACGAGCCGCCCACCACAGAGATCAGCTGCCAACGCCTTCATCCGCAGAGTCATCTCGCGGAAGGTTTCGGGCGTGGCCAGCATTCGCCCCAGCGGGTCCATCGCCCCGGCATCATAGCCACAGGCGACCACGATCAGATCGGGCGCAAACCGGCGCAGCTTCGGCTCCACCAGCCGGTCCATCGCCGCAAGGTAGCCGCGATGCCCGCAACCGGGCGGCAGCGGGATGTTGAGGTTGGCCCCCTCCCCCGCGCCTTCGCCGCGCGCGTCGCAACCTCCTGTATCGAGCGGATAATTACGCTCCTGATGCAGTGAAACCGTCAGCACCTCGGCCCGGTCATAAAAGCAGGCTTCGGTGCCGTTGCCGTGGTGCACATCCCAATCCACCACCGCTACCCGTGCCACCCGGCCCTCGGCCAGCGCCGCCTCTACCGCGATGGCAATGTTGGATAAAAGGCAAAAGCCGTTGGGCCAGTCCGGCAGGCAATGGTGGCCCGGCGGGCGGCTCAGGGCATAGGCGGCCTTCAGCCTGCCTGCGCACACCTCGCGCACCGCCGCCACCGCCAGCCCCGCCGAGAGCGCCGCCACCTCGTAGCCGCCGCGCCCGAACGGCGTGCGCAAGCCCAATTCCCCGCCTCCCGCGTCTGACATCTGCTTGAAGGCCTCCAGATAGGCCGCCGGGTGCACCCGCAACAGCTCGTCCCGGCTGGCCTCTGGTGCGCCCTGCATCGCAAGCTCATCGGCCAGCCCCGAAACGCTCATCAGGTTCTTCAGCCGCCGCTTGGTTTCCGGCCCGTCCGGCAAGCCACCCGCGCCGGGCTGCACAAAATCCCCCACCGGCAGCGTGAGCGCATAATCGCCGCCATGGTGCCAAAAGCACCGCTCATCCCAGAAAAATCCTGTCGCCATCTGGCCCTCCTGTCTGCCGTCATGCCAATCAGTGCCATGGCCAAACCAAGGATGCAAAAAGGCGCGCTGTCTCACCTTGCCACGCCGGGCGAGGAGATCGCAGTGCGCGTCACCCCCAACGCCCGCGCCGAAACGGTAGAGGCCACGCCCGATGGCCTCAAAGTCACCACCACCGCCACCCCGGAAGGCGGGCGCGCCAATGCCGCCGTGCAAAAGGCGCTCGCCCATGCGCTTGGCCTGCCAAAAAGCCGGCTGACCCTCACCGCAGGGACAACCGCGCGCACCAAGCGCTTTCGGATCGACTGACTTTTTGCAAACCTTGGCGGCGCGAACCGCCTAGCGGAACTTGTCCACCAATCGCTGAAGCGCTGATTTTTCCTCAGGCTCCCCCTCTGGCGCGGGCTTGGCCGGTTCTGCCGCCGCGCTCTTCTCCGCTTTTGCGGGCTTTGTGCGGGCCTCCGCCGTGGGCTTGTTGGCACTCTGCGCTTTCGCAGGCTGCAACCGCCGCGCCACCGCATTCATGAAGCGCCCCTGATCGCCCGCCGCAAGCTCAGCCGCGCCGTCAGACACCCCGCGCAGCATGTCATCCAGCCAGCCCTCATCGGCCTTGGCGAAATCATGCAGCACATAGCCTGCCACCGCTTCCTTGCGGCCCGGATGGCCCACCCCCATGCGCACCCGGTCATAATGTGGGCCAATGTGCTCATGGATCGAGCGCAACCCATTGTGCCCCGCATGGCCGCCGCCCGCCTTGCAGCGCAGCTTGCCGGGGGCCAGATCAATCTCATCGTGGAAAACCGTCACATCCGGGGCGTCCAGCTTGAAAAAGCGCATCGCCTCGCCCACCGATTGCCCCGACAGGTTCATGAAGGTCATCGGCTTTAACAGCACCACCCTTTCGCTGCCCAGCCGCCCCTCGCTGACCTCGCCCTGAAACTTTGCGCGCCACGGCGCAAAGCCATGGTCCCCGGCGATCCGCTCAAGCGCCATGAAGCCAATGTTGTGGCGGTTGCCCGCATATTTCGCGCCCGGATTTCCAAGGCCGACCCAGAGTTGCATCGCATGTCCCCTTCCCTGCCCTCAATGCAACGGGGCGGGGCAAAAATCCAGCCCCGCAAGCTCCCACCCCGCCGCACCGGCGATCACAATCGCAACGAAAAAGGGCGCTGCCCGCAGGCCGCGCCCCTTTCCCAAATTCATCGCGCGCAAGTTTACTCGTCCGAGGCTTCCTGCTCGGTCGCGGGCACCTCATCGGCGGCCACATCCTCGTCCTCGTCGTCACCCGCAGAGCGCAGGCCGGAGGGGGCCGAGATGTTGGCGATCACGAAGTCACGGTCGATCGTCGGGCGCGTGCCGGTGGGCAGCGTGATGTCCGAGATGGTCACCGTGTCACCGATATCAAGACCGGTCAGATCAACAACCAGCTTCTCGGGGATCTCACCCGCCGTCACCATCAGCTCAACTTCAGGGCGCACCGCGTTCAAAACGCCGCCCATCTTGAGGCCGGGGGCCTCTTCATCATTCACGAACTCAACGGGAATGAAGAGGTTAATGCGGCTGTTGCGCTTGAGGCGCATGAAGTCAACGTGGGTGGGAAGGTCTTTCACCACGTCACGCTGGACCGAGCGGCAGATGACGCGCACGTCCTCCTGGCCCTCGACCTTCATGTTGAACAAGGTCGACAGGAAGCGACCGGCCCGAAGGTGCTTGAGCAGCACGTTGAAGGGCAGTTGGATCGAAAGCGGGTCTTCACCACCACCGTAAACGATACCGGGGACCATTCCGTCGCGACGTGCTTGACGAGCGGCGCCCTTGCCTGTCCCCGTCCGGACCGAGGCAGTAAGATCAGGGATCTGTCCAGCCATGTGTAATTCTCCAAAGGTTAGGGCGGGCATCCTCCAAGGCTGTATGCCCGCGTGAAGGCGCTCCATTACGGTGCGAAACCCCGTTTGGCAAGGCCGCAGGCCCATGTAGAGCGGGTTTTTCGCACAAACTCCGCGCCTCATGGCCCTGTTTGAAGGCGCTTTGATGCTTGCTTTGGGCGGCGGCGCGTGATTCCCGTTCTGTCATGTCCTTGCGTGCCGCCATAACCCTCTCGCGCCGGACCCTGCCGGCCTTTGCCGCCGAAGGGGTGTGTTGGGGGGCCTTTGCCGCCTACACGCCGCAGATCAAACACCATATCGGCGCGTCTGACGCGGAATATGGCTTTGCGCTGCTGTTCGGGGCCATCGGCGGGATCACCGCCATGGCGCTGGCCCCGCGGTTTGACCGGCTGATGGGGCGGCGCGCCATGGCCCTGGCCGCGCTGATCCTGATTGCCGCCTTCCAACCAACCATCTGGACCGGCTCGCTCGCCTTCTTTGCCCTCTTCATGGTGTTCACCGGCGCGGCGGCGGGGCTGCTCGATGTGGTAATGAACGCCCGCCTCGCCGGGATCGAGGCCAAAAGCGGCGCGTCCCTGATGAACCTCAACCACGCGGTGTTTTCCTTTGCCTATGCTGGCGCGGCGCTTTCCACCGGGCTGGCGCGGGATGCGGGGGTTTCCGTGAGCACCAGCTTCGCGGTGCTGGCACTGGTGGTGCTTGGCCTCGCCGTGGCGGCGATCCAGCGTGAGTTGCCCAAGGGCCGCGTAGCCCCACCCGCCACAAAGCTGCGCACCGGTGCGGTGGCGTTTTGGGGCGGCGGTATCATCCTTGTCGGGTTTCTCGCCGAACAGGCGACCGAGGCCTGGTCAGCCCTGCACGTTGAGCGCACCCTTGGCGGAGGGGCCGCAGAGGGAGCGATGGGGCCTGCCATGTTAGGGCTGACGATGGGGGTGGGCCGCCTTGCCGGACAGTTTGCCACCGCCCGGCTGAACGAGGCCCGGATCGTGACCCTCGCCGCCCTGCTCTCTGCCGCAGGGGCGCTCACCGCCGCGCTGGCGCCCACACCGGCCGTGGCCTACCTTGGCTTTGGGCTGCTCGGCCTCGGCGTCTCGGTCATCGCGCCGATGTGCTTTGCCCTGATCGGCCGCCTATCTCCCCCCGAGGCCCGCGCGACCGCGATCTCACGCGCCGCCATGGTGGGCTACGCAGGGTTCTTCATCGGCCCGCCGCTGATGGGCGGGTTGAGCCAGGCTTTCTCACTGCCCATGGCCTTTGTCGCCGTGGCTATCCTTCTGGCCCTGTGCCCGCTCCTGCTGCTCCCCCTGCGCGACGCCAGACCCAATTGAGCGCCTGCGGCGCATTCCATTTTTTATTTGGATATTTTCAGCAAGAAAATGCGCAAGTGGCGGTTCATTGCCCCTGTTCGCTGTCGCCATACTCAGCCCTGCGCCGGGTTTTGCGGCGCATCAGGCGCTCGGGGTGGGTGAGGTATTCATTGGCATCCGCCCCTTCCAGCACCTTGGCCAGGCGCATGTGCATGAAGGCGCGCAGCACCCGGTTCATCCGGGGTTGGTAACCGGGGCCGAGCGCCTTGAAAAAGCGCACCACATCGGCATCCAGTGCCACCGTGACACGCGTGCGCTTGGGGTCACGGTGGTCTTCGGGCATGGCGATCTCGTGCCACTCGGGCGGGCAGCCGCGCAGGTCCCACAGGCGGTCATGGATATCGTGCTCGATCATCCGCAGCGCATCGACGCCATAAAAGAAATGCTGCCGCTCGGCCTTGGTCATCTTTTCCGGTTGGATTGGCATGCAGCCACCTCGCTTTTTGTCGTGGAGCGGGCAGGTTCTGCGCAAAAGGTTAATTCGCCCCCGGCGCGGCGCACGGGTGATTTTACCTATGTATGGGTTGTGTATGGGTTGTGCATCACTTGTGGCTGTGGTCTTTTTGCCACTCCACAAGGCGCAAATCCAATCGTAAACGCAGCGTATGGCGAAGCTTTACTTTCATTATTCCACCATGAACGCAGGCAAGAGCACCATCCTCTTGCAGGCCTCCCACAACTATATAGAGCGTGGGATGAAAACCTACCTGCTAAATGCTGCGTTTGATCGCCGCGCAGGCGAGGCCCATATCGGCTCGCGCATTGGCCTGTCGGCCCCGTGTGATACCTTTACCCCCGGTGAAGACCTTTATGCCAAAATAGAGCAACGCCTCGCCAAGGCCCCCTGCGCCTGCATTTTTGTCGATGAGGCGCAATTTCTTGAGAAGGCGCAGGTTTGGCAGCTTGCCCGCGTGGTGGATGATCTGAAGCGCCCGGTGATGTGCTATGGGCTGCGGGTGGATTTTCAGGGAGAGCTGTTTCCCGGCTCCTCCGCGCTGCTCGCGCTGGCCGATGAGATGCGTGAGGTGCGCACGATTTGCCACTGCGGGCGCAAGGCCACCATGGTTGTGCGGCAGGATGATGCAGGCCGGGTTCTGACCGAAGGCGATCAGGTGCAGATCGGCGGCAATGAAACCTATGTCAGCCTGTGCCGCCGTCACTGGCGCGCGGCGATGGGCTATTAAGCCCATGGTCTAAAACAGTTTTCCGCCAATTGGCACGCCCCTGTCCGGCCCCAGCAGCACCACCTCGCCATCCTCATCGGGCAGGCCCAGCACCAGCACTTCCGAGATCATCGGGCCTATCTGGCGGGGCGGGAAATTGACCACGGCGATCACCTGTTTGCCCACCAGCGCTTCGGGCGTGTAGTGCCGGGTGATCTGCGCCGAGCTCTTCTTGACCCCCAGTTCAGGCCCAAAATCCACCCAAAGTCTGATCGCCGGTTTTCGCGCTTCGGGGAAGGGTTCGGCCTGGGTGATCTTGCCCACCCGGATATCCACCTTCAGGAAGTCATCAAAGCTGATTTCGCTCATGATTTCAGCTCTCTGGAGCGGTTGGCCGCAGCTGCAACGGTGCGGCGCATCAGGTCTGGCAACTCTGGCATCAGCACCTCCAGCCCGGCTTGAGTCGTGCCATTTGGCGAGGTCACATTCACCCGCAATTGTTCGGCCGAGGTTTCATCCCGGTAGGCCAGTTCGCCCGCCCCACACACCGTTGCCCGCGCCAGCCGCATCGCCAGATCAGGCGCCAGCCCCTCAGCCTCACCGGCCTTGGCCATCGCCTCTATCATGTGGAAAACATAGGCCGGACCAGAGCCGGACAGCCCCGTCACCGCATCCATCTCGGCCTCATCATCCAGGCGCACAACCTCTCCCACCCCCGAAAGCAGCCCTTCGGCCATATCCATATGCGCCGCGCTCACCTGCGCGTTGCCGATCATCGCGGTGATCCCACGGCCCACGGCGGCGGGGGTATTGGGCATCGCGCGGATCACCGGAACCGCGCCCAGCGCCGCTTCGAACGCCTCAATCGGGGTGCCTGCGGCGATTGAAATGAACATCGTTTCATCGCCCAAAGCCTGCAAGGCAGGCAGCGCCTCGCCCATCATTTGCGGCTTCACGGCGATCACCGCTACCGCCGGGCTTGCGGGCAAATCCATGTTGATATTCAAGCCAGTGAGGGATTGCAGCCAATCCGAGGGGTGCGGATCAAGCACCGTTACCGCCTCGCGGGCGAGCCCCTCATTCAGCCAGCCGCGCAGCATCGCGCCGCCCATCTTGCCGCAGCCCAGCAGCACCAGGCCGCGGGCTGCAATCTCTGTCATATCCATGGTGATCCCCCGTGTGGTTCGGGGGGTAGATTAGGCGCGCCCGTAGGCCTCTGCAATCGCCACCTGCATGGCATTCTCGGCAGAGCGGTCGCCCCAGACAACCAGTTGCATCGCCGGGTAAAACCGCTCGGCGGCGCTGACGGCGGCGTTGATCAGCTTGTCGATCTGCTCAGGGTGGGCCATTTGCCCGCCACCCATCACCAGACCATAACGATACACCATCAGCTTTTGCTCGTTCCAGAAGGTGAAAGCGCCGGCCCAGCACATATCGTTGACCCGGTTTAACACTTCATAAAGCTGAAGCAGTTTATCTTCAGGGGGTTCCATCTCGAAGGTGCAGATCAGGCGCAGCGTTTCGTCATAGCCCGACCAGGCCAAGGTGATGGAATAGGTGCGCCACTGTCCTTCAACCGCCATCGCGATCTGATCATCAGCGATACGGTCAAAATCCCATGCGTGGTGTTCTGCCAAATTCTCGACGATGTCGATCGGATGCAGATCCTCGGATTCCAGATATTCTTCGGAAAGTGACATGCCCGGCCCCTTCATTGTTTGCTTCGGCCGTTCTTGACGACGCCAAAGCTTGTTGCCTGCTCTAAGTGCGGTGGGAAGGCCCCCAGCACTTACTAGATATGGTGCGCGGGAATACGGGCATGTGTAAAGCCAAAACTTGAGGCATTCGACAATAAGTTGTGGAGAAAAAGCAGGCACCCGCCAGATATAGCGAGGCTCCTGTGGATAACCTCCCGTCCGGGCACAAAAAAGCCCGGCAAGCCATAAAGCCGCCGGGCGCGTTGGAGCGAATGAGCCGCCGTCAGCCCTTGTCGGCTTCCAGCGCATCAAGCCGAGCTTTCAGCGCTTCGTTCTCTTCACGGGCTTTCTGAGCCATGCTGCGCACCGCATCAAACTCTTCTCGGGTCACAAAATCCCGATCGGCGAGCCAGCGATCCACCAGGCTGTTCATCGCGGTCTCGGCCTCACCCTTGGCCCCTTGTGCGACGCCCATCGCATTGGTCATCAGCTGCGAAAGGTCATCAAAAATCTTGTTGCGGGTCTGCATTGGGCCGGGGCTCCTTTTTGGGCGTGGCGTTGGGGGGATATATGGGGCCTCAGGGCCAATTTGCAAGGTTGACACTGTCCCCCCGGCGCGGCCAATTGCCCCCATGCAGGCTCTTATCCCCTTCCCCGAGATCGACCCGGCGATCTTCACCCTCCCGCTTTTTGGCATGGAGTTCGCGCTGCGGTGGTATGCGCTGGCCTATATCGCTGGCATCATCGTGGGCTGGCGCCTTGGCATCTGGATGATCGTCAGTGATCGTCTGTGGCCCGCCAATCGCTCTCCCATGACCCGCGATCAGGGCGACGACATGCTCACATGGATCGTTCTTGGCATCCTGTTGGGCGGGCGGCTGGGCTATGTGCTCTTTTACAAACCGGGCGATTATGTCGCCGATCCCGCCAGCATCTTGCGGGTTTGGGATGGCGGAATGGCCTTCCACGGTGGGCTGTTGGGGGTGATCATTGGCGTGTGGATCTTTTGCGCCCGCCACGCGATCACCAAGATCAACGTCGCCGATATGCTGGCCGTCTGCGTGCCGCCGGGGCTGTTTTTTGGCCGTATCGCCAACTTTATCAACAGCGAGCTTTATGGCCGCCCCACCGATGTGGCCTGGGCAGTGAAATTCCCCAGAATGTGCTACGACACCGTGGCCCAGGGCTGCCCGGTTGAAGGCGAGTGGTTTTACACCGGCACCGAGCTGGCCCGCCATCCCTCGCAGCTTTACGAGGCGGGGCTGGAAGGGCTGCTCCTGGGCACGATCCTGTTCATCATGGCCCGCCGTGGTGCGCTTAAAATCCCAGGTCTGCTCTTGGGTATCTTCCTCGCAGGCTACGGCATTTCCCGGCTCATCGTGGAGCAATTCCGCGAGGCTGACAGGCAGTTCATGAGCGTTGATAACCCGCATGGCTATGTCATCGGCCTTGGCGATTTTGGCATCACGATGGGGCAGGCCCTGTCGCTGCCCATGGTCGCGCTCGGGCTTGGCTTTATCATCTACGCCCTGCGCCGCAAGGCCCGCGCCACTGCGGCATGAGCGGCCTGCTTCCCAAGCTGCTGGCCCGGATCAAGGCCGAAGGCCCGCTGACCGTTGAGGCCTATATGGCGGCCTGCCTCGCTGACCCCGAGCACGGCTACTACATCACCCGTGACCCGCTTGGCGCGCAGGGAGACTTCATCACCGCGCCGGAAATTTCCCAGATGTTCGGCGAGCTTATCGGGCTTTGGCTGGCGCAGGTCTGGCTCGATCAGGGCAGCCCGACGCCCTTCATGCTGGCCGAGTTGGGGCCGGGGCGCGGCACGCTGATGGCTGATATCCTGCGTGCCGCCGCAAAGGTTCCGGGCTTTGCCGAGGCCGCTCAGGTCGTGCTGGTTGAAACAAGCCCGGTGCTGCGCAAAGCCCAGGCCGGGCTGATGCCCACGGCCACCTGGGCCGACACTATTGAGAACCTGCCCAAAATGCCGCTCTACCTCGTGGCCAACGAGTTCTTTGATGCGCTGCCGATCCGCCAGTTCATCCGCACCCCCTCTGGCTGGGCCGAGCGGCATATCGGGGCCGAGGGCGACACGCTTACATATAGAGACATCGAAACCGATGCGCCCGCCCTCGCCCACCGCCTTGATGATACCACCCCCGACGACATCGTTGAAACCTGTGCTCCCGCCACCCGGATTGCCTCTGAAATTGGTGCGCGTCTCGCTGCTGCCCGTGCTGGCGTGGCGCTGATCATTGATTACGGCGCACCCATTTCCAAAGGCGATACATTGCAGGCCATCAAGGCGCACCAGCCTGTTGATCCGCTCACCCTGCCCGGCGAGGCTGACCTTACCGCGCATGTGGATTTTGGCGCGCTTTCCGCAGCACGTGGCCCAACCGAGGCCGCCCCGCTCACCCCGCAGGGCGTGTTTCTGGAGCGGCTGGGCATCACCGCGCGGGCGCAGGCCCTGGCGCAAAACCTTGGCGGTGCGGCCCTGGAAAGCCACATTGCCGCGCATCGCCGCTTGACCCACCCGCAGGAAATGGGAACGCTGTTCCAGTGTCTCGCCCTCCACCCAACCTCCACCGCAACACCTCCGGGGTTTTAGCCGCATGGCTCTCGATATCATCACCAGCCGCTCCCTCGCCCCGCTGACCCACGGGTTCTTCACCCGTCGCGGTGGGGCGTCTTCAGGCATCTTTGCGGGGCTGAACTGCGGTGGCGGGTCTTCGGACCTGCAAAACGCCGTTGCGCTAAACCGCGCCCGCGTGGCCGAGGCGATGGAGGTGGAAGCAGAGAACCTGCTGACGGTGCATCAGGTCCACTCTCCCGATGTTGTCACCGTCACCGACCCGTTGAGCGATCCGCGCCCCAAGGCCGATGCGATGGTCACCAGCACACCGGGGGTCGCGCTTGGCATCCTCACCGCCGATTGCCAGCCCGTGCTGTTTGCCGACATCGAAGCCGGGGTGATCGGTGCGGCCCATGCGGGCTGGAAAGGCGCTATCGGCGGGGTGTTGGAGGCGACGATTGCGGCCATGTCGGCCCTTGGCGCCAGACCGGAGCGCATCACAACCGTGATCGGACCCTGCATCAGCCAACGCGCCTACGAGGTTGGCCCGGATTTTTTTGAAACCTTCCTCGCAGAGGATGAGGGCTACGCTCGCTTCTTTTCAGGCGGTGAAGGTGATCGGATGCATTTTGACCTGCCCAGCTTTGGCCTGCACCAGCTGCGCGAGGCAGGGGTAAAGGCCGAGTGGACCGGCCACTGCACCTATTCCGATATGGATCGCTTTTATTCCTATCGTCGCTCGGTTCATCTGAAAGAGGCCGATTACGGGCGACTCATCTCGGTGATCCGCCTCTGATCTGGGCAGAACCGGGGCACCCCGCGCCAAGCCGCCGCCCCATTCACCGCGCGAAACAATGACCACCCGCCAAGCCAGACTGTTTCCTCATGGCGCCAATCCCCTTATTTTTAGGGCCGCAGCGCCCTGAGACCCGGAAAGCCGCAATCTCCGAGCCGTTTGGCGCAAGTTTTCTTCAGGTTTTTCATGACTCGTCAAATCGCCGCCCCATTGGGCAGGCAGATTGTTCTCAATCGGGCAACGAATTGGTTCAGCCAGCAAACGCCCGGAGGCAGTGTAACCAACAGAACAGGACGAGTAGGAGCAAATGAGATGAAAACGCGCTGGATCAAGACCACCGCAGAGGCCGCCAATGAGCTGAACGTGCAAATGCCATGGGAGCGCGGCGCACGTCGGGCCTCCATGATCGCACGCCGCAGCCAGGCGATGAGCCAGCTCAATTTGCTCTCGGCCTGACCGGCCTGCATCAGAATAACCAACTTCGGGTGCATGGGGGCATGTTCTGAGGTGGTTAAAATACCGCCCGCCGGATCCTCCCTCGGCGGGCGGTCTTGATTCCGGCATCTTTTATCCGCCGCATTTCGGTGCCGGGGAATCAGAATAGGGCAGATTCGTTGCGCCGCTCGAAACAGTGGTGTCACTCGCCCCGGAATTGATCCGCGCAAAGTGCCAAATCGTTTCGAATTTTTGACAATTTCGGCGATTCTCGACCAATTTCAGCCTCAAGAAATGTCCTTCTGCGCTTCTTGGTGGGGACCAAGCAGATGTGACCGGACCGAAAGGATCGTTCGCATGGTGTACCCTCGCCATCCCGTCGCCGGCCTCGCGACGGACCCTACGCGCCCTGGTGGGCGTCCCTCCTGGGCCTCCAGATCGGAGCCCAAACCCAAGCCTCGGCGGAGCATGCCTCTGACCCGCCGCTACGAGGTTAACTATCTCGCTTCCAACGGTAATATCGACGAGTTTCAGCGGGTGGCTCCGGCCACCCCACTTTTTGAGGATGCGTTTTCGGCCCTTGGCCGCGGCGCCTTGATCTCCACGGTGGATGGCCCAACCGCCGTGGAAGATATCCTCCCCGGTGCCCTGGTCGAAACGGCCAATGGCCCGCAGCCGCTTCTCTGGATCGGCTCAATGACGGTGTTTCCAGACAGCGGAGAGCTTGCCTCGCTCTCCCCCGGGCGTGAGCCTCAGCGCCTTTTGCGCGTTTCGGCAGACAGCTTTGGCCTCAGCCGCCCCGGACCAGACCTGATGCTCGGCCCCCGCGCCCGGCTGCTCTATCGTTCGGGCGCCTGCTATCAGATTGTTGGGACCGAAGAAGCCTTTGCCCCGGCACGGGCCTTCGCGGATGGTGTGAGCGTGACCGAGATCGCGCCAGTGTCACCACAAAAGGTATGGCAACTCTGTTTTGACGGTCAGCAAACCTTTAATGCCAATGGTCTGGAGGTTGAAAGCTACCACCCCGGCCTGCAAGCCGAGGCGCTGCATGATCGCGAAATGGGGGCGCTGTTCCTCACACTTTTCCCGCATATCGACCGGCTTGAAGACTTCGGGCCAATGGACATTCCCCGACTCACCGCCTTTGAGGTGGAAAACCTTCAGGCCGCGTAGAGCGCAGAGCTTTTGCCGAAGAAGCGTAACGAGGAGCGTCAGGCTGATTTTGCCAGCCGGTCTTCTAGAACATCAAAAGGCACGCCGGGTTCGTCTTTGGCGCAGCGGATGGTCAGCGAGGTTTTCAGGCTCGCCACGTTGTCTGCTCGCAGCAGGTCTTCTGTCAGGAAGTTCTGAAAGCTCGACAGATCCGGTGCGGCACACTTCAGAATGAAATCAATTTCGCCGTTGAGCATGTGGCACTCACGCACCAGAGGCCAATCGCGGCAACGCTGTTCAAAGGCGGCAAGGTCAGCTTGTGTTTGGCTGTTGAGCCCGACCATGGCAAAAACCTGCACCTCAAACCCCAATGCCCGGCTGTCGACTTCGGCGTGATATCCCTTGATATAGCCCGCCTCTTCCAGCGTGCGCACCCGGCGCAAACAGGGCGGCGCAGAAATGCCAACCCGCTCGGCCAGCGCCACATTGGTCATCCGGCCATCAGCCTGCAACTCGGCAAGGATCTTGCGGTCGATCTCATCGAGTTTGGATGTGGACATATATACCTCCGGGTTTGTCGTTTTTTACGCGGGGGAGACCGCGTGCGCAAGATTGTTTCACAGTTGCGCAAGAAATAGAGGCTGAAGGTGCAGCCGCCGCCGCCCCTGTGCGTGCCCCTTTCCCTACCGCGTCCTGCAGCTTATATCCGCCAAGAAACAGACACACGGGGAATTACCATGGGCGAGACACGGCACACCAAAACCCTCATCATCGGTTCGGGGCCTGCGGGCTATACGGCGGGTGTTTATGCCGCACGCGCAATGCTGGAACCGGTCCTCGTGCAGGGCATCGAGCCGGGCGGCCAGTTGACCACCACCACCGAGGTAGAAAACTGGCCCGGCGATACCGAGGTGCAAGGCCCCGATCTGATGGTGCGCATGGAAGCCCACGCCAAGGCGATGGGCTGTGAGATCGTTGGTGATATCATCACATCGCTGGACACCGAGGCGCGCCCCTTTGTTGCCAAAGGCGACAGCGGCACCACCTACACCGCCGATGCGGTGATTCTCGCCACCGGGGCGCGGGCCAAGTGGCTTGGCCTGCCGACCGAAGAAAAGTTCAAGGGGTTTGGCGTCTCGGCCTGTGCCACCTGCGACGGCTTCTTTTATCGCGGGCAAGAGATTGTGGTGATCGGCGGCGGAAATACCGCCGTTGAGGAGGCACTGTTCCTCACCAACTTCGCCTCCAAGGTAACGCTGATTCACCGCCGCAATGAGTTGCGGGCCGAGAAAATCCTGCAAGACCGCCTGATGAAAAACCCCAAGATCGAACCCTTGTGGTTCCACCAGCTCGAAGAGGTCATCGGCACCGAGAACCCGCTTGGCGTTGAAGGCATCAAGGCGAAGAACGTGCAAACCGGCGAGATCACCGAAATCCCCTGCAAGGGCGTGTTCATTGCCATTGGCCATGCCCCCGCCACCGAACTGGTGAAGGATAAGCTGGAGCTTCACAACGGCGGTTATGTGAAGGTGAAGCCCGGCTCCACCGAAACCTCGATTCCCGGCATATTTGCCGCCGGCGATTTGACCGATCACAAATATCGCCAGGCTGTGACCTCTGCCGGCATGGGCTGCATGGCCGCACTCGATGCCGAGCGTTGGCTTGCCGAGCAGGATCTGGATGAAGGCAAGGACGAAACTTTGCCATTGGGCTACGGCGCACCAGCCAGCGAAGGCGCCTGAGTCCGCTAACGCCATAGCGAGGGGGCGCATGCTTGCGGCGGCCCCTCGCCGCCATCAAGGCCGAGCAGGTTGATGTGGTTCCTCAAAACGGCGCGTTTTCGCAACCTTGTTGTCGGCGATGCTGCAAAGCGGCATTTTCTGCCTTATTGTTGCTAATAAAGCCAGCCTGACTTGCATTCGCGTGCATCAAAGGTCTAGGTCCGGCCAATAAAACCTATTCAGATCTCCGGAACGAGTTTCATGCAGCAAAACCTTACGCCTATCCCCGAGCTTTATGTTTCATACGAAAGCGCCCAGAAGCTGAAGATCGAAGCCGGTGATTTGCCGAGCTGGGACCTGACGCCGCGCCAGATTTGCGATCTGGAGCTGCTGATGAATGGGGGGTTCAACCCGCTGAAAGGTTTCCTTTCGCAGGAAGATTACAACGGCGTCGTGGAAGACATGCGCCTTGCGGATGGCAAGCTCTGGCCGATGCCGATCACGCTGGATGTGTCGGAGAAATTTGCCGAGAGCATCAAGCTTGGCCAGGACATTGCGCTGCGCGACCAGGAGGGCGTGATTCTCGCCACCCTCAACGTGACGGATTGCTGGACGCCTGATAAATCGCGCGAGGCTGAAAAGGTGTTTGGCGCAGATGATCTCGCCCACCCCGCCGTCAACTACCTGCACAACAAAGCTGGCAAAATCTACCTCGGCGGCCCGGTGACTGGCCTGCAACAGCCGGTCCACTATGATTTCCGCGCCCGCCGCGACAGCCCCAACGAGTTGCGCGCCTACTTCCGCAAGCTGGGCTGGCGCCGTGTTGTGGCCTTTCAAACCCGCAATCCGCTGCACCGTGCGCATCAGGAGCTCACCTTCCGTGCCGCCAAGGAAGCGCAGGCCAACCTGCTCATTCACCCTGTCGTTGGCTTGACCAAGCCGGGCGATGTGGATCACTTCACCCGTGTGCGCTGCTACGAGGCCGTGCTTGATAAGTACCCGGCCTCCACCACCACCATGAGCCTGCTCAACCTCGCCATGCGCATGGCGGGCCCGCGTGAGGCCGTTTGGCACGGTTTGATCCGCGCCAACCATGGCTGCACCCACTTCATCGTTGGCCGTGACCACGCTGGCCCCGGCAAAAACTCCGCTGGTGAAGATTTTTACGGCCCCTACGATGCGCAGGATCTGTTCCGGAAATACCAGGACGAAATCGGCGTAGAGATGGTCGACTTCAAGCACATGGTCTGGGTGCAGGAGCGGGCGCAATACGAGCCGATGGACGAGATCGCCGACAAGGACAAGGTGACCATCCTCAACATTTCCGGCACCGAGTTGCGCCGCCGTCTGGCCGAGGGCCTTGAAATTCCTGAGTGGTTTTCCTTCCCCGAGGTCGTCAGGGAGTTGCGCCGCACACGCCCGCCGCGTGCCAAACAGGGCTTTACCGTGTTCTTCACCGGCTTCTCAGGCTCCGGCAAATCAACCATCGCCAACGCTCTGATGGTCAAGCTGATGGAAATGGGCGGCCGCCCGGTGACCCTGCTTGATGGCGATATCGTGCGCAAAAACCTCAGCTCCGAGCTGGGCTTTTCCAAAGAGCACCGTGATCTCAACATCCGCCGCATCGGCTATGTTGCCTCCGAGATAACCAAGAACGGCGGCATCGCGATCTGCGCGCCCATCGCGCCCTACACCACCACCCGCAGGGCCGTGCGCGAGGATGTCGAGGCGTTCGGCGCGTTTGTGGAAGTGCATGTCGCAACCTCCATCGAGGAATGCGAACGGCGCGATCGCAAAGGCCTTTACAAGCTGGCCCGCGAAGGGAAAATCAAGGAATTCACCGGGATTTCCGACCCCTATGAAACCCCTGAAAACCCCGAGCTAAGCGTTGAGACCGAAAACGTTGACGTTGATAACTGCGCGCATCAGGTGATCCTGAAACTTGAGCAAATGGGGCTGATCGCCGGATGATCCGGCGGTTGTTCTCGCGGCTCGGGAAGGGCGACCCCAAGGAAGGGTCGCCCGTTCACCACCGCGGGTTCAACATCCCACGCCACCTAGCCTGGCGCACCGGAACGCTGGCGAATTTCACCGCCGTTTCCGATAATCACATCGAGGCCCTCACCCGCTTTGGCGGGCTTGCAGATGCGGTCGACGTGGTGGAAATCGGCTGCGGTGTTGGCCGCGATGCGATTGCGCTTCTTTCGCACCTTCCAAACGATGGCACCTATTTGGGCATTGATATCATGCCCGATAGCATCGCCTGGGCGCAGAAAAACATCGCCGCCACTGACAAACGCTTTGCCTTTGTCCACTTCAATGTCGCCGATAAGCAGCACAACCCATCGGGCACCGAAGCGATGGATGCCTACTCCGTGCCTCGCGAAGATGGCACGGTTGACCTGATCTTCCTGTTTTCAGTCTTCACCCATATGTTCCCCGGTGATCTTGCCCGCTACATGGGCGAGTTTGCCCGCATCCTGCGGCCCGGCGGGCGGGTGCTGGCCAGCATGTTCGTGATCCATGAGGGCCTGCCAGCTCACCTGGAGAAGATCGGCGGCGGCGGCGCGCGCAATCTGACATTCCAACATGAAGTTGAACCGGGCTTTTTCCATAATGACCCCGCCAAGGTGCCCGGTGCAACCGGCTACAGCTTGCAGCGGCTCGAAGAAGAGGCCGCCAAGGCGGGGCTGAAAGTAGAGGCTTTCGCCAGAGGTCAATGGTCTCTGTCAGGGGGCCACGAGGTGCCCGGTCAGGATATCCTGACCTTTTCTCTCGCCTGATTGATTGCCGCCGCTTGAGCGGACGCACCTCAAGCGCCCAATTCAGTGAACGGTGACAGGAGCCATGTCATGCCGGCGTGCCAGCACGAAGGCCAGCTCGCGGCCTTGCACCAAGGCAAGGCGCTCACCATCAATGCTGTGAACTGCGTAGATATCATCTACCAGTTCAGGCTGGTCGCGCACCTCATCGGGCAGTTCATCTACATTGGCCTTACGGACATAGACGATCGGCTGCTCGGTTGCGCCGTGGTCGTTAAAATCAAACTTCGTATTCATCGCAGTCTCCTTTCGCGCTTGTCCCTCAACCCCGTTCGATCTTGATCGTCTGGATGACCGTTTCCGGCTCCGCTCGCATCAGATCCACATGCAGGAGCCCGTTTTCCATTTTGGCACCGGCGACTTCAACGCCGTCTGCCAGCACGAAGCTGCGCTGAAACTGGCGGGCGGCGATGCCACGATGGAGGAAAATACGGCCTTCGTCTTCCTCAGACTGGCGCCCACGGATCACCAGTTGTGATTCCTCAACCGTGATCGAGAGGTCTTGTTCCGCAAATCCGGCCACCGCAAGCGTGATGCGGTAGCTGTTTTCGCTGGATTGCTCAATGTTGAACGGTGGATACCCCTCGCTGCCGGTCTTGGCAGTGCGTTCGACCAGCCGTTCAAGCTGCTCGAAACCTAACAGGAAAGGGTGCGACCCGAAATTCAGTTTGCTCATCTGGCATGGCCCTTTTTGGCAAGCGACAATGCTATACGCGGCCCCATCATGGGCACCGCCCTACAGATATGGGCATTTGTTGCTAATCAAACAAGGCCAGGCCATTGAGCAAACGTGGAAAATGCCTATGATCCACCCACCACCATGCCAGACGATATGCCCATACATGCTCCCGGTGAGATGAGCCATGAAGAGGTGCTCCGCGTTAAGCTGGAGGTGCTCAAGTGCGAACATCGCGATCTGGACGGCGCTATCGAGGCGCTGCATGAGCGCAACACCAGTGATCGCTTCACGCTGCAACGGCTCAAAAAGCGCAAACTGGCTCTCAAGGATGAGATCGGGCGCATCGAAGACCAGCTTTACCCCGATATCATTGCGTAACCCGGCCATGCGGCTATAAGGGGCGCTCTTTTCAGAGGGATGTGAGGGAGCCGCACCATGGCCGATCCGCTTGTGGGCATAATCATGGGAAGCCAGTCAGACTGGCCAACCATGAAACACGCCGCCGATATTCTTGATGCTTTGGGCGTGGTGTATGAAGCCCGGATCGTATCGGCCCACCGCACCCCTGACAGGCTTTGGACCTATGGCAAAGAGGCCGCCGGGCGTGGCTTGAAGGCAATTATCGCAGGTGCAGGCGGCGCGGCGCATTTGCCCGGCATGATGGCCTCGAAAACCCGCGTGCCGGTAATTGGCGTGCCGGTGCAAACAAAGGCGCTTTCCGGCGTTGACAGCCTTTATTCCATTGTCCAGATGCCGCGCGGCTTTCCCGTGGCGACCATGGCGATTGGCGAGGCGGGCGCGGCGAATGCGGGCTTGATGGCCGCGGGCATTCTGGCCGTTTCAGACGAGGCGCTGGCCGAGCGGCTTGAGGCGTGGCGGGAAACTCTTTCGGCCTCGATCCCCGAGGTGCCGCAGGATGACTGAACCGCTCGCGCAGGGGTCCACGATCGGGATTTTGGGCGGCGGCCAACTTGGCCGGATGCTCTCGGTGGCGGCCGCGCGCTTAGGCTACAAAACCCATATTTTTGAGCCAAACGCATCCCCCGCCGGGGACGTGGCCCATAAGGTCACTCGTGCGAGCTACGATGATACAGAAGCGCTGGTTGCCTTTGCGGGCGACGTGGATGTGATCACCTACGAGTTTGAAAACATTCCCACCGCCGCGCTCGACGTTCTCGAAGCGATCCGCCCGATCCGCCCCGGCCGTGAAGCCCTGCGGGTGAGCCAGGACCGGCTGATCGAAAAGGCCTTTTTGCGGGATCTCAGCCTTGCAACGGCGCCGTTCGCGCCCGTCGCTTCGCCGCAGGAGATGGAGGCCGCCGTCGCCAAAATTGGCGCGCCTTCAATCCTGAAAACCCGCCGCTTGGGCTATGATGGCAAGGGCCAGGCCCGCCTGAATGCCGGGCAAGATGGTGCGGCAGCATGGGCGGCGATGGAGGGTGCCGAGTCGGTTCTGGAAGGGTTCGTCAATTTCTCGCTTGAGGTTTCGGTGATCGCCGCGCGGGGGCTATCGGGCGAGGTTGTGTGCTTTGATCCCGGCGAGAACGTCCACAAAGACGGCATCCTCTCGACCACCACGGTGCCCGCGAACCTGCCGCCACGGCTCGCGCTTGATGCCGCCCTCATGGCTGGCAAAATCCTGAACGCGCTGGATTATGTTGGCGTGATGGGGGTGGAGCTTTTTGTCACCCCCGGTGCGCTGATCGTCAATGAAATCGCGCCCCGAGTGCATAATTCCGGCCATTGGACACAAAATGGCTGTGCGGTTGACCAGTTTGAGCAGCACGTCCGCGCCATTGCTGGCTGGCCGCTGGCCGATGGGCAACGTCATGCTGATGTGGTGATGGAAAACCTGATCGGCGATGATATCGACCGGCTCCCCGAGATTTCCCGCGAGCGGCACGCTGCGATCCACCTTTACGGCAAGGCCGAGGCCAGACCGGGCCGCAAGATGGGCCATGTAAACCGGGTGCAAACCGCTACTCGGTGATCCCGGTCAGCCCCATTGCAACGGCATCGGCGTAGGTCAAATCGTCGTCAAACGCCCCGGTCTGAAGGAAGGTCAAGACCTGCGCCATGACCAGCGGGTTGGACATCATGAAGGTGTGCGTCACCGTCAGGGTGATCCGGTCCGCCTCGCCGTCAAGATGGGTGGCCGCAACCGCGACCTTGCCGTCATCCGGGCCGGGAATGATTGAGCTGTAGATCGGGTTGAAGCTGAGATCACCGGCAATGATGCCGGGCGCAAACCACGCCGGGCCAAGCCGCTGCGGGATTGAGGCAGCATCGGTGCCCAACTGATCGCCAGCCGGGCCATTCACCGCGTCAAACAAGGCCCAATCCCCCAGCGCATCCACCAGTTCGCTGCCCTCATTTGGCGGGCCCAGCATCACCACGCGCCCCAGCCGCTTGGGGCGGGCATCGCGCAGCCAAACGCGCACGAGAATTCCGCCCATCGAGTGGGTCACGAAGTGCACCTTTTCCCCCTCACATGCCGCATAAGCCTGCGGCACAACGGCGGCAAGTTCCTGGATCGGCCTGGAGGTTGAGGCGTAATCAGGGGCCAGCACATTGTACCCCGCCTGCTCCAGCGCAAAGTCAAGCGGAGCCATGGAATTTGAGGTGCGAGCAAGCCCATGCAGCAGAACAACGCACTCTTTTGCCGTGGCAGGAACGGCGGCGAGGGTGAGCAGAAGGGCAAGGGCAATCTGGCGCATCTTTCTCATATAGGGGAGCATCGGCCCTCTTGCCAGCGCCGCGCCGCAGCGTCAGGTTAGCGCCATGCCCATTCGCCTCGCCACCCGCGCCATCATCGTGGAAGACAACCACCTGCTCATCGTTAACGCCTGGGCCGATCCGGCCAATCCGCTGTGGTGCGCCCCCGGCGGCGGTGCAGAGATGCACGCCTCCCTGCCCGACAATCTCGCCCGTGAAGTGCATGAAGAAACCGGCCTGACCGTGCAGGTGGGACCGCCTTGCCTTGTGAATGAGTATCACGAGGAGGCGACGGGCTTTCACCAGGTTGAAATCTTCTTTCGCTGCAAGCTGATCGCGGGAGAACTGCGCGATGATTGGGAAGATCCGGAAAGGATTGTGAGCAAGCGGCGCTGGGTCACGGAAGAAGAGCTAAGCGCCCTGCCCCACAAGCCGGGCAGCCTTGGGCAAATCGCGTTCAGTCGCGGGTTTGGCTACGATCCGTTGGAGCCCTTGATTCGGTGAGCGCCAGCGCAATCCCGGCCAGCACGATGGCCCCGGCCAGCAAGAGGCGCGGGCCGAGAGACTCGCCGAGCAGCAACGCGCCGGTGGCCAAGGCAATCACCGGGACAGAAAGCTGCACCACCGCCGCCGTGCCCGCCTCGATGCGCGGCAGCACCGCATACCAAAGCGCATAGCCAAGGCCAGAGGTCAGCCCGCCAGAGATCATCGCGAGCAGGACGCCGGGCAAGGCCCAGTTTCCCGCGCCGAACGCCAGCACCGCCAAGCCAGTGAGTGGCAGGCATAGCAGGAAATTCGCCGCCGTCGCGCCCAGTGGATCAGGCGATGTGCGCCCCGAAAGCGTGTAGGCCGCCCAGCCCACCCCGGCGATCACCATCAGCGCCGCGCTCGGCGCGTCAACAGGGGCCGCACCGCCGGGCCAAAGCAGCCAAGCCAGCCCGCCAAAGGCCAGCGCCGCCCCGGCAAGCTGCCGCCCCTTGGGCACCGCGCCACGCCACGAAGCCCACGCAAACATGCTCACCTGCACCACGCCAAACAGGATCAGCGCCCCAAGCCCCGCATCCAGCGCAAGATAGGCCCCGGAAAACCCGATCATATAAGCCGTCAGGGAAACGGCCCCCAACACGCGCCCCCGCTGCCAAAGCGGCAGGCGGCCCCCACGCATGGCCACTAGAGCGGCCAAAACTAGCGCCCCGCCCGCCACGCGTACAAGGGCAAATTCCATCGGCCCGATACCGCCGTGCTCCACCCCGGCCCGGTTGAGCAGGGAGTTTGCGGCAAAAGCCAACATGGCGAGGGCGGTCAAAAGGGCAAGCTGCATGAGGCGCAGTAACTTGCTCGGGTAAAAAGCAAAAGGGGCGCTAACCGTCATCCCTGTCGCATTTTCGTTATCCGGCCGGGGGCGGCTGCCACAGTGTTGACGCTGCGCGCCTTGGCAACCGGCGGTGAACGAAAAAGGGCCACCAAATGGCGGCCCTTTCCCTTATTTCCAAGCGCGAGTGGCTTACATCATGCCGCCCATGCCGCCCATGTCGGGCATGCCGCCACCGGCGGGTGCGCCTTCTTTGGCGGGCTTGTCGGCAACCATGGCTTCCGTGGTGATCAGCAGACCGGCAATCGAGGCCGCATCTTCCAGAGCGGTGCGAACCACTTTAGCGGGGTCGATCACGCCGAACTTGAACATGTCGCCATACTCTTCGGTTTGAGCGTTGAAGCCAAAGGTCTTGTCTTCGCTCTCGCGGATCTTGCCTGCCACAACCGAGCCGTCTACGCCGGAGTTCTCGGCGATCTGGCGCAGCGGAGCTTCGAGAGCCTTGGCAACGATGGTGATCCCGGCATTCTGGTCGCTGTTCGCGCCAGTCAGGCCAGCAAGCGCCTTGGCACCCTGAACCAGAGCAACACCACCGCCCACAACAATACCCTCTTGCACGGCCGCACGGGTTGCGTTGAGCGCATCGTCAACACGGTCCTTGCGCTCTTTCACTTCCACTTCGGTCATGCCACCAACGCGGATCACGGCAACGCCGCCAGCCAGCTTGGCCACACGCTCTTGCAGCTTCTCGCGGTCGTAGTCCGAGGTGGTTTCCTCGATCTGCTGGCGGATCTGGTTCACGCGGGCTTCGATCTCGGCCTTCTCACCAGCGCCGTCGACCACGGTGGTCTCGTCTTTGGTGATGGTGACCTTCTTGGCGGAGCCGAGCATGTCCATGGTGACCGACTCAAGCTTCATGCCCAGATCTTCGGAGATCACCTGACCACCGGTCAGAATGCCGATGTCTTGCAACATGGCCTTGCGGCGGTCGCCGAAGCCCGGTGCCTTGACGGCAGCAATCTTGAGGCCGCCACGCAGCTTGTTCACCACGAGGGTGGCAAGAGCTTCGCCTTCCACGTCTTCGGCGATGATCAGAAGCGGCTTCTGGCTCTGGATCACGGACTCGAGCAGAGGAACCATCGGCTGGAGCGACGAGAGCTTTTTCTCGTGCAGCAGGATCAGGCAATCTTCCATCTCGGCGATCATCTTGTCGGGGTTGGTCACGAAGTAGGGGCTAAGGTACCCACGATCAAACTGCATGCCTTCGACAACTTCGGTCTCGGTTTCGAGGCCTTTGTTCTCTTCGACGGTGATCACACCCTCGTTGCCGACTTTCTGCATCGCGTCAGCGATTTGCTGGCCGATCTCGGATTCGCCGTTGGCGGAGATGGTGCCAACCTGCGCAACTTCGGCGCTGTCGTTCACTTCGCGGGACGCATCCTTGATGGCCTGAACCACTTTGGCGGTGGCAAGGTCGATGCCGCGCTTGAGGTCCATCGGGTTCATGCCAGCGGCAACCGATTTGAGGCCTTCCTTGATGATGGCCTGGGCCAGCACGGTCGCGGTGGTGGTGCCGTCGCCGGCCTCATCATTGGTGCGGGAAGCAACTTCCTTCACCATCTGTGCGCCCATGTTCTCGAACTTGTCTTCCAGCTCGATCTCTTTGGCCACCGACACACCGTCTTTGGTGATGCGGGGAGCGCCGAAGGATTTCTCCAGCACAACGTTACGGCCTTTGGGGCCGAGGGTTACCTTCACCGCGTCAGCGAGGATGTTAACACCCTTGAGCATACGGTTACGGGCGTCGGTGTCGAACTTGACGTCTTTCGCAGCCATGTCTTTCTCCTAGTATCTCGGAATTTCGTTGAAATTCGAAAGCGTTATCAGGCGATAACGCCCATGATGTCGCTTTCTTTCATGATCAGCAGCTCTTCGCCGTCGATCTGTACTTCGGTGCCGGACCACTTGCCGAACAGCACGCGGTCGCCCGCGTTCACATCGGGGGCGATGCGGTTTCCGGCGTCGTCACGAGCGCCTGCACCAACGGCCACGATCTCGCCCTCAGCGGGCTTTTCCTTGGCGCTCTCGGGGATGATGAGTCCACCGGCAGTCTTTTCGTTTGATTCGACGCGGCGGACCACGACGCGGTCATGAAGAGGGGTAAATGCCATCTCTGAACGCTCCTTCGTTCGAGGTTATGATTCTATCATTAGCACTCACCATCGGCGAGTGATAACAATGTGGAGATAAGGATGTGGCCGGGGCGAGTCAACCAGTATGGATGCAAAAATCGCCGCGTTCCGGCAAGGACTTTACCGCTTGCAACCTCGGCCACCTGCGATTGACGCGTAGCACCGCAAGAAACCGGATAGGGCGTGTATCCGGGGTGAACAAAACTATCCCAGAAATGCCTTCCCACTGGTACTCGGGCCGCCACCGTTTTGGCATCCCGCTAGGCCCTGTCGTCTTTGGGCGAGTTCATTACGACATAAGTGGTGATCGAATTTACCTGCGGAAGGGTGCCAAGAATTTCGGTGTGAAACAGCTTGAAGGCCGCCAGGTTCTCCACCTCTACCCGCAGTAAATACTCTATCGCGCCGGTGATATTATGACACTCACGCACCTGTGGCGCCCGCAACATTGCCCGCTCAAAGGCTTCTTGGCTCTGCTTTGTATGGACCGATAGCCCCACCCCGAGCATCGCAACAAAACTGCGGCCTGTCGCGCCCGGATCGATCACCGCCTTGTAGCCTTTAATGACGCCAGCACGCTCAAGATCCTGGACCCGCCGCAAACAGGCCGATGGGGACAGGCTCACGCGTTCGGCCAGTTGGATATTGCTCACGCGACCATCAGCAGCCAGTTCGCGCAATATCCGCTCGTTAATGTGATCAATTTTCGCCATTTCGTGCAAAAACTCCGCCGAATTCGGCAAGAACGCAAGCCTATTGTCCCACAAAGCCGCAATCCTTGCGCAATGATGCAATCCTTCCTTCCCGCCCTCATTCTCTACGCGCTGGCCAGCACGGTCACGCCGGGGCCGAACAATATGATGCTGCTCGCCTCCGGGGCCAACTTCGGCTTCCGGCGCACCGTGCCGCATATGCTGGGCATTCTGACCGGCATTGTGGTGCTGATCCTCGGCGTTGGCGCGGGATTGATGGCGCTGTTTGATCTGATGCCCTGGAGCTATCTGGCGCTCAAAGGCCTCGCCATTGCCTATATGCTGTGGCTCGCGTGGAAAATCGCCAATGCTGCCGCGCCAGAAGGTCGCCCGGCTGGCAGCACCCCCATGTCACCGCTTCAGGCAGCTGCCTTTCAATGGGTCAACCCCAAGGCCTGGTCCATGGCACTCACAGCGATCACCGTTTACGCCCCGCAGCGCGACCTTGCGTCGGTGGCGGTGGTGGCGGGCTGTTTTGCACTGGTGGCCTTCCCGGCCAATAGCCTTTGGGTGACACTCGGCCAACAGGTCAGCCGGTGGCTCACCTCTCCACTGAGGTTGCGCAGCTTCAACATCGTCATGGCACTGCTGCTGGTCGCCTCGCTCTACCCTGTGCTGCTGACCACCAAGTGACAAAAGCCCGCCCAATCTGCGGGCCATCATCACGCCGGGTGACAAGCGCCGCCGCCCCGCTTATAAGGCCCGCGACCTCCTCACCCAGCAAAGCAGGCAGACATGACAATCAAGGTTTTTGGCCACAAATCCCCCGACACTGACAGCACCGGCTCCCCACTTATCTGGGCCTGGTATCTTTCCGAAGTGCGCAAGCAACCTGCCGAGGCGGTCTTGCTGGGCAAGCCCAACACCGAGGCCGCCTTCGTGCTCAAGAAATGGGGCTATGAGCAGCCCGCGATCATCTCTGGCGTCTCCGAGGGCGAGCAGGTGGTGATCGTCGACACCAACAACCCCGCCGAACTCCCCGATGCGATCAACGATGCCGATATTCTCCAGATCATCGACCACCACAAGCTGACCGGCGGCATCGAAACCAAGGCCCCGATCGACATCACGATCAAGCCGCTCGCCTGCACCGCAACCATCATGCACAACCTGATGGGCGACAATGCCGCGCAGATGCCTGAAGGGATCAAGGGGCTGATGCTGTCGTGCATCCTGTCTGACACGCTGGAATTCCGCTCGCCGACCACAACCGATCAAGACAAGGCGCTGGCCGAAGAGCTTGCCAAAGACCTTGGCCTTGATATCCCGGCCTATGCCTCGGAAATGTTCGAGGCGAAATCCGATGTTTCGGCCTTTTCGGACGCCGAGCTGCTGCGGATGGACAGCAAGGAATACGAAGTCGACGGCACGAAATTCCGCGTGTCGGTCCTGGAAACCACCGCGCCCAAGATCGTGCTTGATCGCAAGGCCTCGCTCATCGACAGCATGAAAACCGTCGCCGCCGAAGATGGCGTGGATCAGGTGCTGCTCTTCGTGGTGGATATTCTTGCGGAAGAAGCCACCCTTCTGGTGCCGAATGATCTGGTAAAAACGGTTGCTGAAAAGAGCTTTGGCGCTTCTGTTTCCGGTGACACCGTGGTGCTGCCGGGCGTGATGAGCCGCAAGAAGCAGATCATTCCCAACCTCAAGGTCTAGGGGCGCATGGCCCGCATTATCAGCAATCTGGCGGAGGTGGCGCATCTGTATGACGCCGCCTTCGTTGACCTTTGGGGATGTGTCCATGACGGCGTAACCACCTTTCCCGAAGCGGTGGAGGCCCTGCGTGGCTTTCGCGCGGCAGGCAAGAAGGTGGTGCTGTTGACCAACGCGCCGCGCTCCCGACGCGAGGTGCAAAAGCAGCTTGTTCGTTGGGGTGTGCCCGATGATGCGTGGGACACGATCGCCACCTCCGGTGACAGCGCCCGCGCCGCGATGTTCCGTGGTGCGGTTGGCAATAAGGTGTGGTTCATGGGCGGCGATGAGGATTTGCCGTTCTTTGAGCCGATCCACATCGTTCATGAACCTGTTCCAATCCAGCGGGTCGCACTGGACGAGGCCGAAGGCATCGTGTGCACCGGCCCGTTTGACGCCTTCGCTGATCCTGCGGAGATGCGCCCACAGTTGCTTTATGCAAAGCAAAAAGGGTTAAAGCTGCTCTGTGCCAACCCCGATATCGTGGTGGATCGGGGCGGAACGCGGGAGTGGTGTGCCGGTGCGATTGCCGCCCTCTACACCGAGATGGGCGGCGAAAGCCTGTACTTTGGCAAGCCGCATCCGCCGATCTACGACCTCGCCCGCGCCCGGCTTGTTGAAGCAGGTGGCGACCCGGACAGCCCTGTGCTGTGCATTGGGGACGGGGTGATGACCGATGTGAAAGGCGGGCTTGGCGAGGGCTTGGATACGCTTTTCATCACCGGCGGTCTTGCAGCGGCGGAAACGGCAACTGCACCGGGCGGACAGCCTGAGGGCAGCAAGCTGGAGACCTTTCTCAATGCTCATGAAATGGCCGCAACCTACGCTATCGGCTTCCTGCGCTAGTGCTTTTTTCTTGGCGGCACCGCGCTAGTTGACCTCGGTTTCCACCATCCGGCGGCCAAGTTCTTGCGCACCGCGTCGGTGGATCACCGTGCCACGGTACACCCCCCATGGCCAACCCGCCTCGGGGGTGCGCTTTCCATAGGCTCTGAGAACAAAGGGCTGCGATTTTTTCAGCGTATCGGTATGGCGCCCGATCTCGCCTTCCGGCCCCTCGAAGATGATCTCGATCTCATCTCCGGTTTGCCCGGCGAAGGCGTAGCCCCAAACAACCAAGGCCGGGGCCTTGGGGGAGGACACAGCGGGGCTATTGAGCCCATCACGCACCTGCGCGATAGTGGGCACCTCTTGTGCAAACCCCGCAGAAAGCAGGCCACCGGGGATATATGCAGGGGGCTCCAGCCAGATGCTCTTTTCCGCCGCATCGCCCTGCACACAGGCCGCAGACGGGCCGGCGGTAAGATCAAACGGGTCTACTTTTTCACCGTTGTGGCGAACGGTCAGGTGCATATGAGGGAACGAAGCGCGGCCCGACATGCCAATCAACCCAAGCGGTGTGCCCATCGCAACGCGCTGGCCCTTTTCAACCACGACCGAGCCTTGGCGCATGTGGCAATACTGGGTGAGCCAGCCGCCGCCGTGGCTGATCACAACCCCGTTGCCGCAGTCCTTCCCCTCCAAATCCGGCGCAGCGGGGCTTAGGGATGAGACATCAGGCATGCCATCGCGCAGCCCCACAACGGTTCCAGGAGCCGCCGCCACAACCGTGACGCCCGCTTTGACCTGCTGCATCGTGATTACCGCAAAATCAGTGCCGCCATGATCGTCGTTCGCCAGCGACCCGCAACCATGATCGGCAACTGCGCCTTCGGCTGGGTCGCGGTCAAAGTATTGTTGAATATAACAATTTCGCCCAAGCGTGCAGTCAACCGGTTGGCCGAGCAGCAGGTCTTTGGCGGCCAGTGCTCCGGGCGCGGCGACTGCGGCCACAATACACAAAAGGAGCGCCCGAAAGCGCTCCCCTTGCTTGTTTTTTCGTCCTTCGCTCATTCGGCAGTGAGCAATGGCGGTTTCTTGCGACTGGCGAGACGCGCCTTTTGAGGCTCCTCGATCCGCAGGTCGATCTCTCCGTTCTTGACGCCAACCTTGACGATCCCGCCTTTCATCAGCTTGCCAAACAGCAGGTCTTCGGCCAGCGGCTTCTTGATGCTCTCCTGGATCACCCGGCCAAGCGGCCTTGCGCCCATCTTGTCATCATAGCCCTTCTCGGCGAGCCACTCGGCGGCCTTTGGGGTAAGCTCAAAGGTCACGTTGCGGTCCATCAACTGGGCCTCAAGTTGAAGCACAAACTTCTCGACCACCCGAATGATCACATCGCGTGACAGCGGTGCGAAGCTGATAACAGCATCCAGTCGGTTGCGGAATTCGGGGGTGAACGTGCGCTCAATGGCTGCCATATCCTCACCCTCGCGCCGGTCCCGGCCAAAGCCGATGGCCTCCTTGGCTTGTTCAGTCGCGCCCGCATTCGAGGTCATGATCAGGATCACGTTGCGGAAATCCACCTCGCGCCCGTTGTGGTCAGTCAGGCGACCGTTATCCATGACTTGCAGCAGGATGTTATAGACATCCGGGTGCGCTTTCTCGATCTCATCGAGCAACAGCACACAGTGCGGATGCTGGTCCACCCCGTCCGTCAACTGCCCGCCCTGATCAAAGCCAACATAGCCCGGAGGCGCACCGATCAAGCGGCTTACCGCGTGCTTTTCCATGTACTCGGACATATCAAAGCGCAGCAATTCCACCCCAAGCTGATCTGCAAGCTGCTTGGCCACCTCGGTTTTGCCAACCCCGGTGGGGCCCGCAAAGAGGTAGTTGCCGATGGGCTTCTCCGGTTCACGAAGGCCCGCGCGAGACAGTTTGATCGCCGAACTCAGAGCCTCGATCGCGGTATCCTGACCAAACACCACCCGCTTGAGCGAGTTTTCCAGATCGCGCAGCAGCTCGGCATCGTCTTTGCTGACGTTCTTTGGCGGGATGCGGGCGATCTTGGCAACAACAGCCTCGATCTCCTTGGCACCAATGGTCTTGCGCCGCTTGCTTTCGGCCACAAGGTGCTGGGCCGCGCCGGCCTCGTCGATCACGTCGATCGCCTTATCCGGCAGCTTGCGGTCATTGATGTAACGGGCCGAAAGCTCCACCGCGGACTTGATGGCATCGGCGGTGTATTTGATGTCGTGGTGTTCCTCGAAGTAGGGCTTGAGGCCGCGCAGGATTTTGACGCTGTCATCCACCGAGGGCTCGTTGACATCAATCTTCTGGAACCGGCGGCTGAGGGCGCGATCCTTCTCGAAGTGCTGGCGGAACTCCTTGTAGGTGGTGGACCCCATGCAGCGCATCTTGCCGCCCTGAAGGGCTGGCTTCAGCAGGTTTGAGGCATCCATGGCCCCACCCGAAGTGGCACCTGCACCGATCACGGTGTGGATTTCGTCGATGAAAAGCACCGCATCGGGGTGTTTTTCAAGGTCGGTCACCACCGCTTTCAGCCGTTCTTCAAAGTCACCGCGGTAGCGCGTGCCAGCCAGCAATGCGCCCATATCGAGCGAAAAGATGGTAGATTTCGCAAGCACTTCGGGCGTTTCACCCTGCACGATTTTACGCGCAAGGCCCTCAGCGATGGCCGTTTTGCCAACGCCCGGATCCCCCACCAGAAGCGGGTTGTTCTTGCGGCGGCGGCAAAGCACTTGAATACAACGCTCCACCTCGGACTCGCGCCCGATCAGCGGATCGACCTCACCGTCACGCGCCTTGGCGTTAAGGTCGACGCAGTATTTCGACAGCGCGTTTTCTTTTTCTTCGCTCTCGGCGTTCACCGTTTCAGAGGCGTCATGCTCTCCGTCCATGTCGGTCGATCCCGAAACCGAGCGGCTTTCACCGAAGGCCGGGTCTTTGGCGACGCCATGGGCGATGAAATTCACCGCGTCATAGCGGGTCATGTCCTGCTCTTGCAGGAAGAAGGCGGCGTTGCTCTCGCGCTCGGCGAAGATCGCCACCAGCACATTGGCGCCCGTCACCTCGGTGCGACCGGAGCTTTGCACATGAATCGCGGCGCGTTGGATCACCCGCTGAAACGCGGCAGTTGGCACGGCTTCGGAGCCTTCAATCTCGGTGACGAGCGTTGAAAGGTCTTCATCAATGAAGTCGTTTAGAGTGCTGCGAAGGTCATCCAGATCAACGGAACAGGCCTGCATCACCTTGGCGGCGTCAGGTTCGTCAATCAGGGCCAGCAGGAGATGTTCCAGCGTGGCGAGTTCGTGGCGTCGCGCGTTGGCAAGTGCCAGCGCGGCATGGATTGCTTGCTCGAGGGTGTTCGAAAACGATGGCACGCTTTGTGCTCCTTTCCCTAGGTGGCCTGGATGGGTTCGGGCCCGTCCATTACCGTGGCCTCATATGATTAAAGTTCGGTGGAAATGCCGATCCTTCAAGCCCTTTTCTGAGGATTTTTCCATTTCGCGCCGAATATGCACAAATTGTGATCAGTTCGGAGGGCCGCGAAACGGCTCTTTTCCTTATATAAGGCAGGGGTTTCAGAATGCATCCTTGCGACGGCGCAGTTCGGCGAAAATTTCAGCATCTTTTGCACCTTCCATGCCGAGATGTGCGCGGATGCTGGGGTCAGCGCAGCGAAGGAAGGGGTTGGTGGCGAGTTCAACAGACAGTTTCACCTGTGCGGTTGGCTGGTTTGCGGCGCGGGCTTCGGCCACCTCTTTGGCGCGGGCCTGAAGGGCTTCGTTGTCGGGATCGACGGTGAGCGCGAAGCGGGCGTTGGCGCTGGTGTATTCGTGGCCGGAATAGACCACCGTTTCGGGCGGCAGGGCGGCGAGCTTCTGAAGACTGTTGTGCATCATCTCCATCGTCCCCTCAAACACCCGGCCACAGCCCAGCGCCATCAGGCTGTCGGCGGTAAACACCGCGCCGCCGTTCGGAAAGTGGAATGCCATGTGCCCCAGGGTGTGGCCCGGCACCGAGAGCGGCACGGTATAACCCTCACCCTCACCGCCGTTTGTGCCCTCTTCCAGCGCCAAGTCCAGAGGTGGCAGCTTGGCCTCCTCGGCCTTGGGGCCCATCACCTTCAGCCCATACTTCTCACGCAGCTCCGCAACCCCGCCAACGTGGTCATGGTGGTGGTGGGTGAGCATCAACACACCGGGATTCCAGCCTTTTTCCTCCAGCGCATCAATGATTGGGCCCGCTTCGGGCGCGTCGATCAGGCACACCCCATCGGGGCCTTTGACCACATAGGCGTAGTTGTCAGAGAGGCAGGGAACGGTGAGGATATCGAGGGGCATGGCGTTTCCTTCGGGCGCTGCTATCTTGGCCCTGAAGAATGACGCAAAGGGCCCTGCGCTGCAACATGCACCTCGACGTTCTGGACCTTAGGAACTTTTACTACCGCACCCAGCTTGGCCGGGTGGCGCAGCGGGCGATCCGGGATCGGCTGCTGGAGTTCTGGCCCGAGGCCAAGGGGCAAACGGTTGCAGGCTATGGGTTTGCGACCCCGCTCCTGCGGCCTTACCTGCGCGATGCGCGCCGAGTCATGGCGCTTATGCCGGGGGAGCAGGGGGTGGTTCCCTGGCCCTCGGGGCAAGACAACCATTCGGTGCTGGTGGAGGAGACGCTTTGGCCAGTGCCCACCGGGATGGTTGATAAGCTGGCCTGCCTGCATGGGTTGGAAACAAGCAATGATTCCGGGCGCTTGCTGGACGAAGTTCATCGGATTCTCGGGCCGGGTGGGCGGGCGATTTTCGTGGTGCCAAACCGGGCCGGGCTTTGGGCGCGGCGGGATGGGACGCCATTTGGCTTTGGTCGGCCCTACTCGATCACCCAGCTTGAGGCGCAACTGAAGGCGCATGGTTTTGTGCCGGAGCGCTACCGCGCCGCCCTGTTCACCCCGCCGTCGCACCGCAGATTCTGGATTAAATCCAGCAACTTCTGGGAAAAGGCTGGCGAAAAACTGGCAACTTCGCTGGCGGGAGGGGTGTTTATGCTGGAAGCCTCAAAACAGGTTTATGGCTCGGGTGGAGAAACGGTGAAACGCCGCCGTGCGGCCCCTTTGAAAGTCCTGGAAGGCGCGGTTTCACCAACGCCAAAGCCTGCCTGACGGGCTGTGCGGTTTTGCGAGAGAACGGCGCGTTACCCCTGCTTGGTGTGCGGAATTTTGCAGGACACAAACCATGCACAAGCGATGCACATCCCATGCATAGGCAATTTGGCGCTGTTGCGCTGTAAGACTTCTTAACGAGCGGTGAGGGAGCGGGTTGGCAGGGTTTGGCGGTGCCGGGCGAATCTATGTGTGTTTCCAAGGGAATGCCGCTGCGCCTGCCCTGCCCGGCCACCGTGCGGATGTGTCAGGATTGGCGATGCAACGGCCGGGGGTGGAAGGAAGCGGTAACCGTGGTTTGAGAAATTTGCTCGAAAGGCGCGGGTTCGCGGTGGTGGGATGGTCTTTGGTGAAGGTGAGTCGGGGCTGGGAGGGTGGCGATCACGGGTGCGGTTTTGCCGGGTTGCAGGAGGTGCCAACACGAGGCGGTTGAGCGCCTGCCCGTGGGGTGGCGCACCTACGGTCATTCGGAAGCGCTTTAAGGTTGTAGGGTCATCTTCGGGGTATTCGAAGCGCTGGTGGTTGGGGAGCGCCAGCCCGCCGGACGGGCAGGCGCTTGACCGGCGCCTGCGGCTTGATTCCGGTCAGGGTCTGGGGGGGTGGTGCTATGAGATTGGCTGAGATTACGCCAGCGCGAGGCGGTTGAGTAGCTGCCCGTGGGATGGCGCTCTGATGGTAGTTCGGAAGCGCTTTATGGTTGCAAGGTCATCCTCGGAG
>NZ_JARGND010000076.1 GCF_029212645.1 Vannielia sp. | reverse complement strand
CGCAGATCGCGGCTGAGTTCGCGGATCAGGAACCAGCCAAAGCCACCTTCCGGCAGCGCATCAAGCGGGACGTCCACACGCGCCTCATGGCCCTTGGGGGGCGTAAGATCAGGCATTGGCATGCCATCATCGAAAACGGTGCAGTGCAGCCCATCCGGATTTTGCAGAATCGAAAGCTCGATGACGCCGTTCGCCTCATCCGGATAACCGTGCTCGACAACATTGTTGAGCACCTCGGCCAAAACCAGTTCAACACTGCCGCTCGCCTCTGGCGGCAGGATGATTGGGGAAAGATCCCCCACCACCCGCTCAAGCGCACGCCGCACCTCCATGGGATTGGTGGCGATGACGATGCGCAGGGCATGACTGGTGGAAAGGTTGGTTGGGGCGGTTATGGCGGGTTCCGTCCTTAGCGGTTGGGAGAAGAGGAGAAGGCGGGCTGGCCGAGGCCCGGTCAGGCGGCGCTTTCATCGGCGGCGAGCGCCACCGCAACATTGGCGTGGATCACAAAGACCGTCCCCATGCGTGTAAGCTCAAAAACCTTATTCACCATGCGGGTTAGTCCGGCAAGTTCCATCTTGCTGCCCGGTTCAAGCTGTTTCATCGCGCCGACCACCGCGCCAAGGCCGGAACTGTCGAGAAAATCTACTGCGCTCATATCCACCAGGACACGGCCGTTGTGGCCGAGCGTGTGCTCGCGCATGGCTTCCTTGAACGCCACCGCGATGGCCGCGTCGATCCGTGGCTCCCCCACGGTGATCAGAAGGGTTTTGCCGGTAAATTGGGCCGAAAGGTTCATTGGCTGCTCCGTTGAGTCAGTGACATGCATCAAAGCTAGACGGCAAACCTTACAATTCGGTATGCGTATCACAGGTTAACCTAGGAGGATGGCATGGCGATCGTGGGAATTGCAGGTGCAGCACGCACACCGATGGGCGGATTTCAGGGCGTTTTCAGTGGTGTAGAGGCCGCAGAGCTGGGTGGCACCGCCATTCGCGCGGCGCTGGAGAACGTAGGGGCAAGCAACGTTGAAGATCTGCTGATGGGCTGTGTTCTGCCCGCCGGGCAGGGTCAGGCGCCGGCGCGGCAGGCGGGGTTCGCCGCCGGATTGGGCGAAGATGTGCCCGCCACCACGCTCAACAAGATGTGCGGTTCGGGCATGAAGGCCGCGATGATGGGCTTTGATGCGCTCGTCGGCGGCAGCGCCAATGTGGTGGTGGCCGGCGGGATGGAGAGCATGACGAATGCGCCCTACCTGCTCCCCAAAATGCGCGGCGGTGCGCGGATCGGGCATGGGGCGGTGCAGGATTCGATGTTTCTGGACGGGCTGGAAGATGCCTATGACAAGGGCCGCCTGATGGGCACCTTTGCCGAGGACTGCGCCGAGGCTTTCCAATTTACCCGCGAAGCACAAGATGCCTATGCGCTTGGCTCGCTCGAAAATGCGCTGGCGGCCCAGAAGAACGGCCAGTTCGAGGGCGAGATCTCTGCCGTTACCATCAAGGGCCGCAAGGGCGAAACGGTGGTGAGCGAGGATGAGCAGCCGGGCAACGCACGGCCCGAAAAGATCCCGCAGCTTCGCCCGGCCTTTCGCGAAGGCGGCACGGTGACGGCGGCAAACTCATCGTCGATCAGCGATGGCGCGGCGGCTCTGGTGCTGGCGCGTGAAGACTCCGGCCTGCCGCTGAGAGCGCGCATTCTTGGTCACGCCAGCCACGCACAGGCTCCGGCCCTTTTCCCCACGGCCCCGGTGCCAGCCGCCCGTAAGCTGATGGAGCGGCTGGGTTGGAGCGCCGACGATGTTGACTTGTGGGAGGTCAACGAAGCCTTCGCGGTGGTGCCGATGGCCTTCATGCATGAAATCGGCGTGCCGCGCGAAAAGATCAACGTGAACGGCGGTGCCTGCGCTCTGGGCCACCCGATTGGGGCCTCTGGCGCCCGGATCATCGTGACCCTGCTCAACGCACTGGAAAAGCGCGACCTTAAGCGCGGGATCGCGGCGATTTGCATTGGCGGCGGCGAAGGAACGGCCATAGCAATCGAGCGGGTTTGAGGTGGCCGTCGACTACGCGGACCTTGCCAAAACCATCGCCGCGCTCACGGAGGGTGAAACCGACGAGGTGGCGCTGATGGCCACGCTGGCCTGCGAAATTCACCACAGTGACGCGCGGTTTGACTGGACCGGGTTTTACCGCGTTACCACGCCGCGCGTGCTGAAGATCGGCCCCTATCAGGGCGGCCACGGCTGCCTTGTGATCCCGTTTGGCAAGGGCGTGTGCGGCACGGCGGCAGAGACCGGGGAGGTGCAGATCGTTGAAGATGTAGAGGCGTTCCCCGGCCATATCGCCTGCGCCGCCTCAACCCGCTCGGAGATTGTGCTGCCGGTGCAGGGCGCATCGGGGCAGGTGATCGGGGTGCTGGATATCGACAGCAACCAGCCCGCCGCCTTCACCGCCGCAGACGGCGAGGCGCTGGGCGCGATCCTGCGCGATGTGTTTGGCCAGGGCGGGCATCGGCGGTGAGCTTTCAGGGGTGGCTGGTGTTTGCGGCGTTTTGGGCGGTGTTTGTTACCACGCCCGGCCCCAACGCGGTGAACTGCATCCAGAACGGGATGGCGCTGCCGTTTCGCACGGCGCTTTGGGGTGTGGCGGCGATTCTCACCCAGGCGACGGCCTTTTTACTAATGTCGGCGGCGGGGATGGCGGCGCTGATCGTGGCCGCGCCGGGGCTGTTCTTTTGGCTCAAATTGGCGGGCGCGGCGGTGTTGATCTGGCTGGGGCTGCGGGCCTGGCGGCGGGCGGGCAAGGTGGCATCACCGCGCGAGGTTTCGGCCAAGTCGGTTTATGGCCGCGCGCTGGTGATCGCCACGGTGAACGCCAAAAGCCTTGCCGGATACCTTGCCGCCTTTACCCAATTCATCCAGCCCGATGTGCCGATCTGGAGCCAGATGGCCGCGATCATGCCAACTGCGCTCACCCTGACCGCCTGCTCTTACATTACCTATACCGCCATTGGCGCGGGGCTGGGCAAGGCGGCGCTGGGCGCGGTGTTTAACCGCTGGTTCGGGCGCGGCATGGCGGGGCTGTTCGTGGGCTACGGGCTGGCGCTGGGCGCGAGCGCGGTGCTGGGAGGGCGGGTGCGATGAAAGGGGCCTGCCTGTGCGGCGCGGTGCGCTTTGAGGTTATGGTACCGCCCGAAGGGCCTTCGGTGTGCCATTGCCGCCAGTGCCGCAAACAATCAGGGCATGTGTGGGCTTCGGCCTATGTGCCGCGCAGCGCTCTCAAGATCACCGGAGAGCCGCGCTGGTATGAGGCCTCGCAAACCGCCAAGCGGGGCTTTTGCCCAACCTGCGGGTCCTTCCTGTTTTGGGCGGCGCATGGGGAAGACACCATGAGCTTTGCCCTTGGCGCGCTGGAGGAGCCAACCGGGCTGCGGCTGGAAAAACATATCTTCACCGCCGAAAAGGGCGACTATTACGACATCGCCGACGGGGTGGAGCAAAAGCCATGATCAGCGACAGTTACAACCCGCCAGACACACCGCTCGACGTGCTGCACCACGATCATGAGTTGCTGGCCGTCAACAAGCCTGCGGGGCTGCTTTCAGTCCCCGGCAAGGGGGAACATCTGGCGGATTGCCTGATTGCGCGGGTGCAGGCGGCCTTTCCCGAAGCGCTGCTGGTGCATCGGCTGGACCGGGACACCAGCGGCGTGATGGTTTTTGGCCTGACACCCCACGCCCAGCGCCACCTTGGCCTGCAATTTGAGCATCGGCGCACCAAGAAAGCCTATGTGGCGCGGGTGTGGGGCGAGATGACCGAGACAACGGGGGTGGTGGACCTGCCGCTGATCGTGGATTGGCCCAACCGCCCGCGCCAGATGGTGTGCCATGACACCGGCAAAGCCGCCGTCACACGGTGGAAGCGGCTGCGGGTGGGCAAAGGCGAAAGCCGGGTGCGGCTGATGCCGGAAACCGGGCGCTCGCACCAGTTGAGGGTGCATATGCTGGCGATTGGCCACCCGATCCTTGGCGATCCGTTTTATGCCGAAGGGGCGGCGCGCGACTTTCCGCGCCTGATGCTGCACGCCGAAAGCCTGCGGGTGCTGCATCCGGATGGCGGCAAGGGCGTGAGCTTCAAGGCGAAGGTGCCGTTTTAGGCGACAAGGTAAAGGGGCGTCACGCTTTGGATGCTTGCGCTCATTGGCTCCACGCGCGACGCCCTGATCGCCCAGCGTTTATGCAGGCGGCGCGGCTTTGATGGCGCGCGCTCCCTTGGGGCGTGAGGGGAGGTCAAAAGGGATAACGCGGGTACGTCTATTGCCGCACCCCCTTTCAATTCTGCGCCGGGGCAGTATCTATTCTGCGAAACCAACGCCAAGGAGAAATCACATGGCCCTGCGCATCAACGATACCGTCCCCAACCTCACCTTCCCGACTGACCTCGGCGAGTTGACCCTGCATGACTGGATTGGCGATAGCTGGGCGGTGATCTTTTCACACCCGAAAGACTTTACCCCCGTCTGCACCACCGAGTTTGGGGCCGTGGCGCAGCTTGCCGACGAATGGGAAAAGCGCGGCACCAAGGTGCTTGGCGTTTCCGTGGACAGCGCCGATGAGCACGTGAAATGGAAGGGCGACATTGAGAGCTTTGGCGGTGCCAAGGCGGGCTTCCCGATTGTGGCTGACACCGATCTGAGCTTCTCGAAAGCCTTTGATATGCTGCCCGCCGAGGCCTACATGCCCGATGGCCGCACCCCCGCCGACAGTGCCACCGTGCGCTCGGTTTTCATTGTTGCACCCAACAAGAAGGTGCAGCTGATGATGACCTACCCCATGTCGGTTGGCCGGAACTTTGCCGAGGTGCTGCGCGCCCTCGACGGCCTTCAGCGCACCTATGAGCAGCCGCTGGCCACCCCTGCCAACTGGGAAACCGGGCAAGACGTGATCGTTGCCCTCTCGCTGGATGACGCGGCCGCCGAAGAAAAATACGGCGCGCTCGACAAGAAGCTGCCTTACCTGCGCTTCGCCAAGAACCCTGGCTGAGTCTCTCAGGCAACATACCGCAGATGTGAGAAAGCCCCGTTGGATGCAGCGGGGCTTTTTTGCTAGGCTCCCCAGAAGAAAGGTGCGCCCGGCCAAATTTCGGGCCATCGCGCAGGGCGTAGCGAATATATGACCAAGAGGTTACGGCCGTTTTGCGCCGGAATGACCATTGCTCTCGGGCTTGCCCTGGCAAGCCACACCCCGCTTTTTGCGCAGGAGTCGGGGGAGGCTGAGCCGATCGTGGTGGCCCCCGCTGAAGAGACGGGCCTGGATACCTCTGGGCTGGTTGGCGACAGCGTGCACTCCAACGTGGATGAGGCGGGCGAGGTTGCCGTTGAGGTGGCGGTGCCGGGCACTGTTTTTCTGCCGGTCGACGAGGAAGAACAGCAGGAGCTGACCCTTTCGTTGCAAAAAGAGCTGAACCGCCTTGGATGCGATGCCGGCCCCGAGGACGGAGACTGGGGCCGCCGCTCTGACGAGGCGATGGAGCGGCTGCGCGGCGCGGTGCCCACGGTTTATGGCATTGAGCCATCGCTCACCCTGCTCGCGCTGTTGCAGGAAATGCCGGAAGGCACCTGCCCGCTGATCTGCTCGGTGCGCGAGGAAAAGGTGGATGGCACCTGCAAGCTTAAAACCTGCCCGGCGGGGCAATATCTCGACAGCCGGGGCGATTGCAAAGTGCGGGTTGCCAAAACCCCCAGCACCAAAAAGAAGCCGAGCAGTGGCGGCAGCAGCAAGAAATGTGTAACCTACAACGGTCGCACCTATTGCAACTGACCCTGCTCCACCACCTTGCCGGAAGGGCCCTGATATGCCGATTTTGCGCCACTTGATCGCTGCCGCCGCCGTGGCCTTGCTGCCCGCCAGCGCCGCCATGGCCGAGCTTAACCTGCGCGTGGCCTTCACCGAAAAACAAACCCGCTCTGGCGGGATTGGCGGCAAGCGCAGCACCTGCACCACCGAGTATGTGATCAAGACCCTTGGGCCGCTGCTGTTTTTGGAAACCGCAAAATCCAACTGCAAGACCTTCAGGGTTGGGGATCTGCAAGGGGCGGATGGCTCGGCCTCGGCGATTGTTTTTGAAGGGCGCAACAGCCACAGCGTGAAGACCTGCACCTATAGCGCCAAGAGCCGCACTGAGCGCTGTAACGATGGCACCAAGCTGCGCGTGCCGGATGGGCCGAAGGTGGATTACAAATCGCGGATTGATGCCCGGTCGAGCTACGCGCTGAAGAAAACCAGCCTGACCCTCAGCCGCAAGATGGCCCGCGATCTCACCACCTCGAAGGGATCAAAACAGCGCACTGATGCCGCGCTTGAGATGCGCATCGTGATCCAGGGCAAGAATTGCGAGGTCAGCACCTTCAAGTCGACCGCGCAAAGCAAGGTCACTGCCGGGCCGGGCAAGGGGTCCAGGTTGAAAGAGTCACGCCAGTTGGTGCGCTCTGAAAGCTGCCGGGTGCTCAGCCGCTGACCGCTGATGACCGGCTTCCTCTCCAGATTGCTGGGCCGGAATGCGCCCGCTGCTACTTTCACGGGCGCGCCCCCCGCACCTGACGCCCCGCTTTGTGTGATTGGCGATGTGCATGGCTGCGCCGCCAAGCTGGACGCCTTGCTCCTCCGGATCGCCGAGCAAGCCGCCGGGGCGCATATCGTCACGCTGGGGGACTATGTGGACCGGGGGGAAGATTCGGCTGCTGTGTTGCGGCGGATAAAGGCGATGCAGGAAGCCGGGGCCGCAACCTGCCTGATCGGCAACCATGAAGAGATGATGCTGGATTGGGTCACCCGTGGCTATCCGGGCTGGCTGCGCTATGGCGGGCTGCAAACGCTGGCGAGCTTTGGGCTGGGGCGCGGCCTGAGCGAAGAGGGGGGCGAAGCCGCAGAGGCCGCGCGCGCAGCCCTTGGCGCAGCGCTGCGCGACGAGGGGCTGTGGGATTGGATCGCCGCCCTGCCCCGCAGCCTGCAAAGCGGCAATGTGGCCATCACCCATGCCGGTGCGGACCCGGCGCGCCCGATTGGCGTGCAGCAACGCGCTGTCACCTGGGGGCATGCGGGTTTTCTCACCACGCCGCGGCAAGACGGGCTTTGGGTGGTTTACGGGCACACCGTGGTCGACACGCTGGAAGTGGGGCCGGGGCGGATAGGCATTGATACCGGGGCCTATGCTACGGGCCGCTTAAGCGCGGTGGTGCTGGAGGCGGGGCAAGCGCCACGTTTCATATCCGTTTAAAACACGCGGTTTATTCATTGGCGCTGGCAACGCAGGCTTTACCCTGATGCGCGAGGCTCACCGGACACCGGGGTGAGGCGGCGATGGGCGGCTTGGTACGAACAGTTCTGACAGCACTTGTCCTGGCCTCCCCGGCGGGGGCGGAGGCTGTGCATATGGGCGGCGGGCGCTACCGGGTGGAGGGTGACAGAGGCGGCGTGATTTCGGATCGGCTGCTTGAAATAACCCGGCTGCGGGGCACCGCGCGGCGCGTTGAGATCACCGGCACGCTCTGCCTTTCGGCCTGCACGCTTTACCTTGGCCTCAGCCAAACCTGTGTGAACGGCGACACGCGCTTTGGCTTTCACGGCCCCACGCATTTTGGCAGCCCGCTTTCGCCGCAGGACTTTGATTACTGGTCAGCCGTTGTGGCCCGCCAATACCCGCCGCGCCTGCGCCGCTGGTATCTGCGCGAAGGGCGTGCGCGCACCGAAGGCTGGTATGAGATGACGGGGGCAGAACTGGCGGGGTTTGGCGTGCCGCTGTGCCGCCCATGAAAAGGGCCCGTGGGAAACTGCGGGCCCTTTTGCATTTTTGGAGGATGAGGCGCCTTAGTCGGCGTTCTCTTCCTTCTTGATTTCTTCGCCGGTTTCCTGATCGACGACTTTCATCGACAGGCGCACCTTGCCGCGATCATCAAAGCCCAAGAGCTTGACCTTCACGTCCTGGCCTTCCTTCAGCTGGTCGCTGGGGTGGTTCAGGCGTTGGTTGGCGATCTGGCTAACGTGGACAAGACCGTCACGCTTGCCAAAAAAGTTCACGAAAGCGCCGAAATCGACGATCTTCACGACCTTGCCGTTGTAGATCTTGCCTTCTTCAGGCTCGGCAACGATGCCGTGGATCATGTCGCGGGCCTTCTCGATGCACTCGCTGTTGGGCGAGGCGATCTTGATGATGCCTTCGTCGTTGATATCGACCTTGGCACCCGACACTTCAACGATCTCGCGGATCACCTTGCCGCCCGAGCCGATCACTTCACGGATCTTGTCGGTGGG
>NZ_JARGND010000017.1 GCF_029212645.1 Vannielia sp. | reverse complement strand
CGACCTTTACCGACAGCTCGCTGACCTCCAATGACGGCCCCGTCACCCATATCTTCGAGCTGGTGGTCACCGATGACGACAGCGCAGCTTCGGTCGCCGACAGCGTCACCATCACCATCACCCCGCCGGCGGATACAGAGCCTCCGGTCATTGCGAGTGTTGCGGATATTGCGGTGGACACCGATGCAGGGGTCAACACGGCCTCAGTCGTGCTGACCGCCACGATCACCGACAATTCGGGTGAGACCATTCTTCCGGTCTTCTCGGTCGACAGCACCGTTATCACCAGCCCTTATGATTTTCCTGTCGGTGCCACGACCGTCGTCGTTGACGCTCAGGACAGCGCGGGGAACGACGCGACGCCACAAACATTTGTGGTGACCGTGACGGATACGACACCTCCGCAGGCGCCGGTCGTTGTAACAGTGGTCGACAGTCCAGACGGCTACGTTGACCTTGTTGCTACTGCGGAACCGGGCAGCACCGTAACCATAACTCTCCCCGATGGCAGCACCCAAAACGCGACGGCAGACGATGGTACTGGAACGTTCACCATTACCTCCGATACGCCGCAGCAATCGGGGGTGATCACACTGGTCGCAACCGACCCATTGGGGAATGTTTCCGCACCCACGCAGATCAACTTTGAAGGTGATGATACTGCACCGACGATCTCTATTGCTGCGTTGAGCGGGCCGACCAACGGGACCTATACCGCCACGATCACCCTGTCTGAGGACAGCCCTGGCTTTGACGTTACCGATCTGACGCTCAACAATGCAACGGCAACCCTGACCGGCTCGGGAAGCAGCTATACCGCGACACTGACGCCAACCGCCGATGGCACCGTTTCCCTGGCTGTTGCCGCAGGCACGTTCACCGACGCCGCCGGCAACAGCAACCGTGCCTCAAACACGGTTAGCGCAGTTGTTGACGCGTCCGCTCCAACGGTCAGCATTTCCGGTGCGCCCGAGGCTCTTGCGGGCAGCAGTTCGCTCACCCTCACTGTCACTTTCTCTGAGGCCGTCACGGGCTTTATTGCCGCCGACGTCAACGCAACCAATGCCACGGTGACCGGTTTGAGCGGCAGCGGCGCAACCTATGTTGCAACGTTGCGCGCATCAGGAGCCGGGAATGTTCAGGTGTCTGTTCCTGCCGATGTTGCCGCCGATGCGGCTGGAAATGGCAATCGGGCGTCCAATCAGGTCGTTATTGCCGACTTCACTGTAGAGCAGACACAGGAATTGATTGCGTCTTACATGCAGACCCGCGCCAACCAGCTGATCGGCAACCAGCCCAGCTTGATACCCTTCCTGTCAGGCGACTCTCGGGGGAAATTCAACTTCTCTGCAACGCGAGGGGCCGGCAGTTTCGACATTGCCACCGGTACGAACTACCCGGTCTGGGCTCAGATCAAAGGGTCGTGGACGACCGACGGTGACAGCGAAAGTGAGTACGTGTTCGGCGCCCTGGGCGGCCACCAAGCCATACATGAAAACCTGTTGGTTGGCGCAATGCTTCAATTCGATCACCTGAGCGAAGACACTGGCAATTCGGCGGTGAGTGGCTCGGGCTGGATGGTCGGCCCCTACTTCGTGGCCCAAAGCGCTACCCAACCGCTCTATTTCGAGGGTCGCTTGCTTTATGGCGAAACCAGTAACAAGATTTCCCCTTTCGGAACCTATGAAGATAGTTTCGAAACCACGCGTATGCTGGCTCAATTGAAGGTCGCTGGAGAGCTTTCCAATGGCACAACGACCCTGACGCCCTTCCTTGACGCGTCTTACACCACCGACGACCAGAACAGTTATATCGATAGTCTGGGCAATGCCATTCCCGAACAGGGAATCTGGCTCGGGCAGATCGAGGTGGGTATGGATTTCAGCACCATGATGCCAGCCATCACGGGCGATCTGGAACTCTGGGGGGGGGTCTCGGGCATCTGGTCACATATCGGTGGCAGCGGGTTCGCCTCCACGATCAGCCCCGATTACGAGGGTGGCCGGGCTCGGGTTGAGCTGGGCATCAACCACCAGAGTTCAGCTGGCTACAACTTCACGGCGGCAACCTACTATGACGGCATCGGCGTAAGCGATTATGAAAGCTATGGGCTGAGTCTGGGCTACAAGATGCAGTTCTGATCTGGGAAACGGGGTCTTTGGGGCTGTCGTTTTAAGCTCTGTGGACACTCATCTCGATGCGATCAAAGGTGCTGCACCGGTTCGGCAAGCATGTTGAGCCGTGTTGCTATGCTTCTGAACCCCATGGTTTTTGCGAAGCGGATGTCGAGCAAATGTTGCCCCGAGCGTCGATTGACCCGCGACAGAAAGTACCGGCGGGGCAGGGCGCGCAGCTGGCAATCCTTCGCGTATGCATGGAAAGAGGTGCGAAACCATCTCATGCGCTGATCTCAGGCGGCGGGTTAGAAACAATTTGCGCGAGCCCCGCAGGTTACAACGCTTGACTTATCCGCCGCGATACCCCATTTGCCCTTCAGACGCTGCGCTGCCGCGTGAGCAAGCCGCGCCCCTTTGACGGGCGCATCAGTGTCAACCTTTCAGGTTCCCCATCACGCAGGGTTCTTGGCGATGGTCGGACAGGCGGGAAACGCCTGCCTGTCTTGAGGCCTCGCAGCCCCGCTATACCCCGTGCGCCCTGCGCCGGGGTCCATGCCGCGCCATGATGGTTGCGGTGACAAAGGATATAAATTTGTTCGATTTCGAAATGCTCGGCCTTGCGCCGGAACTGACCTCCGCGCTTTCCCGTGCCGGGCTTAAGCAGCCCACTCCGATCCAGAACCAGGCGATCCCACTTGCGCTGGAAGGCCACGATGTGATGGGCCTTGCCCAAACCGGCACTGGCAAAACCCTTGCGTTTGGCCTGCCGCTGGTCGAGCATCTGCTCGCCGAGCCGGGCAAACCTGCGCCCAAGACCACCAAGGCGCTGATCCTCGCGCCAACCCGCGAGCTGGTGAACCAGATCGCCGAGAGCCTGCGGATGCTCACCGCCGACACCCGCATCAAGATTGCCTGCGTTGTGGGCGGCCAGTCCATCGGACGGCAAATCTCGGTGCTGTCGCGCGGGACCGATATTCTCGTGGCCACACCGGGCCGCTTGATGGACCTGATGGACCGGGGCGCGGTTTCGCTGTCGTCGGCGCGCCATCTGGTGCTCGACGAGGCGGATCAGATGCTCGACATGGGCTTCATCCACGCGCTGCGCAAGATTGCGCCCAAGCTGGCGTCGCCGCGCCAGACCATGCTGTTTTCGGCCACCATGCCCAAGCAGATGGAGGAGCTTTCACGCGCTTACCTCACCAACCCGCGCCGGGTGCAGGTGTCGCCTCCCGGCAAGGCCGCCGATAAAATCACCCAATCGGTCCACTTCCTTGAAAAGCCGCATAAGCCCACGAAACTGCGCGAAATTCTCGCCGCAGACCGGGATGCGCTGACACTGGTTTTCGCCCGCACCAAGCACGGTGCCGAGAAGCTGATGAAGGGCCTTGTGGCCGATGGTTTCAACGCGGCCTCGATCCACGGCAACAAGAGCCAGGGTCAGCGTGACCGCGCCATCAAGGGCTTCCGCGATGGGCAGATCAACGTGCTGGTCGCCACCGATGTGGCGGCGCGTGGCATTGATATTCCGGGCGTTTCCTATGTGATCAACTATGAGCTTCCCGAGGTGCCTGATAACTACGTTCACCGCATTGGCCGCACCGCGCGGGCCGGGCGCGAGGGCGAGGCGATTGCCTTTTGCTCGAACGAAGAGGCCGATCTGCTGTACCAGATCCAGAAGTTGATGAAGATCGAGATCCCGGTTGCCAGCGGCGACAGCCCGCTTAACGGCAATGGAGATCGCCCGCCGCGCGCCGCTTCGCGCCGTCGTGGCGGCGGTGGAGGGGGCGGTGGCCGTGGTGGCCCCGGTGGCGGGCGCAAGCCACAGGGCAAACCGCAGGGCAAAGCCATTGGTGGGAATGGCGGCGGCGGAGGCAAGCCGGGCGCTGGCAAGCGTCGGCGCACCCGTCGGCCCGCAGCATAAGGCGGGGCGATGAGCGGCGAGAGCGACGACTGGGTTTATGACGAGGCCTCGGGCGAATGGCGCCCGGCCTCCGAAATGGCAGCAGAGGCCGAGGCGGCGAAGGCGGTGTTTGATTTCGCCGGCAACAAGCTGGTCGATGGCGATCAGGTGACGTTGATCCGTGACCTCAAGGTCAAGGGCGCAGGCCAGACCCTGAAGCAGGGCACGGTGATCAAATCCATCCGTCTCACCGACAACCCGGATGAGATCGACTGTCGCCATGACAGCATCAAGGGCCTCGTGTTGCGCACCGAGTTCGTGCGCAAGCGCTAAGCGTGGCTTTGGTGCGCGGCCCCATCGACCGCGCACCGCACATTTGCACCATTGCCAGCCCGCGCTGGCCGCCTATCTTGGGCGGCAAGCGAAAGGTACGTGATGACCTCTGACAACTCCGCGCTGCTTGTGGCGCATGGCAGCCCCTCTGACCCGGCGGGCCAGGAGGCGGCGCTGGCGGCCCTTGCCGCCAAGGTGCAGGCGCTGGCCCCGGGCTGGCGCGTTGGCGCCGCCACGCTGGCCGCCGAGGGCGCCTTTGATCGCGCGGTGGCACAGCTGGGCCGCCCGCTGATCTACCCCTATTTCATGGCCGAAGGCTATTTCACCCGCCGGGTGCTGGCCCCGAAATCCGCCGCTCTGAGCCTCACCCAGGCCGCGCCTTTTGGGGTGGAGCCTGCGCTGATTGGCGTGGCGGCGACGCGGCTGGCAGAGGTGGTTGCAGCGCAGGGCTGGGCGGCGTCTGAAACCCAGTTGCTCATCGCGGCCCACGGCAGCGCAGTGTCCAAACGCTCGAAAGACAGCGCCTATGCCTTTGCCGAGGCGCTGAAAAATGCAGTTGGCTTTGCCTCGGCAAATGTTGGGTTGATCGAAGAACCCCCCTATCTGGCCGAGGTCGCCAAAGGCATGGGCCGGGCGGTTTGCCTGCCTTTTTTCGCGCTGTCCTCTGGCCATATCGAGCAAGACGTGCCCGAAGCGCTCGCCAATGCGGGCTTTTGCGGGCCGGTCCTGCCGCCGTTCATCGACTGGCCGGAAACACCGGCGCTGATCGCCCGTCACCTGCTGGCGCGTTAGCGCCGCTTCAAGCGGGCGGGGTGGCCGGGAGGGTGAGGGTGAAGGTGGTGATCCCACTGTCGCAGTCCACCCCAAGCCCGCCGCCATGGGCGCGCGCAATGGCGGCGGCAATATGCAGCCCAAGGCCAAGGCCGGAGTTGTCCTGGTCGCTGCCCCGCCGGAACGGCTGAAACAGGGCGCGGCGGCTCTCTTCGGGGATCGCTTCGCCGCTATTGGCCACCGCGATGGTTATTTCCTCTCCCACGGGCCGCGCGGTAACGGTGATCGGGCTTTCGGGGGCGCCATGTTCAACCGCGTTGGACACAAGGTTTGAAACCGCCTGTGCCACCCGCGCCGGATCACAGGCCAGCGCCGTGCCCAGATCAAGATCAAGCTCGATCTGCCGCTCAGGCGCGGCCATGCGGATCTCTTCCACCACATGGGCCAGCGCGTCGCCCAGGGGGGCGTTTGGTTGCGGGGAAATGGTGATGCCGCCGCCCAGCCGGGATTTGGCGTGCAGCATCATATTGTCGACCAATTCGTGCATCCTGTGCAGCGAGGCGCGCATCAGCGACAACAACAGGTTGCCCCGTTCCGAAAGCGGTTCCTTGCCAAGCAGCCGCACCCCCGATTGCAGCGCCGCCACCGGGTTGCGCAGATCATGGCCAAGGATCGCGACAAACTCCTCCTGTATCTGCGCCAACCGGCGATCGTGCTCGGTGAGCAGTTCCTGCGCTTCCAGCCGCTCTTCGGTTTCAAGCGTGCGCCCGATCAGGTCTGCGAACATTTTGAACATTCCCAGCAGGCGCGGGGTTTTCACCTCCTTGGGGACGGTATCAATGGCGCAAAGGGTGCCGAAAAAGCTGCCATCGCCTCGGAAGATCGGCACCGAAACATAGCTGACAATGCCAAACGCCACGGCAATCGGGTGGTGCTTATAGTCTGGGTCAGTGTCCACATCGCCAAAGATCACCATTTCCGAGGTGTCGCGGACGGTTTGGCAGAAGGTCGAGCCGATCTCGATCTCGTCGCCCGAGTTCAGGCCAAAGTCCACCTCATCCACCGTGCGGCAGGCGACCCAGCGATCAGCCGTCACCCGCGCCACGCCGGAAAAGCGCATTCCCGTTGCAAGGATCACCGTTTCAAGGATGGTGCCAACCAGATCGCTGCCCGTGAGCCGCTCAATGTCGCCCTGAAAATCATGAGTGCCAGCCAGATAGGCCGCGTGATCCTGAAGCTGTTGGCCGCTACCCTGTTGATCCATCCCGATATTCCCTCGTTGCTCGCGTTGGAAGTTTGGCTTTAAGCCGGGCTTGGTTCAAGCGAAAGTGCAATCCGGGCAGGCGCGATGCCGGGGGGAGGGGCCTTGCCGCACAAACATCCCCGGCAGGCGGGCTGAAATTCTCCCGGTCAGCCCCCTTTTATCTCCAGCCCGGCCCCTGTACGCCTCATACATCGACCATTTTCAGGAGGCCAAGCCATGCTGCGCAATGACCAGCTCGATCAGTGGGACCGCGAGAACTTTTTTCACCCATCGACCCACCTGGCGCAGTTCGCCCGCGGTGAGGTGCCCAACCGGATCGTCACAGGCGGGCAGGGCTGCCATATCGAGGACCGTGACGGAAACCGCCTGCTGGATGCCTTCGCTGGGCTATACTGTGTGAACGTCGGCTACGGCCGCCCCGAGATCGCCGAGGCGATTGCCGCGCAGGCCCGTGAGCTGGCCTATTACCACGCCTATGTGGGCCACGGCACCGAGGCCTCGATCACGCTGGCGCAGATGGTGCTGGAGCGTGCGCCAGAGGGCATGAGTAAGGTCTATTTCGGGCTTGGCGGCTCTGACGCAAACGAGACCAACGTCAAATTGGTATGGTATTACAACAACATCCTTGGCCGCCCCGAGAAGAAAAAGATCATCTCGCGCTGGCGCGGCTACCATGGCTCTGGGCTGATGACAGGTTCGCTCACGGGCCTTGAGCTGTATCACAAGAAGTTTGATCTGCCGCTGGCGCAGGTGCTCCATACCGAAGCCCCTTATTACTACCGCCGCCCCCAGGGAATCGAGAGCGAAGCCGCCTTCACCGCCCATTGCGTGGCAGAGCTGGAGGCGCTGATCGAGCGCGAGGGCCCTGATACCATCGCCGCCTTCATCGGGGAGCCGGTGCTTGGCACAGGCGGGATCGTGCCGCCGCCCGAAGGCTATTGGGACGCCATTCAGGCGGTGCTCGCCAAGCATGACATCCTGCTCATCGCTGATGAGGTCGTCACCGGCTTTGGCCGCCTGGGCTCGATGATGGGGTCCACCCACTACGGCCTCAAACCTGATCTCATCACCATCGCCAAGGGTCTCACCTCGGCCTATGCGCCGCTTTCCGGCTCCATCGTGGGAGACAAGATGTGGAAGGTGCTGGAGCAAGGCACCGATGAGAACGGCGCCATCGGCCATGGCTGGACCTATTCGGCCCACCCGATTGGCGCGGCAGCCGGGGTGGCCAATCTCAAGCTGGTGGATGAGTTGGGGCTGGTCGAGAACGCCGGAACCGTTGGCGCACATTTCCGCGCCGCGCTGGTGGATGCGCTTGGCGAGCACGCGAACGTGGGCGAAATCCGGGGCGAGGGGATGCTGGGCGCGATCGAGCTTGTGCGCGACCGTGACAGCCGCAGCCATTTTGAAGCCTCCGAGGGTGTCTCCTACAAGGTGGTTTCGGCGCTGCTGGAGCGCGGCGTGATTGGCCGTGCCATGCCGCAGGGCGATATCCTTGGCTTCGCCCCGCCGCTTTGCCTGACAGCCGCAGAGGCCGAAGAAGTGGCCCTCAAAACTGGTGAAGCGGTGCGGCAGGTTCTGGGCTAAAAACGGCCCACGATCCAATACCCGACCCGAAACAATGAAGGGCGGTGCCGTAAGGCCCCGTCCAAAATTTTGCGGACAGGCCAAGGGCTTACTCGCTGGAGTTGATCCGTTACAGCTGGCCCACAAACAATTGCTTCGCGCAGCGCGGCCCGCATCATTGCCTCCCTTGGCCACCACTTCAAGCCCGCCGCCAGTTGATTGTGTTCGGCGAGGCTTAGCAGCCAAACCGCCCCGGCGCGATCTCTGCCGCAAGAGCGGCGTCCTCGGGCGCATCGCCGCGCACCAGATCGGCCACCAGCCGCCCCATCGCGGGCGCGGTTTGCACCCCGGTGCCCCCGTGCCCGCCCATCCAGAAAAAGCCCTCCGCCGCCGGATCAAACCCTACCACCGGGGCGCGGTCTGGCGCGAATGTGCGCAAGCCCGCCCAGCGGCTCTCCAACCGTCGCACCTGCACATCACAGGCCTGCATGGCCCGGTCAACGCCAACCGCCAGATCAAGCTCCTCTGGCTGCGCATCACAAGGGGGCGAGGGGGTTTCATCGGCCAGCGAAATCATCAGCCGCCCGGCCTCGGGCTTGAGGTAAAACTCTTCATCGGCGTCCACGATCATCGGCACTTTGCCTATGTCGAGCCCCTCGGGCGCGGCCACCGTGCAGGCGCTGCGCCGCATCGGCGTAAAGCCCAGCGGCGCCACCCCGGCCAGCTTGGCCACCTCATCCACCCAAGCCCCGGCGGCGTTCACCACCACCCTGGCCCGCAGGCTGCCCTTGCTCGTTTCCACCTGCCAGCCGGGCGAAAGGCCTCGCACCTCGGCCCCTGTCATCACCACCGCGCCGCGGGCCTTGGCGAGGCGCAGGTAGCCCTGCATCAAGGCGTGCACATCAATGTCCGAGGCCCCCTCGTTCCACGCGGCACCGGCGGCGTAGCCCTTGCGGATCAGCGGCACCTCGGCTTCCAACTCTGCGCCGCTCACCTGTGGCAAACTTTTCGGCAATGAGGCCAGTTGGTCTTCTCGGGCGATAAAAACAAAGCCCCGTGGCGAGAGCAGCGTGCCAAACCCCTCGGGCGGCGCGGTGAAGAAATCCGCTGATTGCAGCGTCAGCTCCTGCATCGGCCCGCTGCCGTAATTGGGGGCAAACAGCGCCGCAGACCGGCCAGAGGCGTGATAGCCCGGCTGGTCTTCGCGCTCGATCAACACCACGCTTGCATCCCGCGCCAGTTCCGCCGCGGCCGCCACGCCGGCAACGCCGCCGCCAATCACCGCTACATCGAATGTTTGTCCTGTCATATCAGTAGCCTAGCTTCGCTGCGGGCAAAGCACCACCTCAGTGCCCCATGCCTCACATTTTGTTTCAAGATCGCCGCCCAAGCCTTTGTCGGTAAAGAAACAATCGACACGAGCGAGCGAGGCAATGCGGGCAGGCGCTGTGCGATGAAACTTCGAGTGATCCGCCACCAGAAAGCTGCGCCGCGACTGGCGCAGAATCGCCTGGCTCACGCCCACCTCCTGAATGTCAAAATCGAGCATATCTCCCTGCGGATCAATCGCCGAGCAGCCCACCACCGCCAGATCAAACTTGAATTGTTCAATGGTTTCCGACGCAAGCTTGCCCACCAGCCCGCCATCAGAGCGGCGCAGGCTGCCGCCGGTCACAATGATCTCACAGTCCGAGTTTGCGGCAAGGATATTGGCAACGTTCATGTTGTTGGTCACCACCAGCAGGTTACGATGGCCCATCAGGGCCTTTGCCACGGCCTCGGTGCTGGTGCCGATATTCAGGAAAATACTCGCATTTTCAGGGATTTGCGAAGCGCAGCAGCGGGCAATCGCCGCCTTGGCGCGGTGATTCAGCGACCGCCGCTCCTCATAGCCAATGTTATGGGTGCCCGAAGGCGGGATCGCCCCACCATGCACCCGTTCGATCTGCCCCGCTTCGGCCATATCCGACAGGTCGCGGCGGATGGTTTGCAGCGTGACTCCAAAATGCTCGGCCAGCCCATCGACCGTCACCTTGCCGTCCCGGCGCAGGATTTCAACGATCTCAGGGCGGCGAAAGGCCTGATTCATGGTGGGCTCACTGGCTTGCGAATTTTCGTTTCTTTTCGCATGGGGGGCAGGGGCGGGCAACGGTTTTTGAACGCTATCAAAGGCCGGAGAGTGCAAGGCCCTATATTTGCTGCGCTGCGGCGTTGGTTTACCCTAGTGCAGCAAGCCCATGATCTTGCGGGGCTTTCCGAGAAGCGAAAACAAACGAACATTTTCTGCTTTCGCTTCCCCCCGACTCGCCTCATAATCGGACCCGCACAGGTGGGGAGGATCATGTGTCTGATGACGCGGCACAAAAGCTGGTAGACCTGTTCGTGATCGGCGGCGGCATCAACGGTTGTGGCATCGCGCGGGATGCGGCGGGCCGGGGCCTTTCGGTTACGCTGGCCGAAATGGGCGATCTGGCGCAGGCGACCTCCTCCTCATCAACCAAGCTGTTCCACGGCGGGCTGCGCTACCTTGAATACTTCGAGTTTCGCTTGGTGCGAGAGGCGCTGGTGGAGCGTGAAGTGCTGCTGCGCAACATGCCCCACATCTCGTGGCCCATGCGTTTTGTGCTTCCTTATCATAAGGATATGCGCTTTGAGGCCGAAACGCCTACCTCCCGCCTGTTGTCGCTGGTCATGCCATGGATGAAAGGGCGCCGCCCGGCGTGGCTGATCCGCCTTGGCCTGTTCCTTTATGATCATCTCGGCGGTCGCAAGCTGCTGCCCGGCACTGAAACCCTCGCCTTGCCCGGAACGCCCGAAGGCGCGGCGCTGCAACCGCGCTTTGAGCGGGCCTATGAGTATTCCGACTGCTGGGTCGAGGACTCGCGCCTCGTGGTGCTCAACGCCCGTGATGCCGAAAGCCGGGGCGCAACCATCCACACCCGCACCAAGGTGATTTCGGCGGGGGTCGAAGACGGCCATTGGCGGATCGAAACGCAAAATTGCGAAAACGGCGAAACCGCCACCCACCACGCCCGCGTGGTGGTGAACGCCGGTGGCCCCTGGGTTGGCCAGATTCTCAGCGAAACGATCCAAACCAACAGCAACGAGGGTGTGCGGCTGGTGCGTGGCTCACATATCGTCACCCGCCGCCTCTACCCGCATGACAAGGCCTATTTCTTCCAGGGCGAGGACGGGCGGATCATCTTTGCGATCCCCTATGAGCAGGATTTCACCCTGATCGGCACCACCGAAAGTGCGCATGAAAACCCCGATGAACCGCCCCATTGCACCGATGCCGAGCGGGACTACCTGATCGCCTTTGCCAACCGCTACCTTGCCGCGCCCATCAGCGCCGAGGACGTGGTTTGGAGCTATTCCGGCGTCCGCCCGCTTTATGACGATGGTGCAAGCTCGGCCACGGCGGCCACGCGCGACTATACCCTCAAGGTGGATAAAACGGCGGGCGCCCCGGTGCTCAACATATTCGGCGGCAAGATCACCACCTACCGCCGCCTCGCGGAATCCGCCTTGGAAAAGATTGCAACGCATTTCCAGGGGCTTGGCGGGAAGTGGACGAAGGATGCTCCACTCCCCGGCGGTGATTTCCCGGTCGAGGGCGTGGCCAAGCTTACCGCCCGGCTCCACGCCGATTACCCCTTCCTCACCGCGCCCCACGCCGCCCGGCTGGTGCGCGGTTATGGCACCGAGGCGTGGCAAATCCTGGGCGAAGCGCGCAGCCTTGAGGACCTTGGCGAGGCTTTCGGCGCCACACTCACCGAGGTCGAGGTTACCTGGCTCCTCACCCATGAATATGCCCGCAGCGCCGAAGATATCCTTTGGCGGCGCAGCAAGCTTGGCCTGCGCCTTACCCCCGATGAGGCGGCGGCGCTCAAGGCCCATGTCGCAACCCGGATCAAAGCCCGCAGCGCCGCGGCTGCGGAATAAGGAGAGAACACCGTGCTGGACCTCAAATCCGTGACCAAGGTGGTGGGCCGTAACACCCATATCCACCCCACGGACCTCACGCTGCAAAAAGGCACGATGAACGTGCTGCTTGGCCCCACCTCGTCGGGCAAGACCAGCCTCATGCGGCTGATGGCGGGCCTCGATCAGCCTAGCGAGGGCCGGGTGTTTTGGGATGGCGTGGATGCGACGGGGATGCGCGTGCAGGACCGTCAGGTGGCGATGGTCTACCAGCAGTTCATCAACTACCCGTCGATGACGGTTTATGACAATATCGCCTCCCCGCTGCGCCTTCAGGGCAAGGACAAGGCCGAGATTGACGCAGCGGTGCATAAAACCGCCGAGATGATGCAACTCACCCCCATGCTGGCGCGCAAACCATTGGAGCTTTCGGGCGGGCAGCAGCAGCGCTGTGCGCTGGCCCGCGCATTGGTGAAGGGCGCAGGGCTGGTGCTGCTTGATGAGCCGCTCGCCAACCTTGATTACAAGCTGCGCGAAGAGATGCGGGTTGAAATCCCGCGCATCTTTGAGGAGTCCGGCGCGATCTTTGTTTATGCCACCACCGAGCCGGAAGAGGCGCTCTTGCTGGGCGGCAATACGGCGACCCTCTGGGAGGGGCGCGTCACCCAGTTTGGCCCCACGGCGCAGGTTTATCGCCACCCGGTGGATGCCACCACTGCGCGGGTGTTCTCTGACCCGCCGATGAACTTTTTGCAGGTCTCAAAAACCGGCGGCAAGCTGATGTTTGGCGATGGTCAGGCTACCGCCGCCACAGGCAAGCTGGCCGAGGTGCCAGATGGTCGCTACATGGCCGGGTTTCGCCCCAACCATCTGGAAATATTGCAACATACCGAAACCGCGATGCGCTTTGAAGCGCAGCTTTCCGTGACCGAGCTCACCGGGTCAGAGACCTTTGTGCATCTCGATCATCACGGCGAGCGCTGGGTGGGGCTGGTGCATGGGGTGCATGATCTGGCCCCCGGTGCGCCGCTCGATGTCTGGCTCGACCCGAGCCATGTGTATGTTTTTGATGAAACCGGCGCATTGGTGGCCCCTGCCGCCTATGCCGTCGCCGCCTGAGGGGAGGGGACCATGGCCCGGATCACGCTCGACAATCTCGCCCACAGCTACCTCACCGCGCCGACGAGCGAGGATGATTTTGCGCTGAAAGAGTTGAACCACGTTTGGGAAGACGGCGCCGCCTATGCCCTGCTCGGTGCTTCGGGTTGCGGCAAGTCGACCCTGCTCAACATCATCTCGGGCCTGTTGCAGCCCTCGCGCGGGCGCATCCTGTTTGATGACCGCGATGTTACGCACGCGCCCACCGCCGAGCGCAACATAGCGCAGGTGTTCCAGTTCCCCGTGGTCTACGACACGATGACGGTGCGCGATAACCTCGCCTTCCCGCTGCGCAATCGCGGACGCGATGAGGCCTATGTAGCCGAGCGGGTGGGGGAGATTGCCCGGATGATCGGCATGGAGGCCGATCTTGACCGCAAGGCGCGGGGGCTGACGGCGGATGCCAAGCAAAAGATCTCGCTGGGCCGGGGCATGGTGCGCAAGGACGTGAATGCGCTGCTGTTCGATGAGCCGCTCACGGTGATTGATCCGCACATGAAGTGGGAGTTGCGCACCCAGCTAAAGCAACTCCACCATGACTTTGGCCACACCATGATCTACGTCACCCATGACCAGACCGAGGCGCTCACTTTCGCCGATAAGGTGGTGGTGATGCACGATGGCCGGGTGGTGCAGATCGGCACACCCGAAGAGCTTTTCGAGCGGCCTGATCATACCTTTGTGGGCTACTTCATCGGCTCGCCGGGGATGAATGTGATCCCCGCCCGGGTCGAGGGCAACCGCGCCTATATCGACGGGGCCGAGCTGGTATTGGCGCAGGGCTACGGCCCGCTGGAGGGCAATGTCGCACTTGGCGTGCGGCCCGAATATGCCAGCCTTTCCGCGACCGAGGGCCTGCCCGTGAAGGTGCGCCGGGTGGAAGACGTCGGCCGTCACAAGATCGTGCGTGCCGAGTGTTTTGGCAATGAGATCAACGTGATCGCCGGAGAGGGTGATGGGATCTCAGAAAATATGACCAGGGTCAAATTTGATCCGGCGCATGTGAACGTCTACGCGAATGACTGGCGTGTCAGCCCGGAGGTGGCGCCATGAGCTTGCGCGCGCGCATGGCAATCGTCTTGCCCGGCTTCAGCCGGGCAGCGGCCGACCTCCCCCCGGAGGCCGCTTTGGTGATGTCTCCAGCAAAAGGCGCGGCATTCATGCTTGCGGGCGCACGCACTGGCCAAAGGGCTTGCAAACGGCCTCTAGGTCGGCCGCTACCCGGCTCACGATACACCGCCCCCAAAGGAGCCGCCTGATGGAAAAGACCACCAACCACAAGGCATGGTTCCTGGTTCTGCCGGTGCTGATCCTCGTCGCCTTCTCTGCCGTGATCCCACTCATGACCGTGGTCAATTATTCGGTGCAGGACACCTTCGGCAACAACCAGTTCTTCTGGGCGGGGCTGGAATGGTTTGATGACATGCTGCACTCCGAGCGCATGTGGTCCGCCCTCTGGCGGCAAATGGGATTCTCGGCGATCATCCTCGCCATCGAGGTTCCGCTGGGCATTTTCGTGGCCCTCAACATGCCTAAAAAGGGCTTCTGGGCCTCGCTCTGCCTGGTGCTGATGAGCCTGCCGCTGCTGATCCCATGGAATGTGGTTGGCACCATCTGGCAAATCTTCGGGCGGGTCGATATTGGCCTGCTGGGTTACACGCTTGATGCCATCGGGATTGATTACAACTATACCCGCGATGTGCTTTCGGCCTGGATCACCGTTGTCGTCATGGATGTCTGGCACTGGACCTCGCTGATCGCGCTGCTTGCCTACGCGGGCCTGCAATCCATCCCCGATGCCTTCTACCAGGCCGCCAAGATCGACCAGGCCTCGCGCTGGAAGGTCTTCCGCTTCATCGAACTGCCCAAGATGCAGGGCGTGCTGATGATCGCCATCCTGCTGCGCTTCATGGACAGTTTCATGATTTATACCGAGCCTTTCGTCGTTACCGGCGGCGGTCCGGGCAATGCCACCACCTTCCTGTCGATTGACCTTGTGAAAATGGCCATCGGCCAGTTTGACCTTGGCCCGGCTGCCGCCTTCTCGATCATGTATTTCCTCGTAATCCTGCTGGTGAGCTGGGTGTTCTACACCGTGATGACCAACCTCGAAAAACGGGACGGCCTGAAATGACCGATGCAACCCTGAACACTCCCGCCAAAGCCGCACCAAAGATCCGGGTCAAAGGGTCTGCCGTGGTGATGGGCCTTTACCTGCTGTTCCTGCTGTTGCCGATCTACTGGCTGCTGACCATGAGTCTGAAGACCAATTCTGAAATTCTCGGAGGTTTTTCGCTTTGGCCGCAAGATATCACGCTGGCCAACTACATGGTCATCCTGACAGACCCAAGCTGGTATATGGGCTACGTCAATTCGCTGATTTACGTGGTGATGAACACGGTGATCTCCATCGCCGTTTCGCTGCCCGCCGCCTATGCGTTTTCGCGCTACCATTTCCTTGGCGACAAGCACTTTTTCTTCTGGTTGCTGACCAACCGCATGGCCCCGCCTGCCGTGTTTGCGCTGCCGTTCTTCCAGCTTTATTCGTCGGTCGGCCTGTTTGATACGCATATCGCGGTGGCGCTGGCCCACTGCCTTTTCAACGTGCCGCTGGCGGTGTGGATCCTTGAGGGCTTCATGCGCGGCGTCCCGAAAGAAATCGACGAAACCGCCTATATTGATGGCTACTCCTTCCCGCGCTTCTTTGTGAAAATCTTCATGCCTTTGATCGCCTCGGGCATCGGCGTTGCGGCCTTCTTCTGCTTCATGTTCTCGTGGGTCGAGCTGCTGCTCTCGCGCACCCTCACCACGGTCGATGCCAAGCCCATCGCCGCCACCATGACGCGCACGGTTTCGGCCTCGGGCCTCGACTGGGGCGTGCTCGCTGCTGCCGGGGTGCTCACCATCGTGCCGGGCGCCTTGGTGATCTACTTCGTGCGCAACTACATCGCCAAGGGCTTCGCCCTGGGGAGGGTGTGATGCAAGCAAATCGTCTCAACCCAAGCCGGGCAGCGGCCGACCTGGAGGGCGCATGTGCTCCCGTCGGCCAGCGCCAGCACTCAAAAGCATCCATTGCGGGCTTGTTACGCACGACATCGCCGAAGCGGCCTCCGGGGGAAGGTCGGCCGCTGCCCGGCTTGGGCCGGGCGCGACATCACCAACCAACCCCGCGAAACACCGAAGGGAGCCACTAACATGGACTGGATGGCATGGACCTGGCCCACCGCGATCTTCTTCATGGTCATCGCGACCCTGCTGATCATCTTCACGGTGCTCGCTATCAAGTTTCCGGAGACACCCCGCAAGGGCGTGCTCCAGATCGAAACGACAAGGGGCGACCGCCTCTTTATCACGCTTCTCGGCTCGGCCTTCATCAACCTGGCCTGGCTTGGATTGACCGGCATCGCCCAACCCTGGGCGCTGGTTCTCTGCCTGATCTACGCCGCAGCGGTGTTCCGCTGGGTCTAGCACAGGAACGACGGCCGCCCAGAAGGCGGCGTTTCATAACCCCTAGGGAGGAGACATCATGAAACTTACTTTCAGATCAACCACGGCGCTGGCGCTGGCCATGGGGCTTGCGGCCCCGGCCTTTGCCGGAATGGACGAGGCCAAGGCCTTCCTCGACGCCGAAATCGGAGATCTTTCCACGCTCAGCCGCGCCGACCAGGAGGCCGAGATGCAGTGGTTCCTCGATGCTGCGGCACCGATGGAGGGGATGGAGATCAAGGTGGTCTCCGAAACCATCACCACCCACGAGTATGAGAGCCAGGTGCTCGCCCCCGCCTTCGAGGCGATCACCGGCATCAAGGTCACCCATGACCTCATCGGTGAGGGCGATGTGGTGGAAAAGCTGCAAACCCAAATGCAGTCCGGCGAGAACATCTATGACGCCTACGTTAACGACTCTGACCTGATCGGCACCCACTGGCGCTACCAGCAGGCCCGCAGCCTGACAGACTGGATGGCAAACGCCGGTGCCGATGTGACCTCGCCCACGCTGGACCTCGATGATTTCATCGGCACCCAGTTCACCACCGGCCCGGATGGCGACCTCTATCAACTGCCCGACCAGCAGTTCGCCAACCTTTACTGGTTCCGCTACGATTGGTTCACCGATCCCAAATCCATGGCCGACTTCAAGGAAGCCTATGGCTACGACCTTGGCGTGCCGGTCAACTGGTCGGCCTATGAGGACATCGCCGAGTTCTTCACCGGGCGCGACATGTCTTACGCGGGCGGCCCCGACAGCGGCGTCTTCGGCAACATGGACTACGGCAAGAAAGACCCTTCGCTCGGCTGGCGCTACACCGATGCGTGGATGTCCATGGCTGGCATGGGGGACAAGGGCGAGCCAAATGGCCTGCCGGTCGATGAGTGGGGCGTTCGGGTCAACGACAAATCCCAACCCGTCGGCTCCTGCATGGCCCGTGGCGGCGCAACCAACGCGCCCGCTGCTGTCTATGCCGTTGAAAAGGCGATTGAATGGCTGCAAAAGTACACGCCGCCTGCGGCTCAGGGCATGACCTTCGGCGAGGCCGGTCCGGTGCCGAGCCAAGGCAATATCGCCCAGCAGATGTTCATGTATACCACCTTCGTGCCTTCACTGGTCGAAGAGGGTCTTCCTGTCATGAACGACGATGGCACGCCCAAGTGGCGCCTTGCCCCGTCGCCCCATGGCGCTTACTGGGAAGAGGGCATGAAGATCGGCTATCAGGACGTGGGGTCCTGGACGCTGTTGAAGTCCACCCCCGATGACCGCGCCAAAGCGGCCTGGCTCTATGCCCAGTTCGTCACCTCCAAAACCGTGGACGTGAAGAAAAGCCACATTGGCCTGACCTTCATCCGCGAAAGCTCGATCGCACATGACAGCTTCACCGAGCGCGCGCCCAAACTGGGTGGTCTGGTCGAGTTCTACCGCTCGCCAGCCCGCGTCCAATGGTCGCCCACCGGCACCAACATCCCCGACTACCCCAAGCTGGCACAGCTCTGGTGGCAGAATATCGGCGATGCGATGTCTGGCGCAAAAACCGCTCAGGAGGCGCTGGATTCGCTCTGCGCCGATCAGGAAAAGGTGCTGGAGCGGCTTGAGCGCGCAGGCGTTCAGGGTGAACTTGGCCCGGTCATGAACGAGGAAGTCGATCCGGCTGAATGGCTCGCCAAATCGGGCGCACCCAAGGCCAAGCTCGACAATGAAGACCCAGAGCCGATGACCGTCAACTACGACGAGCTTATTGCCTCCTGGCAGTAACCTATCAAGCCGGGGCTGCCCTCACAGGTGGCCCCGGCATTTCTCCCGTCCCCCAAGCCACTCATCCGCCCTTCGAGGCGTCTTCGCAGCGGCGATGATGGCCCATGGGGCCTGAAGAGCCTCCCCCGGTGACGCGAGAGGCCCTTGCCGTTAGACTCTCCAAACAATCACCCGAGGGAGGACCGCCCATGACCTACATTCTCGCCATTGACCAAGGCACCACGTCCTCCCGCGCCATCCTGTTTGACGAGCACCTCAAGGTCAGCGCCACCGCACAGGAAGAATTCACCCAGCACTTCCCCCAGTCCGGCTGGGTCGAACATGACGCCGCCGATCTTTGGACAACCACCGCCGCCACCTGCCGTGGTGTGCTCGAAAAGGCCGGGGCCAGTGCCTCGGATATCGCCGCCATCGGCATCACCAACCAGCGTGAAACCACCGTGGTATGGGACCGTCATACCGGCAAGGCCGTCCACAACGCCATCGTCTGGCAAGACCGCCGCACCGCCGATTTTTGCCGTGATCTCAAAGGGCAGGGGCTGGAAGCTCAAGTGACCAAAGCCACCGGCCTGCTGCTTGATCCCTACTTCTCGGCGACCAAGCTGGCTTGGGTTCTCGAAAACGTCGAAGGCGCGCGCGCCGGGGCCGAAGCCGGCGATCTGCTGTTCGGCACGGTGGATGCGTGGATCATCTGGCACCTCACCGGCGGCATATCCCACGTCACCGACGCCACAAACGCCGCCCGCACCATGCTTTATGATATCCGCAAAGGCGCGTGGTCTGATGAGATGTGCGACATGCTCGACATCCCGATCAAAATGCTGCCCGAGGTGAAAGACAGCGCCGCCGCCTTCGGCACCACCCGCCCTGATCTGTTCGGCGGGCGCGAAATCCCCATCCTTGGCGTCGCCGGAGATCAGCAAGCGGCGACGGTGGGGCAGGCCTGCTTTCAACCTGGCATGATGAAAAGCACCTATGGCACCGGCTGCTTTGCCCTGCTCAACACCGGCTCAGAGCCTGTTTTCAGCAAAAACCGCCTGCTCACCACCATCGCCTACCAACTTGATGGCAAGCCGACCTATGCGCTCGAAGGGTCGATCTTTGTGGCCGGGGCGGTTGTGCAATGGCTGCGCGATGGGCTGAAAATGATCCGCGATGCAAGCGAAACCCAGCCGCTGGCTGAAACTGCCGATACCGCGCAAGGGGTGGTCATGGTGCCTGCCTTCACCGGCCTCGGCGCGCCCTATTGGGAGGCCGATTGCCGTGGCGCGGTCTTCGGCCTCACCCGCGCCACCGGCCCCGCCGAACTCGCCCGCGCCGCGCTTGAAAGCGTGGGCTACCAAACCCGCGATCTGCTGGAAGCGATGAAGGCCGATTGGCAAGGGACAGGCCAAACCGGCGGTGAAACGGAGCAGCGCGACGGGACTGTCAGTCCAGCGACCCTTCGGGTTGACGGGGGTATGAGCGCCTCTGACTGGGCGATGCAGTTTTTGTCCGATATCATCGGTGCCCCGGTTGATCGTCCTCGCGTGCTCGAAACCACCGCCATGGGCGCAGCCTGGCTGGCCGGGCAGGCGGCAGGGGTTTACCCCGATCAGGCGGGTTTTGCCGAAACATGGGCGCTTGAGCGCAGCTTTCAGCCCGAGATGAGCGCTGAGGAGCGGGACGAAAAATATACCCGCTGGAAACGCGCCGTCGCCGCCACGATTTCTTTCTAGGCCCGCGGCCGCCGTGCGCTGCACGGGGCTTTACCGGTAGTTTGCGGGCCAGCCACCGGGCGGCGACTGGCCGCATAATCAGGCGACCAAGGTTACCGTGGAGGAGAAGAACATCGCCTGGCTGACAGCAAGGCGCACCTGCTCTTCAGTGTAGGGCTTGGTGATCAGGAACACCGGCTCGGGCTTGGCTCCGGTCAGCAAACGTTCGGGGAAGGCGGTGATAAAGATCGCCGGCATCTCACCAAACTCGGCCAGAATATCATTCACCGCATCAATCCCTGACGAGTTGTCAGCGAGTTGAATATCGGCCAGCACAAGATCCGGTTTTTCCTGCTGGGCAAGGCTGACAGCCCCCTTATGGGTGCGGGCAACGCCGGTGACCAGATGGCCCATATCGGAAACCACGCTCTCAAGGTCCATGGCGATAATCGCCTCGTCCTCGATGATCATCACCTTACCGGTGATCGACTTGGCCATCTCTTCCTGCGCGGTAATCACCATCTGCTCTGCCTCTTCTGCCGAGTTGCCGGTGATCTCGCCGATCTGGCTGTAGCTGAACTGCTCGATGGTATAGAGCAATAGGGCTTCACGGGTGCCGGGGGTGAGCGGGGCCATGTGCTTTTGGGCCTGGGTGGCGGTGAAATTACTATCGTCGACGCCCTCAACCGGCGCGCCAGAGCTTGTCCAGATCGCGTGAAAGGCGGCAAACAGCGTCACCCTTGGGCTGCGAGACCGATCCCCCAGTTCGGGGTCTTCCAGCATCGCTTCAAGGGTGGCGGCAGCATATGCATCACCGGTTTTCTGGCTTCCCGTCAACGCCCGTGCGTAGCGCCGCAGATATGGAAGTTCGCGTGCGATGCCATCGGCAAAGCTCTCGGTTTGTGCACTGTTCATTCGCAATGACCCTGTTTTTATTGATCCCTCTGCAACCGAACGCTAAAAAAAGCGATTGGTTCCAAACTTTTTTGGAACCTGCGCGGTTTTTACGGGTTGAACAAGCGTCTAATAAGGTAGCCTCCATGGGGCTGGGGGTGCGCTGGCACTAAAAAATATGGGTACGGGAACACTTATGTCTGAGCAGAACAACGAACCGAATGAAGGGCTACGGCGCCAAATCGACGAGAACCTGCGGCGGGTTTACCAATCGCAGGTGGAAGAGGAATTGCCTGATCGCTTTACCGATCTTCTCGCGAAGCTCAAAGCCCAGGATAGCAACTGTGGATCGTCTGAATGAACGATGCATCCTCACGGGCGACATCGACAGATCCACGCGATGAGATCGTCGAACACCTCCCCGCCATGCGTGCCTTCGCCATGAGCCTCGCCCGAAATTCGGCCCAGGCCGATGATCTGGTTCAGGACTCGGTCGTCAAGGCGTGGTCAAACTTTGACAAGTTCAAGGAAGGCACCAACCTGCGCGCCTGGCTCTTTACCATTCTGCGCAACACCTTCTACTCCGCCCGCCGCAAGGCTGGCCGCGAAGTGGCTGATGTGGATGGGGTATTTGCCGATGGCCTCGCCACCAAGCCCGACCATGACGGACGCCTTGCCCTGGCAGATTTCCAGCGCGCCTTTGCCACTCTGCCCGATGAGCAGCGTGAAACCCTGTGGCTCGTGGGCGCTCTGGGCATGTCTTACGAAGAAGCCGCCGATACGTGCGAATGCGCCGTTGGCACCGTCAAATCCCGTGCAAACCGTGCCCGCGCCCGCCTTGCTGAAATGCTCAACCTTGACGAAAAGGAAAAAATGGAGCTGACCGAACAGGGCACCATGGCTGTCCTCTCGGCAAGCGCGACACGGATCGGCTGATCCGAAAGAGGGGGCGGCACATGCCGGCAAGAGTTATCGGACGTAGCCTCGTTTTTCGGGTGGCGCTGCTGCTGTCGGTTGCGCTGCTGCCCGTTGGCATTATCGCCTTGATGCAAACGGCCAATGTTTCGCGGCAGGGCGAAGCGCTGAAACGCTCGGCGCTCTACGGGCAAACCGTGGCCGATGTGGAGCCGCTGCGCGATATGGTCTATGGTGGTTTTGCCTCGGCACGGGTGCTGGCAGCCAGCGTTGTCACCACCCGGCAAGACCCGGACGCCTGTCACCAGACGATGCAGGAATTTACCGACAGATCCGTCACTTACACGCTGGCGACCTTTGTTCAGCCCAACAATGTGACCACTTGCAACTCCCGCGGTGAAACCTTTGAGCTGGGAGGCTCGACCTTTTCCGAACAGATGCATCGCGACAGGGTGCCAAGCGCCCAGGTGCTCGACCGGGGCCGCATCAGCGGGATTCCGGTGCTGATCATCGGCTACCCGGTTTATGACGACGCGGGCTACCTTGGTTTTGTGTCCGTCTCGATTGAACGGGCGCAAATCGACAGCAACAAAACCGTGACGCACAACCCCGTGCAAGGCGCCGCAGATATATCCCCGGTGCCGATTGATCTGCTCACCTTCACCCGTGACGGAAATATCATCTTCTCCGGCTTGGCCGTGCCAAAGCTTGGCCCGGAACTGCCGCTTGATATTGATCTCGAGCAACTGCCGCTCAGTGGCGATACCGCCTTTGCCAGTGTCAGCCGCGGCGGCAAGAATCGCATCTATACCGTCGTCACCGTTGTTCCGGATCTTGTTTACGCGGTGGCCATCTGGCGCAATACCGAACCGGGCAATGTCTTGCTTGGGGCGGCTTTCTTCCCGATGCTGATGTGGGCGATTTCACTCGCGGTGGCCTATATCGCGGTGCATCGCCTTGTGCTGGTGCACATCCGCCGCCTGAGGGGGCGGATGATCCGCTTTGCCGCTGGCGACCGCGATCTTGCGGAGGGAGGCAGCATCCCGCGAACTGCCCCGGCAGAGCTGCGCCAGATGGATGAAACTTTCATGACGATGGCCGAGACGATCATCCATGATGAGGCAGAGCAGGAGAACAACCTGCGCGAGAAAAACCTGCTGCTGCGGGAGGTTCATCACCGGGTAAAGAACAACCTTCAACTGATCGCTTCGATCATGAACATGGAACTCCGCAAATCCCGCGCCCCGGAAGCGCGGGCGACCTTGCAGCGCGTGCTTGACCGGGTGTTGGGGCTCGCAACCGTCCACTCCAGCCTTTACAAAACGTCGCGGCTCACAACGGTCCACGCCGATGCGCTGCTCTCGACGATCCTGCGCCAAACGCTCTCGACCGCGCTGCCAAAGGATGCCGGGGTCACGCCCGAACTCGACATTGCCTCCCTGCAAATCGCCCCTGATCAGGCGGTGCCCGTGGCCCTGCTCACGACAGAGGCCGTGACCAATGCGACCAAGCACATGGGCCACCCCGACGGCCCCGGCACGGCATGGCTCAAGGTGGTGATGGAGGAGTTGGAACCCAAAGAAACCACCCCGGATGCGCCCGACAAGAAGCCCCGCGCCCGGTTGGTGATCTCAAATTCCAAGGGCGCACCCCTCACCAGAAACTATGAGCCGCCCGGCAAAAACGGGCTTGGTTCGCAGCTTATCCGCGCCTTTGCCGCACAACTTGGCGGGCGGCTTGAGGTGGAGGACGAGGAAGACAGTTTCTGCCTGTCCCTGACGTTTGCCATTGAACCCGGCCCGCTTGATGGCCCCGGCGTGGAGCATGCCCCCGGAGAGGCCGCGCCCACCGCAGCGGATGCTGCGCAATGAGCGCCGCCGGGCAATCCGCGCCCCTGCCCGATGTGAGCGATTGTAAGCTGTTGCTCACCGCCGCCGAGGCGTTCCCGGCGCTGGAGCGGGCCATTCTTGCGGCCCATGAGCGGGTGGTGCTGAGTTTTCGGGTGATTGATCTGGCAACCCGTCTGCGCAGTGACGAGGGCCGCGCAATAGGGGAAACATGGGCTGATCTGCTCGCCGATGCGCTGTCACGCGGTGTGTCGATCCGCCTTGTGGTGGCGGATTTTGATCCGATTGGCGCGCCTGAGCTGCACCGGATGAGCTGGCACACCATTCGTCAATGCGCGGCCGTGCGTGAGATGGCGGGCGACGAGGCGGCACCGTTTGAGGCCATCGCCGCGCTGCATCCTGCGCGCATTGGCAAGGTTCTGGGCATTTTTCTGTGGGCCGTCGCGGCCACCAAGCTGCACCAAGCCGCCGGGATCGTAAACCACCGCCCCGAAGCCGCACGCGAGCGGTTTCTGAGCGAAGCCCCGAGGTTGCGCACGCATCTGGTGAAGACAGACAGCGAAACCCATAAGGTGCGCCCCAACTGGTGGCAGCGCTTTTCGCTGGCGCCCGTGACCCACCACCAGAAACTGGCGGTCATCGACGGCAAACGCCTTTTCATCGGTGGCCTTGATCTGGATGAACGCCGCTGGGACACGCCCGAACACAGCCGCATGGCGCAGGATACCTGGCACGATATCCAGATGCTGTTTGACGAACCCGCCCTGGCCGCTCAGGCCGAGCGCCATGTTGATCTGTTCCTTGATCAAACCGCCGGAAAGCCGGGCTGCCCGCCCCCTCTTGGCCAGCCCGAGATGCGGCCTGCGACCGAGGGGTTGCGGTTTATCACCACGCTGTCGCGCCCCAGCCCGATGAAGGTTTTGCGCTTTGCCCCCGAAACCGCCTCTCGCGGAATTTACGCGGCGCATATTGCGCGCACGGCGCAGGCAAAACACCTCATCTATCTGGAATCGCAGTTCTTTAGAGACACGCACCTCGCTCGCGCCCTGGCCGCACGCGCGGCGGCCGAACCGGGCCTCAACTGCCTGTTGGTGCTTCCTGCGGCCCCTGAAGAGGTGGCCTTCAACTCCGGCGGAACCGATGCGCGGTATGGCGAGTATCTTCAAGCGCGCGCCCTGCGCAAGCTGCGCCGGGCCTTTGGCGAGCGGCTGTTCATTGCCTCTCCGGCCCAGCGCCGCCGCCCCGAAAGCCCATCCGACGAGGTCGGCGAAGCTGGTGTGGGAGAGCCGGATGGAACCGGGCGCGAAAAGCATGGCGGGCTGGGCCGCGCCGCGCTCTTTGGCGCGCCGGTGATCTATGTTCATGCCAAGCTATCGGTGTTTGATGAAGCGGCGGCGATCGTTTCATCGGCTAACCTGAACGGGCGCTCGATGAAATGGGATAGCGAAGCCGGGGTCGAAATGACCCACCGGGGAGATGTGGAGATGATCCGCGAGCGGGTGGTGGACCATTGGTTCCCCGATGCGACCGAAGCCCAGCGGGACCGCTTGATTGATCCGCTCACCGCCCGCGAAGCCTGGGAAAATATCGCCCGCTCCGATGCGGCCCGCTCGCCCGAAGATCGCCAGAGCTTTCTGCTGCCCTTTGATCTGCGCTCAACCGCGCGGTTTGGCCATCAGGTGCCCGGCATCCCGGAACAAATGGTGTAGCGCCAGCGGCTCTGGACTATTCGGCCGGGTCCTTCACGGCATTGGCCACGTGTTCTGCGCCAACGAGCATATCGCCGCTTGGCTTCAGCAGGCCAGAAATCAGCAATACCCAAAGCAGCACCGGGATTGCCACGAAGCCCCCTAGTGCCCCCCAGAGCCAGACAAATGAGATCAGCGACAGAAAAATCGCTAGCGGGTTCACGGACAGGCGTTTGCCCACCAGAGAGGGGGTTACGAACTGGCCCTCGGTGACGTTCATGCACAGATACGCCCCCACTGGCAGCACCGCGAGGATCCCGTCAAACGCCACGATTCCACCAAGCGTCAGCAACACCGCAAACACCGCTGGCCCGAGATAGGGGATGAAGTTCAACGTAAAGGCCCCAAGCCCCCAGAGGATGGGGGAGGCCAGGCCAAAGGCGGCCATTACCGCGGCAACGGCGAGGCCAAGACAGGCGTTGATCAGGGTGATGGTCAGGAAATAGCGTGAGACCATGTGCTCGGCCTGAACGAGGGAGGTTTTGATCCGCTCGTTTTCACCTTCATCGCCACCGCTCATCGTGCGGCCCAACCACAGGTAAATCTGGTCACGCGTGAACAGAAAGAAAAACAGCACCCCGATGAAAACCATGATCTCGGCGGCGATGGCGGGGGCCAGCGAAATCGCGTCAATCGCCGTTGGCATTTGCACGCTGCCTTCCCCTTCTGCTGCCGCCTGCGGGCCTGCCTCGGCGGCTTCTAGGTTAATTGCCCCGGCCACGTTATCGGTGACTTCCTTGATGCCGCGCAGCATGTCCTGCATGTCATGCAGGGAGGATTGCAACTCATACCAGATGCTCGGGATCCGCTCGACTGCTGTCCAAACCACGGGTTCGAGCAGCAGGAACAAACCGGTGAAGCCGACGATAAACAAAAGCAGCAAAGTCCCGGCTGCCGCACCTGTGGGTAATCCGAGCCTGCGAAAAAACGAGATGGCCGGAGCAAGGATAACGCCTGTTGTGAGGGCCAGCACCACGGGGGCCAGGATCGCGGAGCCGATCTTGAGCGCCGCGATCACCGTAAAGGCGGCGATGACCATCAGGGGGCCATAGAGCCGCTTGCGGTTGGCTATGTCTGTCATGGTCATTGGTCCTGACTGGTGTGAAATGCGGTGCAAAAAAACGGTCGGGGGAAATTCTAACACAGGTAAGCACAAAAAACCCCGGGGACCGGAAAAAACCGGCCCCCGGGGCCAAAACGACGTGATCAGAGCAGGCCGCCTGTGAAGCGGCCCGCAACTGCGTGAGCAGGATCAGTCTTCATACGTTGGGAATTCTTCAAGCTGCTGCTCGGTGGTGCCCACATAGGCGCGCAGGTCGTCACCATCGGTCTGCTGTTGCAGCGAAATCCCGTCAAAGCTGATGGCAACCGGCTTTTCGCCAATGCCGAGGAAGCCACCCACATCGATGATCGCGTCGGTCACAACGCCATCGGTGGCGATCAGCACTTCGGAGATTTCACCAACGCGGTTGTCAGCGCTGTCATAGACAGGGGTGCCAACCAGTTCGTCAGAGCTCATCTGCGTCAGCGCAACGGTGGAATAACCTTCACGCTCAAACCCGTCCATCGGACGCTCGGCGGCCGCATTTTCATTCACCAAGGGCGTCTCCGTACCGGAGTTGGTCTCGGTCATTGTGCCATCGGCCTGCGTCATCTCAACATCGGACTGCGTCATTTCAGCATTAGCCCGTTCAAAGGCGGGGGCCTGGTCGAGCGCCTCCTTGGAGGAGGTGAGGGTGATGAAGTAGTCACCGGCGTCATCGCCATCCGACACAAGCTTCAGGTCATCCATGGTGAGGCCAACGGTTTTTTCACCCATGCCGAGGAAGCCGCCAACATCAACAAGGATGCCTTCAACTTCGCCGTTACGGCTGAGCACCACGTCATTCACTTCGCCAATGTCGTCCCACTCGGGGTCGGCGTCGTTCATGGCGGTGGTGTCATCAACATCGGTCTCGCTTACGTAAACGCGCTTACCGATCAGCGTCGAGGCCATGAGGTTGGTTTCGTCAGCCTGCTGAATAAAGCCGCTGTGCGCGCCATCCATCTCAACTTTCGTGTCGGCCATGTGTTGCTCGGCAAAGGCCGGCATTGCAATGGCTGCTGTCAGCGCGGTGGTTGCAAGAATGCGTTTCATAGTTTTTTCTCCCGGTTTAGTTCGTAGAGGATGAGGCGCTGTTCGCCTCGTCTGGATCAACAACAGGTGACGAAATGAATTGTTCCTGTTTTTTTATTCCCCAATTTATGGAACCGGCGGGATGCCGCCCGAGTTACGCGCGCCTTCCTTTTATATGCTGCTTATATACTGCGCGCGCCTCCCCGGGGGGTCCTGAATAAAACATCACAAATTATGCTGGCGGGGCGTTTTGAGTTTTTCACGGTCGCATCCCGCCCCTCAAAGGGGCGGCGAAAAACGAGAAAGGGCGCCCCGAAGGGCGCCCTAACTCACTGGATATGATGCCTTATCAGGGTGTGCGACCGCGCAGTGCACGGGCGACCATTGCAACCACGAAGAGCACGAGGAAGATGAAGAACAGCACCTGCGCGATACCAGCGGATGCAGAGGCAATGCCGCCAAATCCAAAGACAGCCGCGATGAGTGCAATAACGAGGAAAGTGAGTGCCCAGCCAAGCATTTTTAAATTCCTTTCGAGTTCGGTTTCTGCTCAGCGACCTTGATGCCGCCGATTTGAATGACCAACCTTTTCCAGCCTTTCTCTGTTCCACAAAAAATATTTTAAAAATTGAACGCGTTAATTGGAACCATTCGTCATGCGCGCAGTTAATGTGTCGAATGACATAACGTCAGACTTTAAATTCACCCCAGGAGGTTCCTACAATGGCACAGACAAAAACAACCGACAGCAACATCGCATCCGACGACATTGCTGCCCAAATTGAAGCGCTGAAAGCCGACATTGCCGGGCTGACCGGTGCCATGGCCGATCTGGGCCGTGCAAAAGGCTCCGAGGCGCGCCAGTACGCGGAAAGCAAGGCCGGTGAAGCAAAGGCACGCGCGCAAGAAGGCGCGGCATTCGTGCGTGGTCAGGCCGAGGACGCTTACGGGAAGGCGAATAACTTCGTCCACGAAAAGCCCGCCGCCGCACTTGGTATTGCGGCCGGTCTTGGCTTTGTCATCGGCCATATGATGGCGCGGAAGTAATCCGATGTTCGAGCGACTTCAAAACAGCGCGCGCTTCGCCGTGCGGCGAGCGGCTTTCTCCGGCGGGGCGGCTTTATGCCTCCTCGTTGGGGCGGGTTTCCTCACCGTGGCCGGCTGGCTCGCGCTGGTCGCGATCACGTCAGCGCAGGTCGCGGCCTTGATCGTTGGCTGCATCTGGGTTGGGGCCGGGTTTGTCCTTTTGGCACTCGGCCAGATGCGCCCCAAAGTGGATGTTCCGCCCGTTGAGAAAAACCCAAACGTAGAGGCCGCAGCCAATGGGGCCACCCTTGCAGAAGCCTTCATCTACGGGCTGGAATCCGGGCGGCGCAAAGCATCAAACCCGCCGGGCGCGAGGCGCTAATAGATGGCAACCGCCTGCAAAGACTGCCCGCTGCGCAAGAAGCCCCTGTTCAAGCAAATGGACGGGCGCGAAGTTGAGCATATGCAAAACTTCAAGGTCGGCGAGTTGCGCATTGAGGCGGGCGCAACCCTTTTGATGGAAGGGTCCAACAGCCCGCAGCTCTTTACGGCGCTGCGCGGCATGGGGCTGCGTTACAAACTTCTGGAATCCGGCGAGCGGCAGGTGGTGAACTTCGTCTTTCCCGGCGATTTCATCGGCCTGCAGGCCGCCGTGCTGGGCGAGATGACCCACTCGGTCGAGGCGAGCACTTCGATGACGCTTTGTGTGTTTGACCGCAAAGCACTGTTTGATTTCTTCAAAGCCTATCCTGAACGGGCCTATGTTGTGACCTGGCTGGCCTGTGTTGAGGAGCACTTTCTGGGCGAGGCTCTGCTGAGTGTTGGCCAGCGCACCGCGGTTGAAGCGCTTGCTTGGGCCTTGGTGCGGTTGCATCAGCGCGGCGAGGCGCTTGGATTGACCCGCAATGGTGAAATGAACCTGCCTTATCGCCAGCAAGACCTTGCAGACGCCCTTGGCCTGTCGCTGGTTCACACCAACAAGAGCCTCGCAAAACTGCGCGAAAAGCGCCTCGCCACATGGCGCAACGGGCGGCTTGAGCTGCACGATATCGCCGGCCTGCGCAACCTGGCGAAGATGGGCGATGAACCGGTGACAGAACGCCCGCTCATGTAGTGGGCCTGCCAAACCACTCAAACAAACCACCCAAAAATGCCGGAGTCCTTTTGGCAACGCCAAGGGCAATCCACGCGGCGGCTCTATAGACTTGCGGGGCCACCCGTGGTTGCTTTGCGTCATGATACGCAAGATCCCTTGGGGCTACGTTGCCTCCGCGCTCATCGTGGCGATGACCGCCGTTGTCCTGCTCTCATGGGGGCGGGAACCCATTTGCAAGTGCGGCTGGGTGAAACTCTGGCACTTTGAGCTGGGCACCTCAGAAGGGTCGCAGCACATCCTTGATTGGTACACCTTCAGCCATGTCATCCACGGTATCCTGTTCTTCGGGCTTTTGTGGCTGGTCGCCCGCCGTATGCCGCGGGGCTGGCGGCTTGCCATCGCGACCTTGGTCGAGAGCGCGTGGGAGTTGCTGGAAAACACCGAAACGGTGATCGAGCATTACCGCTCGGTGACGATCTCGCTCGACTACTACGGCGACTCGGTGCTGAACTCGGTTTCAGATATCCTCGCAATGTGGCTGGGCTTTTTGCTGGCGCGCAAGTTGCCGGTGTGGGCCAGTGTGGTGATGGTGATCGGCTTCGAGGTTTTCACCACATGGATGATCCGCGACGGGCTGGCGCTGAATGTGCTGATGCTGCTGCATCCGATTGAGGCGGTGAAGGCCTGGCAGGGCGCGTTGTAACGCCCTGACACTGTTGCTTAATCTATGGGGTGCGCGGGCAGAACGCGCCCCGTGCAGGTGCCAAAGCCCACACGGAAACCATCGCCCTCACAGTGCCCTTCAAGGGTGAGGGTATCGCCATCCTCAATAAAACTCCGGGTTTCGCCGGTGGTCAACGTGATCGGCTCGTGGCCGCCCCATGTTATCTCCAGCAGACACCCAAGGCTGCTTTTCTCGCTGCCTGAAATGGTGCCAGAGCCAAGCAGATCGCCCGTATTCATTGCGCAGCCCGATGAGCTGTGATGCGCAAGCTGCTGGGCGGCGGAATAATACATTTCCTTGTAATTCGTCTGGCTGAGCGTCGTCGCCTCGGTCGCGCCGGGTGGCGTGAGGCTGGCGGAGAGCTTGATGTCAAACAGGCCGGGGCTTGGCTCTGCGAGGTAGGGGAGCAGGGGCTTTTCGCGCTCAGGGGTTGAGGTGCGAAACGGCTCAAGCGCCGCAACAGGCACGATCCAGGGGCTGATCGAGGTGGCAAGCGCCTTGCTCAGGAACGGGCCGAGGGGTTGATATTCCCAAGCCTGAATATCGCGCGCCGACCAGTCGTTCAGCAGCACGTAGCCAAAAATCATTTCTTCAGCCCCGGCAACTGTCAGCGTGTCGCCAAGGGATGAACCGGTGCCAACAACCGCGCCGATTTCAAGCTCCATATCCAGCCGTTTGCAGGGGCCAAAGCTGGGCATCCGGGCATCCGCCTGCGCCACAAGGCAATCCGCGCGCGCAGGCTGGCCCATGCCTCGGGACCAAGTTCCATGAAATCGTTCCAATAGGGCACATCGAACACCGGCGATGAGCCAACTTTGAGCAGCCCCTCGGCTTCGGCGCGGCACAGATCAAAGATCATGTCGCCATTGGCGACATCGCGCCGTCTTCTGTCGAGAACACACCATAGGGCAGGTTGTTGAGCGGGAAGGGGTGCGCGGCGTCATTGGCCGAACCCACCCAAGAGAGCTTCAGGGTCAAGTCCGTTCCTTTCGTCGCGTTCTCAGCGTCATTTCGGGCGGTCTGGGGGGCTTGCCGCCGGCGCTTATGCAATTTGGCGGACACGAAGGTCCATGCGCGATAGCCACCAGTCGACCAGCCCTATACCGGCGGCCCATCAAACTTTTTCTCAAGGCTTTCCCAACAATCGATGTAATCGCCCTGCAAGGGAGCTTCCTTGGCCACGAACGCCGTGAGGTGCTGCGGGCGGAATGGCGGGCGCTTTTTCACCTTGGGCATTATGGCGAGATGACAGCGAGCGAGATCGTGATCCGTGCCAATTTGCACAAAACCAAGGTCAGCCGTGCCGTTGCGGCGCTGGAGCGGCGGCGGTTTTGGCCCCGTGAGGAGGTGGCGGATGATCGGTGGCACGAAACCCTGCGGATCACCCCAACAGGGCAGGCCGCCTACGCCGAACTCACCGGTCTGGCAGAGGCGCATAACACGCGGCTTTTACGCGGCGTTCCGGCTGCACAACGTGAGATGCTGTTCACATTTTTGCGAAAGATTGCAGGGCTTTAGCTTTGGTCAGGGGCAGCGGGTGAAATGACCCATAAAGCCCTGATCCCACCAAAAAAGCGTTTTGCCGTCTTCAACCATGAAGATCGCGTCGATCTCGTATTCCTGGCCCTCGCCAACACATTGCATGTGCATGTCCCAGGCATCGCCAGCGGCGAGGGGAGCAGCTGAGATGATATCGCAGGTGTTTTCGTAGCCGCGAAACTCGGTATCGGCGAGGTAGATCGGCGCCTGTGGGGTGGTGCCGGTTTGGTTGGCGCACCACGCGGGCTCGGCGGCCCAATGCCCGGCCCATGGCGGCATCTCTGCAAGCGCCGGGGTGGCGCAGGTGAGGGCAATTACCAGGGCAATAAAAGGGCGCATAGGGGGTCTCCGGCTAGGGTGAAACCAGCCTAGCCGGAGAGAAGCGCTTAGTCGAGGCAGGAGGCGTAACCTTTTGAAATATGGGTCAGAAGCGCCTCATACTGGCCCGGCCCGGCGGGCAAATCGCGGCCCAGCGGATCAAGCGGCTGTGCCTTGAGGTTGGTGTCTTCGGTCAGAGTCTTGATGGTGGCCTGAGGGGTGTCAGGCTCAACGATCAGGCAGGTGATGCCGTCTTCAGCCGCGTGGCGCACCTCGGACATGGCACCGGGAGTGGGGGCCTCGGCGTTGACGCCGGTGAGCGCATGGGCCGGGGCAAGGTGGAAGCGGGCCTCGAAGTAGCCAAACGCGCTGTGCGTGGCGAGGTATTCCACATCGTGGAAGGGCGCCAGCTTCTCGGTGATTTGAGCCTGCAATGCGCCGAGAGACTCAGTGGCTCGGGTGGCGTTGGAGTGGTAAGTTTCAGCATTTTCAGGGTCTTGCGCGGCGAGCTCTTCGGCGATCATCGACAGCCAGATTTGCCCGTTTTCCGGGTCGAGCCAGACGTGCGGGTCACGCGAGCCGTGGTTGTGGCCGTGGTCATCTTCGGCGGCGTGCTCTTCATGCTCGTCGTGGTCATCGTGATCGGCATGTTCTTCATGATCGTCGTGATCATCGTGGTCAGCATGCTCATCCTCGTGATCCTCGTCGCCGTCATGGGCGTGTGCCTCTGACGAGGAGCGATCCAGGATCAGCGTTTCGGGTCGCTCCATCAGGGCGGTAACCTTTGCATCCCTGGCGAGAACCGATAGCGATTTCTCCAACCCAGGAGACATATCGGGGCCGACCCAGAAGACCAGATCGGCGTTTTCAGCCAGCCCTGCCTGGCTGGGGCGCAGGCTGAGGCCGTGGCCCGAGGCGTTGCTGTCAAGCAGCAAATCGGGGGTGCCAACGCCTTCCATCACCTGTGCGACGAGGGAGTGGATGGGGGGCAGATCGGTGAGCACCTGCGGCTCTGCGAGGGCAGGCGTGGCGACGAAGAATAGGGGAATGAGGGTGCGCATGGGGCCTCCGGGTTGATGTCTCCTCGGAGGTCTATTTGTTATGTTATAACAGCGCAAGCGCGATTTGAGGTGCTTGCGGCGCAATTAGATGAGGTTCGCGCCGCAAGCTCTTGATTTATCAGCTTTCCAGCATCACCAGCGCGTGGCGCTTTTTACCTGCCGACAGCTTGACCGGCGAGGACAGCGCGGCGGCATCAAGCATAAGGCCAGCATCGGTGAGCGGCGCGTCATCCATCCGGGCGCCATTTTCGGCGATCAGGCGCTTGGCCTCCTTGCCGGTTTTGGCCAGACCGGAGCGCACGATGAGCTGCACGATCGAAATGCCATCGCTAACATCGGCGGGAGCGAGCGACAGGGTGGGCAGATCATCGCCCACGCCGCCCTTTTCAAAGACTTCCCGCGCTGTGGACTCTGCCGCCGCCGCCGCCTCTGCGCCGTGGCAGAGCGTGGTGACCTCATTGGCGAGCCGGATCTTGGCTTCGTTGATCTCGGCCCCTTCTAGCGCACCGAGCCTTTCGCATTCGTCAACGGGAAGCTCCGAGTAGAGCTTGAGGAAGCGGCCAACATCGGCATCGGTGGTGTTGCGCCAGAACTGCCAGAACTCATAGGGCGCGCACATATCGGCATTGAGCCAGATCGCGCCATTGGCCGATTTGCCCATCTTCTTGCCGTCCGAGGTGGTGAGCAGCGGCGTGGTGAGGCCATAAATCTCATGGTCGAGCACCCGGCGGGTGAGGTCGATCCCGTTGACGATATTGCCCCACTGATCACTTCCGCCAAACTGCGCGAGGCAGCCATAGCGGCGATTAAGCTCAAGGAAATCATAGGCCTGGAGGATCATGTAGTTGAACTCAAGGAAGCTCAGGCTTTGCTCACGGTCGAGCCGCGACTTCACGCTCTCGAACGACAGCATCCGGTTGACCGAGAAGTGGCGGCCAATGTCGCGCAGGAAATCAAGGTAGTTCAGCCCATCGAGCCACTCGGCGTTGTTGAGCATAAGCGCGGGGGTTTCGCCCTCGTAATCGAGGTACTTGGCGAACACCTTTTTGATGCCTGCGATGTTGTCATCAATCTGGTCCGGGGTGAGCAGGGGGCGCTCATCGGCGCGAAAGCTCGGATCGCCCACCTTGGTGGTGCCGCCGCCCATGAGGGTGATCGGCTGGTGGCCGGTTTTTTGCAGCCATCTCAAGGTCATGATCTGGATCAGCGAGCCAACGTGGAGGGATTTGGCGGTCGCGTCAAAGCCGATATAGCCCGGCACCACGCCCTTGATCAGTGCTTCGTCAAAGGCTTGATAGTCGGTGCAATCCGCCAGAAAGCCTCGCTCCATCATTACGGCCATGAAGTCCGATTTTGGGTGGTAGGTCATATCGCTTTTTTCCATGTTGCGAAAGGTGTTGAGCCCCCCTCATACTGGCCCGAAGGCAAGAGGGGAAGGCCATGTTGAAAAAGGGCCGTGTAAGGGCTTTGGGCGCGATGAGCGGCACCTCGCTGGATGGGGTGGATGCTGCCTGGATCGAGACGGATGGGCATGAGATTTTTGCCCTTGGTGAGAGTGGCTACCGCGAATATTCGGATCCCGAGCGCGCTGCGATCAAGGCGGCGCTGGGGCGCTGGCCGGGGGAGGCGGGCGTGGCGGAAGCGGGGGCCGTGGTGGAAAACGCCCATGCGGTGCTCATGCTCGAGCTGCTGGAGGGCGTTGATATTGTTGGCTTTCATGGCCAGACGCTGGCCCATGCGCCGCGCGGGCGGGGCACGCATCAGGTGGGCGATGGGCGGGTTTTGGCAGAGATGCTGCGCCGGACCGTGGTGTGGGATTTTCGCAGCAACGATGTGGAGATGGGCGGCGAGGGCGCGCCTTTGGCGCCGGTCTATCATTTTGCGTTGGCGAGGTGGATCGGTGCAAAAAAGCCCTTGGTTTTCCTCAACCTGGGAGGGGTGGGCAACGTGACCTGGGTGGACCCGGCGAAGGAGGCTCCCGAGGAGGAGGGCGCGATGCTGGCGTTTGATACCGGGCCAGCCAATGCGCCTGTGAATGATCTGGTCGCGGCGCGGCTTGGGATGGCGTTTGACGAGGGCGGCGCGGTGGCGGCAAAGGGCCGGGTTGATGAGGCGGTTTTGGAGCGGTTTGCGGGCCATGGATACTTCTGGAAAGTGCCGCCCAAGAGCCTTGATCGGGATGATTTTGTGCAGCTTGTTCAAGATGTTGAAGCGCTGTCTGTAGAGGATGCCGCCGCCACGCTGACGGCGGCTGCGGCGGCTTCGGTGGCGCGGGGGGCGGAGCATTTTCCGCGTGCGCCAGAGCGGGTTTTGGTGACGGGGGGAGGGCGCAAGAATCCGGTGCTGATGGCGATGATCGCCGAAGGGGTGGGATGCCCGGTGGAGCCGGTGGAATCGGTCGGGCTGGATGGGGACATGCTGGAGGCGCAAGCCTTTGCTTTTATGGCGGTTCGGGTGGCCAAGGGGCTGCCAACCTCCTTTCCGTCAACCACCGGCGTGCGGGCCGCTGTTGGCGGCGGCGTGGTGAGCGAACCTGCCGGGGCGTTGCGGGACGGGTGAGGGGCGTTAACCTTGAAAAGCAAGGGGCCACAAGGGATGCACAAGGGATGCACAACCCATGCACATGTCATTTGACATAAGGAGGAGGGGGTTAACGGACCGGCCCGCGCCCCTGGGAAGCGGGGTTAGCCGGGGATGTCAAAGCCCGGCGCGGCGAGGGTGAAGCCCGAAAAGTCGAAGGCGGGGGACACGGTGCATCCGCAGAGCGCCCAGCCATCCGAGGCAGCTTCGGCGGCTTGCCAGTGATCCTTTGGCGCGATGATTTGAGGCACCTCGCCAGCGGCAAGGTTTGGCCCCAAAGTATGGGCGGCGGCGGGGCCTTCGGTGCTGGGTGAGAGGCGCAGGGTGAGCGGGGTTCCGGCGTAGAAGTGCCAGATCTCGGTGGCATCGACGTGGTGCCAATGGCTGCGCTCGCCGGGTTTGAGCAAAAAGTAGATGCAGGTGCCGGAGGGGCGGCCGGGGCCGTCGGCGATCCAGGTTTGGCGATAGTGGCCGCCCTCGGGGTGGGGGATGAGCTGCAATTTGGAAATGATCTCATCAGGGGTCATCTGCGGTGTCCTTCTGAACAGCAAAACAGGGAGGCTGCGATGAGTGATAGCGCGAAGGGCAACACGGTGGAATGGGGTTGGAGGGACGGCGCCGGGTGAAGTGCGCACACCGCAGGGCAGGGAGGGCGCGCGGGGCGGCAGCGTGGATGATCCGGCGATTTACTTTGGGCAGGAGGGCGGCAACCGGGGTGTTGAAGCTGGCGAGCGGGGTACGGAAGGTGTGAGCGGGCTTATGAAGAGAGCCGCCCGCGAGGCTTTGGGGCCTGCGGGCGGTTTTTGCTGTGATGAGCCGTTGTGAGGGGGCTTTTGGCGGGGATCAGTCCCGCAGGATGCCCCTGCCGGCGTAGATTGCCACTTCGCCCAGCTCTTCCTCAATGCGGATGAGTTGGTTGTATTTGGCGAGCCGGTCGGAGCGGGCCAGCGAGCCGGTTTTGATCTGGCCGCAGTTGGTGGCGACGGCGAGGTCGGCGATGGTGGCGTCTTCGGTTTCGCCCGAGCGGTGGCTCATCACGTTGGTGTAGCGGGCGCGGTGGGCCATATCGACGGCTTGCAGGGTTTCGGTGAGGGTGCCGATCTGGTTGACCTTCACCAGCATCGAATTGGCGACGCCTTGTTCGATGCCCGAGGCGAGGCGCTCGGGGTTGGTGACAAAGAGATCATCGCCGACAAGCTGCACGCGATCACCGATTTTATCGGTCAGGATCTTCCAGCCCTCCCAATCATCCTCTGACATGCCGTCCTCGATGGAGATGATCGGGTAGTCGGTGGCCAGGGCGGCGAGGTAATCGGCGTTTTCCTCGGAGGTGAGGGATTTGCCTTCGCCCTTCATCTCGTATTTGCCATCGCGGTAGTATTCGGTGGCGGCGCAATCGAGGGCGAGGAAAATGTCTTCGCCCATTTTGTAGCCCGCCTTTTCAACCGACTTCGAGATGAAATCGAGCGCCTCGCGGGTGCCCTGGATCTCGGGCGCGAAGCCGCCTTCATCGCCCAGACCGGTGGACATGCCTGCCGCCGAAAGCTCTCCCTTGAGGGTGTGGAACACCTCGGAGCCCATGCGCACCGCATCGGCGATGGTGGGGGCGGAGACCGGCATGATCATGAATTCCTGAATGTCGATCGGGTTATCGGCGTGCTCGCCGCCGTTGATGATGTTCATCATCGGCACCGGCAGGGTGCGGGCCGAGGTGCCGCCAACGTAGCGGTAAAGCGGCTGGCCGGTATATTCGGCGGCGGCCTTGGCGGCGGCGAGTGACACGCCGAGGATCGCGTTGGCGCCGAGGCGGGCCTTGTTGGCGGTGCCGTCAAGCTCGATCATCGCGCCATCAATCGCCACCTGCTCGGTGACATCAAAGCCAACCAGCGTTTCGGCGATTTCGCCGTTTACCGCGGCCACGGCATCGCGCACGCCTTTGCCCTTGTAGCGGGCCTTGTCGCCATCGCGCTTTTCAACCGCCTCATGCGCCCCGGTGGAGGCCCCGGAGGGCACGGCGGCGCGGCCAAGGGTGCCGTCATCAAGGATAACGTCCACTTCAACGGTGGGATTGCCACGGCTGTCGAGGATTTCACGGGCGTGGATGTCGATGATGGTGCTCATGGGCGTGGTCCTTGGGTGAAGGGCAATTTGATTGGCCCAGATTTACCAACTGGCGAAGGTGGGGGAAAGCATGAAACGGCGCAAGCGGCGCAGGGGCGGTGTTTTGCGCGGACGGTATGCGATAAGGGCGGGGCTTGCGGCTTACGCAGGGCATTCACCCTGTTCATGCCTGCTGAGGGGCATGTTGCGAGCGAGGGCCTCTCAAAGGGGGATCAAATGAACGCCGGATTGAGAGGCCATGGCTAGGTGGCGCGGCGTTGGCGCTGGTTTTCTCGCAAGAAGGCATAGAGGCCTGCGGTGATGATGAGCAACGCTCCAATCACTGTCCAACGGTCGGGGCGCTCGCCAAAGAGGGTGAGGCCGATGATGGCGGCAAACAGCAGGCGGCTGTAGCGAAATGGCGCGACGGTAGATAATTCTCCCACCCGCACCGAGGCGGTGAGCGCCCAGTAGCCCGCGACCGTGAAGAGCATGCCAATAAAGGCGAGGCCGAGGGTGGGCAGCGACACGGGCTGCGGCGGGCCGCCCGGCCAGAAAGCGAGCAGGATCAGCGCGGCGGGCGGCACGAAGCAAAAGCCCCAGGCCGAGAGCGTGAGCGAGGGCAGGTGGCGCGGGGCGGCGCGGGTGGTGAGATCCCGCGCCGAAAGGGCCAGAGCGGCGAGCACCGCCAGCAGCAAGGCCGGGTCAAACCCCGCCATCCCGCCGGGAAAGACAGGAGGGGCCGGGTGCGGGCCGGTGAGGGCCTGAATGGCGGCATCTGGGTCAAACCCCGGACGGATGATCAGCAGCATCCCCAAAAGGCCAAGGCCCACCGCCATCCAGCGCCGCCAGCCAACGGTTTCGCCAAAGAACAGCGCCGCCCCGAGGGTCACGAGCAGCGGATTGACCTGCATCAGCGCTGAAACGGTGGAGATGGGCAGCAGCGCCAGAGAGGCGGTGATGGAGATGCCCGCGATCCCCTCGGACAGGCCCCGCGCCAACACGGCGGGGTGGAAGAAGGCGCGTGAAAACACCGGCTCACGGCGAAGGAACGCGGCGAGGGTGAAGGTCACCGTGGTTCCGGCCCCGAGGATGGCGATCACCTGGGGGGCGGGCATGACGGTGGCCAGAAGCTTGATCAGGGTATCGGTGCCGGCCAGCCCGGCCATGGCGAGCACCATGAGGGTGATGCCTTTGAGATTGTCAGACACGCGGGCTCTCCTGTTGGCCGGTTGGCACAGGGCTATCGCGGATTGGCGGAAATGGCGAGGCGGTTTGGGGGAGGGCGGCTCGCTAAGCGTGGGGGGCATGGTGGAGGGGAGGCCGGCGTGCGCGGCTTTGCCCCAGACCCACACCAAGACGGCCGCGCGATTGCCCGTGGGGGCACCGATGGGTTTTCGGATGACGCTTATGGGGGCAAGGTTATCTTCCGGTCAGGCGGACCGCCAACGGATAGGTCGCGCCAGCCCGGCGGACGGGCAGGCGGATGAGTGGCACTTTCGGCTTGGCTGCGGTTGGGGGGGGTGGCCACCCTTTGGGTTTGGCCTGTTGAAGTTTGGCCTGCGGGACGGAGCGCCTTTTTTGCTGACGTTGCTCCAATGTCGGCTTCCGTCTAGGTCGCATCCGAGACGTTGAGGATATCGACGGTGCCGAACACGCGGCCCGATGGCGATCCAGTGCGTGACCCACCGGGCGGCTCTTCGGATACGCCCAAGGTCAACACGCCTGTGACTAAGGAAATTTCGGGCGGTAGGGTGAGACGCACGGTATCGCCTTCCGGCCAGAGACCCACCGATTGTGCCGGCGCGTCCGGGCCGTGGGCCCAGACTTGCAGGATGCGACCGGCAGGTGCTGCCCCTGCTGTGCGGGTCAGTGTCACTTCATTCGCGGTCTTGTCTACGATGGCAACGACACGGAAATCGCGGGCCTCAGAGACGATCTCGGCGGTATAGAGCGGCCCATTTTGGCCGAGCGGTCCGGGCTGCCACATCAGCGCTGCCATCAAAAGCAATGCGGCCACGGCCCCGGCTGTGAGCGCTTGCCAAACCCCCAGCCGTTGCCAGAACGACACGCGTGCTGCCTTTGGGAACAGCCGCCCCATCACGGCGGACTTCACAGCTTCAGGCGGATCAATTGGGGCCAGATCGGCCATTTGGGCCAATCGGGCCTGCCATTCTATGATCCGATTTGCAAAGGCGGGGTCAGTGGTGGCACGGTTTTGCGCGGCGGCACGCTCCTCCCCGGCCAGCAAGCCAATTGCGTATTCAGCGGCCAACATATCGTCAGTTTCAAAATCATCCGTCATTGGCCCATACACTCTCTTAACGCGATTAATCCGCGTCGCAACCATGTGCGCATCGTATTAAGCGGCACGCCCGCCTGCTCAGCAAGATCCGCATAACCGCGCCCCTCAAGATAGGCGCCGGTGATTGCTGCCCGTCTGTCAGTGGCTAAAGTGTTGAGGCATTCTGCGATCCGACCAGCCTCAGAACGCGCGATTGCCGCCTGCTCCGGGGTGCTACCGGGGGCCGAGAGCACATCCTCATAATCTGCCAGGTCTTTATCACCGCGTTGCGCGCGCAACCGGTCAATCGCAGTGTTGCGGGCAATTGTGATCAACCAGGTCATCGGCGAATGCCCGGTCACGCGATAACGCCCTGCGTTCTTCCAGATTTTGATGTAGGCGTCCTGCATTGCGTCCTCTGCGGCAGAGTTTCTGTTCAAGACACGGACGCAGACCGCAAAAAGTTTCGCGCTCGTCATATCATAAAGAGCGGTAAAGGCTTCCTGATTACCCAACGCGCATCGCGCAATCAAACCTTCGATCTGCTCTGCCACAGGACCTGGAGGTTGAGTATGACCCGATGACACCACATGCCGTGCGCCTGCCTTTTGCATTGGGTCACTCATGACATGAGTATGCCTTCCAAAATAAATTTCGTCACGTCTGAAACTTCCTGAACCGTCCTTGCGTGACTTAAGCAATCGATCAGCAAAACGCTGATCGTTGTAAACGAAAAAGGACGATCAATATGACCATGAAGACCACAGCCGCCTTAACTCTATCTGTTCTTACGCTTGCGACCCCGGCCTTTTCAATGGGGCACGCCGGCACATCAGGATATGCGCTGGCAGAAGATGGCAGCACGCTTGTCACGATGGCCGATATTGCTGCCCCGGGTGAGGTGCTCACCCACGGGTTGAAAACACCTCTGCGGGCAATTGCCTACCGTCCAGTGACCAGCCAACTGCTTGGCTATGCAGACGGGACAATCTACGAAATCAACACCATGACAGGGGAGCTGACCGACTTGGGAGCAACCTTCATGGAGGATGCGGTCATCACGGAAGGGGCCGTGGCATTTGACTTCAACAATAAGATTGATGCGGTTCGCGCCGTTGGTGCTGATGGGGCCAACCTGGTGTATTTCCCTGATGGCTTCGGCGATGCAGACGAGCGTGCCAATTCGGTTCGCCGGTTCACCGATGCCTTCTACGCTGAAGGTGACACCTCGGCCGGGACTGACCCATTGATATTTGCAAACGCCTATACCAACGCGATTGCAGGGGCGAAGGCCAAGTCAACTGCACAATATGCGCTGGACGCCCGCGCAAATGCTTTGGTCACATTGGCAAACAACGCAGGCGAACTTGCGACCGTTGGTTTGCTGACCATTGATGGTGAGGCCGTGGACGTTATCGATGCGGGGGGCTTTGACATCGTTTCGCCTGAGGAAGGAACCGACATGGCGTATGCCGTTCTTCAGATCGACGGCGAAGAAACTGCCGGCCTCTATATGGTCGACCTTACATCTGGCGCTCTGACTGATCTCGGCGATCTTGGTATGGGTGGCTTCACCGGGTTTGCTGTTTCACAGGGCATGTAATTTTGTGAGTGAGGGTCAAATTTTGGCCCGCCCTGTTACAGTAACAGGCGTGCCCCTGGCGTGATCGCTGGGGGCACTTTCGTTTGATGAAACGCGCCCATCGGGCCGGTTTGATCCGGCGGTTTGATCCTATGGCGGGTGGGGCAGGTGGGGGGAATTGTTACCGGATATGGGCCGGGTCAGTCGCGTTTGCGCACGCCGTAGAGTTCCATCCGGTGTCCCTTTAGCTCATAACCAAGGCGCTCGGCGATTTTTTCTTGCAGGGCTTCGATTTCGGGGTCGACGAATTCGATCACCTCGCCTGAGTTCATGTCGATCAGGTGGTCGTGGTGGTCGCGCTCGGCGTCTTCATAGCGCGCGCGGCCATCGCCAAATTCGAGCTTTTCGAGCAGACCGGCTTCCTCGAACAGTTTGACGGTGCGGTAGACCGTGGCGAGTGAGATGTTGGGGTCGGCGGCGGAGGCGCGGGCGTAGAGCGCCTCGACATCGGGGTGATCGTCGGCGGCTTGCAGCACCTCGGCGATGACCCGGCGCTGGCCTGTCATGCGCAGGCCCTTCGCGAGGGAACGCTCAATCAAAGTCTGGGTCATGCTGCCTCTCCCGCTGGTCCCGAGGGTCTAGCGCTGTCGGGGGCATTTTGCCAGAGGGCAAGGCGGGGAAGTTGCGACCGCCGATCAGATTTTCGGCGGTCGGCAGAGCTTGCCTGACGGCTTTTTGATGGCTTACCGCTCGCGGCGGGCCATGAAGGCGAGGCGTTCGAAGAGGTGAACGTCCTGTTCGTTTTTGAGCAGCGCGCCATGCAGTTTGGGCAAGGCGCTGGTGCTGTCTTTCTTCAGATCCTCGGCGCTGAGATCCTCGGCCAGAAGCAGCTTGAGCCAATCCAGCACTTCGGAGGTGCTTGGCTTTTTCTTCAGGCCTTGCTGGTCACGGATTTCATAGAATTGGGTGAGCGCGGTTGTCAGCAATTCGGTTTTGATTCCCGGATGGTGAACTTCGACGATTTGCTTGAGCGTTTCCATTTCGGGAAACCGGATAAAGTGGAAGAAACAGCGGCGCAGGAATGCGTCGGGGAGTTCCTTTTCATTGTTGGAGGTGATGATGACGATCGGGCGGTGGATGGCGCTCACGGTTTCGCCGGTCTCATAAACATGAAATTCCATCCGGTCCAACTCTTGCAGAAGGTCGTTTGGAAATTCGATGTCGGCCTTGTCGATCTCGTCGATCAGCAGCACCACGCGGCCGGGGGCGGCGAAGGCCTCCCAGAGCTTGCCGCGCTTGATGTAATTGCCCACATCATGCACCCGCTCCTCGCCAAGCTGGCTGTCACGCAGGCGGCTCACGGCGTCATATTCATAGAGGCCCTGCTGGGCGCGGGTGGTGGATTTGATGTGCCATTCGATCATCGGCACATCCAGCGCCGCGGCGACCTGGCGGGCCAGTTCGGTTTTGCCGGTGCCCGGCTCGCCCTTGACGAGCAGGGGGCGTTGCAAAGTGACTGCGGCGTTGACCGCGACGGTGAGATCCTCGGTGGCGACATAGCTCTCGGTGCCCTGAAACTTCACGGTTTTTCCTTAATCCTGTTTCGTTTGGCCGATTGTGATCACGGCATGTTCATTTCCACAGTGACGCCATTAAAAGGAAGTGACAAGGGGGCGGACCGGGTGTAGATGAAGCGCCACGGGAGCACCTAATGCAATCGACTCGTGTAAGCAGAATGAGTGACAGTGACGCCACCGGCGGGAGACAAGAGATGAAGCAGGACAGCTTTGTGGATGAGGATTATCGTCCCGCAGAGGATGAGCCCTTCATGAATGAGCGACAGGTTGAGTATTTTCGCCGCAAGCTGATCAATTGGCGCAACGATTTGCTGATAGGCAGCCGCGAGACCATTGAGGGCTTGCAGGACGGCACTCGCAATATTCCCGATGATGCGGATCGCGCCTCGGAAGAGACCGACCGGGCGCTGGAGCTGCGCACGCGGGATCGCCAGCGCAAACTGGTCGCCAAGATCGACGCGGCGCTGCGCCGGATTGACGAGGGCGAATATGGCTATTGCGAAGAGACCGGGGAGCCGATTTCGCTGAAGCGGCTGGATGCGCGCCCGATTGCGACGCTGAGCCTTGAGGCGCAGGAACGCCATGAGCGGCGTGAAAAGGTCCACCGCGACGACTGAGGGGTGGCAATGATCGAAAAAGGAGGTGCCCGGGGCTGAAAAGCTGTCCGGGCATTTGTGTTTTATGGCTTTGATTGGCACGGATATTCTGGTGGTGGGCGGCGGCATTGCCGGGCTTGCGACGGCGCGCGCGCTGGCGATGCGCGGTGCGGCGGTGACGGTGCTGGAGCAGGCGCCGGCGATTGCCGAGGTGGGCGCAGGCATTCAGATGAGCCCGAATGGCTATGCGGTGCTGGATGCCTTGGGGCTGACGGAGCGGTTTGAGCAGATCGCGGTGCCAAGCCGGGGCGTGCGGATGATCGACGGGATCGGCGGGCGCGATGTGCTGTGGATGGGCCTGGCGGAGCGCGGGCGGTTTGCCTATGTCCACCGCGCGGATTTCATCGAGATGCTGGAGCAGGGCGCGCGTGACGTTGGCGTACAGATCGCGCTGGGCCAGCGGGTGGAGCGGGTGGAGCCGGGCGAGCGGCCCGTTGTGATCACAGGTGAGGGCGCGCGCGAGGCGGCGCTGGTGATCGGTGCGGACGGGCTGCACTCGGTCGCGCGCCGGGCGTTGCTGGGGCCGGAGGAGCCGGTGTTTACCCATCAGGTGGCGTGGCGGGCGACGGTGGACCTGGCCGACGCAGAGGAGGTGCCCGGCGAGGCGCAGCTTTTCCTTGGGGCGGGGCGGCATTTGGTGGCCTATCCGCTGCGCGGCGGGCGGTTGCTGAACCTTGTGGCCTGTGAAGATGCGGATATTTGGGTGGACGAAGGCTGGCAGGTGCCCGGAGACGTGGAGGAATTCCGCATTCACTTTGCGGGGTTTCCGGCGCGGGTTGAGGACTGGCTGCACCGGGTAGATAGCGTGCGCCGCTGGGGGCTGTTTCGCCATGCGGTTGCGCCGCGCTGGCACCGCGAGGGCGTGGCGATTCTTGGCGATGCGGCGCATCCGACGCTGCCCTATTTGGCGCAGGGCGCGGTGATGGGGCTGGAGGATGGCTGGACGCTGGCCGCCGCGCTGGAGGGGCATGATAGCCCTGAGGCGGGATTGGCGAGCTGGGAAGCCGTGCGCCGCCCCCGCAGCCGCCGGATTGTGGAAGCCGCCACGGCGAATGCGCAGAATTACCACTTGCGACCGGGGCCAAAGCGCATGGCGGCGCATCTGGCGTTGAGAACAGCCAGCCGATTTGCGCCGCGTGTGCTGCCGGGGCGGTTTGACTGGCTTTGGGGAGAGGATGTGACGGCGGGGTGACGCTGTTTGCCTTGCGGCAAAGACGCCGCACCCGCCATCCCTTCAGGGCAGCAGTGCTGAGAGGGGGAGATGGAGGCGGAAAAACTGCCGCGACAGGCAGAGTGAATTTCCGTCATTAGGCAGTGAATGCCGAAGTATTGTTATCGATGGAGCCCTGTGCCAGCCGATCCGAGGCTTTAGCGCGGGCGGCGGTGATGACGGCGGCATTGGTTTTTGTGATGAGCCGGGCGGTCCGGTTTGGCGGCGAGGGCGCGCCTCAAAGATCGAGATCGACCCAGACGGGGACGTGATCGGAGGGTTTTTCGCGGCCGCGCAGGTTTTTTTCGATCCAGCAGTCGGTGAGGCGGTCGGCGGCTTGGGGGGTGAGCAGGACATGGTCGATGCGGATGCCGTCATTCCTGTCCCATGCGCCGCGCTGGTAGTCCCAGAACGAGTAATGCCCCGGCCCCTGGGTGCCGGCGCGGAAGGCTTCGGTGAAACCGAGATTGTTGAGCGCGCGCCATTTGGCGAGGCTTTCGGGGTGAAAGAGCGCATCGCCGACCCAGGCCTCGGGGCGGGCGGCATCAAGCGGGGTTGGGATGATGTTGTAATCGCCGGCCATCAGGGCGATTTCTTCGCTGTCCAGCAGGGCACGGCCACGGGCGATGAGGCGGTCCATCCAGGCCAGTTTGTAGCGGAATTTCTCGGACTGGCCGTCCTCGACCGGGTTGCCATTGGGCAGGTAGAGGCCGCACAGGCGCAGGGCGTCGCGCTCGCCCACCACGGTGGCCTCGATCCAGCGGGCCTGCTCATCGCTGTCATCGCCGGGCAGCCCACGGCTGACATCCTCAAGCGGCAGTTTCGACAGGATCGCCACGCCGTTGAAGCCCTTTTGCCCATGGGTTTCAACGTTATAGCCGAGGTCTTCGAACAGCTCGCGGGGGAAGTTTTCGTCGACCGATTTGATCTCTTGCAGCAGGGCCACGTCGGGGGCGCTTTCGCCGAGCCATGTGGTCACGGCGTTGATGCGGGCTTTGACGCCGTTGATATTGAACGTGGCGATTTTCATGGGCGGTCTCCGGCGCGGGGTTTGGCGCATTTGTGCCTGATCGGGCCGGGTTGCACAATCTATCTGCGGGCGATGGAGGCCGGGGAGGAGGGTGGCCCCGGCGGAGCTTACATCGAGAAGGACACGCCGCAGCCGCAGGAGCTTGAGGCATTGGGGTTATCGACGGTGAAGCGCGCGCCGATCAGCTCATCGGTGAAGTCGATCACGGCGTTTTCGAGGAAGGGCAGGGAGACCTCATCCACCACAACCTTCTGGCCCGATCCTTCAAGCACCAGATCGCCATCGACCGGTTCATCCAGGGTGATTTCGTACTGAAACCCCGAGCAACCGCCGCCTTCGACGGCGACGCGCAGCGCCTTTGGGGCGGCGCTGATTTCGGCCAGGCGCTCAAAGGCGCGGGGGGTGACTTTTGGCGGCAGGGAGAAGGACATCGGGGTACCATCGCATTCTGGTTTCACATGCAATATATGGGGCGAAACGGCGCACGGCAAGGCAGGCCGGATCAGGAAAGGGTGAGCGATGAGGGCAGTTTATGCATGTGATCCGCAGAAAAGCCGGGGGCGGCTGTTTCCCGAGGAGGAGAGCCACTTCCGCTCGCCCTTCCAGCGGGACCGGGACCGGATTATCCATGCCAGCGCCTTTCGCCGCCTGAAGCATAAAACCCAAGTGTTTGTGGAGCATGAGGGCGATTATTACCGCACCCGGCTGACCCATACGCTGGAGGTGGCGCAGGTGGGGCGCACCATTGCCGGGGTGCTGGGGCTGGATGTGGGGCTGACAGAGGCCGTTGCCCTTGCGCATGATCTGGGGCATCCGCCCTTTGGCCATACCGGCGAGGATGCGCTGCACGCGTTGATGGCCCCGCATGGCGGCTTTGATCACAACGCACAGGCGATCCGCATTGTGACCTCGCTGGAGCGGCATTACGCCGAGTTTGACGGGTTGAACCTGACCTGGGAAACGCTGGAGGGCATCGCCAAGCACAACGGCCCGGTTGAGGGCGCGCTGCCTTATAGCCTTGCCGATTACAACGCCCGCCACGATCTGGAGCTGCACACCCATGCCAGCGCCGAGGCGCAGGTGGCCGCGCTTTCGGATGATGTGGCCTATAACAACCACGATCTGATGGATGGGCTGCGGGCCCGGCTGTTTAAAGATGCGGATCTGGAAGAGCTGGCGCTGACCGGGCCGTCCTTTGCCGAGGTGGATCGGATCTATCCGGGGCTTGATCCGATCCGGCGGCGGCATGAAGCGCTGCGCCGGGTGTTTGGCGTGATGGTTGAGGATGTGATCGCGGTGTCACAAGAGCGGCTGGCAGAGGCCAAACCCGAGAGCGCAGAAGCGGTGCGCAATTTGGGCTACCCGGTGGTGGGCTTTTCTGACGGGGTGCAGGAAAAAATCCAGGAGGTGCGGCAATTCCTGTTTGAGCGGATGTATCGCGCGCCCAGCGTGGTGGAGATGCGCGAGCGCGTTACGCGGGTGGTGGAAGCGCTGTTTCCGCATTTCATGGCGCATCCTGAGCATTTGCCGGTGGATTGGCAGCATGATGTGGCCGAGGCGCAGGGCAAAACGGCGCTGGCGCGGATTGTGGCGGATTACATCGCCGGAATGACCGACCGCTTTGCGCTTCAGGTGCATGAAGAGCTGTTGGGCGGCAGCTAGGCTGGTCGCTTGACGGTGGCGAAAGATTAGGCGGTGGGCAGGGCGGTGCGGCGCAGGTAGAGCCATGCGGCGGTGAAGCCGATGATCCATGTGCCGAGGAAATTCAAGGCAGAGATCGTAGTGCCGATCACCAGATAGGCGGGGCTGAATAGCCCTTCGCGCCAGGCTTGCAGCGTGGTGCCTGGATTGATATTTGGCAAGTGGAACCCGAACGAAAGGGCGGGCAGCAGGGCGACAAGGATCACCAGCCCGGCGAGCAGTTTCTCCATGCGGGTTGGTTTGGCCGGAGCGGTGAGGCCAATGAGCGCGGCGAGGCTCATCAAGTCCCCGGCGCCGCTTGTGAGCCAGCCGGAAGCGGTGGAGGCCTTGATGACGGCGGAAAGCGCGGCCCACCGCTGCGCTGGGTTGGGGATCATCGCGGCTTCTACCAGTTGCGGCAGCACAAAGATCACATTGGGCAAGGCCCATGTGAGGAAAATGGCGACTGTCCAAAGCCAGGCCCGCCCCGGCAGAACGCCGCGCCGGTTGAGCACGAAAGCGGCAATGATCATAGGCAGGAACAGCAGGGCTGTGCCGCCAAGCGCGGTGCCGGTCCCGGCCTGAAGCACGATGAGCAGGGCGGCGAGCAGCGCCAGTGCGGCGGCGAGAACGCGGTGCGAGGCGAGTTCGAGCCGGGTGGCCAGGGCGATGGCCAGCATCACCGGCGGGGTGAGCGTGATCAGCGAGGCGATGGCGTAGATCCACACCTGAATGTGGTAGAAAGCCGCAGCGCTCAGGGGCAGAAGCGCAGCGCTGTTGGCGATCAACGCGAGGCTCACAAGCGCCAGCAGCAGCGAGGCAAGGAAGGCCCACAAAGGCCGCAGCACCGCGTGCGGCAGGATCACCGCGATCAGCGCCGGCATGAGAGAGTTGACCAGCCCGCCCCAGGCATAAATCGTATAGGCCAAAGGCGAAGGCGGAGCATACTGGCCGGGCAGTGGCACCAAAAGCTGAACGGGAAGGGACTTGAGCATGGCCAGCGACACCATCTGAACGAACAGCAGCCCAAGGCAGATGCGCAGGGCGGTTTGGGTGCGGGTGGGATGATCCATCAGGTGTCCTTTTGTGCTCTTGCGGCATGGTAAGGGCTGGGAACGGCGGGGGAAAGGCCTGTGCGCTCAGCCCTTTGTGCGGGGGCGAAGCGCGCGCCACGCGAGCCAGACCAGCCCGACAAGGATGAGTGTGGAATAGGCAATCCCCCCTGCGCCGTGCAGCAATGTGGCCGGCGGGGCGGGCGCGGCGGTGAGCCAAAAGCGCCAGCGCAAACCCCATGCCATGCAGCCATGGGCCGAGGGGTGGCCGCGCGCGCCCTGTGCAAGCGTAACTTGACGCGGGGCAGTAGGCTGGTAGAGACGCGGACAACGAAAAGGACCGTTGAAATGAACCTCTTTGCCGATATCCGTGCGCTGGTGATCCAGGAGTTGGAAGCGATGACAGCCGAGGGCGCTTTGCCTGAGGGGCTGTCACTGGCCAATGTGGCGGTTGAGCCGCCGCGCGATGCGGCCCATGGCGATATGGCGACCAATGCGGCGATGGTTCTGGCCAAGCCCGCCAAGGCCAACCCGCGCGAGATTGCCGGGAAACTGGCCGAACGGCTGGCGGCTGACGAGCGGATCGAGAGCGCCGAAATTGCCGGGCCGGGGTTTATCAACCTGCGGCTGGTGAGCGGTGTCTGGGGCGGTGTGGTAAAGGCCGTTCTGGCGCAGGGAGAGGGGTTTGGCCGCTCTGATCTGGGTGAAGGTCGGCGCGTAAACATAGAATTTGTTTCAGCAAATCCGACGGGCCCCATGCATGTGGGCCATACCCGCGGCGCGGTGTTTGGTGATGCCCTCGCCAGCCTGCTCGCCTATTCGGGCCATGAGGTAACGCGCGAATATTACATCAACGATGGCGGCGCTCAGGTGGATGTGCTCGCCCGGTCGGTCTACCTGCGCTACCTTGAGGCGCACGGGCAGGAGGTGGCGTTTGAGGACGGCACTTACCCCGGTGATTACCTTGTGCCAGTGGGCGAGGCGCTGAAGGCCAAGGTGGGCGATGCCTTTGTGGACAAGGGCGAGCAGGTATGGCTCGAAGAGGTGCGCGATTTTGCCACCGAGGCGATGATGGGGCTGATCCGCGCCGATCTGGCGGCGCTGGGCGTTGAGATGGATGTGTTCTTCTCGGAAAAGGCGCTTTACGGCACTGGCAAGATTGAAGCCGCAATCGAGGATTTGCGTGACAAGGGGCTGATTTACGAGGGCAAGTTAAAGCCGCCCAAAGGCAAGTTGCCGGAAGATTGGGAAGCCCGCGAGCAGACGCTGTTCAAATCCACCGAGTTTGGCGATGACGAGGATCGCCCGGTGCAGAAGGCGGATGGCAAATGGGCCTATTTCGCCCCTGACATCGCCTATCATTTCGATAAGGTTTCCAGAGGCTTCGACGAGCTTATTGATGTGTTTGGCGCCGATCACGGCGGCTACGTCAAACGGATGAAGGCGGCTGTCGCCGCGTTGAGTGACAACCGTGTGCCGCTGGATGTGAAGCTGGTGCAGCTCGTCAAGCTGTTCAAGGACGGCCAAGAGTTCAAAATGTCGAAGCGGGCGGGCACATTTGTCACGCTGCGCGACGTGGTGGATGAGGTGGGCGCAGATGTGACCCGCTTTGTGATGCTGACCCGCAAGAACGACGCCCCGCTTGATTTTGACTTCGCCAAGGCGATGGAGCAGAGCAAGGACAACCCGGTTTTCTACGTGCAATACGCCCATGCGCGGGTGCGTTCGGTGCTGCGAAAGGCCGAGGCGGCGGGCTGGGACGTGAGCGAAAAAAACCTGCTGGAACAGGAACCTGGCACGGTGCACCCGGCAGAACTGGCAACCATGCGCAAGCTGGCCGAGTGGCCGCGCATGGTGGAGATTGCCGCCAAGGGCCATGAGCCGCATCGCATTGCGTTTTATCTTTACGATCTGGCCCAGGCCTTCCACGCGCTTTGGCACCGGGGCAACGATGAGCCGGAGCTGCGCTTCTTCCAGGAGGGCAACGAAAGCGCCAGTTTGCCGAAAATCGCCATTGCGAAGGCCGTTTCCGTTGTTATTTCGTCCGGTCTTGGTATTCTTGGCGTAACCCCGGCGGAAGAATTGCGCTGAGCCTCGACGCTCAGGCCATGTGACCGGGGCGGCAGTATAGCGGCCACGCCACAAGAAGGGCGGGCCGAGAAGGCGAGGCAGAGCATGGATCAACGACCCATGAGTGGCGCGGGCTATCAGCCCGGTGAGCCGGGAAGGCATGAGCCCTACCCGCAGATGGACCAGTTCAATCAGGGCGGGCCGCAACCCTATCCCTATCAGATGATGCAGGCCGAGCCGGAGCCGGGCTTTGTGGCCGCGCTCAAGGCGAAGGCCGGGCGGCTGGTGAATTACGGCGGCGCGGCGATGTCGCTGGCGCTTATTCTGGGGCTTTGCGTGTGGGGTTATCGGATTACCATGCGCGATGTGGCCGGGGTGCCGGTGGTGCGCGCGATTGATGGGCCGATGCGTGTGGCGCCCGAAGATCCCGGCGGCGAAGTGGCCGATCACACCGGGCTGGCGGTGAACAACGTTGCCGCCGATGGTGGTCCGGGCGAGCTGGCCGATGAGATCGCGCTGGCCCCGCCGCCCGCAAGGCTGACCGAGGAAGACCTGCCGATTGCCGCGCTCGCCGCTGAGCTTGAGCGCGATTTGGCGGCGCAGGCCGCGGATGACCTCCCGGAAGAGCTGACGCCCGCCGTTGAGCAAGCCGATGCCGAGTTGCAGTCCGCCGATCTGGAAGTGGCGGTGAGCCTGTCGCCGGATGTGGACCCGAACGATCCGGTGGCGGTGGCGCTTGCGATGGCCAATCAGGTGGCCAATGGGGCGACGCCGCTGGAAGCCCCGGCTGAGCCGGAGATCAGCGCCGAGGCCAAGCGGCTGGCAAAGCTGCCGGGCGTGAAACGCTCGCTTTTGCCCAAGAAACGCCCGGCCGATCTGGCCGCGCCAACGCCAGAAAAAAGCGCCCCGACATCCCCGGCAGAGAACACGCAACTTGCCTCGACCAACCCGCAGATTGCCTTGCCAAACGCTATCCCGGCGGGCACCAGGCTGGTGCAGCTTGGCGCGTTTGACACCCCCGAGGACGCGGCGGCGATCTGGGCCAAGCTTCAAGGCCAGTTTGAAACGCTGATGCTGGAAAAATCCCGCGTGATCATGGAAGCCCAGAGCGGGGGGCGGGTGTTTTACCGGCTGCGTGCGCAGGGCTTTGCCGATCTTTCCGACGCGCGGCGCTTTTGCGCGGCCCTCGTGGCCGAGAAGGCCGATTGCATCCCGGTGGTGGCACGTTGAGCCGACCGGCGCGGCTGGGGGCGGCGATCCTTGGCTGTGAAGGGCTGGTTCTTGGTGCGGATGAGGCAGCGTTTTTCAGGGATTTCCAGCCGTTTGGCTTTATCCTCTTTGGCCGCAATATCGACACGCCGGAACAGCTTCGCCGGTTGACGGGTGCGCTACGGGATGCGGTGGGCTGGCAAGCGCCGATTTTCATTGATCAGGAAGGTGGCCGAGTTGAGCGGATGGGCCCGCCCCATTGGGGCGCGTGGCTGCCGCCGCTTGAGCAAATGGCCACCGTGGGGCCGGAACACGGCGCGCGGGCGATGGCGCTGCGGTACCGGCTGATTGCCGATGATCTGCGTGCAGTGGGGATTGATGGCAATTGCGCCCCGCTGGCCGATATTGCCACGACAGACACCCACCCGGTGCTGCGCAACCGCTGCTATGGCATTGATCTGGCCACGGTGGTGAGCGCGGCGCGGGCGGTGGCCGATGGGCTGCTGGCGGGTGGGGTTTTGCCGGTGCTGAAACACATCCCCGGCCATGGCCGCGCCACGATGGACAGCCACAAGGCGCTGCCCCGTGTGAGTGCCTCGGCAGAGGTGCTGCGGGGAAGCGATTTTGCCGCCTTTCGCGCGCTGAATGACCTGCCGCTCGGGATGAGCGCGCATATCGTGTTTGAGGCGCTTTCAAGCAAGGCGGCCACGGTTGATCCGGAAATGATTGCGCTGATCCGCGATGAAATTGGCTTTGACGGTCTGCTGATGACCGACGATATCTCGATGGAGGCGCTGGAGGGCACGGTGGCCGAGCGCGGCGCAGCGGCGCTCGCGGCGGGCTGTGATGTGGTGCTGCATTGCAATGGTGAGCTGGCCGAAATGCAGGATTTAGCCAAAACCGTCGGAGATTTGAATGAAACGGCCCTCGCACGGGCCGATGCCGCCTTGGCCCGGCGCGGCGTGCCTGATAGGCTTATACGCAAGGACGCAGAGGCTGAGCTTGGGCGTTTGATGGAAGGGCTGGCAGCACATGGCTGAGGACGGCGCGGCAGGCTTTGGAGATGTTTCCGAAAGGCTGGCCGCTGAAGCACTGATCGTGGATGTCGACGGCTTTGAAGGGCCGCTCGACCTGCTGTTGACGCTTGGCCGCACTCAAAAGGTTGATCTGCGCAAGGTTTCGATCCTGCAATTGGCCGAGCAATACCTGGCCTTTGTGGAGCGTGCCAAGCAGCTGCGCATTGAGCTGGCGGCGGATTATCTGGTGATGGCGGCCTGGCTGGCCTTCCTGAAATCAAAGCTGCTGTTGCCGCCTGACCCTACCGAAGAAGGGCCAACCGGGGCCGAACTGGCCGCGCATCTGGCGTTCCAGCTCGAGCGGCTTTCGGCGATGCGCGAAGCCGCCGCCAAGCTGATGGGGCAAGACCAGAAGGGCCGCGACTTTTTTGTGCGCGGGGTGCCCGAGAGCGTGGAGCGGGTGCGCAAGGTGAGCTACACCGCCACCCTGATGGAGCTGATGCAGGCCTATGCGCGCATCCGCACCAAGGATGAGTTCCGCCCCTTCGTGATGGACCGCCAGAATGTTTTTACCATGGAGCAGGCGCTGGATCGTTTGCGCGGCCTGATCGGCTATGCCGGGGACTGGACCAACCTGATGACCTATCTGCCAGAGGGCTGGGAGAGTGATCCGATGAAGCGCCGCTCGGCCACGGCGGCCACCTTTGCGGCCTCGCTGGAGCTGGTCAAACATGGCCATTTGACGATCCGTCAGGCCGATACCTTTTCCCCGATCCAGATCAAGCTGCGGGAGGCCCCCGGTGGTGCCTGACCTGAACAACACCCCGACCAACACGCTGGACGAGACCCCGCCCAGACTGCCCGAGGAATTGGAGCCGGTTGAGGCGAGCCTGTTTGAAGCGCCGCCCATGGCCGAGCAGGAGCGCATGGTCGAGGCGATCCTGTTTGCCTCTGCCGAGCCGGTCACCGTGGCCGAGCTCAACGCGCGGATGCCCCATGGGGCCGAGGCCGCCGTGGCGCTGGAGCATTTGCAAAAACGCTACGAGGGGCGCGGCGTGGAGTTGCGCCGGGTGGGTGAGGCATGGGCGATGCGCACCGCGCCCGACCTTGGATTTTTGATGCAAAAGGAAACGGTTGAAACGCGCAAGCTGTCGCGCGCGGCGATCGAAACACTGGCGATTGTGGCCTATCATCAGCCGGTGACCCGCGCCGAGATCGAGGAAATTCGCGGTGTGAGCGTGTCACGCGGCACGGTTGACCAACTGCTTGAGATGGAGTGGATCCGCTTTGGCCGCCGCCGGATGACACCGGGACGCCCGGTGACCTATGTTGTCACCCAGGATTTCCTTGACCATTTCGGGCTGGAAAGTGCGCGCGATCTGCCCGGCCTGAAAGAACTGCGCGCCGCCGGCTTGCTCGACAGCCGCCCGCCGCCCGGCATGGTCAGCCTGGGTGAGCTTGACGAAGACGAAGCACCATCAAACGACCAGAACGAACTTTTCCAGGAGGACGAAACCGATGAATGATATCTTTTCGCAAATCTGGCGCCGCATCATGGCGCAGTTTTCCAACCGGATGCGCCATGGCGTTGACAGCGCGGTAAGCCGTGGTTTCAACTCGGCGGGCAACACGCTCAAGGGCAAGAAAAAGAAGTGATCCGATGAACGCAGGTTCGCTGATCAATCAAGTCATCCGGCAGATGATGCGGATGCGCCGCCAATCCGCCCGCAAACCGGGAGGGCGCGTAGGGCAGGGCAACCAGACCATGCGCAAGACCCGCTCGGTGATGCGGTTTGCAAGGTTTTTCCGGCGGTTCTAGCGCCGCCCGACGTGGCCCTTTGCGGTGGCGGTTGTGGCTGCGCCGCGCTTGACCCTCCTGCGAGGGCCGGATAGGGCGTGAGCATGGCCCGTGCCCCGCTTATGCAACTCTCCGATATTTCTCTCACCTTCGGGGGAGGCGCGCTGTTTGACGGCGTTGATCTGGCTGTTCAGGCCGGGGATCGGGTGGCGCTGGTGGGGCGCAATGGATCGGGAAAATCCACACTTCTCAAGGTGATGGCCGGATTGGTTGAGGCGGATCGGGGGCAGGCTGTCACAGCCCCTGGCGTGCGCGTGGGCTACATGGAACAAGAGCCGACGATGGCGGGTTTCGCCACGCTGGGCGAGTTCGCGGGCAGCGGGCTGGACGTGAGCGAAGCCTGGCGGGTGGAAGCGGTGGCCGAGGGGCTGAAATTTGGCCTCGATACGCCCGTTGAAGCCGCAAGCGGTGGGGAGCGGCGCCGTGCGGCGCTGGCCAAGCTGCTGGCCGAAGCGCCCGAGTTGATGCTGCTCGATGAGCCGACCAACCACCTTGATATCGAAGCGATCGCCTGGCTCGAAAAAGAGCTGAAAGAGACCCGCACGGCCTATGTGCTGATCTCCCACGACCGGGCGTTCCTGACCAACCTCACCCGCGCAACCCTGTGGATTGACCGGGGCGAAGTGCGCCGCCAGGAGCGCGGTTTTGCCGAGTTCGAAGCCTGGCGTGACAAGCTGTGGGAGGAGGAAGACCTCGCCCGGCACAAGCTCAACCGGAAGATCAAGGCCGAGGCGCGTTGGGCGGTTGAGGGCATTTCGGCACGGCGCAAGCGCAACATGGGCCGGGTGCGCGCCTTGCAGGATTTGCGCGCTGAGCGGGCCGGCCAGATCCGGCGGCAGGGAGCGGCGGCGATGGCGCTGGAATCGGGCCAGAAGAGCGGCAAGGTGGTGCTGGAAGCGCGTGGCATTTCAAAGCGCTATGGCGACAAGCTGATCCTGCGCCCATTTGATCTGAAGCTGGCACGCGGCGAGCGGGTGGCTTTTGTTGGCCCCAATGGCGCGGGTAAAACGACGCTGGTGAACATGCTGATCGGCCGGGTTGAGCCGGATGAAGGCAGCGTGAAGATGGGCGCAAATGTTGAGATGGAGGTGTTCGATCAAACCCGCTCGGCGCTCGACCTCGATGCCACCCTGTGGGATAACCTGACCGGCGATCCCGAGATGCGGGTGTCCGGGCAGGCCGATCAAGTGATGGTGCGCGGCACGCCCAAGCATGTGGTTGGCTACCTCAAGGAATTTCTGTTTGACGAAGCCCAGGCCCGCGCCCCGGTGCGCGCCCTTTCGGGCGGCGAAAAGGCGCGGCTGTTGCTGGCGCGGTTGATGGCGCGGCCCTCCAACCTGCTGGTGCTTGATGAGCCAACCAATGATCTGGATATCGAAACGCTGGACTTGCTGCAGGAAATTCTGGGCGATTATGACGGCACGGTTCTGCTGGTGAGCCACGACCGGGATTTCATTGATCGGGTGGCAACACAAACCATCGCGCTGGAGGGGGAAGGCCGTGCCGTGAGCTATGCGGGCGGCTGGTCTGACCTCTTGTCACAGGGCGGCGGCGATTGGCACCGCCCCGAGGTGGTGGCCGCAGCGGCGAAGGCAAACAAGGCCGAGAAGGCGGCGGCCGAAAAGGCCAAGCCAGCGGGCCTCAGCTTTACCGAGAAACACCGGCTGGAGGAATTGCCCGCCGAGATTGAACGGCTCGAAGCCGAGATCGCCAAGCTCGAAGAGCTGATGAGCGACCCGGAGCTTTATGCCCGCGAGCCGGTCAAGTTCCAAAAAGCCAGCGAGGCGCTCTCAGCGCGGCAGGAAAAGCTGGCCGCCGCCGAAGAAGAATGGCTGGCTCTGGAAGAAAAAGCGGCTGGCTGACAGCGGCTTACCCCTCGAGCAACGACACACCCCGAAATAAATTGACCCCGGTCAATTTGCCTCTCAATGCTCCAGAAATATCCCGGGGGGTGTGGGGGGCTGGCCCCCCATTGGTGGCGCGGTTTGGGGGGCTGGCCCCCCATTTTAATGACGCGGTGTGGGGGGTGCCCCCCCCCCACGGATAGCTTGGTGTGGGGCGCAGCCCCCCACAAAACAACCCTACCCATAAGCGATCTTGCCGGGAACGGCTTGCACCACCGGGCCGGCGGCGGCTTGGGCATCGTCACTGTCGTGGGTGACCAGCAGTACCGGCAGGCCATAGGCTCGGGCGTGGTCGAAGGTGAGGCTGCGGATGGCTTCGCGGCGCGGGCCGTCAAGGCGGGAGAAGGGCTCATCCAACAGCAGGGCGCGGGGGGCGGAGAGCAGGGTGCGCATCAGCGCGACCCGCGCTTGTTCACCACCCGATAGAGTTGCCGGATCACGGCGGCCAAAGCCGGGCAGGCCGATCTCTTCCAGCGCAGATTCGATCCGGGCGCGGCGCTCGCGGCGTGGGCCGGGCGGGAGCGCGAAGGCAAGGTTTCCGGCGACCGAGAGATGCGGAAACAGCAGGCTTTCCTGAAACAGGATGCCAAGGCGGCGTGCTTCGGGTGGCAGAGCGGTCAGCTCAACCGGGCCAAGCCGGGCCACCCCCGAGGCAGTAAGGCCGGGCGGCAGGGTGCCGGTAAGGGCGCCGAGCAGGGCCGATTTGCCCACGCCGGACGGACCCATGAGGGTGAGCACCTCGCCGGGGGCGATTTCAGCCGAAAGGCCAAGCAGGCAGGCGCCGCCCGCCGAAACTTCAAGCTTGTCGAGTGTGAGCCGTTCAGCCACCGCGCATCCCCCTTCGGTTGCCATATATGAGGCGCGGCAGGGCGAGGGCCAGCGCGAAAGGCAGCAGGGCGGCCAGCGTTTGGGCCAGCCCGTAGGCCCCGATGGCGCGGCGATCCCCGCCGGAGGTGAGGGCCACGGCCTCGGTCGTCAGCGTGCTCACCCGGCCACCGCCAAGCAGCAGAGTGGGCAGGTATTGCCCGACCGACACCGCAAAGCCAACCGCGAAGGCGGTGAGCAGAGGGGTCAGCAACAGCGGCAGGCGCAGCCGCCAGAGCCGTGCCGAGGGCGAGGCGCCAAGCGAAGCGGCAGCGGTAAAGAAGCGCGGCTCAACGGCGTGATAGGGCCCTGAGAGCGCGAGGAAGGTGTAGGGGATCACGAAGGTGAGATGCGCGGCGATCACCGGCGCTAACCCTTCGCCAAGCCCCAGCGAGAGCATCAGGATTTGCAGGCCGGGCAAGAAGGCGATTTGCGGGATCAGCAGCGGCAGATACAGGATCAGCCGCCCGAAGGGGCCGATACGCAGCCCGTGGCGGGCCTCGGCCTCAAGGCAGCCCGTCGCCAATGCGAGGGCCGTCAGGGCGGCGGTGGCGGCGATCAACAGGGTGGTGAGCGCGGTGGGGGCCATCATCGGGCCGTGGCGCATCCATGTTTTCAGTGAAAGCGTATCGGGCCAGGCTTCGGGGAAGGCCCAGAAGCCCGCGACAGACCAAAGCGCCAGCGCCGCCAGCCCTGCAAGCACCGCGAGGGCGGTGGCGGTGGCGAGGGTGAGGCCGAGCGCGCGCAGCGGGCGTTCTACCACGCGCCCCCGGTGGCCCGACATGGCGCGGGCGCGGCCAATGCGGGCGGCCAGCGCCTCGGCCAGCCGCCAGACGGCGAGGCTGGCCAGCACCAGCGCCAATTGCCAAAGGGCCGCGGCAGAGGCGAGCGGGCGCAGGGTGAGATCAGGGGCTGACATCCAGCGGGTGATTTGCACCGCCAGGGTTGGCGGGGTGTTTGGCCCGAGGATCATCGCCACATCGACCACCGAGGCCGAATAGGCCAGCACCACATAGACCGGCAGGCGGATCTGCGCATAGAGCGCCGGAAAGGCGGCGAGCAGCCAGCCGGTGGTGCGCGGATAGCCAAGCGTGGTGGCGACGCGGGCGAGCGAGGTGGCGCGGGTTTGGCTGCGCGCCGCGATGAGCATCAACAGCAGGAAGGGCACTTCCTTGGCGATCAGCCCGGCGGTGAGCGCGAGGCCGGCGCTGTCTTGCAGGATCAGCCAATCGGGCGGGCGCGTCCAGCCGGTGAGCCATGGCGAGAGCAGCCGGGCGAGCCAGCCCGAAGGCGCGAGGAGGAAGGCAAGGCCAAAGGCCGCCGCCGCGTGAGGCACCGAGAGCAGCGGCGAAAGCAGCCGCTGGAGCAGCGCGAAGGCGCGGGTGCCTTCCCACCCGGCGGCGATCAGCGCGGTGATCGCCAGCGCCCCGGCGGTCGCGGCGAAACCGGTGCTGAGCGACAGGCGGGTGGCCTCGGGCAATCCGGGCCATGCCAGCAGGTCGCCGAAGGCCGCAAGGCTAAGGCCGGGCGAGGCCTCGGTGGGCGAAAAGCCCAGCGCCGGCGCGAGGGTAAAGAACAGCCCAAGGCCCACCGGCAGGATGAGCAGCGCAACGGTGAGCGCGGGGAGGGCGAGGCGGGGCATCGGGGGTCAGTCAGGCGCGGCGGGGCAAGGGGGGCAAGCCCCCGCGCTCTGCCCTCAGGGCACAGGCGGGGGCCGAGGCGATAGGGGCCGCTCCAGCGATCATTCGGCAATGCCGTAGCGGGTGATCCAATCGGCGGTGAGCCGGGTTGACCACGAAGGATGCGGCTCTGGCAGGGCGGGGCCGAGATCGGCAGGCGAGAGGGTGGCCGGGCCAAGATCGAGCGCGGCAAAGGCGGCGCGATCGGCCTCGCTCAGTGCCTCCATCGAAAGGACGGTGCCATAGCCCAGCACATCGGGGTCTTGCGCGCGCAATTGCGCTTGGGGCGAGAGCAGGAAATTGGCCACCACCATCGCGCCTTCTTTGGCGGAGCTGTTGAAGGGAATGGCGACGAAGCTGGCGTTGCCCAGCGTGCCTCCCTCGAGCACATAGGTGCGTACCGAGGGCGGAAGCTGGTCATTAGCAATTGCCGTACTGGCCTCGCCGGGCGAAAACGAGATCGCGATATCCACCTCACCATCGGCGATAAGCTGAAGCTGGCGCGGCCCGGTTTGCGGGTAGGCGCGCCCTTGCCGCCAGAGGGTGGGGGTGAGGGCATCGAGGAACTCCCAGAGCGGCGCGGTGGCGGCCTCGTAATCGGCCTCTTCGACCGGGCGGCTGAGGGCGGTGGCATCGGGGGTCAGCTCCACCAGCGCCTGTTTGAGGAAGGTCGTGCCGAGAAAGTCGGGCGGCTGGGGAAAGGTAAAGCGGCCGGGGTTGGCGCGGGACCACTCCAGCAGGGCGGGCATGGAGCGCGGCGGCTCGGGCAGGCGGGCGCTGTCGTGGATGAACACCACCTGCGCCATCGCCCAGGGGCTTTCATAGCCCTCAACCGGCACGGTGAAATCATGCTGCACGTCCTTGCCGGTGGTATCGACCATGGCCCAGCTTGGCAGGCTTTCGGCGAAGGGGCCAAAGAGCAGGCCCTGGCGCTTCATCGCGGCAAAGTTGGGGCCGTTGATCCAGATAAGATCCACCGCGCCGCCTTCGCTTTGGCCGGCCTGCTGCTCGGTGAGCACGCGGGAAACCGCATCGGCGGTGTCGGCCAGTTTGACGTGCTCTAGGGTGACACCGTGGCGTTCGCTCACCTCATCGCCAACCCAGGCGATAAAGGCGTTGGTCGTGGTGGAGCCGCCCCAGGCGTGCCAGTAGACGGTTTGGCCATGGGCCGCTTCAAGCACCTCGGGCCAATTGGCGGGATCAGGCTCGGCCATGGCGGGCAGGGTGGTGGCGGGCAGGGCAAGGGCAAGCAGGGCCGCGAGAGTGCGAAGCGGTTTCATCAGGTCTCCTCGGAGTGGGGGAAGGTCTGGCGGGCGAGCAGCACCCGTGACATGGCGGTGATGAGGCAAAGCGCCCCGAAGGCCCAAGCGAGCGGCGCAAAAGCCGCAGGCCAGAGGCAGAGCAGCGCGAAGAAGGCGATGGTTTCGGTGCCCTCCAGCAGCCCGCCGGTGAAATAGAGCGTTTTGGCCCCGCGCGAGGCGGTTTCCATGCGGGCGCGTTCGGCCAGCACGGCGTAACCGAGAAAGGTGGTGCCGTTGATGTAAAAGCTGGCCAGCAGGAAGCCTCCGGCGGCGGCATTGGCGGCGGTATCCGCCCAGATGAAGGCCAGCGGGATGGCGGCGTAGAAGGCGAAGTCGGCAACGATATCGAGAAAGCCGCCAAAGTCGGTTTTGCGGGTGGCGCGGGCAACGGCCCCGTCAAGCCCATCGGCGAGGCGAGAGGCCAGCAGCAGCACAAGGGCAAGGCCGGGCCAGCCTGCCCAGATCAAGGCGGCGGCAGCGAGGCCAAGGCCGAGGCCGAGCAGGGTGACGTGATCGGCCTGCCAGCCACGCCCGGCCAGTGCAGCCCCCGCCCGGTTGAGCGGTGGGTCGATCAGAGCGCGTGCGTAACCGTCGAGCATTGTTGGGCTGTCCCCCCCGTTTCTTCGGAAGGTTATCGCGCGGCTCTGTCTAGGGGCGCAATGGGCTGTAACGCGGCGTGACGGTTTTGTGAGCCAGAGCGACCACTTGCCCGCTTACCACTTGCCGGAGGCCCCGCCGCCCGAAGACTTGCCGCCGGAAAAGCCGCCGGAGGACGAAGAGGAGGATTTGGTGATGCGGCTGATCGTATAGGGGACGACGTTGTTATAGCCGCATTTCGAGCAGGTCTGGGTGCGCTCGCCAGTGCCGGAGCCGGAGCGGGTGGCGGCCTGGATGGTGCGCTTGGTGGTGGTGATGGTGCCCTTGGCGCCGCATTGCGGGCAGGTGCGGAAACGATTGGTGATCTTGCGGCCAAAGATCAGGAGCCCGGCGAAAAGCGCCACGACCCCGCCGATGATCCAGCCGATAAAGCCGCCACCCTTTCCCGATGAGGGGGCGGCGGCGGGGGCGGGCTGGCCTGCGGCGAAGGGCTGGGCGATGCGGGTGATCACTTCAAGCGTGCCGGTGCGGATGCCATCGCTGTAGCGGTCCTCGCGGAAGGCCGGGAGGAAGGAGCTGTCGATCACCCGCGCGGCGAGCTTGTCATACGCGGCCCCATAACCTGCGCCGAGTTCGATGCGCATGGTGCGGTCGGCGCGGGCGACGAGGATGAGGATGCCGTTGTTGCTTTCGGCGTCGCCAATGCCCCACTGGTTGAAGAGGCCGGTGGCGAAGGGCTCGATCTCATCATAGTGGCCGTAATCGGCGGTGGAGAAGATGGTGAGCACGGTGGCTTCAACCCCGGTCTCCTCGCGCAGATTGGTGAGCGCTGTGGTTAGCTCGGCCTCGACCTCGGGGGGCAGCAGGCCGGCGTAGTCATTAATATAGGGGCTTTCGAAATCGGGGTAGTTTTGCGCCGTAGCGGCGAGCGGCATGAGGGTGAGGGCCAGCACGGCCAGCAGGAAATGAACGGGGCGAAATGCGCGGAGTGAAAATGTCATAGGCTTTATTTGGCCACGGGGCGGCGTGTGTGACAAGGGAAATGGCGCGCCAGTGCGGGCAGTTTCACGCTTTGCGAACGGCTATGAGGGGAAAGGGGCGAGGGTGGCTTGCAGTTTTTTGGTCAGGCTGGCGCGGATGATCGCATAGGAGGTGCGCAGACGTTCCTCGACCTCGGCGTCCTCCACAAGACCCCAAGGCAGCTTGATCCAGCTGCGGTGAAAATAGGGGGCCTTGATGGCGTGGCCCGCCTCGATGATGAGGTGCGCGGTTTCGGTGCTGGCGGTTTTCACGCTCACCCCGTCGCCCGTGGCACCGATGGCGGCAAACATCTTGCCGCCGACCTTCCAGGCATCATGCCCGCCGCCCCATGGATCGGAGACTTCGGCACCGGGGAAGCTGGCGCAGAGGGTGTTGATGGCTTGGCGCTCCATGGCAGGATTGAGCACGCGGGGCGCCGGGCAGGCAAGGAATATGGCCTCCGGCGGGGATATTTATGGAGCATTGAGAGAGGGGCGTTAGCCCTTTGGGGTGCCTTTTGCGAGGAGCGCCTCGACCTCGTCACCCGAGATGGAATGGCCCAGCGGGGTGAAATCACCCTCGCGCAGCATAGCGGTGGCGGCATCCCGGATTGCGCGGTGGGTGACGCGGGCCAGCGACCCGCCGAGCGAGATGCGCGCAACATTGGCGGCGGCGAAATCGGCGGGGGTGGCGGCGGTGAAGGGGCCAGCGGCGAGCGCGTTCACCGGTTTGGCGGTGGCGGCGCAGACGCGGGCCTGATCGGCCATGCTGCCGGGGCGGGGGACATAGAGCGCATCGGCCCCGGCCTGATCGAAGGCGATGATGCGGGAAATGGCGTCATCGAGGGTGTATAGCCCGTTCATCACCCCGTCGGCGCGGGCGACGAACATGAAATCACGCGGCAGGGCGCGGGCGGCGGCGGCTCCGGCCTGCATCCGCTCGACCGCGAGATCAAAGGGGTAGGCGGTGCCATCGGGGTAGCGGATATCTTCAATGCAGATCCCCGCAAGGCCGATCTCGCCTGCAAGGCGCACGGTTTCGGCGACCACCTCTGGCGCGTCACCAAAGCCGTTCTCGAAATCGCCCTGCACCGGCAGATCGGTGGCGGCGACGATCTCGGCGGCGTGGGTGAGTGCCTGATCGCGGCTGATCGCGCCCATATCGCGGCTGCCCAGCACAAAGGCATGGGCTGCCGAGGAGGTGGCAAGCGCCTCGGCGCCCAGCCCGGCGAGCATGCGCGCGGAGCCAATATCCCAGACATTGGCGAGGATGAAGGGCTTGCCCGGCACATGCAGGGCGCGAAACTGGCTGAACTTGTCCATACGTGCGAGCATTTCACGGCGCGGGCCATGCCACAAGCCTCTTGGCCGATCTCGCATGCCGTGCTATTGACGCAGCATGAGCCATGCCGCGATCATCATCATCTGCTGCATTACCTGCTGACATCGTCACGCGGGCCCGCTCTCTTTTCACCACCTGATGAAGTTGCTAAAGCCCGCGGGGACACCCGAGGAGCCGCTATGGACATTCATCTCCACAATACCAAGACCCGACAGAAAGAGCTGTTGCGCCCGGTCGTGCCGGGGCAGGTGAGCATGTATGTGTGCGGGCCGACGGTGTATGACCGCGCTCACATTGGCAATGCGCGCCCGGTGATCGTGTTTGACGTGCTGTTTCGGCTGCTGCGCCATGTGTATGGAGCGGATGCGGTGACCTATGTGCGCAATTTCACCGACGTGGATGACAAGATCAACGCGCGGGCGGCGGCGAGCGGGCGCTCGATTGGGGAGATCACCGAAGAGACCATCAAGTGGTATCACGAGGATATGGAGGCGCTGGGCACCCTGCGCCCCACCAAGGAGCCGCGTGCGACCGATTGGATCGGCGCGATGGTGGAGATGATCGAGGGGTTGATCGCCTCGGGGCACGCCTATGCGGCCGAGGGGCATGTGCTGTTTCGGGTGCGTTCCTACGAGGCTTATGGCGCGCTTTCAGGCCGCTCGGTGGATGACATGATTTCCGGGGCGCGGGTGGAAGTGGCGCCCTACAAGGAAGACCCGCTGGACTTTGTGTTGTGGAAGCCATCGAGCGATGATCTGCCGGGGTGGGAGTCTCCCTGGGGGCGGGGGCGGCCCGGCTGGCATATCGAGTGCTCGGCCATGGCGCATGGGATTTTGGGCGACAGTTTTGACATTCATGGCGGCGGCAATGACCTGATGTTCCCGCACCACGAAAATGAGATTGCCCAATCGTGCTGTGCCCATCCCGAGGGGGATTTTGCCCATATCTGGATGCACAACGAGATGTTGCAGGTGGAAGGCAAGAAGATGTCGAAGTCTCTCGGCAACTTCTTCACCGTGCGGGATTTGCTGGACGAGGGCGTGCCGGGTGAGGTGATCCGCTTTGTGTTCATGGGAACGCATTAC
>NZ_JARGND010000016.1 GCF_029212645.1 Vannielia sp. | reverse complement strand
CAGAGGCCATCGTCGTGCCCTCACCCGGATTGATCGTCCCGTCCACCGGCTCCACACGGCCCCCGTCAAGGCTGGCAAGCCGGGTATCCGGGTCCGGCGTATCGCTGTCCGGCGTGTCATTATCAGGCGTGTCGGTGCTCGCGGTATCAGTGTCGGGCGCATCGCTGTCGGGGGTGGTATCTGGCGTCTCACTGTCCGGCGTCTCACTACCCGCTGTGTCGGTGCCTGGCATGTCGGTGTCTGGCGTCACGGGGCGGCTGGTATCGCCAAAATCAATCGTGTCACCATCCGGCGCATCGGTGTCGGCCCCGGTGGAGCCGTTGTTCGCCGGATCGGTGCTGGGGCTGGTTTCGTTTCCGGCAATCACCCCATCGCCCGGTTCCGTTACTGGGTCATCGCCGGGGCCGACGCCGGGAATAAACCCGCCAAAATAGGCACCCGCTCCGCCGCCACCGATGACGACGAGCGCAAGCAGCGCCGCGATCAGCCCGCCCTTGCCCTTTTTCGCCGGTTCGGCCTGCTGCGGTGGCATGGTCATGCCGGGAGCGGCTTGCGGCGGCAGCGTGCGGCCCACACCGGTTTGCTGCGCCGGGAACGGGCTTTCGCCCCCCATATCCACCGCAGGTGGCTGCGTTGGGGTAAAGCCCGGCGGCGTAGAAATCACCGTCTCCCCTCCACCCGGCGGGGTGGTAAACTGGCTTGGCGGGACCGAATATTGCGGTGGCACCGATCCCTGTGGCGGAACCGAATACTGCGGCGGCACCGAGCCTTGCGGCGGAACCGAATACTGTGGTGGAACCGACCCTTGCGGCGGAACCGAATATTGCGGTGGCACCGAGCCTTGCGGCGGAACCGGCGCACCTGCGGCTGGAGCCGCGCCAGCAGCGCCGCTCAAAAGCGCGGGGTTGTCGATCAGGTGCAGGACATCCTGCATGCTCTGCGGCCGATCCTTTGGATCAGGCTGAAGCATCCGCTCCAGCAGCGGGCGCAGCTCGTCATGCACACCCGAAAGATCGGGCACATCCATGCGCCGCTCAACCGCCTCGGCGGGGCTGTCGCCCATGTCCACCGGCTCGCCACGGCAGGCGGCCGCGGCCACAAGCGCGAGCGAATAGATATCCGACGTGCCCTCGATCACCCCCTTGAAGCGGCCCAATTGCTCGGGCGACACATAGCCGTATTTCCCGGCAAATTGCCCGCCCAGCAGGGTGCCGCCGCCAAAGTTGGCGGATTTGGCGATGCCGAAATCAATGATCTTGGTATGGCTGATGAGGCCATCCTGGATGACCACATTATCCGGGCTCAGGTCACGGTGAACCACGCCCAGATCATGCGCCTTTTGCAAACCACTCGCCACGCGGCGCATCATGGTTTTCACGTCTTCGCAGGGCATCTTGCCCTCTTCGGCGTAGAAATCGGCCAGCGACCGGCCCTCGACGAACTCCATCACCAGACAGGCGCGCTGAATCCCCGGATCAACCGTGAAGAGCATGTAGCGCACAATGGCATCATGGTGCAGGCGGCCCAGCACCGTGGCCTCTTTCTGGAACAGCGAAAGGATCTTCTCGTCATGCGCCAGCGCCGCCAGCACGATCTTGATCGCAACCGGCTCTTCGGTGTGGATGTTGAACCCGCGATAAACCTCGCCCATACCGCCGGTGGCGATGTGTTCGGTGATCTCGAAGGTTCCCATGATCTGCGTGCCAATCGCCACCCCGGTCGGCGCGACCGAGGAGATGACTGTTTTCTGGCTGTCAGGCTTCGGGGATTGGTTGTCGTCGCTGGCCACCGGCTCAGATCCCTTCCTGCGGCAATTCGAAGATCGCCGTCATCGGCGTAACTTCGGTCTTGTCGAAGGCCCGCACGACCAAAACCGTGGTATTGTCAGTCGCGCCCCGTTGCAAGGTAAGGTCAAGCAGCAGGTCGCAGGCTTTTTGCGGCTGGTGCTTTCGGGCAATCTCAAGGATTTCATGGTCTTCAACATGGGCTGTCAAACCGTCGGAGCACAGGATGAAGGTGTCGCGGTTCCGTAATGTGCCGTACTTGTGATCAAGATGCACATCCGGATGCACCCCGATCGCGCGGGTGATGACATTCTTGCGCGGCCAGTTTTCGGCCTCTTCCGGGGTGATTGCGCCGCGATCAAGCAACTCGTTGGCTTCGGTATGATCGCGCGAAAGCTGGGTCAACTGGCCGTCGCGGATCAGGTAAACCCGGCTGTCACCAGACCAGACGCAGGCAAAATGCTGTTCAAACACCAGCAGTGACACCACCGTAGAGCCAATGGTTGCCCCTTGGGCAATCGCGCGTTGCTGGATTTCGGCGTTGGCGCGGCTGATCCGCTCCACAAAACGCGCCTGAAGATCGGGGGCCGACGTGGGTTTGCCCACCGATGAAAGGTGCTGAACGATCGCCCCCGAGGCATAATCCCCCCCATGGTGCCCGCCCATGCCATCGGCCACGACCCACATGCCACCTTCAGGATCCGAGTGGTAATTGTCCTCGTTGTGGTCCCGCGCATAGCCGGTATGGCTGATCGCGCCGGTTTCAAACCTGAAAAGTCGTGCATTCATGCCGTAATGGTTCCCGTTTCTGGGGGTCTTGTTATTTTTGGGCTGGGGCAGTGTCGGCGCTTAACCATGTGCGGTCAATCCTCCCCCCGCCCACGGCGTGAAAAGAGGCCACGAAAACCGCCTCTTTTGCCACCCAAGCCCGCTGCATTGCTGTCTGGAGCGCCAAATGGGCTCTCGTCATCCTCGGGAAGAGCGTTTTCCTGTGCGATCTCGTCGTCGGCTTGCGCGTTCAGGGTCTCTTCTGCGGCTTCATTGTCGGTCTCGATGTCAGTCTCGTTCTCGTCGGTCTCGTTTCCGGCCTCTTCATCGGTCTCGGCAACCGGTTCATCTTCGGGCGCACTCTCCCCGTCGTCAGGTGTGTCAGCCTCCGCCGGTTCCGCAATCTGCGCCTCGTCACCCTCTGCGCCATCCGCCTTGACGGGGCTGTCTTCGGGCTTGGCCTCACCGTCGCCATCCCGTTCTGCCTCCTCAGCCTCAGCCGGTGCATCGGCCTCTCCTACGGCCTCGTCAGCCTCTTCAGCAGAGGCGTCCTCGGCCTGGTTTGCCGCTTCGCCACCCGCGTCATCTTCGTTCTCGTCCACCGCCGTTGCCTCTGGCTCATCTTCCACGTCAGCCGCGTTATCCTCGTCCTCATCGGTAAGGCCAGTAATGCCGCTGCCGTCGTCTTCGTCGTCCTGCGAAGAGATATCGGCGTAAATATCTTCGCCCGCCGCAACGCCGCTCATGCCATAGGGCTCCGGGCCGTCGTCAAACAGGTCTTCGGGGGCTTCCTCAACCTTCTCAACCTCGGGCTCAGGCTCCGGTTCCGGTTCCGGCGCGGGGGCGGCCTCCTTTGTGGGAAAGCTCCAATCGGCATTGGGGTCATCAAACGGGCTGGCGGCTTCTTCGCCGGTCAACTCGGCGGCATAGGCATCATCCACCGCATCGCTCGGCGCGGCCCAGGCAAGCGCCTCACCCGCTTCGTCGGCGGGCGCCGCGCCCCAGGCGGCAGCGGCCGCGGCCTCTTCATCTGTCGAGATCAGATCCTGCGGTGGCACGGTCGTTTCCCGTGCCGGGCGGTCATCCCGCGCGGCGGCAGCGGAAGCGGCAGGGCCAAGCGCCCCGGCAGCGGCAACCGGCGGTTCTACCGGCTGATGCACCCGCGCGGGCGGGCCAAAGCCGCGCAGCATCCCGGCGAAGCCCAGCGCATCCGGCATCCCGTCCATCGCGATCATGCCGGGGCCAACATATTCGTTGCCACCAGTCCACCAATAGCTGCGCTCGAACGAGGCCAACTGGTGATCATGATCGCGAACATCCGCCAGCATCTGGCCAAGCCCGTGCTCCCCATAGGCAAAAAAGGCATTGCGCCTGTCCTCGCCCATCGCACAGGGCGCGGCATTGGGCATGGGAAGAGATTGCAGGAAGCCGTCAACATCGCCGTCAAAATGGGCCGACTTTGCCGCCAGCAAGGCCCGCTCAAGGGTGCCATACCAATCTTCCATCGGGTCCGAGAGCGGCGGCACCGGGTGGCTGTGGCCCATCCCCGAAAGCACCAGCGTCAGCGGAAACTGCCGCCCCACCTTATCGACCGAGGCGGTCAACGCGCCCGCCACCGGGTAGCCAAACACCCCCGGCCCAATCCAGAAACGCCACACCGGGCTGGCGCCATAAACTCGGTCCCAATCCCCGGCGAGATGGTGCTTGGCCCCGCCAACCGATTTTTCGAGCCAGCGCTCCCAGAACGCCAGCACCTCGGGCTCAATCGCGCGGGTGATGAAATCGCCCTTTGCGGGCAGTTTTCCGAAAAGGCCGAGGCTCATGCTCTACAACCCCTGCGGACACTTGAACTGCGTCAGCTCGTTCATGAAGAAGGGGTTCTTCTGGGTGGCCAGCGTCATCCGATAGGCAATATGGCGACCGCCGATATTGTAGCGCACCTCAATCTGGTTTCCCGAAACCTTGGGCTGCCCGGCATTGAGGAACCGCACAAAGCCCCAGCCGCCCGCTTCGCTGATGTCAGATTTGCGCCCACGCATTTCGGGAGTAAACACAAGGCTGGTCGAGCCACCGGCCAGCGAGCCGGGCCAGCTGATTGCGGCGGGCGAGTTGCCCCGGCGGCGCGTTAGCACAACCTGGCCGTTTACCTGAAGCTGCGCGGTTTCAATCGCCTTGTGCAGCGAGGTCGGCACCACCTCCATATCCACCACCGGAATGCCGCCCCCCGTCGGGAAAAAGGCATCCCGGATCGCGGCGGCCCGCTCAAATTGCTTGAGCGTCGAGGTTGAAAGCTTGCCCGCCAGCGGCCCGCTTTCCTTCCACGTCCAGCTTGTGCCGTTGATATCGGCAAACTGGCTGAGGTTTTCGAGGAAGAACCGGTCCATTACGCCCTGTGGCGCGAAGAGCTTGGCAAAGTCCACCAGCCCAACCTCACGCGCACTGTTCTGCGCGAAGGGGAATTTGCTGTCGATCACCGCCTGGCACACCTGCGTCACCTGGCTGTTGAGCAACTCATTGAGGCGCGCCACCGAGGTGTTGGCGGCGTCCCCCTCAAAATCATCCACCGCTTCCTGGATCATCCGCTCCATCGGGCGCGGCAGGCGCGAGCTGGCCTGCTTGAGCGCCCCAAGGTTGGCGGGCATTTCCCTGTCGGCCACTTCGGGGAAATCCACGGCGGTGATGAGCGTGCGCTGCATGTCCCCAAGGGTGGCGAGCAGCAGATCAATCCGCCGGTTGGGCTGATCGCCAATCAGCAAATCGTGCCAATCGGCATAGTAGCTTTCAATCTCGGCGCCGGGCAAAGGCGCAGGCCCGCCGCTGCCGCCGCTCCCACCAGCGCGTTGCTGGCTTTTGCGGAACACCACATCAAGGCCAACGCGGGCGAGGCCTTGCTGACGCGAGATAAAGATCTGCGCCGCCCGCTTGGAAAATTCGCCGCCCGCTTCTCCGGCCTTGCCTTCCAGCGCGCCCGAAATGCCCGCTGGCGGCTCGTCATCGGCCTTGGTGTATTCCACCGTCAAGCTGGTCTCGGCGGCAATGCCTTCGGTCAGGAGCAGGATCGGCGAACTGCGCGAGGCGGCGGCGGCCGCGAGGGATTGATAGGAGGGTTTGTCGGCGCTCATCGGGCGCAGCTTTACCGCGCCAAGCACCCGGTCCCACTCTTCGATCCAGTCGTTCACGTAGCGCTTCAGCAGGATCGGCCCGAGGCCCGCGATCTGGTCTTCGAGCTGCGCCTCGGCGGCGTATTCGCCCATCACCCACTGGTCATCCAGCAGGTTCTGGGCGATCTGGCTCAACTGCGGCAAAAAGAATTCATGGAAGCCGCGATAGGTGTAGAGCGGTGAAATCACCAACTCCTCCAGCGCCTCCCCGTTGACCCCTTCAAACACCAGATCAGAGTCGCGCCCAGCCCGGTTGGCAATGGTGAACGGCTCGATATCGGTAAATTCCGCCGTTGCCAGAAGCAGGCTATAGGCTTGATCTTCCACGTTCATCCGCGCCAGCAACCGCTCGGACTGATCAATCAGCGCGCCGTTCAGCTCAAACGACGGTTGCTGCACCGCTGCCAGCTCCAGCATGGCAACCAGATGGTCCTCCAGCGCCTGGCGGGTGGCCGGGTTGGTGCCCTGGTAGGTGTTGCGCCGCCAGTCATCGCGGAAATAGGCGATGATCAACTCGTCATCCGATTGCGGGGCCAGATCGCCAAGCAGCTTATACACCTTCAACGTGCGATAAACCGCCATCACCTCGCCGGAGCGGATGAAATTTTCGAGCTGCTGCTCAAGCTGCAGGATGATCCGCGAGCGCATCATCCGCTCAAGCGCCTGCCGGTAGGTCGCCGTTGCCGCGGACTCGACCGAGCCGCGCTGGCTCAGGCCAAATTTCTCGGTGATCGGCGCGTCGTTTTCAAGCTGCGCCTCGGCATACCCCATTGGCATGTTGCGCAGCATCTCAAGGTGCGGCAGCACTGTCAGCAGATCAATGTCCTCAACCTTGCCGGTGTTGATCTCTTCCTGCGCGGAAAGCTCGTAATCGGAAATCGCCGCCTCTGCGGTGCCAATCAACTCGCGGTTCTGCATGAAGGAAAGGCCCCAAAGGCCCAGCATCCCCAGCGTCGCCAGCACGATGACCGAGATCGCCGAATAGCGCCAGATGGCGGCGCGGCGCACCGCCCGCTTATCGGTGCTCACCCACCCGGCCTCGGCAAAGATCACCTTTTTCAGCAGATCATGCAGGAAAAAGCTCTTCGCCTTGCCCGACATCTGCCCCTGCGCCATGCCACCAAAGTTGCGCTGCATTGAGCCAAGAACCTGGTCAATCGGCGTGCCTTCCTGGGTGCCGGACGAAAAGTAAAAGCCCCGCAGGTTCGCCGCCACCTTGTAGCGCGTGTGGCCAAAGACCCCGCGCATGAAATCACCCAACCGGTCCTGAAGCATCGCCACCTGGCCGGGAAAGCCAAAGATCGCAATACGGTTGATCGCGTCAGGGTCTTCCTGCAAACGGTCGGTCACCTCTTCGCTCAGGCGGTTGACCAGCGCGTGATATTCCTCGTCAAAGCGCTCAACCGTCTGCTCTTTCTTGCTGTCGGTCTGGAAGGTCGCGCCCCACACCTTTTGGCGGCGCGACTGGCTGAACGAGCCGAAAAACTCCATGAAGCCGCTGATCAGATCGGCCTTTGTGAACAGCACATAAACCGGGAAATCCACCTTGAGCTCGTCGTGGATTTCCATCAGGCGGGAGCGGATGATCTCGGCGTGGGCCTCGATCTCGGCCGGTGTGGCCGTCATGATCTCTTGCAGGCTGATCGCCAGCATCACGCCGTTGATCGGCTGGTTGGCGCGGTAGGTCTTGAGCAGCTTGAGGAAGCTCGCCCAGCTTTTGCCATCGGCCTCGGCGTCACTGTCTTGGGTGGTGTAGCGGCCCGCGGTGTCGATCAGCACCGCCTCTTCGCTGAACCACCAGTCGCAATAGCGCGTGCCGCCCACCCCGGCCACCGCCCCCTCGCCCTTTTCGGCGAGCGGAAACTTGACGCCAGAGTTCAGCAGCGCGGTGGTTTTGCCCGATCCGGGCGGGCCGATGATGATGTACCACGGCAGATCGTAGAGGAAGGATTTTGACCCGGCGCTCTGTTTCAGAACGCTCATCGCCTCGCCCATCTTTTCGCCCAGAACCTCGCCGTCGCCGGTGATCTCCTGTTCGGTGATCGCCTCTTCCAGCGCCCTCGCGGCCTTGCGGCGGCGCAGGAACTTCACAAGGTACACGGTTCCCACCGTCAGCCAGACAACGGCAATCAGCAGGATGCGCACCCAAACCGCGTCAAACGGGGTTGCCTCGCCAAATCCGATCAGCGGGAAGGCAAACCACACCAGCGCAAACCACAGGATGAGGGACAAAACGACCAGCGTTCCGATGATCCAACGTTTCATAGCTCTTCAACCCTTTCGCCCATAAGGCGCATCACGTTTTGTCGGCGTCCCTCGCCGGTCGTCAAATCTCTTTGTCCAGCGTCTCTTCACGTTGGATCATAATTTCCACCCGCCGGTTCTGGGCCTTGCCCTCCGAGGTGTCGTTCGAGGCCAACGGCTCATCTTCGCCGCGCCCATCCACTTCCACCCGCTCAGGCACCGACAACAGCGGCGTGATCACCCCGGCCACGCTCTTGGCGCGGGCGACCGACAGCTCGAAATTGTTCTTGTATTTGCCCCGGCCTGAAAGCTGATCGCTGTCGGTGTGGCCAATCATCCGGATCGGGCCTGGCTCCTGCTCCAGAACCTGCGCAATGCTCTCGCCAATCGCGATGAAATCATCCTTCACCTCGGCGCGGCCACTATCAAACAGGATCGAGTTGTTCAGCTCGATCACAATGAAATCACCCTTGGCCGAAACCGCGATAGCCTCATTCCCGGCAAAGGCCTCTTCCAGCCGGTCAAGCTGCGTGGTCTCGATCACCGGCGGCAGCGGCGGCGGGGCGACCGGGCCACTGGTGCGGCGCACCAGTTCGATCATCTCGGTCGGGTGCAGCGAGCGCATGTTGGTGGTCAGCTCATTGCCCTCGTTGAGCAGCAAGAACCGCATCCCAAAGTAGGCGCCCGCCAAAACCGCCATCGCCAGGATCGCATAGGCCCAAACCGGCACCTTCGAGAATGACCGCCGCGCGGCCATTTCCACGCCCTTCCAGCGCGGGCTGATATCGTCGTCGCCGCGCGGCTTCACCCGGCGCAGCGCCTCATAAATGTTGCGCTTATATTGCTGGAGGCTCACATCGCCGCCCTGCATGGCGCGAAACTGCCCCTCAAAGCCAAGCTGCAAGCAGATCAGCATCAGCTCAAGCAGGTGGTATTTATGGATCGGGTTCTGGAGCGCCTTGTCGACCTCCTGAAAGAAGCCCACGCCCGAGGTCCGCTTGTTGAAGAACCGCGCAACCATCGAATATTGCAGCCAAACACCCCGGTCGGTGCCGGGCAGGTTTTGCACGATATCGTCCGCGGTGCCACAGATGCAGTATTTGGCAATCAGCGCATCGGTCTGGTCCACGCCCGCTTCCAGCATCTTGGCCTCGGCGGCCTCGATCTCTTCGGTGACGTGCTGCATCAGCGGCACGGCGTGCATATCCACCACCTGGCTGCGCAAGCGGCCAAACAGGATGAGCAGCGAGGCCGAGGACGCAACAATCGGGTTGGCATCCGCGGACATGCCGCTTGTCTTGGCCTCAAGCGCGGCATCAAGGCTGATCTTCTTGACCGGCGCGCGCTGGATGGGCTGCTCGCGGCTGATCTCGGGGAAGAAGCCTTCCTGCGTGGTTTTGGCCCCCATCCACTCGGCAGCGTTCTGGTGGTCTTGCGGGCCGCCAAAGCCTCCCGCACCGCCACCGCCAAAGCCGGGGCTTGGCGGTTGCTGCGGCGCCTGTCCGCCCCCACCAGCACCGCCCCAGGGATCTGCTCCGCCGGGCTGCTGCGGCGGTTGCGCCGGTTGTTGTGGCGGCGCGGACCAGCCGCCACCGGGGGGCTGCTGCGCCGCGCCCTGCCCCGGCGTGTTCCAGCCGCCAGCGGCGGGCATGGAGCCTCCGATCACGGTTTTCTGGCTGCCACCCCCGGCCGGTTGGCCGCCGCCGCCCTGTTGCGGCTTCTGGCCAAAGCCGCCGCCCGGCATCGGGCGGATGACTGTCTTGCCGGAGTCCTTTTCATCGCTCATTAGCGGTTCTCCTGGATGCCCCAGAGCTCAAGCTTGAGATCGGGCCAATCGCCGGCGAAATGCATCCCGATCGCGGGGGCCGTCGAAAACTCACGCCACATCGGATTGTTCTTGTCGATGTTGAAGTAAACGTGGCTCGAAACGGCGCGGATCTGGCGTGGTGGCGTTGGCAGGTGCACCAGTTCCAGTCCCGGCAGGGCGCTATTCACGATAGCATTCATCTGGGTGTTCGGGCCAACTTTACAAAGCGCCGGGAACTGCTGCTGGATCTGTGTCAGCGGCTTGTCGGCGCTCACCTCGATCACAAAGCTCGCATCGCGGAACAGGTTGCGGTCGGTGACCTTGGCAATAAAGCTGCCGGGGTGCAGTTCTTGCAGATCCAGCCGCACCGCGCGCCCCACATCCCGGCTGAGAAGCCGCTGGATATCGCGGGTGATCGGCTCAAACACCTCTTCAAGGTTGTCCTGATCGTAGGGCTTATATTCGGGCGCAAGGCGGTCCTTGTCAAATGTCCACAATTCGCCGGCAAGGCGCAGGAACAACTGGTACAGTTCTTCGGGGTGGATGAAACGGCTGTGCCGGTAGTGGCGCAGCAGGCCGATCTCACGGTTCAGCACCAGCAGCATAAAGTAATCGGTCGCCTGCAAGCCGCCGCCCGAGGAGGGGTCGGAGGCATAGCGCGCAAGGCTCTCCAGCTTGGTCTCGACCCAGCCAACAACGCGCTCGATCCAGCCCGCAACAACCGGGTGCGCCTGCACCGTCAACACCGGCGGGGCGAACTTTTCGTCAAAGATGACGTTCTTGTCGCGCACCTCAACCACCTTGGCGAGCCGCAGGCAGTTGTAACCGGGCTTCTCGGTCTTGCGCACATCAAACTCAACCCGCGGATGGGCCACCTCAATGGCCTCCTCCAGCCGCATCGAGGCGGTGCTGTCGGCCACGGTTTCTGCGGACAGCCTGTAGCGGGCGGCGCGAGAGGCCTCGTCATCGGTGCCCACCTCGCGGCCATTCACCTGCGTCATCGGCATCGTCAGCCAAACTGACAGGCCCTCGGAGCCTTCAGGAATCTCCACCGGATCCGGCAACTGGCTGATGCCGGGCATGTCAAACGGGGTGCCATCGGGGAAGATACCGGTCGCCGAGCGCAGGCCAAACTTGGTTTGCTGCGCCACGTCGCGGTCAATCTCGATCTGCGAAAAGCCCCAGGGGTATGGCGAGGCTAGCCGGGTGCGCGCCTCAACAAGCTTCTCGAAATAGCGGTCACTCTGTTGGAAGTGATGGGGCTGAAGGAAAAGCCCCTCTTTCCATGCGACTTTTGAAAACCATGACATCTAGGGTTCGCTACCACATTCCAATTTTCGTTTCACAATATACTGGCAGGGAAAGCCCCCGCCCGAAAGGCACAAATATCTGACAGGGTCTTGCAAATCTTGATCGCCCCGTGTGGCACCTTGCCAGAAACAAACGGGGTGCCGCAAGGGCACCCCGCTCGATTGTCACGCTGAGCTCACGCCCCGATCAGAATTGCAGCCGAACCTGAGCGGTGATCGAAAGAGCGTCCACGTTGTCCGAGAACCGCCCGTCAATCCGTGCCGAAGCGTTCAGCTGCTTGGCCTTGCCGACCTGGCCGTCAAGGATCTTGATGTAGCTCAGACCCACCGAAAGCTCGCCAAAGTCCCCCAGCGGCTCCGTGGAAATCGCCCGCGTGGTGCCGTTCTCGGCGGTGAAGAGTGCGGTTTGATCGTCGCTGAAGTCACCGTAGTAGGTGGCGGTCACGAACTTGTTGATCGCGCTGTCACCCGCTTCACCCACGGTGGTTTTGGCCAATGTGGCCCCGATAAAGCCGATCTTGGTGGTGTGCTCGTCGAAGGTGAGCACATCGGTGTCACGGGTGTTGGCCGGGTCGGGGTCAGAGCCGGTGCCGGTGTTGCGGAAGGTGATGGAGTCGGTCTCCGACCGGGTAATCCCAAAGCCAACCGTTGGCACCAGCGTCAGATCATCCGTCAGCGGGTAGCTGTAGCTGACCGATCCCGAGACAGAGACAGACTCGCTGGAGGTTTCCGCACCAAACAAACCAAGCTCTGCGTTGTCGAACTCAAAGTCGGCATTCTCGAACCGCAACTGAAGGTCGGCTGAGTAAGCGTCCTTCGCCAGCGCCACGTATCCCCCAACATAGCTCTGCGAGAAGTCCGCTTTGGTGGTCGAACGATAGTCACCCAGAGTCGGCGTACCGTTTACAAAATCGGTGCGGAACACATCCTGTTCGGTCGTGCCGGTATTGTACCCAAAGATCGCACCACCCGCGATGTCAAACTGGCCACCGCCGGTGTCAAAGCACCCGTAGTCAACGCCACCGGTGAGGCCGTAGAAGGTGGCATCCACGGTCGAGGGAAGGTTCGAGGTGCCATTGTTGGTGCGCGCCGTACCCGAGGCTTTACCGCCCGTGAAGCGCGCCCAGCCCCCGGTGCCGCAGTTGTCGTCATCCTCATAGGCCAGGCCCGAAACGAAGGGCGAGGACGGGCGGTTCACAATGGTGCCGATCAGCGATTGCACAAGGCTGATGTTGCCCGCCACAGCCACCGAGCCAGAGCCGATGTCGGTGGTGATGTTGATCCCCGTTCCGTCATTTTGCAGCACGTAGGTCAACTCATCGACAACCCCGAGCGACACATCGCCAGCCAGCGTTGCCCCGCTGGTGTCCCCGGAGACAAGCACCAGATCAACAACATCGCCAACGGTGAGGATATTGCTGTCAAAGGTCACCGTCCCTGTAAGCGCGCCCACGTTGAGCAGATCAGTCGCGCCAGCGCCCGAGAGATCGGCATCAAACGACAGGGTGCCGCCGTTCATGGTGCCCGACACTGTCAGCACATCATCTGCGGCACCGTCCAACATGCCGATCGTGCCGCCGGTGTTGTCGATATCGCCTCCGATGGTGGAGGCGGTGCCGTCAACGCTGATGGTGGCGTTGTTTTCGATCTCTGCGGTGGTGGAGATGCCGCCACCGTTGTCGAGCGTGAAGTCGGCGTTGTTCACGAAGTCACCCGTCACGCTCAGGGTATTGGCCCCATTCTCGTTGAAGGTGCCATCGTTGGTGAAGGTGCCGGTCACGCCGCTGTCACCATTCATGTTGAAGGTGCCCACGTTATCGAAGTCGGCCAGGATATCGCCGCCCACCGCGTTGAAGGTGCCCGAGTTGTTCACCGTGCCGCCCGTGATGGTGCCGCTGTTGGTGGCGGTGCCGGTGTTATTCACCGTGGTGCCCGTGATGGTGCCGTCGTTGGTGACGGTGCCAGAGGTATCCAGCGTCGTGGCCATCAGGTTTGCCCCTGGTCCGTTTACCAGATCAGCGGTGTTGGTGAAGGTGCTCACAGGCGCATCCGCCCCCACCGTTCCGGTGTTGGTGAAAGAGCCCGAGTTGGCAATCTCAGCCGCGTCCAGATCGCCTGAGTTGTTGGTGGTCGCCACCGTGGTGAGCGTGCCGCCCACGTTGACGTCGCTTGAGTTGGTGAGGTTGGCCGCCGGGGTCAAATCGCCCGCCACGGTCAGCGTGCCCGAGTTGTCAACATCGCCCGCCGCGGTAGCGTTGCCGCCAACTGTTGCGATGCCGGTGTTGGTGAGCGTGTCACCCGCCGCCAGATCGCCAGCCACAACCAGAGAGCCGTCGTTGGTGACAGCGCCCGTGCCGGTAAAGCCACCGCCCACCGTGATTGCACCAGTGATGTCGTTGGTGGTGGTGCCGCCCACGGTGGCATCGGTGCCTGCCGTGACGGTGCCGGAGTTGCCAAGGTCGCCGGTGACGTCTAGCGCGCCGGTCGTCGCCGTCACGGTGCCGCTGTTGGTGGCGTTGCCGCCGACCGTCACGCTGCCATCGGCCAGAACCGTGCTGGTGTTGGCGAGGTCACCCGTCACAGCCACATCGCCGCTGGTGGCCGTCACATCGCCATCGTTGGTGAGGGCAGCACCCGCTGTCACGCTGCCGCCAGCGGTGATCGCCGCGCCCACGCTGTTGGTCACATCACCGGTGCCAGCGAAGTCACCGCCTGCGGTGACCGTGCCATCGTTGGTGGTGGTGCCGCCCACGGTAGCATCGGTGCCTGCCGTGACGGTGCCGGTGTTACCCAGATCGCCGGTGACATCAACCGCGCCGGTCGTCGCCGTCACTGTGCCGCTGTTGGTGGCGTTGCCGCCGACCGTCACGCTGCCATCGGCCAGAACCATGCTGTTGTTGGTGAGGTCGCCCGTCACATCCACGTCGCCGCTGGTCGCCGTCACATCGCCATCGTTGGTGAGGGCAGCACCCGCTGTCACGTTGCCGCCAGCGGTGATCGCCGCGCCCACGTTGTTGGTCACATCACCGGTGCCAGCGAAGTCACCGCCTGCGGTGACCGTGCCATCGTTGGTGGTGGTGCCGCCCACGGTAGCATCGGTGCCTGCCGTGACGGTGCCGGTGTTACCCAGATCGCCGGTGACATCAAGCGCGCCCGCCGTCGCCGTCACGGTGCCGCTGTTGGTAGCGTTGCCGCCCACCGTCACATCGGTCGCTGCCGTCACCGTGTTGGTGTTGGTAAGATCATTGCCAACCACAACTGCGCCGGAGGTGCTTTCCACGGTGTTATCGTTGGTCAGATCGGCGCTCGCCGTTACGTCGCCAGTGGCGGTGATCGTGCCGGTGGCACTGTTGGTCACGTCGCCGGTGCCGGTGAAGGTGCCGCCTGCGGTAACCGTGCCGTCGTTGGTGGTGGTGCCGCCTACCGAGGTATCGCCCGTGGTGGTCAGCGCAGCACCCACTCCGTTGGTCAGATCGGTGCCCACGCTCGCGCTGGCCGCCGTCACGGTGCCGGTGTTGTCCAGCGTCGTGGTGGTGGTCAGATCGGTGCCCACTGTCAGCGTGCCGCTGTTGGTCACGTCACCGTTGGTGAGCGCCAGGGCAACGTCCATTAGGTTGTCGTTGGTGATCGAGCCTGTGCCGGTGACCGAACCGTCAATGTCGATGGTGCCCGCATTGGTGATGGTGCCGTCGCTGGCCACATCGCCGGTTGCCATGAAGTCGCCGGTGGCGGTCACATCCAGGGTGCCCTGGTTGTTGGCGGTGTCGGTGGTGACGGTGTCATCCACCGTCAGCGTTGCGCCCAAAGCAATGTCGAGGTTGGACGTCACCGCAAGGGTGCCATCGGTCACTGTGGTGTCGGCGTTGATCGCAGCGTTGCCCACCGAAAGCGTGTTGCTCGCGAGGGTCAGCGCCCCTGCCCCGGTGCTCTGGGTCAACGTGCCGGTCACATCCAGATCGCCGGTGAGCGTGAGCGTGCCGCCGTTCTGGTTGGTGAGGTCCCCCTCAATCCCTTCTGTCGGGGCCGTGCCCGCAGCCACGACGCTGCCTTCGTTGGTTACATCGGCGTCCACAAGGCCGCCCGCGATGGTCACAACCTGCCCGGACGCATTGTTCAGCGTGGTCGCCTGAAGCTCGCCGCCGTTCACATCAATGCTGCCAATGGTGTTGGTGACCGCGCCAGCCACATCTACCAGCCCGGTGGTAACGGTCACATCGGAGCCGGCGCCATTGTTGATAACATTGGCTGCGCTCACGGTGCCCGAGGTGCTCACCTCAAGTGAACCACCGGTGTTTTCGATATCGCCCGTCACATCAATCGACGTGTCAGTGTCTGCGATGATTGTCCCTGCGTTACCAGTGATCGAATTCGCGCTGAAGGTGCCGGACCCGGACCCGCCAACCAGGCCAGATCCAGCCTGGTTGGTTACATCACCCAAGGTAATGTTGCCTGTGGAACCCGTAATCAGGCCGATTATGGCTGCGTTGTTGTCAACATTCCCGGCCATCAGGTTGCCGGTGCTGGTCACGACAATGATACCGGTGTTGTCGTTCAGGGTGCCCGAGAAGGTCACATCGCCCGATCCATCGTGATAAAACTCGCCGTTGTTGTCGTTCATGTTGCCGCCGGTCACGGTGGCCGCGTTGCTCACGGTAATCACGCCCGGTGCGGTGTTGGTCACATCCCCCAGCGATGCCGTGCCGCCGGTGATGTTCACCACCGCATCGTTGGTCAGCCCAACGCTGGTGAAGGTGCCGCTGGTTTCCAGCGTTGCGCCGGTGTTGTTGGTCGCCGCGCCGCTCAGCGTGGTGGTGCCGGTGTTGGTAAAGGTGCCGTCATTGGTGAGCGTCGCCACCGAGATGGTTCCGCCGTTCGTGGTCACACTGTCGTTGTCAAAATCAGCCGCTGCGCCGGTGATCGTGTCGCCCGCCGCCAGCACCAGATCCACGCTGGAGGCCTGTTGGAAGGTCGCGCCCGCGCCCGAAAGCGTTAGCGTGTTGCCGTCCAGCGCCGAGGTGCCGGGAACCGTGCCGATCGTCGCGGCACCGGTGTTGATGAAATCTCCGGCCACGTCGAGCGCGCCACCAAGCTGCACGTTGCCGGTGCCCTGGTTGGTGACAGTGCCGCCCACCGTGCCCGAAAGGGTCGCGGTGCCGTCATTGGTCACATCGCCGGTGATATCGTTGGTCGAGGTCAGCACGCTGGTCAGGCCGGTCAGGATCACGCTGCCATCCACTTGGCCGCCGTTGGTGAGGGTAGCCCCGATTGCAACGGTGACGCTGTTGTTGATCACAGCATTCGCAGTGGTCACAAGCCCGCCGCTGGCAACCGCCACGATCCCGTCACCGCCGGTTTCGGTGATGTCGCCATCGGTGGTGAAGGTTGCGCCGCCGAAGATCACGCTGTCACCGCTGATCGCGCTGCCGGTCCCTGCGGTGCCATTCGTGAGGGAGGTGAAGGTGAAGTTTCCGGTCACGGTGAGGGCCGCCCCGCCCGCCACGTCCAGATCGGTGAGACCCGAGGCGGTGAAAGCGCCGCCTACGGTGAGGTTTCCGGTCACATCAAAGGTGCCGGCTGTGCTGTTGACGATGCCTGTGATGTCGCCCGCCGCGTCCACATTGCCAATATTGGTAAGAACGGTGGTATCAAGCTGGCCGCCAGTCATCACAAGCTGGTCGTCGTTGTTGAACGCCGTTGCGGCCTGCACTTCGCCGCCCGCGTCGATGGTGACAGTGCCTCCGATGTTGTCAAACGTGCCGCCGGTGACATCGAGGATGCCGCCGGTTACGTTAACGGTCGCCGTGGCGTCGACGTTGAGGAAGGTGCCGGTCGACAACGTGCCATCCGAAACCGTCACAGCCGAGAAGTCACCATTGTTGGTGATGCCCGTCGTCGTCAGCGTGCCCGCGCCAGACTGGTCGATGATCCCGCCGTCACCCTGATCAATCGCACCGGTGAAAATCATGTCGCCCGCGCCGGTGTTCTCAATGGTTCCAGTATTGTCGGTGGCCAAGGTGGCATTAAAGGTGCCGGTGCCCGAGTTGGTGAGCGAGCCGGAGTTGGCATTTGCCAGGGCAATGGTCAAATCCCCTGCCCCGGCGTTCTCGATGGTGCCCGAGTTGCCTGTCGCGTCGCCCGCCGTGATGTCAGCGCCTAGACCGCCGTTGTTGACGATGGTGCCGGAGTTATTGGTGATGGCGCCCGTGATGATAATATCGCCCGCAGCAGCAGCGTCGATCTCGATGTCGCCCGCGTTGCCGGTCGCGGTGGTGATGTTGATGTTGCCGGTGCCCGTGAGGGTGAGCGTGCCGCTGGCTTCCTGGTCGTCAAAGCCACCGCTCAGGTTCATGTCGGCGCTGCTGGCGTTCTCAACCGCGCCCTCGTTGTTATCCAGCGTGCCGGTGACGGTCATCAAGCTGGAGCCGGCGTTGGTGATCTCTCCGGTCTGCCCGCCGTTTACGCCCGCGCCGGTCACATTGCCTGTCACGGTAAAGCTGCCTGCCGTCGAGGTGATCGCACCGTCGTTCTCAACATTGCCGGTCGCCTGGAAAACGCCGGAGTTGGTGACAATCCCGGTGTCCTCCACGTCCAGCCCTGCCACGGTGGTGGCACCGCCATCAGCATCGAAGGTCGCGCCATCGGCCACGTTCAGATCACCGATCAGCACGTTCACGGTGCCCTGGTTGGTGGTGGTTCCCGCGTTGACGTTGAAAATGCCCCCCGCATTGATCCCGCCGCCCGCTTCAACGGTCAGATCAGCGTTGGCCACCACGTCGCCAATGGTGGTCAGCGTGGCCGCGTTCGTGCCAAAGTCGGTCGTGGAAGTGCCGCCGTGGGTATAGCTGGCCGCACCCAGGTTGCCGGTGAGAGTGATCGCCCCGCTGCCAGAGTTTGTCAGGCTGCCGGTGATCGTGCCTTCAAGGTTGGCGGTGCCGGAGTTCGTCACATTCGCGGTGAGGATTCCGGTGTTGGTCAGGGTGCCGCTATCGTTGGCGATCGTCGTCGCCGTCACGCCGCCCAACAAGATCGAGGAGTTGTCCAGCGTGCCGGTGCCCGAAATGGTGATCGTCTCGCCCGCTGCATTCAGCGTGCCGTCGTTGTCGATGGTGCCGCCGGAGATGATGATATTGTCGGTGGAACTGTCGAGGTTCAGCGTTGCGCCGACGGCCACGTTGATCGCGGCATTGCCGGTGTTGGTGATCGCGCCAGCGCCCGCCGTCAGGTCTGTCGCCCCAATGTTGACGTTGACGATGGCGTTGCCGGAGTTGGTGAAATCCGTGCCTGCGGAGATATCGGTGCCGCTCGCGTCAATATTGATGACCGCATCGCCGGTGTTGGTGATCGCCTCGCCAGAGAGAATGCTGGCATTCGTGCCAGCTGCGGTCACGTTGATCTCGCCCTGATTGTCATTCGTCAGGTTGCCGGTGCCCGAAGTGCCAGCAGTAAGGATGCCGTTATTGCCGTTGAAATTGATGATGCCCGAATTCGCGTCATCGACAGTGTCGTTATTGATATCCCCCGCATCAGCCACGATCGCGGCGATACCGATATTGATTGTCATGTCGTTGTCGATGGTGTTGCCGGTGCCTTGCAGAATCCCGCCCACTGTAACGGTGCCGGTGCCGCTCAGATCCATCGAACCAGCTGAAAAGCCGGTGCCGACGGTCACGTTAAGATCAGCGTTGTCGCTCACTGTCAGCGCATTGGCCACGGTCACGCTGTTGCTGAGTATGCCATTGCCGAAAGTGCCGGTGGCATCGCCCGACAGCGTCATCGCATCTGCCGTCAAGTTGGTCGTATCCACGTCCAGAACAGAGGTATCCGCCGCCGAAAGCGTGCCCACATTGGTCAAGGTGCCAGCCGCCTGAAGTGTGCCGCCATTCACCACGCTGATATCGTTGCCATTGGCATTCACACCACCCAAAATGTCGACAGTCGCGCCATCCGCCGTAAGGTCGTAATCGAAATCAGCGTTGATGGTGTAGTCGATCTCGGTGGTGATCGAGCCGGTCACAAAGGTCAGCGTACCAAGGTTCGAGGTGGTGTTGTCAAAACCGGTGGCAAGGGTGATGTCCGCCGCGGTGATGGTCAGCGTGTCTAACGCCGCCGTGGTGATCACGCCGCCCAGCGAAACCGAGCCGGCGCTTGCGGTGATCGAGGCGGCGTCGGCCACACCAAGGTTCACATCGGTCATCGACAGATCGCCAACCGTAACGTCACCCGTGGTGGACGTAAGCCCGCCCACCAGATCAAGCGTGATCGCGGTCGTGTCAACGTTGCCGCCCACTTCCAGATCGCCGCCCATGGCAAAGGTGCCGCCGGTTACGGTGAGATCGCCGCTCACGCCGCCGGTCGCGCCGGTGCCGCTGAGAGTCAGGGTTCCGTCGCCCGTCACGTCGCCGTCAATGAACCCGTTCGACGTCAGAACACTGGCGTTGCCTGTGCCATTCAGCGTGATGTTCCCCGCCACGGTGCCACCGGCGCTGTTGTCCAGCGTGCCGCTGTTGATGGTGATCGCGCCTGCGCCCGCGTCAGTCGCCGTCAGGGTTGTGCTGCCGGAAACGGTAACTGAGGGTGTGTTAACCGTGTCGCCGATGACCATGGTCGCGGTCGAAAAGTCCTCGGTCACGTTCAGGTTGCTGGTTTGAACGTTGGTTGCGCCGCCCACGTCGAGCGCGCCGGTCATGGTCACGGCGCCGCCCGTGAGGTTGAGATCGCCGGTGATCCCGGCGGTATCCCCAGACACCCCCTCAAGGTTTGCGGTGGAACCGGACCCAAGGCTCACTGTGCCATCCAGAAGCCCGGACGAGGTGAAAGTCGCTCCGCCGCCACCGCCAATCACCGTGTCGCCGGTGATTGTGCCCGCATTGCCGAGCGTACCCTCGAACACATAAACATTGGTGCCGGTCACATCGAGCGTCGCCCCCGAAGCCACGTCGATCGTGCCCGCCGATTGGGTTGTCGCCTGGGTGGTCGAGGTCAGCGTCGCCCCAGTCGCCACGTTGACGACCCCCGAGTCCACAACAAGCGATCCGCCGAGCGTTACATCGTTGTCCACAGCAATCGCGGTGCCGCCGTTTTGCTCAAGATTGCCGCCAATATCGGTCGCCCCGGTGAAATCCACCGTGCCGGCATTGGTGACATTGCCGGTGATCCCGGCGGTGTTCGTTGTCGTGCCCTCGATATTGGCGGTGCCGCCCGATTGAACACCAACAGCTCCATCAACCAACCCGGTCGAGGAATTGGTGAAGGTGCCGCTGACATCAACGTCGCCCGTGATCCCGCCGTCGTTGGTCAGGCTGGTGCCTGCGGCCACATCAACAGCCGCCGCCATGGCGCCGCCGTTGGTCACGCTCACGGTGTCGGTTAGCGCCACGCTGGTGGCCGTTGTATCGCCATTCTGCGTCACGTTGCCCGCGCCCGCATAGGTAAGTGTAAAGCCGGTGGCATCCACGTTCGAATCCACCACCAGCGTCTCGCCCGCGTTGGTCACGGTGATGCTCTGATCTGCGGCCATGGTGAGCGCATCGCCGGTGATGGTGTAGCCGTCGACATCAACCTGAACATTACCAACGGTCACGCCGCCGCCATCCACTGTCACCGTGCCGCCGGTCGCACCAAAAACCGCGTTGTCGCCGTCTGTGAATGCCGTGGCATTGGGCGGGCCGGGTACGGAAGTCGCGGTGGTGTCCCAGTTCTCGTTGCCCGGATCGTTGTTCCAAATACCGCCGCCGCCGTCCGCGTCGGATGAGCCGATAACGTCAACAGATCCGTCCCAATACAGCGTCGCCTGCGCCGAAGCGTCTTGCGCGGCAAGGCCAAGCGCCAGAACCGCTGCTATGGCTGTTGTTGAGAGAATGCGCGCCCGGCACCGCCTGCGAAGCATCGCCTCGCCCCTGTGGCCGTTGTGCCCCTGCCCCGCCGTAATTGCGGTTTCGGAGATAGCGTTTTTCGCAATGAAATCTGCGCGCATGGAATAAGTCCTCTCGCCTTCAAAATGCCTGCGCTAAATACACCTCACCCGTCGGCAAGACTCCGCGCATTTGGCGTGACCCTACTTGCCCTTACGAAATTCGACAACGGTGAATTACCCACAGCACTGCTGTTGTTACGATTTGCCAGCGCAAAAGCCGTATTTTGTTGCCCCCCCGCAACAAACCGCGCCGCCGCAAAGCCGCCCTTCAGAAGCGTTTGCACCGCCCGTTTCTCCACCCTCCCCGGCGCCTGCGCCACATGGCCAAACCCCTGCAATGCTTCGCTCACCAAGCCTGCTCGCACCGGATCCTGGAGGCGCCCCTGCGAAAAGGATTTCAACCTGACCCTTGCGCGCGCTTCACCCGATGCCTACATTATGCCTACGTTATTTTTCAGATACCCCGATTGCCCCCGACATATTATTTTGCCGTCGGGCGGCGCGCATAATTACAAAAGTGAGACGTTCTAGATATGCCTCAGGACATCATCGAACAGTCAGGGCGCATGGGCAAACTCCACTCTCCGTTTGCTTTCAACACCCTCGGCCTGCTCCGCTTCGACGGAATGGATGGCGTAAACGAGTGCTTCGAATACCACGTCGAAGCCGCCGCCATGGAACCCAACCTTGATCTCGACAATCTGCTCGGCAGCCACATGACCGTGGAGCTGGAAACCCTCAAGGGCGAACCCGAGTTCTTCGACGGCATCGTGACCGAATGCTCCTGGTCCGGCGACGGCGATACCGGCAATGCCTATCGTTTCACGCTGCGGCCATGGTTCTGGCTGATGTCGAAGAAGTTCAACAACAAGATCTTCCAGGAAAAATCGATCGAACAGATCATCCAGGAGGTTTTTCAGGACTTCAACAGCGACAGCGCCGGTGGTCTGGTCAACAGGCTGTCAGGCAATTACCCGCGGCAGGAATACATCGTCCAGTTTGCCGAGAGCGACTTTACCTTCCTCACACGGCTGATGGAGCGCTACGGGATCAACTATCACTTCGAGCACGACATGGGGGTGCACCGGCTCGTGATCTCCGACACCGCCGATGGCTTTTCCTCGGTGGGTACGCGGCGCTATGTCGGCGCCGAGGGCCAGCATGTGCAGTTCGAAGAACACTTCTGGGAATGGACCCCCCACCGCCGCCTCACCACCGGCAAGGTCACGCTGACGGACTATAACTTCAAAACGCCCTCAGCGAGCATGGAAGCCCACCAGAACGGCGATGCCGCGCATGAGAACGGCATGATCGAAAGTTACGAGTATCCCGGCGTTTATCTCGACACGCGCGAAGGCAAGGATTACGCCCGCCTGCGCACCGAACAGTATCGCGCCCGCGACAAGCACCACATCGCCACCGGCGACACCCTGAGCCTGCGCTCGGGAATGCGCGTTATCCTGGGCGGCGAGCACGAAAACTATGCGCTGGTCGGGCAGGAATTTATCTGCACCCGCGCCATGCACAGTTTTTATACCGGAGGGTACCGCTCCGGCAGCGCTGCGGGCAGCGAGCATGTGTACGTGGGCAATTATGAGTTCGCGCCGGGCAATGTGCCCTACGCGCCCGAGCGCAAAACCCCCGAAAAGCGCATGACCGGCCCGCAAACCGCGCTTGTCACCGGGGCTGGCGGCGAAGAAATCGACGTTGATGAGTTCGGGCGCATCGTGTGCCAGTTCTACTGGGACCGTTTGGGTAAAAAGGACGAAAACTCCTCCATGCGCATCCGGGTGATGCAGCCATGGGCCGGGGCCGGATGGGGCACGCTCTTCATTCCACGGATCGGCATGGAGGTCGTGGTTGAGTTTATCAATGGTGACCCGAACCTCCCGGTCGTGACCGGCTGTGTTTACAACGATGAAAACATGCCACCATACGAGCAACCGGGTGACAAGAACTGGAATGGCATCAAGTCCAACTCCACCACCGGCGGCGGCGGCTATAACGAACTGGTGTTCAACGATACCAAGGGCGACGAGCTGTTCCGCCAGCACGCGCAATATGATATGGAAACCAAGGTGCTCAACGATGAGCGCCGCGAGGTGGACAACGACCGTTCGACCATCATCGGCAACGATGAAACCCGCCATGTGAAAAACGACGAAAACCACACGATCGACGGCAAGAACGAGTACCTGATCAAGGGCACCGAAAGCCGCACCGTCAACGGCAACCGGACCACCAAGATCGGCGGCAACGAAAAACTGACGGTCGACATGGCCCGCGAAACCATGATCACCAAGTCAGACAAGCTGACCGCGATGGAAGACATCGAGATCGAATCGAAGACCAAGCTCACCCTCAAGGTGGGCGGCTCCTCGATTGTGATGGATGGCACCTCGATCACCCTCAAGGCGATGAAAATCGAGGCCAAGGCCAGCGCCGAGATGAAAACAAGCGGTGGCGGCATCGCCGAGCACAAGGCGGGCGGCATGATGACGGTCAAGGGTGCGGTCGTTAAGATCAACTAGGAACCGAACAAGAAGGATTCGGCCTCGTGGGGGACGTAAAAGAAACTGTCAATGTGGACACCAAGCGCAAGAATTTGCGCTTTGAGGTCGCGCATGAGTTGTATGAAGCGATCCCTGAGATCGAGGAGGACGTGACGGCACGGCCCGGTGAGCATTCGTCTATCGAGTTCATCACCCAACTGGCCAAAAGCCCCACGCCCGAAGAGGCCATCACCTATTGCGCCTATGTGCTGCCCCGGCGGTTCTCGGTGTGGTGGGGGCATGAATGCCTCAAGAAGATCGACGATACGCTCGAAGATATTGACCGCAAGATGCTGGAGCTTGCCGCCGCATGGGTTGGCAAGCCCGAGGAAGACAGCCGCTACCGCGCGCTCGACGCCGCCATGCTGACCGACAGCAAAACACCCGGCGTCTGGGTGGCCCTCGGGGCGGGCTGGTCTTCGGGGTCGATGGTTGGCCCCGATCTGCCGCCAGTGCCACCGCCGCCGTTCCTGACGGCGCGCGCGGTAAACGCCGGAATCTTGTCGGCCCTCGCCCGGATTGATTACGAACACCGTGACGAGCACCTCCAGCGGTTTGTCCGCATGGCGCTCATGCTCACCGAAGAGGGCTGATCCGCCCTGCCCCGCGTGCACGATTATCGCAGGCGGCGCGCCACAAAAGAACTGGTTTGATCTGCACCAGGCCCGCGAGACGGCGGCCCACGCCTCCGCACGAAAAAGGGCTTCGGGCAGGGATCGAGGGAGATATGCCGCATCTGTGCCCAGGCTGGAGAGGGGCCGAAGCGGCCTGGGGTGGTGGCGCCGTGCCTTCACGCGCATGGCCCGCCGCCGCCCCATCTTACTCCCTCGTGGGGCACGCTGCGTCACGCATGGCCAGACCCACGCGGCCTAGAGGGCTGAAAAGGCACAAGACTTCGCCGCGGCATAAACCCGCTCACCCCACACGGCACGGGGGCGCAGGCTTGCATGAAATACCCGCCCAAACCCCGCCACAGGGTTGCATCGTCACGCCCCTTCGCCCTAACTGTGGAGTACAGGAATTCACCCCTGCCGCTGCGGCACCCCGCGCGCAGGCCCGACCGGAACGGCCCCGAGACCATGACCCTCACGCTGCGCATCGACAATTTCAACCACCTGCCCGATGGCGGCCCGATCGAGTATTCGGCCAACCAGAGCGGCTTTGAACTCGGCCGCGACCCGGCCATGGACTGGACCCTGCCCGACCCGAACCGCTTCGTGTCATCCTGCCACGCCGAGGTGCGCTACGAGAACGGCGGCTACTGGCTTTATGACGTGTCAACTAACGGCACTTTCGTCAACGGCGGCACCATGCGGGTGAAAAGCCCCTACCAGCTTCAGCACGGGGACAAGCTCCAGATCGGTCACTATCTCGTCGTCGCCAATGTTGATCAGGCCACCGCCGCCGCCGCGCCGCCCGTCAGCCCGGCAATGCCTGCAAGCGCCCCCGCCTTTGGCGCGCCGCCCCCCGCCGCGCCCGGGCCAGCACCGCAAAGCAATGATGATATCTGGTCGGTCGGCAGCGCCGCGCCCCCCGCTTCGGGCGATTTCGTTGATCGCACCCCCGGCGATAACCTGACCGACTTTGGCGACCAACACCTTGATCTGCCCAGTTTTTCCAGCTCGGATACCGGCACACCGCCGCCGCCCGCTGGCGGGGCCTCGCCCTTTGGGGCGCCCGCCGCCCAGCCCGCGCCTGCGCCCCAGCAGCCCCCCGCTGCGGCGTCGGACTCGCCCTTCGGCGCACCGGAGCCTCAGGTCGCACCGCCCGCGCCCAGCACGCCGCCCGCCTCTGAGTCGCCCTTCGGCGCGCCAGAGCCTCAAGCCGCACCGCCCGCACCCAGCACGCCGCCCGCCTCTGAGTCGCCCTTCGGCGCGCCAGAGCCGCAGCCAGCACCGCCTCTGCCCACCACCGAACCGCCCGCTCAGGAAGGCTCGCCCTTCGGTGCCCCTCAACCCGCGCCGCCGCCGCCCCCCGCAGCGCCTGCACAGCCTGCGGTTGCCGCGCCACCGGTGCCGCCGCCGCCGCAGCCCTCACCCGTTTCACCCACCGCACCCGCCGCCGAGGCCTTCTCGGCCCCGCCCGCGCCCGCGCCCTCAGCGCCGCCGCCCCCCAAGGGCACCGTCGGCGATGCCTCCGGGCTGCTCGCGGCCATCGCCGATGGCGCGGGGATCAACCCCAAGTGCTTTGAAGGCCCCGATCCGGGCGCCGTGGCGCATGAAATCGGCAAGGCGATGCGCATCATGGTTGGTGAGTTGGCCGGCCTGCTCAAGGCCCGCGCCGCCACCAAGCAAAGCCTCAAATCCGGCTCCCGCACCATGATCGGGGCCGATGCCAACAACCCGCTCAAGTTCATGCCCGGCGCCGAAGACCAGCTTGAGGTGATGTTCGGCACCGGTCGCCAGGGCTATATGCGCGGCGCCGAAACCGTGCAGAAAAGCTTTAACGACATCAAGATGCACCAATATGCAGTCCACGCCGCGCTCCAGCCCGCCCTTGCCCGCCTGCTGGAAGACATGGCCCCCGAAGCGGTGGAAGAGAAGGTCGATGCCGGGCGCTTCTCGTCCAAACACGCGCGCGCCTGGGAAATTTACGTTGAGCGCTGGGATGCAAAAACCCACCCCTATGATAACGGCATGCTCGATGTTTTCCTCGCCTATTTCTCCGAAGCCTATGATGACGTGATGGAACAGTCGCAAAATCAATGACTTAGGGCGCGCCGCCCAGTGTGACAAAACCGTTAAAAAACGGAGCGTTCCTTGACAGGGCAACGCCCCATGCCTACCTTAACGTCAAGGATTTTGACTCGAAGGTGATTTTCATGCGCACCCTGCTCCTCTCTACCGCACTTGTGGCAGCCTCCGCGTTGGCGGCGTCTGCCCAGTCGCAAACCCCCTATTCGGCTGACGACGTGGCGAATTTCCTCGTCGACAGCGCAGATCTGGGCCTCAATCGCGGCATCTGCATCGGCACCGCCGAAGAATGTGCCCCGCCCAAGCCCGCTGGCATGGACATGATGATCAACTTCGAGCTCGACAGCGCCGAGCTGACGCCCGAAGCCAAGCAATCACTGGCCGTTGTGGCCCAGGCGTTTGAAGATGAGCGCCTCCAGAAGGCCCGCTTCATGATTGAAGGTCACACCGATGCCCGTGGCACCGAAAACTACAACGGCAACCTCTCGGATGATCGCGCCGCTTCGGTAAAGTCTTATCTCATTGGTCTGGGTGTCTCTGAAGAGCGCCTTTCAGCCATGGGTTTTGGCGAAAGCGCGCCACGAACGGCTGATCCGCTCGACCCGGAAAACCGCCGAGTCGAGCTGCGTATCGACCTCCAGTGACCGGAGCTTCGCTCCCCTTCGGATAACAAAACACTTGCCGTCCCGGCCTCGGGGCGGCATTTCTTTTGTGCGACACACTCTCTTTATTCGGATTGCCAATGCGTTACGAGAATCTCCTTGAGCCGATCTCCGATGAAAGCCCCTGCGGCCCGGACCTGCTGCTGGAGGACGACGACGGCTATATCGACTACTATTTCGAAGCCCTTGATCGGGTGCCGATGCGGTTCATCGTCAACCAGGAAACCGGTGAGGTGTTTGACCGCAAGAACATCGACATCAAGAAAGAAAGCGCCGAAATCGCCAAGCTGCTGGAGCGCACCCGCGATCTGCGGCTGCTGGTGCTTGAGGCGCAGTTTCAGGCCCTCGCGGGCCGCGTTGTAGGTTTTTCCGAATGCACCAACGCCATGGCCAGCCTGATCGAGACCTACTGGCATGATGTGAACCCCAAGATCGACGAGGGCGATACCTCCGAGCGGCGCAATGCCATAGAATTGCTCAATGAATTGGGCCAGGTCTGTATGCCGCTCGAACATGCTGACCTGTTCGAGGATCGCCGCGCCGGACGTATCTCCTTCCGTGATTTTCAGGTGTCGAGCGGTGCCAAGGAGGCCCGCCCCAATGAAAATCCGCCCGATAGCGGCTCGATCCTGACGGCGGTGAAAAGCGCCGATAACGCCGAAGCCGTAGATAAGGCCTACGGCGCGCTGGTGCTGTCCCGCGAAGCCTGCTCGCGGATGGGCAATATGTGCAAAACCGCCGATAGCTCTGCCTTTGCGCCCCAGCTTTCACAGCTTGAAGAAACCCTTGATCGCATGATCGCCTTCTTCAAGGAGGCCCGCCCCGATCTGGTTGGCGGCGATGCGGGCGAGGCTGGCGAAGACGGCGAGATCGGCATCGGCGAAGATGGCCAGCCCATGGTTGCGCCCACCGGCGGCGGCATGGTCGCCTCCGGCCCGCCGGTGGCCGTTGGCACGATCCCCAATCACGCCACCGCCAAGGCGGCGCTGGAGGCGGTCGAGGGCTATTTTGCGGCGATCGAGCCCTCTGCCCCCGCCCTCTTGCTGATTCGTCAGGCCCAAGACCTGATCGGCAAGCCGCTGACCGAGGCGCTGGATGCGCTCCTGCCCTCCATGTCCTCGAATGCGCTGGTTGATTTTGGCTCGGAAGACGGCTTTTTCATGAACGTCGACCGCCTGCGCCAACTCGCCGCTTACGAGCTGCCCTCCACCGTGGCGCCCATTGATACCGGCCCCGCCGAGCCGGTCGAGTGCCAGAACCGCGACCAGGCGGCGGCCCTCATTTCGGCGGTTGAAAGCTTCTTCCGGCAAACCGAGCCATCCAGCCCGGTCCCGGTTCTGCTGTTCAAGGCGAAAACCTATCTCAACCGAGACTTTTCGTCGATCCTGAGTGACCTGTTCCAACACATGAACAAACAAGGCTGACCCTGGGTCAGTCACGCGCCGCCCAACCGGGCAAAACATTTGACAAATCGAAGCCTGCGTGGCTTCAATTGCATAATTATTAGGGAGATTTCCAGATGGCCGATTCAGCGACACGCTTCATCAAACGCAACCGCTCACCCCGCGTCCACATTTCGTACGAAGACCCGTATGATGCCGAAAAGAACGTAGAGCTGCCCTTCGTGATGGGTGTGATGGCCGATCTTTCGGGCAACGCCTCGGATGTCGAGAAAGACCCGATGGCCGAGCGCAAGTTCACCCAGGTCGATACCGAAAACTTTGATGACTACATGGACGCCGTGCAGCCCGGCGTTTCGTTCAACGTTGACAACAAGCTCGGCGATTCCGAAGGTGAGAAGCTCGGCGTGAAGCTCGATTTCTCCAAGATGGATGACCTTGATCCAGGCGAGATCGCCAAGCAGGTGCCCGCGCTCAAGAAGCTGCTCGACGCGCGTGACGAACTGGCCAACCTCCAGCGCTACATGAACGGTAAATCCGCCGCGCAGGACCAGATCAAGAAGCTGCTCGACGATCCGAAGCTGATGGAAGCGCTCAAAGAGAAACGTGCCGAAGGTGCCGCCGACGACGGCGATGCGGGTGAGGGTGGCGAAGGCTGATCCAACCAGCCCTCGCATTTTCCAAACTCCAAGCCTCGACCAGACAACAGACAGGGACCAGACACATGGCAACCGAAGCCCAACAGGAAGCCGAAGCCGGTGGTGCAGTATCCGAACTGGATGACTTCTCCGCCGCGCTGAAGCAAACCTTCAAACCCCGCTCCGACACCGCCGCCACCGAGGTGGAAAACGCGGTTCAGACCCTCGTGAAAGAGGCGCTCGCCGACCAGTCGGTCATCAAGGAAGACGTGCTCGATACCGTCGACGAGATGATCGCCAAGCTCGATGAGCAGCTCACCGCACAGGTCAACGAGATCATCCACCACGACGAGTATCAAAAGGTCGAAAGCGCGTGGCGCGGCCTGCACTACATGGTGATGAACTCCGAGCCTGACGCCACGATGAAGATCAAGGTGCTCAACGTCTCCAAAAAAGAGCTGGAGCGCGAGCTTCGCTCCTACCCCGGCGCCAAGTGGGACCAGTCTCCGCTGTTCAAGCAGATCTACGAGCATGAATTCGGCCAGCTCGGCGGCCAGCCTTACGGTGCGCTGATCGGTGATTTCTACTTCGATCACAGCCCGGCCGATGTGCGCCTGCTGCGCGACCTCGGCAAAATTGCCGCCGCCGCGCACGCGCCCTTCATCTCGGCGGCCAACCCCGGCCTGCTGAACATGGAAAGCTGGAACGAGCTGAACAACCCGGCAGACCTTGGCTCGATCTTCGAAACCCCTGATTACGCCGCCTGGAAATCGCTGCGCGAGAGCGAAAACTCCCGCTATGTGGCCCTGACCGCCCCGCGCGTCATGGCTCGCGAGCCTTATGGGCAAAATTCGCTGCCCATCGAAGCCTTCAACTTTGAAGAAGAGACCGATGGCCACGAGGGCAAGAAGTTCGCCTGGATGAACGCCGCCTACCCGATGGCCGCCAACATCGCGCGTGCCCACAAGGAATATGGCTGGACGGTGCGTATCCGTGGTGTGCAGTCCGGCGGCGAGGTGATGAACCTGCCGACCCACACCTTTGATACCGGTGATGGCTCGATTGATCAGAAATGCCCGACCGAGATCGCCATTTCCGACCGTCGTGAAGGCGAACTGTCGAAGGCTGGCATCATCAGCCTCGTGCACCGCAAAAATACCGACAAGGCGGCCTTCATCGGGGCTCAGTCGCTCTATAAGCCCAAAAGCTTCGTTGATCCGGACGCCACCGCGGCCGACAACCTCAGCTCGCGGCTGCCCTATATCTTCGCGGTGTCGCGCTTCTCGCACTACCTCAAGTGCATGGTGCGCGATCAGATCGGCTCGACCAAGGAGCAGGACGTGCTTCAGCGCGACCTCAAGAACTGGATCGCCCAGTATATCGACGCCGATCCAAAGAACTCCTCGGAAACCGCCAAGGCCAAGCGCCCGCTGGCCGGTGCCGAGATTCAGATCGTCCCCGACGAGGAGAACCCCGGCTACTACATGGGCAAATTCTTCCTGCGTCCGCACTTCCAGATGGAAGGCATGGACATCGGCATGAGCCTCGTTTCCCGTCTGCCGGGCGGCTGATTTTCAAGGGTTCGGGCCGCTGTTTCGCAGCGGCCCGTTCGGTTCCATCACAATTTTTTAAAAATCTTTGTGTGTGGGCCTTGCAACGGGGAGGCATACTCCCCATCTCAGTAGGGACCGGATATTACTGGTCTTTATTTTTAAAAAGCAAATCATTGCTAAAACCAGGTACCAAAAGGAGATCAACTAATGGCTACCGCACTCTACATGAAACTCGATGGTGTTGACGGCGAATGTGTTGTGAAAGGCTACGAAGGCTGGATCGACCTGATGTCGATGTCCTTCGCTGGCTCGCAGTCCGGCACCATGCACACTGGTCGCGGCGGCGGCTCCGGCAAAGTTCAGGTCGGCGATCTGATGGCCACCAAAGTGTGTGACAAGTGCTCCACCGACCTGCTGAAAAAGCTGTGCCTCGGCCAGCACTACGCAACCGTTGACGTGCACGCCACGAAAGCAACCGGTGGCGAGGTTCTTCCTTACTTCACCGTTAAACTCACCCACGCCATCGTGACATCCATGTCCTTCGGCGGTGCCGGTGGCGGCGACGACGTGATGACCGAGAGCTTCTCGCTGAACTACCGTGAGATCGACGTTGAGTACAAACTGCAGAACGAGGACGGCACCGACGCCGGCACCACGACTGCTGGTTACAACGTCGCCACTGGCGAAGGCCGGTAATAGGCCCTCAAAGCAGCCCGGCCCTCGCGCCAGGCCAGCTTTCGCAGAAATCGAACGGGGCGCAGCAATGTGCCCCGTTTGCTTTTAGGCCCCGCCAAACTTGCGGCGCCCTAAAGCCTTTACTTCCCCGGCAGCGTCGCGATTTCGGCGCTCATTGCCCAGAATGGCATCACGCCGCGCTCTCTTAATTGCCCGCTACCCTCGTTTTTTCTTCCATTCCAAAGACTTCCTCCCCATTTCAAGAGGACATCCATGCCGCAATTTCACCCATCCCGCTCCCGCCGCCCCTTCACGCCGCGCCCTCTGCCCGTTATCGTAACGTCAGCGAACACACGGCACGCTTAGCAAGGGAGGGCACCATGGCGAAACCGGCGAAAAATCAGCAGCTTCAGGTTCCGGTGATGTATGCCTTCCGCGAGGCGCACCGTGCCCGCGATGCTAAGATCGACAGCACCTCCTACCAAGACGGCCAGCGCGTGCTCACCGAGCGCACCGCCCACCGCCGCCGTGGCGCCAATGAGGCCGAATTGAAGCGCAATCTCGAGATTGACCTCGTGCAGCTTGCTAACACCATCAACCTCGATGCCTGCATGGATGTGGATGATCTCGACTATGTGCGCAAATCCATCCTCAATTATGGCGTGGTCGATCTTTCCAACCTCACCTCTGAGGATATCAAGGTGCAAAAGGTGCCCAAGCAACTCGCCCGCGCGCTCATCAACAACGAACCGCGCTTTGTGCCCGAGAGCATGGATGTAAAGCTGGTTGAGGCGGAAAATCAGGAACAGCAAAAGCTGATGTTTGAAATCCACGCCGAAATGGCTTGCAAACCTGTTGATATTCCTTTGGAATTTGTCGCAGAAATCGACGTAGGGTCCGGCAAGATGCAATTCACCAACATCTCGGACAAATGAGACGCCGATGAACCGAGAATTCCTCAACGCCTATAACAAGGAACTGGCCGTTCTTTACGAGCGGTCCAAGGAGTTTGCCGAGGAATATCCCGGCATCGCCGAGCGCCTTGGCGGGCTGACCGAAGACAAGCTCGATCCCGGCCTTGGCGGGCTGTTCGAGGGCACCGCCTTCATGGCGGCGCGGATCCAGGTTGCGCTCCAGAGCGAGTTTCAAACCTTCACCACCAACCTGCTAGAGCAGTTGATGCCCGACTACCTCGCGCCCACGCCCTCGGCGATGATCGTGCAGGCCACCCCGGATTTCAACGAGAAGGATCTGGTGAAGGGCGAGCGGTTTGAGCCGGGCAGCTACCTTGATGCCACCTATGTCGAGCGCGAGCAGCGCGTGTCGGCCCGCTTCCGCCTTTCGGCCCCCCTCACCCTCTGGCCGCTCGAGATTGACACCGCCACCTACATGCCCTCCCCCGGCCCGATGCAGGCCCTGGGGCTGGACGTGATGAATGACACCGCCGCCGGCCTGCGCCTGCGCTTCGTGCGCCGCACCGACAACACCGAGCGTGACCCGGATCTGCCCCCCAAGAAGGGCGAAAAGCCCGCGCTGGTGAACGAGATCGAAGCCCGCGAGCTGCCGATCTACCTCAACGGCCCCCGCGCCGATATGGTCACGCTTTACGAGCAGATCTTCTCCGATAGCTGCCGCATCACCCTGCGCTACCTTGATCGCACCGGCGACCCGGTCTTCCTCCCCTGCCCGCCCGATTTCATCGAGCAGGTGGGCTTTCGCGAGGAAGAGCGCCTCTTCCCCGAAGAAGACAAGATATTTGAGGGCTTCTCGCTCCTGCGCGAGTTCTGGATCCTGCCGCAAAAGTTCCTCGGCTTCCGCATGAAGGGCCTCAAGCGCCTGCTCGCGCGCATCCCCGCCCCGGCCTTTGATGTGCTGATCGAGTTCGGCCAAAGCCAGCCCAAACTCGCCGCGCTGATCGAGCCAAAGCACTTCCGCCTCTACGCCGCGCCCTCGATCAACCTCTTTGAGGAGCGCTGCTCACGGGTGCGCCCTGATCCCAAGTTCAACGAATATCTCGTAGTCCCCGATAGCAGCCCGGCCGTCAATTACGAGGTCCACCGCATCAAGGACGTTCACGCCCACTACCCCGGCGTGCGCAAAAAGGTTGAGGTCTACAAGCTCTACAGCCAACCGCCGAGCGAGATTCGCCCCGCCGAAGCACTGTTTTACAGCTTTTCGCGCAAGCCCCGCCGCCTTACCGAAAAAGAGCGCCGCTTTGGCATGGGCGGCGATTACATTGGCACCGAAACCTACCTGTCAATCTATGAGCCTGCGGGCCTTGATGACGAGGAGCGCGTGCAGCGCCTTCAGGTTGTTGCGCTGTGTTCCAACCGCCACCTCGTGCAGCAATTGCCCATCGGCCAAAGCAAGGTGGATTTCCGCCTGACCGATGATGTCAACGTGCCGCTCGCCTGCATTTCCGGCCCCACCCCGCCCTCGGCCTCCATCGCGGATATGGATCGCAACGATCCGCGCATCGGCCACCATGGGGAGGTCATGTGGCGGCTGGTCAACCTGCTCAGCTTCAACCACCTCGGCCTCAAGGACCGCAACGCCACGGATCCGGCGGGCGGCCTGCGCGAGCTGCTGTCCCTGTTCTGCGATATCGGTGATTCGGTCACCGAGCGCCAGTTGCGCGGCATCACCTCCATCGCCTCGCGGCCCATCACCCGCTCGCTGCGCCGCGAAGATGGCTACCACGCCGCCCGCGGCACCGAAGTGACCCTCACCTTTGATGAACGCGCCTTCGAGGGCACCGGCATCATGCTGATCGGCGCCGTGCTTGACCGCTTCTTTGCCGATTACGCCCATATGAACAGCTTCACCGAAACCGTGTTGCGCTCTGAAAGCCGTGGCGAGATCATGCGCTTTGCGCCGCGTTCGGGCACCGGGCCGCTGCTATGAGCGAGGCCGAGCAAAAGCACCTGCCGCTCGAAAAGGCCCGCTCGCGCCGCGAGATGCTGGAGGCCGAGCCTTACCGCTTCAATATCCACGCGCTCCTGCGCGAGATGGAGCGGATGTTCCCCGACAAGCCCCGCATCGGCAAGAGCCAGGTGCTCAGCCAGGAGATCGTTTCGGTCGGGCAAGACCCGTTCCTCGATTTTCCCGCCTCCAACGTGCAGGCGTTTGAGGTCCGCGAGGGCGAAGTCCCCCGCCTACGCACCCGCTTTCTGGGCTATTTCGGCCCGCAAGGCCCGCTGCCGCTGCTCACCTCCATCGAGGCCTATCGCTGGATGCGCGCCGGGGATGATGCCTTCATCCGCTTTGCCGATATCTTCGCCACCCGCTTCTTGCAACTGTTCCACCGCGTCTGGGCCGATGCCCGCCCGATTGCCCAGTTTGACCGCCCCGATGAGGATCGCTTTTCCGATTGGCTCGGCAGTTTCATCGGCATCGGCACCAAACCCTACCAGGACCGTGATCGCGTGCCGGATATCGCCAAGCTCCCCTTTGCCGGGGTCATGGCGGGACGGGTCAAATCGGCCAAGCGGCTCCAGCAGGTGCTTGAGGGCGTGCTCGGGGTCGATGTGCATATCATCGAACGCCAGGGCATCTGGCTTGATTTCGAGGAAAGCGATCTCACCCGCATGGGCCGCTCGGGCGCCGAGCTTGGCCGCAACACCTATGCCGGGCGGCGCGTTTATTCGATCAACGACAAGGCCACCATCGAGATCCGCACCGAAGGCCTTGATGATTACAAAAGCTTCCTGCCCGGCGGCAAAATGTTTGCCAGGCTGGCGGATATGGTAAGATTTTATCTGGGGGAGCAAATTGATTTTGATGTTAAACTCGCCCTGCCCCGCCGCGCCTGCCCTTCGGCGCAAATCGGCAAGCAGGGGCGCCTTGGCTATACTTGCTGGACGCCGGTGAAGGCCGACAAGGCAGATACAAAAGACGACGATTATGTTTCAGACGCCCACTTCAGCCTGCATCAGGCGGGTTAGCGGCAGATATTCAAACCGGGGGGCCGTCCCCCGAGCATATTAAAACAGGGACGAACGACGATGTCAGATGTAAGCCTCGAAACAGTCGCCGGAAAGCTAGGCAGCTCCGGCTACGACGCCTTCATGAAGGCCCACCGCCACGCGCGCAGCGAAGGAAACCGCAACGTCGAGCTTTCGCACTGGTTCTATCACATGGTGGCCAACGAAAAGTCTGACATTTCCGTCTCCCTCATCAACTACGGCATTGATCGCTCCAAAGTGCTGGCTGAGTTGCAAAAAACCATCGACGATTATCGCAAGAACGTCACCGAGATGCCGGGCTTCTCGACCTCGGTGATTGATCTGCTGGATCGCGGCTGGCACTACGCCACGCTGCTCTTTGCCGAGCCGTCCATCCGCACCGGCCACCTTTTGGTGGCGGCGCTGAAATCCCGCAAGCTGGCGGAAACGCTCAAGGAATGTTCGCCCACCCTGTCCGGGCTCAATGTGGAAACCCTCGTCAATGATGCCCGCTCCGTCTGGTCCGCCTCCGATGAGGAAGACCAGCGCCCGATGGATGGCTCCGGCCTGTCCTCCGGCGGGGGCGGCGGCGGCGAAGGCTCGCCCACCGGCACCACCGCGCTGGATCGCTACTGCGTTGACCTCACCGCGCAAGCCGCTTCCGGCAAGATGGACCCGATCGTGGGCCGTGACGACGAAATCCGCAATATCATCGACGTGCTGATGCGCCGCCGTCAGAACAACCCCATCCTCACCGGTGAGGCCGGGGTCGGCAAAACCGCCGTGGTCGAAGGCTTCGCCCAGCGCCTCGCCGCCGGTGATGTGCCGCCACAGCTTCAAGGCAACCGCTTGCTCTCGCTCGATATGGGCCTGATGCAAGCCGGCGCCTCGATGAAGGGCGAGTTCGAGCAGCGCCTGCGCCAGCTCATCGACGAGGTGCAAGGCTCCGCCACGCCCATCATCCTGTTCATTGATGAAACCCACACCCTGATCGGCGCCGGCGGCGCTGCCGGCACCGGCGATGCGGCCAACCTGATGAAGCCCGCGCTGGCCCGTGGCACCCTGCGCACCATCGGCGCAACAACCTGGATGGAGTACCAAAAGTACTTCGAGAAAGACCCGGCCCTCACCCGCCGCTTCCAGCCCATCACCATTGATGAGCCGGATATCGAGAAGGCCTGCTACATGCTGCGCGGCATCATGGCCCCGATGGAAGCGCACCATAAGGTCCGCATCTCCGATGAGGCCATCGTCGCCGCCGTCCAGCTTTCCTCGCGCTATATCCCCGCGCGCCAGCTGCCCGACAAGGCCGTGTCCCTGCTCGATACGGCTTCGGCCCGCGTGGCGATCTCCCAAAGCACCACCCCCGCCCATGTGGCCGACCTCAAGGCCGCCATCGCCTCGGTCGATGCCGAACTGCTGGGCAAGGAGCGCCAGGCCGAGCTGGGAGAAACCAATCAGGACCGGATCGACGAGCTAAAGGCCGACCGCAGCAAGCTAGAGGATGATCTGGCCGCCACCATAGCCAAGTACGAGGAAGAGAAATCCATCGTGCAGGAGGTGCTCGAACTGCGCGCCAAGCTCACCGGCGAAGGCAGCGGCAAGCTCCCGGTTGACGAAGAGGGCGAAGTGCCCCCCACCCCCGAGGAAGCCGCCGAAGCCCAGGATGAGGCCGAGGAAACCGCCGATGAGGCCCCCGCCGAAGAGGCTCCCACCGAAGCGCCCGCAGACCTCCCCGAAGAGCACGCAGCCCCCGCCTCCGCCGAGGACGCCGAAAAGCTGCGCGAGGCGCTCGCCACCAAGGTCGCCGAGCTTGAGGAGCGCGACGCCGACGAGCGGATGATCTACTCCCACGTCGATTATCAGGCCGTCGCTAGCGTTGTCGGCGATTGGACAGGCATCCCCGTGGGCCGCATGGTCGCCGATGAGGTGCAGGCCATCCTCACCCTCGCAGACCGCCTCAAGGAGCGCGTCGTCGGGCAGGATCACGGGCTGGAGATGATCGCCAAGCGCATCGAAACCTCCACCGCCAAGCTCGACAACCCCGGCAAACCCATCGGTGTCTTCATGCTCGCCGGTCCCTCCGGCGTGGGCAAAACCGAAACCGCCCTGGCGCTGGCCGAGGCGATCTATGGCGGCGAGCAAAACGTCATCACCATCGCCATGTCCGAGTATCAGGAGGCCCACACCGTCGCCCTGCTCAAAGGCGCCCCTCCGGGCTATGTGGGCTACGGCGAAGGCGGGCGCCTCACCGAGGCCGTGCGCCGCAAGCCCTACTCGGTGGTGCTGCTTGATGAGGTCGAAAAGGCCCACCCCGATGTGCACGAACTCTTCTTCCAGGTCTTCGACAAGGGCCACATGGAAGACGGCTCCGGCCGCGGGATTGATTTCAAGAACTGCCTGATCCTGCTCACCTCCAACGCGGGCACCGATGTCATCATGGATATGTGCGCCCAGGGCGAGGCCCACCCAGACCCGGAAGCGCTGGCCGACGCGCTGCGCCCCTCCCTGCTGGAGGTCTTCCCGCCCGCTCTGCTGGGCCGCATCGTCACCATCCCCTACTACCCGCTCGGCAGCGAGGTGCTGGCCATGATCACCAAGCTCAAGCTCGGTTCCATCGTCAAACGCGTGAAGCAAAACCACAACGCCAGCATGGACCTGTCCGACGAGGTGATCGACCACATCGTATCCCAGTGCAACGACCCGGATTCGGGTGGCCGCATGATCGACAACATCATCACCAATTCCATCCTGCCCGATCTGTCGCGCGCCATCCTCGAAAAGGCGGTGAACGGCGATGAGCTGAAATCGGTGAAAGTAGGCGTGAAAGACGGCAATTTCGCCTACGATCTCGCCTGATCCATCCCCGGCCCGCCCCCCGCATTTTGAACGGGGCGGGCCACACGACCCCAAGCGTCAATTTTCGGCGTATCCCTATTGAAACCAATACTTTGGAAAGGAATAAACATGCCCTCAATCGAATGGATCGCAATCCAGGACCCGCTGGACAGCACAAAAGACATCGGCGCCGTCGGCTTTGTCGGCAATGATGTCGTCACCATCGTCAGCTTCTATGAAGGCGCCGATGCTGATCGTTCAGGCGATGTCAGCATGGGCGAGTGGCTGGTCTCCAAGCTGTCCCCACTCAGCGTAGACGGCATGGCCATCACCCAGGTTTGCATGGCCGCAAAATACGATGACCGCATCTTCATGCGCGATATGTCGATCATCGAAATGGCCAACAAGCAGTTCGCCCAATTCGCCACTTCGCTGGTGATGGATGGCATCTATGCGGTCTACTTCTCGCGCGGCGTCAAAATGGGCGGCAGCGCCATCGCCAAGTCGATCACCCAGTCGATGGTTAAGCAAATGATCATCCGCAAGGGCTTCGAGAAGGTCGCCAAAGAGGCGTACAAATCCACCTATTGATCGCGTGGCCCATGGCAAAAGGGCGGAGCCACCCGGCCCTGCCCGTTTTTTGCGCCCTGAGGGCCGTTGCGGGGCAGCTTGGGTCGGCGATCGGTCCAAGGCTCATCACAGCGGCACTCCCTCTCACACCCCGATTTTCTGCGCTTATCCCCCGTCATGGCGCGCTGCGTTAAGCCCTTCGCGGAAGCCAAAATCGCGTATGCATGGGTTGTGCATCCCTTGTGCATCGGTTGTGGCCCATTGCTTTTTAGGGTTAACGCGGCGTCATTTACCCCTGCGCGGTGGTTTAACGTTTTGCCGCGCCGCCGCCCGCCGCCCGTCTCGTTTTTGCCCTATTTCCTCGGCACGGTGCGAGCAGTCATCAAGGGGATCACCACCATGGACTTCATCGCTCACATCACCGTCGGCCATGTCATTTCGGCCTTTCTGGTCTGCGTGCTTCTGCGCGAAATCCTCATCACCGTGGCCGATTTCCTGCCCGACAGTCTCGCCGGGCCGAATGGCTGGATGATCGATACCAGCGACGATCTGGGCAAAAACGACTAAGTCTCTGGTTCCGCCGGGCTTTTCTCACGTAGCATCACCTGTAGATCGGCCACATTGGTGCCGGTCCCGCCCGTCATCAGCAGGTCTCCCACGGCCTTGAGGGCGGTGTAGGCATCGTTGCGCGCCAGGTGCTCGTGCAGGTCAATCCCCGCCTCTTTGAGCCGCGTGGCACTGGTGTCATCCACCAACCCGCCCGCCGCATCCGTCGGCCCGTCCCGCCCATCCGTTCCGCCCGACAAAAACACCCAAGGCGCCGGCCAGTCCGCCAGCCCCGCAATGGTTAACGCCAACTGCTGATTCCGCCCCCCAAGCCCCGGAGCGTCACACAACCGCACCGTCGTTTCGCCGCCATAAAGCAGCGTATCGGCATTATATCCCGCCTTTACAATAACTTCCGCCGCATCCTTCACGTTACCCTCCAGCGCAACCTCCTCCGCCTCAACCCCTGCCGCCTCCGCCATCGCCGCAAGGCTCACAGCGTTAGACCCGATGATCTCATTCTCACATTCAGGAAGGCTTGCATCCTCTTGATCAGGATTGGAAAGATGCGCTTTCACCGAGTCCGGCAATTGCTCCCAAATCCCCAGCTCTTGGCATAAATCCGCAGCACTTTCCCGTGTCCCAATCGGCCCCGCCGTCAACCCGCTGGCAATGGTCGAAAGATCATCCCCCAACACATCCGAAAGCACCAAAGCCCGCACCCGCCCCGGCCCCGCTGCACGCAAAAAACCTCCACCTTTTAAAAGGCTTAGCTGTTGGCGCACTTCGTTCATCTGGTGGATATCGGCCCCCGATCCCAGCAGCAAAGCGTTGACCGATGCCTTGTCCTCAAGGCTCACCCCTTCCACCGGCGCCGGCAACAAAGCCGACCCGCCCCCGGAAATCAACGCTAAAACATCTTCGCCACTTCCGAGATTTTCAAGCAATTCCAGTACTCTGCGGCCCGCTTTCAATCCACCCGCATCAGGCACCGGATGAGCCGCCACAATCACCTCAGCCCCCGCTATCTCAGTAGCATTCTCAGGGTTTGTCACCACCAGAGCCGCCTCAACCGGCCCCACCCGCTCCAGCGCGGCGCGGGCCATGGCGGGGGCCGCTTTTCCGACGGCAATCAACACCTTGCCACTCCACGGACGCGCCTCCAGCGCCCGCGCCACCGCCGCTTCAGGGTCAGCCGCGGCTACCCCGGCCTGAAAAATCTCAAAAGCCCGCTCTCGCAGGGCAGCACGGCGGGTTGCTAACGCTTCGTTCATATCCATACCCTATCCTCACCCATGCTTTGCCCCAAGACCAGCCACGCGCGCCGGGTTTGCCCCCACAGCATGGCAGTTGCCCGGTTTTTCACCCCGCGCTTTCCCTAGCGGCGTGAAAAAAACGTGAAGTAGGCTAGGATTGCCCCACCGCCTTGCTAACCTTGGCCAGGGCGATGGGGGATTCTATGAACCGCAACGATGATATCGAAGGCGATCAAGGTGCGCATCACGGCGTGCTTTGCATCCGTCTTTTCGGTGTGTTTGCTCTTTCGTGGGAAGACGGCGACGAGATCAAGGTGCGCTCCACCAAAATCCGCGCGCTCCTCGCCATGCTCGCGACCGCCCCCGAGGGCGCGCGCACCCGCGCCTGGCTGCAAGACATGCTATGGGGCCGCTCCGGGCACGAACATGGCCGCGCCAGCCTTCGCCGTGCGCTGACCGATCTGCGCACCCTGTTTGGAGATCACTTCGCCGCCCTCTTCGAGGTCAACAATACCGAAGTACAAATCCGGCTGACCAGGGTACGCATCACCGGCATGCTGGAAGACGGCGATTTCCTCGAAGGCACCGAGATCGCCGAAGCCGGTTTTGAGGAGTGGATCACTGTCCAACGGCGCTCAAACCGCACGTTGCTTTCAGCCGTGGCGCGTGGCCGTCCGGGCCGTATGGCACAGGAAATCCTGTCACGCGGGGGGCACCTGCACCCCTCCATTGCGATCCTGCCATTTGCCACCGCCCGTGGTTATCAAGGCCCGGCGCAGCTGGGTGATATGATCTCGGAAGAACTGTCGCGCACCCTGTCCCGCAGCCATCTTCTTGACGTCATTTCGCACCTTTCCAGCCGCCGGATGGATGCCCGCACCATCGCGCTTGATGAAATCCGCGAGTCGTTGGACGCCGATTATGTCGTGTGCGGTAACTATCGGACAACCGGTGATAAAATCATCCTCAACGCCGATTTCATCGACACCGCCACCGGCCGCATCGGCTGGACGCGCGAGCTTTCCGGCTCCACGCTAGAGTTTCTCAAAGGCGGTGATGATCTGGTGCTTAACCTGGCGGGTGAAATTGGCCGCGCGGTGATGGATACCTCGCTGGATCTGGCCGGTTCCGCGCCATTGCCCGATGTGGATAGCCACGCGATTTTGATGTCATCCATCACCCTCATGCACCGGCTTTCGGTGCAGAGTTTTGCCAAGTCGAAGACCTACCTCGAAGAGGTGATCACCCGCGTGCCTGACAGCGCCGTGTTGCATGGCTGGTTGGGCAAATGGCATGTACTTTCGGTCGTTCAGGGCTGGTCTTCGCGCCACGATGATGACACCCGCACAGCCCGCGACCACACCGCGCGGGCGCTGGATATCGAGCCGGATAACTCCTTCGCGCTCACCATGGATGGGCTGGTCAACAACAACCTGCTGCGCCGCCATGACATTGCCATGCGTCGCTTTGACGACGCCATTGAGCTTGATCCGAACAACGCGATGGCATGGTTGCTCAAGGGCGTGCTTCATGCCTTCACGGACGATGGGGAAGGCGCGGTAAACTACACCAACCGCGCCCGCGCCCTTTCACCGCTTGATCCGCATTCCTACTATTTTGATGCGCTCGCCGCCGCCGCGAGGCTCACAGCGGGCGATTATCAGGGCGCGCTGGAAATGGCGGATCGTTCAATGCGGGCCAACCGTCGCCACACCTCAACGCTGCGCGCCAAGGTTGTGGCGCTCTATTTTCTCGACCGGATGGAAGAGGCGCGCGACAGCGCCGAAACCCTTATGCGGGCTGATCCGGGCTTTAATATCCGCCAGTATTTACGAGACCACCCAGCCGCCGAATTTGAGTCAGGGCGGGACTGGGCAAAGGCCCTGCGGGAGGCAGGGGTTCCAAATTAAAGCTATTAGAACAAAGGATTAAAGCATGTCTATTGCATCAAGTGTGTCGGGTGTTTCCGGCGTAAGCGGCGTTTCAGGGGTGAGCGGCGTTTCGGGGGTTTCAGGGGTGAGCGGCGTTTCAGGGGTGAGCGGTGTGTCGGGCGTGAGCGGCGTATCGGGCGTTGGCGCGGGGTATTCGGGCTCTCTGTCGCAGGCCATCCTCACCGCGCGGGATGGCATTGTCGGGACCTATGAGGCCATTGCCGCCGCGCCCACAGCCATGCCCGCAAATGCCATTGCCACCCTTGAGGAATGGGGCGCCGTTGAGCGCGTCACCATGATCGGCGGCGAGTTGATGGGCAATATCACGGTGACAGGGTCTGGTGAAAGCGCCGCCGTCTATTCCCTTGAAAACACGGGCGGAGATTCGGATAATGCGCCGGGCGCACAGTATCACCGGCTGGCCAAACTCACCCGGCCGTCGCCCGATGATTTCCTCGCGCAAACCGCTCTGGTTCATAATTACGCTGATCTGCGGCCTGACCGGGCGGGCGAAATCCTCAACCAGATCGGCTACCCGACCGAGTTTTTCCAGCCGATCCTCGGGCTGCGTGCGGGCAGGCACAAATACACCATCGAGCTGATCGCGCTGGTGCAGGCGATCGCCTCCAACGTGGTGCTCCAGTGCAAGCACCGCCTCGCGTGCCTGCGCCCTGACCGCTACTCGGGCCAGCTTATGCCCATGATCCAAACGCCCGGTCACGGCGCTTTGCCCTCGGGCCACGCCACCGAAGCCCATATCGTTGGCCAAACGCTGGTGCATCTGATGAAGGGAAAGGCGCAGCTTCCAAAGCAAAGCGAAATGCTGCTGGCCCAGGCCGCAAGGATCGCGGTCAACCGCACGGTGGCAGGCGTTCACTTCCCGGCAGACAGCTTTGCAGGGGCGGCGCTTGGCCTTGCGCTGGCGGATTATCTCGCACAACGGGCGGGGGCAACCGGGGCGGAAGTGAAGGAAACCGCGTTCAACGGCCCCGGCGTGGACGACGAGGATTTCCACCTCTCCAAGGTCTATGATCTGGCCACCGACACGCCAAAGGAATTTGGCACCCTCATCACCCGTGGGAATGCGGTTGAAGGCGTCACCCCGGCTCCGCTGTTCAACTGGCTCTGGGGCAAGGCACGGGAGGAATGGGCAGATATCTGATCTGCACCATTCCCTCGCCTCAGCCCAGAAAGGTAAGCCATGACAAAGAGTTACGCATTCACCCCGGAGGATGATCCAAACGGCGTCACCGCGATGTTTGATCCCTATTCGGCCTGGTCGCTGCGCTATGCGCTCGACTTTGATCTCACCCGCATGGAAGACATCGAAGACCCGGATGACTTTCGCTACATGTTCACGGTCGAAACGTTTCAGGCGGGCCGGATCGAAGACCTGCCAGAGCCGTTCAAGGCCGAGGGGGCCGCGCCGGTGGTCGCCCTCACCACCGCGTCTGCGCCCGATGGCCCGGATGGTCTGGTGCAGGCCGCCGTGCAATCCATCGCGCCGTTTGATCCGGCAGACAACAGCTTTTCCGCCCTCGCCCCCTCCGCCGAAGAGGCCACCACCGCCGCCGCTGAGGAGGCGCCGCCGCGCTCCGCCGCCGAGGAAGAAACCGAGGCCAGCCGCGAGGAGGCCGAGGATAACGCCGCCCTCAGCCTGCGCGACGCCCTCCACTACCGCGCGCCCCTGCGCAAATCTTCCCTTCCCGAGCGGGCCGCGCAGCAGGTGGGCTATACCGCACAAGGTCTTTCCGAGAGCACCGCTGTGATCGTGGGCATTGTCGATGACGGGATCAATCCGCTGCATGAGGCCTTTCAGGACAGCGCCAAGAACACCCGGCTCGATTTTGCCTGGGTGCAAGACGCCGCCGCGCCCACTGGCACCACCACGGTGCCCTTTGGCCGCGAGCTGACCAAGCCCGAGATCGATGCGGCCCTCGCTTCAGGCCCCGCCCCCGAGCACGAAAAGCTCACCGCGCTCGGGCTCGCTGATTTTCGCCGGATGGGCGTGCACACGGTGGCGCAACGGCTTTCTCACGGAACCCATGTGTGCTCGCTCGCGGCGGGGGATGGGCCGGATGATCTGCGGCTGCTCACCGTGCAGCTTCCTGCGACGGTCACGCTCAATACCTCTGGCGCCTATGTCTCCCCTTTCGTGATGGCCGGGGTGGCGCATATCCTTGAACGGGCCTTCCTCATGTCACAGGTCGAGGGCTTCCCGATCCCGGTGGTGATCAACTTTTCCTATGCGCTTTCGGGCGGGCCGCACAACGGGCTGCACTTTCTGGAACGGGCGATTGATACGCTGGTGCAGGCGCATCTTGACCGGCTGGCAGAGCAGTTCCCAACCAAGCCCACGCGCGCGGTGGTCGAGGTGATTCTGCCCTCGGGCAACCGGGTGCTGGCACGCGGCCACGCCGAGATTGCGGGGCCAGCCTCCGGGCGCGGCGATAAAACCGCGCTCACCTTGCCGTGGCGGGTTCAGCCGGGCGATGAAAGCCCGAATTTTCTCGAAATCTGGATGCCCCGTGATGCCTCGGGCCTTGAGCTGTGGATCACCCCGCCGGGCGGTAGCGCGATCCGGGTGCAGGGCCTTGGCCCCAGCCAGGCGCTGGTGATGCACCCGGCGGGCGACCCTGCCTCAGTGATCGGGCGTATCTCGCTCGATCGACAGCGCGGCAACCCCGCCAGCGATGGGATTGCCCGCAAGAAGCGCGTGCTGATCGCGCTCACCCCGTCCTCCATGCCCGCCGCCTCCAAGCAAGAGCCTGCGCCCTCGGGGCTTTGGCTGGTAGAGCTGAAGGCGCGCATCTCCGAGGGCGAAAAGATAGAAGCCTGGATTCAGCGTGATGACGCGCCGCTTGGTTACCGCAGGCAAGGCCGCCAAAGCTATTTTGATGACCCGCTTTATGAGCGCTGGGATGCAGGCGGCGACATCAACCACGAGGATAGCGGCCCGTCCGTGGTGCGCCGCTCCGGCTCCTTGAACGGCATCGCCACAGGCCGGGCCAGCACCGTGATTGGCCCCTCGATGACACGCAATCCAAAGGAAAGCCTCAAATATGCACCCGTCGGCGGCCATAAAGAGCGGGCCTCGGCCGCTTACGGTGCCGCCAGTTCGCCCACGATGCGCCAGCCGGATGCTTCGGCGGAAGCGGATCGCTCAAAAGTGGCTGCGGGGGTGATCGCCGCAGGGGCAGCCTCGGGCAGCCGGGTGGCGATGAACGGCTCCTCCGTGGCCGCGCCCCAGTTTGCCCGCCATCTGGCCGAAGAGTTGATGGGCAGCGGCCCACCCAACCCCGAGGTCTGGCCGGTGGCCGGTGTCGCCAGCCAGCGTGCGCGCCTTGGCACCCGCGCGTTGCCGCCACAAGTGCTGGCGATGGCCGAGCAAAGGTAACGAAGGCTCCCGCCCCCGGCGCATGGGATTTCCGCGCCGGGGGAAGGGCATGAGACTGAACATTAAAGAAGGATAGAGAACGTGCGCTTTTGCCTTCACACGGGCGAGTTTGATTACAAAACCTCGGATAATGAGGCCAGCGAACTGCGGCCGGGCTACCTGTTTGCCGATGCTGCCGCTGAAGAGCGGCTGGAGCTGAACCGGGTGTTGACGCGCCTTGGTAACGCGATGGACGAGACCGATGAAGCCGCCCCGCCCCTCGCCCCGCCTCTCCTTGCGCTGGCAGAGATCGCGCTGCCCACGTTGCTGTGCCTTTGTGATGCGGCCAAGGCCCGCGACACACCGCGCCCGGATCTGCACGCCTCTACCCTTGTCCCGCTCGACCGCGACGATGTGGCCGAGAATTTCCGCGTGATCGGCACTTTGGCCCCCCGCGCCCGGCCGGCTCCCAGCCCGGCTGCGGCCCAAATGCTGGCCACCCTCGCCGCCTGCGAAGCGCCGACGGATGCGTTTTACTGGCTCCTGATCCATCGCCTTCTTCCCGCGCTATGCGAGGCAAACACCCTTGCTGCCCTGCGCGAAAGCCGTGCGCCGATCTACGCCATGGCCGCCGAGGCCGCCGGAGCACCACCGCTGCCGCTGGAATTTGCCTACGCGCTCCTCGCCGCTGCGCCGCCGAAGGGCCAACCCGCCGCGCAGATCCTCTCCATGGCCTATTGGCTCAACGTGCCCACCGCACAAGGCGTGCTCACCGCGCTGCGCCAGCGCGACAACGCCGCCGCGCAGCCGGGCCACATGCCCTTCATGACTTTCCTTGATCGCACCGATCTGAACCGTGGCACCACCGGCGAGGTGGTGGTGGGGCATGATCTGCACAAGCGCACGCCGCTGTGGTTTTACCTGATGCGCGAGCGCTCCCTGATGGCCGGGCGCTCGGGGCTGGGGCCACTTGGCGGGCGGTTGTTTGGCGAAGGGGTGATGGGGCTGATCGCCGCGCTCAAGAGCCGGGTTGACCCATTTGCCGGTGAAGGCACAGGCTGGACCCCGCCGCAATCGGTGCTCGACCTCACGGCAAAAACCTAGCCGAGGCCCTATGGCTCGTGGAAGGCCTCGCCTGCCTTGGTCAGCGGTTTGGTGAGGTATTGCAGCACCGTCTTTTCGCCTGTGTGCAGCTCAACCTGCGCCACCAGACCGGGGCGAATTTCGATGCTGGACTGGCGCTCTGTCATGGCGCTGCGATCCACCGCCAGCGTGACGCGGTAATGCGGGTCACCATCCGGCTTGCGCTCGTCCTTGAAGGTATCGGCGGAAACAAATTTCACCTCCCCCTTCAACGAGCCGTAGATCGTGTAATCATAGGCCGAAAGCTTGATCGTCGCCTCCTGACCGGGGCGCACCGAAGCAATGTCTTTTGGCTTCACCCGCGCCTCGACAAACAGATCATCCCCCATCGGAATGATCTGCAAAATCTCTTCACCGGGGCGCACAACGCCGCCGATGGTTGAAACCGACACGCTGTTGACGATGCCTTTCATCGGCGAGGTAATCTCGGTGCGGGCAAGCTGATCGGCGCTGATCTTGAGTTGCTGGCGCAGGGTCGTCAGCTCGCGCAGCGTTTCGGCATATTCATCGGCGCGCTTCAACTCGGCCTGGCTGATCACCTCATCATATTTGGCCCGCGCATCCGAAGCCGCCTTGCGGGTGCGGGTGACTTCGATGAGGGCAACAACCCGCTCGTCGAGCAGGTTTTCCATCAACTCGTTTTCGCGCTCGGCCTGTTCCAGCACGTTGCGCGCGCCATCCGAGCGGGCAACGTAATCGGTTTGGCGGGCGTTCAGAAGAGCGCGCTCAGAAGCCACGATCTCGGGGTTGCGGGCCGAAAGGTTGGCAGGCACGTCAAAGTCAAACTGCCCGGCCATCTCGGCCTCAAGCCGCAGGCGGCGAATTTCCATTGCGGTGATCTTGTCCGAAAGGTCATCAGCCGTGGTCTGAAACCCGGTGCCTTGCAGCCGTGCCAGCACATCGCCCGGCTCCACCACATCCCCCTCGGAAACCGCAAGCTCGCCCAAAATCCCGCCTTCGAGGTTTTGGATGATTTGCGGGCGCGAGGCCGAAACCAGCTCAGCCGGGGCACGCACGATCTCATCCACGCGGGCAAACGCGGCCCAGACAATAAAGATCATCAGCGCGGCCCAGATCGTCCAGATCAGCATCGAAGGGCTTTTGAGGCGGCGATCGAGCTGGCCATCGAACGAGCTGTCATAGGTGGTCATGCCGCGCCTCCGGTTGCCTGTTTCACCGCCGCCGGCCTAGGGCCTGCCTGCGGCGTGGCCAAACCGGCCTTCTTCATGTGGCCCAGCACCTCATCGCGGGGCCCTTCCACCGCAAGGCGGCCGTTTTGCAGCACGATCACGCGGGAGGTCAGCTGAAGGATCGGCAGGCGATGGGTGGCAATCACCGCCGCCCGGCCTTCAAGCCATGTGCCAAGTCGCGCAACGATCTGGCTTTCGAGGTTCTGGTCAAAGGCCGCTGTCGGCTCATCGAGCAGCAGCACGCCGGGGTCTTGCAGCCAGAGCCGCGCCCAGCCGATTGACTGGCGCTGCCCAACCGAAAGCCCCTCGCCGCCATCGCGGATTTCAAAATCAAGCCCCTTGGCATGGCCGCGCACATGCGCCCCCACCCCGGCAAAATCGAGCGCCTCCAACAGGCGGTCATCATCGCGCTCCAGCAGGTGCATGTTGAGGTTGTCCCGCAGGGTGCCCGCCACCAGCCGCACATCCTGTGAGAGGTAGCCGATGCCACGGCGCAGATCGGTCGGCTCGATCTGGCCCATATCGGCGCCGTCCAGCATCACCCGGCCCTGGGTTGGCGCGTAAAGCCCCGAGAGTATCTTGAGCAAGGTGGATTTGCCCGAGCCATTGGCCCCAAGCACCGCCACCCGCTCCCCCGGAGCCAGCTTCAGCTTGTTGATATCGAGCACCGGGGCCGCGTCATCGCCATAGGCGAAGCGTGCCTCGCGCAGCTCATAGGTGCCGCTGAACTTTTCGCGGCGCAGATAGCGGCGACCTTCTTCCATGTCTTGCGGCGCGGCGGCGATGGTATCCAGCCCCGCCAGCGCGTTCTTGACGTTGGACCAGCGTGCCAGCGTGCCGGCAAGCTGCGACAGCGGCGCGAGGGTTCGGCTTGTCAGGATGCCCACGGCGATGATCGTGCCAACGGTGAATTCCCCGGCAAACACCATGAAAGTGCCCAGCACCACCGCGCCCACATAGGTCGCCTGCTGCACGCCCTGACTCCAGAACGTGAGCCCAGCCGCCAGCCGCCGCTGCTCGGAAGATTTCAACGAAGACAGGGCGTTAAGCTCGTCCCAGGCGCGCAACACCCGGTCTTCGCCGCGCTGCGCCTTGATGGTATCAAGCTCATAGATCGCCTCGTGCAGCACCCGGCCCGCCTTGACAGAGGCCCCTTGGGTTTCCTTGGTGAGTTGCATCATCCGGCGCTGCATCAGCCAGCCGGGCAGCACCATCAAGATGCCCCCCAGCACCAGAACCCACACCACCGGCCCGGCGATCAGGCTCACCAGCAGGAGGAACAGCGCAATGAAGGGCAGGTCGGTCAGCGTGCCGATGGTGGAGGCGGTAAAAAACTCACGCACCGAGCCAAATTCACGCATCGTGGCAAACAGTTCCGAGGGGCTGTGGCTGCGCTTGTCCGAGCGCATCCCAACGATGCGGCTCATCAAAAGGCGCTGCACCGAAAGCTCAATCGCACGCCCGCCGCCATCCATCAGCCGTGAGCGGGCCAGCTTGAGAAGGCCCTCAAGCAGGATCGCAAGCGCCGCGCCAAGCGCCAGCACCCAAAGCGTGGCGAGCGATTGATGCGGGATCACCCGATCATACACCTGCAAGGAAAACAGCGCGACAGCGACAGCCAGCAGGTTGGCCACAAAGGAGCCAACGGCAATTTCACCGATGAACCGGCGAAAGCGCGGGAACTCGCCCCAAAACCAATGCGGTTTCTTGCCGCCGGTGCCGTGGTTCTGCGCCACCTGCTCCAGCGTGACCTCGGCCTTGAGCAACCGCCCGGCATAAACCGGCCAAAACTCATCCGCCGGGATATAGGCGCGGTTGTCGGCGCAAGTGGTGTCATACACCGCCAGCCGGTCGGCCTGTTGTGACAGGACCAGCACAAGCTGGCCGGATTTCATTTGCGCAATGGCAGGCCAGGCATCGGCACCGGGGCGCGCCACTTTGCGGATATTGGCGAGCATACCGTTGGCCGCAAGGACGCTGCACAGGGTTTCCACCGTTACCGCGCGTGCACCCTGGCCAGAACGGGCAATCGCCTCGGCCAGATCGCGGCCCAAAAGCTCTTTGCCCAGCAGCCCGGCATAGGTGGCCGCCAGCGCGGCGCGGGGGGCCAGCGTTCCATCTAGCTGCGGCGTGGCGGGGGCAATTTTTGCGGGTTGGTCGGGCACGGCCTGCGGCGGCGTGGGAAGCTCCATCGCCGGGCCTCGCTTGATAAGCGGGCGGCGGCGGGGCGCGGGTGCTTCGGCCACCGGGGCGTTCTCAAGGGGGGGCGCAGCGGTGACACCGGGCGTTTCTCCCTGCGCGGCGACCTTGCCTTCATCGTTCACAACCCCCCGGATGCCGGAGCGTGACATCTTGAGCTTCAGCGAGGTGCGGGGCGCATCCGTTGTCATATCCGGCTTCCGTCTACCAGTTGGCCAAGGGCGGCTGCGATCTTGAGGCGGGTCAGGGAAACCTTGTAGCTGGTTTGCACCCGCTCCCGCTCGGCATCGAGCCATGTTTCAAAGGTGTTGGCGACCTCAAGCACCTGCCGCGTGCCCGATTCATACTGCCGGTCGAAAATCTCGAAGTTGTCTTTTGCGCGAGCGGCGAGAGCCTTTTGCTCGCCTTCCTGACGCTCCTGCGCGATCAGGTTCTGGCGCAGCCTGGCAAGGGCGCGGGCGCTGTCTTCGCGGGCCTGCGAAACCGCGCGCTCGGCCCCATCCTCTGCGGCTTTCAGCGCCTTGAGGTTGGCCGCCGTGCCAAAGCCGAAGCCATTGTCAGCCCCCACTGTCAACGCGCCGTCACCGCCATCGCCCAACTGTTGCGAGGCTTTGACACCGGGAAGAAAGCCTGCGCGATTCATCTTGGCCTGCGCCACGATCCGGGTCTTGTCTGCCTCGGCTTTCAGCACGCCCAAAGGCTCTACATTGCTGCCCGTGTTGCGCACGCCGGTGCGGCCACGCAGGTCTTCCAGCGGGCGCACGGACATGGCGTTCAACTCGGCGAGCGCTGCGGCGGCCGTCTCGACCCCCTCATGCAGATCAGCCTCAAGCTCGGCGCGTTTCTGGCTCATCACGGCCAGTTGCGAGCGGTCAGACACGCCGCCATCAACACGCTTTTGCATGACCCACTCGAAATGTTTCATCTTTTCCATCGCACGGGCCGAAACCTCGGCCTCGGCGCGGCCCTGCTCGGAGGCAAGGTAAAGCGACAGCGCGGTCAGCACCCGCGCGTTGCTGTCTTCGCTCAAAACCACGGCGGCATATTCCACATCGGCGGCGGCAAACACGCGTTCGGCCTTCTTGCGACCATTGTCAAAAAGCACCTGCTCCACGATCAGCGAGGTCACCAGATCACCGAGCGATGAAAGCGAAACCCTGGGGCCAATGGTTGGCAGCCAGTTCTTTTCAGCCGCGACGGCGCGCAGGCGTGCGGCCCTGAGATCCGCCTCGGCGGCGCGGGCGTTGGCGGCCAGCACCGCATCGGTGACCTTTGCATAGGGGCTGCCCGGCACAATCACCGATTCGCGGCGCATCAGGTCCGCGATGATTGCACTTTCTGACGCTTCTTTCTGGGAGAGCGTGGTGGCTTTGGCCGGGTCACTCGCCCCACGGCTCGCCTCCGCGCCATCGCCTCCGTCGAGACACCCCGACAGCAAGGCCACGGCGCACACCGATAGCCACGTGGTTCCTTTACGGGCGTGCCTCATGCCGCCTCCTATCCCTGCCTTGTGCCGGGCGGGGCCTCTTTGCGGGCCCCGTCCCGAGCGTTCACTCGTTCCATACACCATCCGTTCTGCCGTGATCCCAATGGGGGATCACACCAGCGTCGGATTCACCTGAATGTCCTGATCAATAATCAACGTGCCCTCACCGAGGGTGTATACATCGTACTGCGCCCCGTCGATCTCGCGGGTCTCGCCGGTGGCCGAGGCATTCTGCGCCACAACCGCATCATCGTCACCGCCGTGGATCGTCAAATCATTGGTGAAGCTCGACAATCCAACAAGCTGATCCGGGGTGATCTCGACCACACCGTTCGAAGCGAACTGAAGGTCGATCGCCTGAATGTCGAACTGCTCCAACCCGGCGTTATCAAGGTTCACCAGATCGCTGGCGGGATCTTCCATCACGAAGAGGGTGCCAGCGTGGTTGCCCGCCTCATCCGCTGCGGTCACCACAAGGTGGGAGCCGGTCGGGATGGGCTGCGAGAAGTCAAACACCATCTCTCCCCACTGCTCATCAACCTCAACGTCATAGGCCACGTCCGAAACATTGCCGTTGCCGTCGATCTGCTGAATTTGCGTGATGTCATCGGTCAGTTCGGTGCCCACATCGCGCACGCCCGTGCCGCCAGCCGAGAAGCTGAGGATAACGGGTGCATCGGGGTTCAGCGTATCCACCGTAAGCTCCATCTCCTCCTCGCGCAGGTTGCCAGCGGCATCGGTGGCGTTGAGGGTGACCGTGTCGGTGAACTCGCCCGTGCCCACTTCGGCCGCCGTAAAGCCTGCGCTCCAGTTGCCGAAGGCATCAACCGAGGCGGTGTGGGTTGTGTTGTTGAAGGTCACAGTCACGCTGGAGCCCGCCTCAACCGTGCCCGCGAAGACAATCCCATCCGATTGCTCTTCAGCGTTCACGATGTTGTCGCCCTCAACCGGCGCATCAAAACCCAGCGGCTCAACGAAGGTATCAACCTCGATATCATAGGCGATGGAGGCCATGTTACCCGCAGAATCCGTTGCAACCGCGTTGATCTGGCTGGCGTAATCCCCTTCCGGGATCTGGTAGGGCATGAAGCCAACCGACCAGCTGCCATCGGTGGCCACAGTCGCCGCCTTCGAGACATCCCCGAGGGTGACAACAACCGTTGAGCCCGGCTCAACCGTGCCGTTCACCACAAGACCCTGGCCTTGCTCGGTGGAGTTGATCACATCGTCGCCGGCAATCGGGCCTGCGATATCGACGTTGATCACGGTGTCGATCTCAACTTGCCCGCCGGTGGTGGCACTGTTGCCCGCCGCATCGGTGGCCACAACCTCAACGCTCGCCATGGTCTCGCCGCGCGGCACTTCGGTGGGCAGAAACTCTGCCGTCCAGGTGCCGTTCGCAGCCACTGTCGCCGGGTGGGTTACACCTGCAAACGTTACCAGCACGGTTGCGCCCGGCTCGGTGGTGCCGGTCAGGATCACACCATCGGAAGCCTCGTCGGCGTTTACCACGCCATCGGTTTCCACGGTGGCAAGGTCCACCGTAACGGCGGTTTCGGTGTCGATCGCGAGGGTGTCGCTGGCGCTGGAGGTGTTGCCTGCGGCGTCAACGGCCGTCACCGTTACCGGGGCGGTATATTGCCCGCCGGGGATCTGCCCCGAGGTGAAGGTCGCGGTCCAGACGCCATCGGCGCTGACCAGCGCGTTGGTGGTGGCGTCGCCCAGCTGCACCGTCACGGCAGAGCCCGGCTCGGTCAGGCCCGAAAGGGTCACCCCGCCCGAAGCCTCATCGGCATTGATCACATCGTCCGCCGTTACCGGCTCACCCGAGATCCGCACCCAGCCTTGGGTATCCACCGCCACCAGGGTGTTGGCGCTGGAAGAGTTGCCCGCAGCGGTGGTGGCTGTCGCCGTCACCGGCATGTCGTACTCGCCACCGGGGAAGGCGCCACCGGGGAAGGTAACTGTCCAGCTTCCGGCCGCATCCACAACGGCGGCGTAGCTCTGGCCATTCATGGTGATGGTCACATCTGAACCGGGGTGCGTGGTGCCGGTGAGCGAAACCGCCCCGCCCGCTTCCTCGGCGTTGACCACATCATCAATCGTGACCGGCGCGCCGGAGAAGGCGACAAAGCCGAGCGTATCCACATTGAGCACGTCACCCGCAGTTGCCACGTTGCCCGCCGCATCGGTTGCGGTGACGGTGATGTTTGATTGGTAAGCCCCCGGCTCAATGTCGCTCGCCGGGATGTTCAGCGTCCAGCTTCCCGTGCCCGTCACCTGCGCGGCATAAACGGTGGTGCCGATCTGCACTTCAACGGTGTTGCCGGGCTGGGTGGTGCCGGTGAGGGTGTAGCCGTTCGTGGCATCGTCGGCGTTGATCACGCCGTCAGGGCCAGCAAAGCCGGCGGTCAGGGTGACGTTGGTCACGGTGTCCACCGCCCAGCTGCTGGTGGTGCTGGTCACGTTGCCCGCGCCATCGGTCGCCGTTGCGGTAAACTCGGCGGTGTATTCGCCACCGGGGAAGGTGCCGGGCGCAAAGTTGTAGCCCCAGCTGCCATCTGCGTTCATCTCGGCGGGGTAGTCATTGCCATTGAAGGTCAACACCACGGTCGACCCGGCCTGCGCGGTGCCACTGAAGGCAAGCGTGCCCTCGGCCTCGGCACCGTTGATGGTGTAGTCACCGCCAAAGGGCAGATCATCAAACGCCACGTCCACCACGGTATCCACCACGAGGACATCACCATAGGTGGCCGAGTTGCCGATCCCATCCACGGCGTAAACGCTGATCTCGCTCTCGTATTCACCCTCGGGCGCGGCGGCGCTGTCAAAGGTGATCTCCCATGTGCCGCTCTCGCCCACGGTGATGGTTTCGCTGAAATCCCCCATGGTGATCACTAGCGTCGCCCCCGGCTCGGAGGTGCCGGTCACGGTCACGCCCTCGGCGTAGGTCTCCCCGTTGAACATATCGCCAACCGATTGGGTGCCAGCGGTGAAGGTCACTTCCGGGGCAACCGTGTCGATATAAACGCTCGGGCCTGTCAGGGTGACGCCCTCACCATCCTGCGTGGCGGTCACAACCTCGGCCACGTAATCGCCATCGGCAGGCAGGGTCGGGCCTTCGCAAACCACGAACCACGCGCCATCCTCGCCAACAACCGTTTCCTGCACCACATCACCCACGGTGACGGTAACACTCTCGCCGGGCACGCCCGTGCCGGTCACCTCAAACGAAGGCTCGGGCATATCATCGCCGCCAAGCACATATTCGCCGGGATTCACGGTGACATCATAAACCGGGGCATCATCGCCACCGCCGCCGCCACCGGCCCCACCCACAACAGCCGCACCACCCGCAACGATGGGCAGGATGCCACCACCAAAGCCACCCAGCAGGCCGCCTGCATCAAACCGCGCGGCCATCACTTCGGGCTCGTCGTAATAGATCAGATCATCCGCGGGAGACCACTTGCCCCAGCTCGCCTCATGTTCGTAAAGCGCATAAAGCTCGTCGTCGGCCCCCTGGGTCAGGTCTACCGCGTTCAGCTCGCCACGCTCCGAAATATAGAGAGCGTTATCGCCATCAAAATACCCGGCCAGCCGCAGCGAGGAGCCATCAGCCAGCGTGACAACCAAGTCGTCACCATCGCGCACATAACTCTGAATTTCTGACCGGCCAATATGCAGTGAAACCTGCTGGCCATCTCCGACGTTGAGCCTTGAGCCCACACCGTCAGCCCCAAATTCACCCCTGGAAACATTTCCCGCACCATCACGGATTACAAACTCAACAGATCGCATTGCAACCACCCCACACTAACACCCGGCACCTACAATTCGTGCCTTCTTATATATTGATAGCCACCCAACATCTTGGTGTTCAGGCAGCTCACACCACTCCACCTGCCAGTGTATATAGGATGATTCGTTTTTTGGAAGCGGAAACTTGCCGCATTCCCGCCCCCATTCCGCAACGCGATAAAAAACCTGTTTTTACAATGCGTTAGTCCTGGTATTAGATGTTGCCATCAGGGCTATCAGAGGCCAGAAAAGCTGGCTCAGCGGGGTTTTGCACAGCAGATCGGCGGGCTTTAGCCGGCCCACGCCTCGCATCCGCGCACAAGGTCAATAGCGACGCGACGGCAACCTAAGGGAGATCACGACAATGTGTCCCGCACCCTTGCGGCGAAATCCTCACCGCGCTTTTCGAAGCTGTCGTATTGATCAAAACTCGCCGCCGCGGGTGCCAAAAGCACCACCTCGCCCGGCTGCGCTTCTGCGTACGCGCGCGCCACCGCCCGCTCCATCGTTTCGCACACTTCGGCCTCTACCTGCGGGCCAAGCCGCATGGCAAAGCCTGCCGCCTCGCGCCCGATCACATAGGCTTTGACCACATGGCCAAGGCCCGCAGCCAGCCCCTCCAGCCCGCCTTCCTTTTCCAGCCCGCCGCAAATCCAGCGGATGCGATCAAAGGCCAAAAGCGCCTTCACCGCGCTATCTACATTGGTGGCCTTGCTGTCGTTGACCCAGGCCACCCCATCGGCCTCGGCAATCCGCTGCGAACGGTGCGGAAGGCCCTCAAAGCTGTGAAACGCCGCCTCAATCTCGCGCGGGGCCAGCCCCAGCGAGCGGCAGGCAGCATAGGCGGCGCAGGCGTTCTGGTGGTTATGCGCGCCCGGCAGGCCCGGAATGCCGCGCAGATCAATCGAGGCAACCTGCCGCCCCTTGCGCGTTTCCGCCAGAAAACCCTTGCGCGCAAAAACGTTCCAGCCGCCGCCACTCAGCTTGCCCGCCGCACTCACCCGGATCACCCGATCATCGCTCGGTGCCTCGGCCATCTGCCCGGCAAGGAACCGCCCCTCCGGCTCATCCACGCCAATCACCGCACGATCCGGCCCGCCTTCGGCAAAGAGCCTGCGCTTGGCGGCAAAATAGCCCCCCACACCACCGTGGCGATCCAGATGATCCGGAGTGAGGTTGGTGAAAATGGCGATGTCCGGGGTGAGCGCCCGCGCCAGATCGGTCTGGTAGCTCGAAAGCTCCAGCACCACCACGCCACCGTCCTGCGGCGGATCAATATCCAGCACCCCGCGCCCGATGTTTCCGGCCAGTTGCACGGGACGCCCAAACTCGGTGAGGATATGATGGATCAGCGCGGACGTGGTCGATTTTCCGTTCGATCCCGTCACCGCCACAACCTTTGGGATCACGTCAAACTCATCCCATTCGGGCGTGGCGAAAGAGCGAAAGAAGAGGCCAATGTCATTATCTACCGGCACCCCCGCCACAAGGGCCGCCGCAATCGCCGGGTGCGGCGCCGGGTAAAGATGCGGGATGCCGGGGGAGGTGATGAGGCAATCCACCCCTGAAAACGCATCGGCGCGGGTCAGGTCACGCAATTCAACCCCGGCCTCTTCGGCCCTTGCGCGGCCGCCCTCGCCATCGTCCCAGCCAATCACCTCTGCCCCGCCCGCGTGCAACGCATGCGCCGCCGCCAGGCCAGACCGCCCCAGCCCGAGCACCGCCATTACCTTGCCTTCTACGCCTCTGACCGGGATCATGATCCGCTCTCCAATTGGTTTGGCCCCATCGGTAAACGCAAGCGCCCGCCGCCGCAATCCAGAGCGCGACAAACCCGCGCCAGCCCTATAGCGCGATCACCTCACGCTCAGTGACGATCATATCAAGCGGTTGATCGGTTGGCTCCAGCGGCAGGCTCTCGGCCTCTTGCGCACCATAGGCAAAGCCCACCGCCAGCACCGGCCCCTGGGCACGCAATGCTGCAAGCGTGCGGTCATAAAACCCGCCGCCATAGCCCAGCCGCGACCCTTGCCGGGTGAAGGCGACCAGCGGTACAATCAGGATTTCGGGGCGCATCTCGTTGCCCCGCGGTTCCATGGTCTTGAACGGCCCCGGCACAAGTTCGTCGCCCGGCTCCCACAGCCGAAACACCAGCGGAGCGGCTTTTTCCGCGATGCAGGGCAGCCCCACAGGGCCATGCGCGGCGGCCTCCTCCAGGGCTGGGGTCGGGTCAATTTCGTCGCGCATCGACATGTAGCCTGCCAGTGGCACCCCGCGATACCCCGCCAGCACCTCTGATAGGTGCCCGGCAGCCCCGGCGGCCCCCGCCGCATGGGCCGCCGCACGCCGCTCCAGCGCCGCCTTGCGCGCCGCGCGCTTTTCGTCCGCCAAACTCATAACAGCAACATCGTCGCCAACCCGAGAAAGGCAAAGAAACCAACAACATCCGTTACCGTTGTCACGAAGGCGCCAGAGGCAAGCGCCGGGTCAACGTTCATCCGTTCCAGCACCACCGGCACGAGGATTCCGGCCAGACCGGCCACCACAAGGTTGATCACCATTGCCAGCGCCAGCACCACGCCCAGCATCGGCGTGCCAAACCACGCCCAGCCGACAAGCCCCATCATCACCGCAAAGACCAGCCCGTTGATCACCCCCACGCCCAATTCCCGGCGCACCACCCGCCACATGTTCGAGCCGGTGAGGTCTTTGGTGGCAATCGCGCGCACCGCCACTGTCAGCGCCTGCGTGCCTGCGTTTCCACCCATCGAGGCGACGATGGGCATGAGCACCGCCAGCGCCACCAATTGCGCGATGACAGCCTCGAACTGGCCGATCACAAGGCTGGCGAGGATCGCCGTCACCAGGTTGACCGCCAGCCACGGGAAGCGCCGCTTTGTCGCCTCCCACGCGGTATCCGAAAGCCGGCTTTCGCCCACCCCGGCAAGGCGCAAAATGTCTTCCTCATGTTCTTCATCGAGCACCGACATGGCGTCATCAATGGTGATGATCCCCACCAGACGACCATTGGTATCCACCACCGGCACCGAGATCAGGTGATACTGGTTGAAGGCATAGGCCACCTCTTCCTCGTCCTGATCCACAGGCACGGTGCGAAAGCTGTCTTCGATGATATCAACCAGCTTCACCGCTCGCGGCGAGCCAAGCAGCTTGCCAAGGGTCACATAGCCGGTGGGCTTCATCCTCGGGTCCACCAGCACCACATGGTAAAACTGCTCCGGCAGCTCCTGCCCCTCGGCGCGCATGAAATCAATGCACTGGCCCACATCCCAATGCTCGGGCGCCCGGACAACCTCGCGCTGCATAAGCCGCCCGGCAGAATCGTCTGGGTAGCTGAGCGCCTCTTCCACCGCCGCCCTGTCAGAGGCATCAAGCGCGTCAAGGATCGCCTCCTGCTGCTCCTCCTCAAGGTATTCAACAAGGTCAACAACATCGTCGCTTTCAAGGTCGCGCACGGCCTCTGTCAGCACCGATTGCGGCAGCGCGGCGATAATGTCTTCCCGCAGCCCCTCATCAAGCTCCGATAGGATCTCACCGTCGATGTTTTCGCCCCAAAGGTAGAGCAACTCGCGCCTTTGCCCGGCGCTCATCTGCTCCAGAAGGTCGGCGATGTCGGCGGGGTGGAGCGGATCTAGCAGCTCGGTCAGGGCGGCCAGATCATCGGCAAACACCGCTTCCAGCACGGCTTGCACGAAGGGCGCTTCCAGCGAATAGCCCTGCGCCTCTGCCTCATCCTTGGCCTCGGCTTCTGCCGCGACGGCGTCTTCGGTGCTGTCGTGTTCGCTCATCGGGCCATCCTTTGGGCTGGGAGTTGCGCATACCATATTGATCGCCCTGTCCGGCGCAAGACGCGGCAGTGCAGAAAGGCCCTCGCAACGTGCATCGGGCGTGAATTTTTCGCGGCTTCGGCACGCCCGGTGCAATCGAGGCATTTACCCAAGCCGAGCGGGGGCTTAGGGTTCTCCCATGTCATCCGCCAAGCCCCCCGCGCCCGCGCCTGCCCACGGGCCCGAGACCCTGCTCTTGGGGCAGATCGTCGACTTCACCGCCGATCCCTTCACATCGCCCCCCGAAAGCGCGGCCCGCCACCTGTCACGCGGCGGCATCCTGCTGCGCGGTGGCCGAATTGTAGAGATCGGGCCAGCCTCGCAGCTGACCCAGGCGTACCCATCTGCCCGGCGGGTTGATTATGGCGCCGCGCTGCTGCTGCCGGGCTTCATCGACGCGCATTGCCACACCCCGCAAACCGGGATCATCGCCTCATGGGGCAAGCGGCTGATTGATTGGCTGAATGGCTATACCTTCCCCGAGGAGTGCCGCTTTGGCGATCCGGTCTATGCCGCCACCATCGCCGGGCGGCACCTTGATCTGGCGCTGGCCCATGGCACCACCTCGCTCTCCAGCTTTTGCACCTCGCACCCCGAAAGCGTGACAGCGCTGTTTCAGGCCGCCCAGGCGCGCGGAATGGCCGTGGTTGCTGGCAAGGTCGCGATGGACCGCAACGGCCCGCCTGATCTGCTCGACACCCCCCAACGCGCCTATGATGAAAGTGCCGCACTGATCAAAGGCTGGCATCGTCAGGGGCGCGCCCGCTATGCGATCACCCCGCGCTTTGCCCCCACCTCAACCCCCGAACAGCTTGAGGTGATGGGTGCGCTCTGGGCCGAACACCCTGATTGCCCGATGCAAACCCACCTCTCCGAACAGATCGAAGAGCTGGCTTGGGTGGCCGATCTCTTCCCCAAGGATGAAGACTACCTCGCCGTTTATGAGCGCTTTGGCCTCGTTGGCCCCGGTGCGCTGTTTGGCCATGCCATCCACCTCACCGCGCGGGAGCGGGCGCGGCTGGCTGAAAGCGGCTCGGCGGTGGTGCATTGCCCCACCTCCAACACCTTCATCGGCTCCGGCGTGTTTGATGCGATGGGCCTGGCCCATCAGCGTATCCCCATCGGGCTGGCCACCGATACCGGCGGCGGCTCCTCTTTTTCCATGCTGCGCTCCATGGCCTCGGCCTACGAAATGAGCCAGCTCAATGGCGCCCCGCTGCACCCCGCGCACCTGTTGTGGCTCGCCACCGCCGGTGCGGCCAAGGCGCTGCGGATGGAGGGCGAGATCGGCACGCTCGAGCCCGGCACCGCCGCCGATGTGATCGCCCTCAACCTCGCCTCAACCCCCGCCATCGCCCAGCGCGCCGCCCGCGCCGAAGACATCTGGGAAGCGCTCTTTCCCACCATGATGATGGGCGATGACCGCGCGGTGAAGGCCGTGTGGGTTGCGGGCGTCAACCGCCGCTAGGCCTTGCGCCTGCGGGCAAGGCACCGACTCGGCCATCAGCAGCCCCCAAGACCTTCCCGCCGTGCCGCGCCCGTCACGCCCCCGGTGGCTGATGTATCCGCGCACCACCATGTCGTCGGCGCGGCTCTACGAGGCCACCGAAACCGTTGGCGCAAAGTCCCCTTGGCGCAATCGTTCAGCCCGCCAGTGCCACGCAGAGGCCAGGCACACCTGCCCTCAGCACTTTCCCGCCAAAACCAGCACCCAGATATCCCCTGCCCGTGCAATGCCAAAATGGTGAACGTCACTGCGCAACATGTTGGATTTATGCTGTTTTGAGCCCATCCACCCCCGCATCAACGCGCTGGGGGATGAATAGCCCCCGGCGATATTTTCCGCCGTTCTGCCCGAGCAGCCCTGCCGTTTGATCCGCACGTTGCTGGATGACCCATCGCGCCCCTTGTGCGAGAAATAGCCGTGCCGCGCCATATCCGTGGCGTGCGACTGCGCGGCGCGCATCAACTTGGGAGAAGCACTCAAAGCCGCCCGCCCCTTGCTTGCGCGGTAATCATTGAGGGCCTTTGCGAACTGCGCTTCAAGCTCCGATGCCGCCATGACCGGGGCGCTGCACAGCATCCCCAGTAGCGCGGCGATAAACAGGTGTTTCATTGCAAGCCTCCCGCTCGGTGCGCCATGAAAGCGGCGAAACTGACGCAGGGTCAACCAAAACCTGCCATGGCCCGTCGGTTTCGGCGGGCCATGGCTTATCCAGTCACCCCGTTCAGTCACGCCTTGCCAGCCGCACCGTTGCCTCTGCCGCCTTCGCGGCCAAAGCGTTTACATCAACTGCCACCATCTGCCCCTCGCGCACAACAGACCGCCCTTCAACGAACAAATCGCGCACCCGGCGCGGCCCCGCGAGCAGCAGCGCGGCGCGGTCCCAATTGCCCGCCGCCTCGATGGCCGTCATGTCCCACAGCGCGAGATCGGCGCGAAACCCCGGCGCGATCTGGCCCAGATGATCGCCGCGCCCCAGCACCTCGGCGCCGCCCCGCGTGGCAATCCGCAGCGCTTCACGGGCGCTCATCGCATCGGCCCCGTTACGCACCCGTGCCATCAGCAGCGCCTGGCGGGCCTCATCCACCAGATTGCCCGCATCGTTGGAGGCCGATCCATCCACCCCCAGCCCCACTGGCACACCCGCATCAACCAGCGTGCGCACTGGCGCAATGCCCGAGCCGAGCCTGCAATTGGAGCAGGGGCAATGGGCCACGCCGGTTTTGGTGCGCGCAAACAGATCAATCTCATCGCCGTCCAGCTTCACACAATGGGCATGCCACACGTCATCTCCGACCCAGCCCAGATCTTGGGCATATTGGCCGGGGCGGCAGCCGAAGTTTTCCTGTGAGTAGGCGATGTCTTCCGCGTTTTCCGCCAGATGGGTATGCAGCCGCACACCCTTTTCGCGCGCCAGCAACGCCGCATCGCGCATCAACTCCCGGCTCACCGAGAACGGCGAGCATGGGGCAATGCCAACCTGCACCATCGCGTCTGGCCCGGCGTCGTGAAAGCCATCAACCAGCCGCTCGCAATCGGCCAGAATCGACGCCTCGTCTTCCACAAGACTATCGGGCGGCAACCCACCATCGCTCTCCCCGATCGACATTGCCCCACGCGTCGCCAGAAAACGGATTCCAACCTCGCCCGCGCCCTCAATGCTGTCTTCCAGCTTCGCGCCGTTCGGGAACAGGTATAGATGGTCCGAGCTCATCGTGCAGCCCGAGAGCGCAAGCTCAGTGCAGGCCAGCGTTGCCGACAGGCGAATATCCTGTGGCGTCATCCGCGCCCAGATGGGGTAAAGCGTTTGAAGCCAGCCAAACAGCAGCGCATCCTGCCCGGCGGGCACCGCGCGGGTCAACGATTGAAACATATGATGATGGGTGTTCACCAAACCCGGCGTGACAAGGCAGCCCTCTGCGGCGATCACCTCGGCCCCCTCGGGCGAAAGCCCCTGCCCGACCTCGGTGATCACCCCGCCCGAAACACGAATATCCGCTGCGCCATGTTCGCGGGCCTGGTCATCCATCGTCAGCACATGGCCGCCGCGGATCAGCAGATCACTCACGCAAGAAGCTCCATCGCGGCGCGATGCAACTCTGGCGTTGCCGCTGCCAGCGCCCGCCCGCCTTCATGCACCGGGCCGCCCTCCCAATCCGTCACTACCCCGCCTGCGGCTTCGATCACCGCGATGGGTGCGGCGATGTCATAGCTTTGCAACTGCGCCTCGATCACCAGATCAATCTGGCCCAGCGCAAGCAGCGCATAGGCATAGCAATCTAGCCCGTAGCGGGTGAGCCTCACCTGCTGGCTGACCCGGCGAAACGCCGCCCCGTCCGCCTCGGTGCCCACCTCCGGGAAGGTTGTGAACAGCGTCGCCTCCGCCAGATCAACCACATCCCGCACCTTCAGCGGGGTCTGCCCGCGCGGCCCGGTCAGCGCCGCCACGCCCAGCCCGCCTTCAAACCGCTCTGCAATATAGGGCTGGTCAATTATCCCATAAAACGGACCGTTCTCATCGGCCAGCGCGATCAAAACACCCCAGCTGGTGCTGCCGGAAATGAAGGCGCGGGTGCCGTCAATCGGATCAATGATCCAATCCAGCCCCGACGTTCCGGGCGTGCGGCCATATTCCTCACCGATGATGCCATCTTCGGGCCGCCGCTGCGCCAGCACCTCGCGGATCGCCTGCTCTGCGGCCCGGTCGGCCAGTGTGACCGGATCAAATCCGCCCTGCCCGTCCTTGTTTTCAGGCACCAGAGGCTGGCGAAAGTGGGGCAGGATCGCCGCGCGAGCGGCCTCGGCCATTTCGGCCCCGCAGGTGCGGATCGCCGCACGTTCCGTCTCTGTGATCGCATCCCGGCCCATCGGCGCCTCCTATTGCTTGCCCGCTGGAATAAAGCAATGTGCGCCAACAAAAAAGCGCCCCGTCCCCGAGGCGCTTTCAAATCATCAAATGGCGGTGCCTCAGCTTGCGTCAGACAGCACGCGCGCCAGATCAAACAGCCGCTTACGCTGGCTTTCAGGGATCGCATAGTAAGAGCGCACAAGCTCCAGCGCCTCGCGGTCGCCCAGGATATCGCCCGGCACGCCTGCCCCCTCTTCGGCGGCTTCGGCCCGCGCCACCTCGGGCATCTTCTCGCGCACACCCTCGAAGAAAAACGAGATCGGCACCTCAAGCGCGTTCGCAATGTCCCAAAGCCGGGAGGCGCTGACGCGGTTCATCCCGGTTTCGTATTTCTGGATCTGCTGAAATTTGATCCCAACCTTCTCGGCGAGTTGCTGCTGGGTCATGCCCACCATCCAACGGCGATGACGGACGCGTTTGCCGACATGAATATCAACGGGGTGCTTCATAAAATGCTCCTAGGCTAAGTCTCACCCTTAAATAAGCAACTTTCGTGCCAACTCAGCCTCGCGGCCTGCACTTTTTCGGGCAATCGGGTGATATATTTAATGATTCTTATAGATTCCAATGATTTACAAATTTGTTTACCACGAAAAAATTGTTTCATGGAGTATGGATTACCGCTTTTACGCGCACAACCCCTGCGGGAACATGCGCCCCACCACTCACCTTGGCAATTTGCATTGCATTTTGCAAAGATCAATCGCGTTGCGATGTGCAAAACGGGGATATATCCCTCGGTCTGCCAAAGGAGAGACATCATGAAAGCCTATCGCATCACCCACTCCGGGGCCGCCCCCGAGTTGGTCACCATGCCCGCCCCCACGCCCAAAGCCGGCGAGGTCGCGCTGAGCATTGCGGCCTGCGGGCTCAACTTCGCCGATATGTTGATGATCGAAGGCAAGTATCAAGACACGCCCGAAGCCCCCTTCACCCTCGGTATGGAAGTGGCCGGAACCGTCACCGCCCTCGGTGACGGGGTAAAATCCCTTGCCCTCGGAGATCGCGTGGCCGCGTTTGCAGGCCACGGCGGGCTGGCAGAGGCCGGATGCTTTGCGGCGGAGCGCTGCGTGGAGCTCCCCAAAGCCATGCCCTTTGATGCGGCGGCAGCGTTCCAGGTTGCTTATGGCACCTCGCACCTGGCATTGGAGCATCGCGCCCGGCTGCACCCCGGCGAGCGGCTGGTGGTGACGGGGGCGGCGGGCGGCGTTGGCCTCACGGCGGTTGAACTTGGCGCGCGCATGGGGGCGCAAGTGGTGGCCGTTGCCCGCGGTGCCGACAAGCTCGAAATCGCCCGCGCCGCCGGGGCTACCCACCTGATCGACGCCAGGGAAGAGGCGGATCTGCGCGCGCGCCTCAAGGCGCTTGGCGGGGTGGATGTGCTTTATGATACGGTCGGGGGTGATCTGTTTACCGCCGCCTTTCGCGCCGCCAACCCTGAAGCGCGCCTGCTCAGCATCGGCTTTGCCTCGGGCGAGGTGCCGCAGATCGCCGCCAACCATCTGCTGGTGAAAAATCTCACGGTGATGGGGCTTTATTGGGGCGGCT
>NZ_JARGND010000075.1 GCF_029212645.1 Vannielia sp. | reverse complement strand
CAACCCCAGACCCATCCGCTTTCACACGCGCTTTCACGTTATAATCAATCACCCGCTTCACGGGCACGAGAACTTTCATCGATATCTCTCCTCACTGTCAGGCGGGGACCCACCCGAATTGCTCCCTGTGTTAGCCAAAGATGTAGCCGGCTTACAGTGCAAATTCGTCTTGATTCATGCTCCAGACGCCGCTTTTTCTTGCGTTAGCGCCAACGGTCAGCGATTGGCCCCCGGCACCCACAGCACATCATCCGCGCCATTGCCATTGGCCACACGGGCGGCGACGAAAAACCAGTCACTCAGGCGATTGAGGTAGCGCAGCGCGTGCATGTTCACGTCATCCGGCTCTTCAACCACGAGTTCGGTGCAAAGTCGCTCGGCCCGGCGCGCGACCGTGCGCGCGTGGTGCAAATGCGCGGCCAGCGCGCTGCCACCGGGCAGGATAAAGCTGCGCAGGGGTGCGAGGTCCGCGTTCATCCGGTCAATCTCGGTTTCAAGCCGGGTCACTTGCGCTTCGGCCATCCGCAACGGCGGATATTCGGCCGCGCCGTCCCCGGCCAGCCCGGGACGGCACAGATCGGCGCCTAGATCAAAAAGGTCATTCTGAATGGCGGCCAGCCGCGCATCCATTTCCCCCTCGGCGTGCAGCCGCGCAAGGCCCAGAACGCTGTTCAGCTCATCGGTGGTGCCGTAGCTCGCCACCCGTGCAGCATGTTTGGCCACCCGCTCGCCATTGCCCAGCGCCGTATCGCCACCATCGCCCGTTTTCGTGTAGATCTTGTTAAGAACAACCATCGTTCACCCTCCCCGGCGCAGCCATACGAACAGCAAGATCAGCGCAATGGCAACCGCCTGTGCGATGATCCGCCAGCGCATCACCTTGTTGGCGTGCTTGCGGTTGAAATCGCCGCCCTTGGCAAAGCCGCCAATCCCGAGGAGCAGGATGAAAACCACGATCAACATGGCGGCGGCAACAAGGAAAAATAGCGGGTCTTGCATCATGGATCTGGCCCTCGGAACTGGCGTGTTGGCCGGGATGTAGCCTCTTGGCGGGCAAAAGCGAAGCGGACAAAGCCGCGCGGGGCGCAACGCGCGCATGCTTCATACACCATTTGCGCAAATATTTCCGTAGGCATCCCTTGTGCATGGGATGTGCATCGGTTGTGTAAGTGATCTTTTTGCGATTAACGGCCAAATCCGTGATGGTGTTACCCCATCGCACGCTCTGGCCGCGCCAGAAAGGGGCAGGGTTTCCCATTGAAAACACGCATAAAAAACCTTTGCGCGCCGCGTTAACCTAATCTTTGCCCCGCCTTGGCAGACTGCCCTCACATCTTGCGGGCCGCCCAATCCAGCACAGCCGTCGGAAGCAGCCGTTTTGCCACGGCCATCACATGGGTTGGCGTTGTCACCCCGTAGCGGGCTTTTGGGCGCTTTGCCTCCAGCGCCTTGCGCACCGCTTTGGTTACGGCCTCTGGGCCAAGCTCAAAAGGGTCGGGCTTGTCGCTGCGCTTGTAGAGCTGGTCGAGCAAGTCGTCTTCGTATTGCTGGCGGCGGGCCGAGCTTTTCCAGTCGACCCATTGCTCGAACTTGGCAATGGCGTTCTTGCGAAATTCGGTGCGGATCGGGCCGGGCTCGATCAGAACCACATCAATATTGGCGTCTGACATCTCCAGCCGCATCACATCCGAAAGGCCCTCAAGGGCGAACTTTGACGCCACATAAGCCCCGCGCCAGCGCATCGCCATAAAGCCAAGCACCGAGGAACATTGCAAAATTCGCCCATGCCCCTGCGCGCGCATCGCCGGAATCACCAGCCGCGCAAGGCTGTGGTAGCCAAAAACATTGCTCTCAAACAGGTCGCGCAACCCATCGGTCGGGATGTCTTCAACCGGGCCCACAAGCCCGTAAGCGCCGTTGTTGAAAAGCGCGTCGAGGGTGCCCCCGGTTACGGCCAAAACCTCGGCCACCGCAGCCTCCATCGAGGCGTGATCCTGATGGTCAAGCACCATGCTTTCAAGGCCCTCACCGCGCAGCCGATCCACGTCTTTTTGTTGGCGGCAGGAGGCAAAAACACGCCAGCCAGCGGCCTTCAGCCCAAGTGCTGCGTCATAGCCGATCCCGGTCGAACAACCGGTGATAAGAATGGATTTTTGTGTCATGCCAAGGCAATGCCTCAGCGGCACCGCCGTGGCAAGCAATGCTGCGCCAAGGGGTTAGCCCTGCGGCAGTTCCTTGATGAAATCGCCCGACATGTAGCCATCGCGCCCATCCACCCGGATATGCGCCCAGCCATTGCCCTTGAGCTCGATGATCTCGATCTTCTGGTCACGCACCACCTGGCCCATAACGCCGTAGGTGGTGGAGGGGCCGGAGCGCACGTTCACAAGGCGGCCGATCACCACGCCGATCTTGCCGCGCGGTGCGGCGGTGGTTTCCACGGCAGGCTCGGCATCACCGGGGGCAACCGCAAGCGCGGCTTCGATCAGCGGTGCGGTGGTGTCGGTATCAAGTTCAGACATCCCGATTGAGGTGGCAAGCTGCACCGGAGTGTCCTCGGCCTTGGTAACGGTTTCCGGCGTGTCTGCCCCAAGCGCGGCCATTTCGGCGGCCGTCATCTCAGGCTCATCGGAGCCCATAGCCACCTGCGGCCCATCGCCCACGGCCAGCATGGCCCCGAACATCAAGACAGACAAAGCGACAACCATTTTCAGCAGTCCACGCGCACCCATTGTAACCTCTTCAAGCCCCCAAGCTTTAACACCATTTTACTCACTGCACCTTCACACACTATAGCGTGAAACGCGCCATTCGCCCACTCCATTAGGCTAACTTTACGCTAGAACAACCAACCGCTTTGGCTTTACCCGGTTTCGTGGCTTCGGTATCACAGCATCTATGGATAAAGAGGCAGACACCCCCAATATCGAGCCGCAAGACCATGCAGAACCGCTTCGCCGCGCAATTGGTGAGCGTTATCTGACCTATGCGCTTTCGACGATCATGCACCGTGCTCTGCCGGATGCACGCGATGGATTGAAGCCGGTTCACCGGCGAATCCTCTATGCGATGCGCGAGCTGAAGCTGAGTTCCACCGGCGGGTTCCGCAAATCGGCGAAGATTTCGGGCGATGTGATGGGCAACTATCACCCCCACGGCGATAGCGCGATCTACGATGCGATGGCGCGTCTGGCGCAGGATTTCAACGTTCGTTATCCGCTGGTTGATGGCCAGGGCAACTTTGGCAACATCGACGGCGATAACCCCGCTGCCGCCCGCTACACCGAAGCCCGCCTGACCGCCGCCGCTGAGGCGCTGATGGAGGGGCTGGCCGAGAATGCCGTTGATTTCCGTGACAATTATGACGGCACGCTTACCGAACCCGCAGTGCTGCCCGCCGCCTTTCCCAACCTTCTGGCCAATGGCTCCAGCGGCATTGCGGTGGGCATGGCGACCAATATTCCGCCGCATAACATTGATGAGTTGGTGCAGGCCTGCCAGCACCTGATCAAAACGCCCGATGCGCGGGATGAGACCTTGCTGAACTACGTCAAAGGCCCCGATTTTCCCACTGGCGGGGTGATCGTGGAGCCGCGCGAAAGCCTTGAGGAAACCTATCGCACAGGCCGGGGTGCTGTGCGTTTGCGGTGCCGCTACGAGGTGGAGGATCTGGGCCGTGGCCAGTGGCAGATCGTTGTTACCGAGATTCCTTATCAGGTGCAAAAGTCCAAGCTGATCGAGAAGATCGCGGAACTGGTGCAAACCAAAAAGCTGCCGATTCTCGCGGATGTGCGCGACGAAAGCGCCGAAGACGTGCGCCTTGTGCTGGAGCCGCGTTCCAAAAACGTGGACCCGGATGTTTTGATGGGGATGCTTTACCGCAACTCCGATCTTGAGATCCGGTTTTCGGTCAACATGAACGTGCTGATCGACGGGCGCACCCCAAAGGTTTGCTCGCTCAAAGAAGTGCTGCGCGCCTTCCTCGATCACCGCCGCGAGGTGCTGCAACGGCGCTCGCAGCACCGGCTGGATAAAATCGACAACCGGCTCGAAGTGCTGGAAGGCTTGCTTATCGCCTTCCTCAACCTCGACCGCGTGATCGACATTATCCGCTACGATGACACGCCAAAACGCGCCTTGATGGCCGAGGATTGGTCGATCAAGCGGGTGCGGGCGACCTCTGAGGCGGATTACGTTTCGCCGATTGGCCCACGTACCCCTGACGTGCCCGAAAACGGCCTCACCGAGGTGCAAACCGAAGCCATCCTCAACATGCGCCTGCGCAGTTTGCGCCGCCTTGAAGAGATGGAGCTGGTCAACGAGCAAGACGCCTTGATGAAGGAACGTGCCACGCTGCAAGACCTTCTCGAAAACGAGGGCCTGCAATGGACGCGCATTTCCGAGCAGCTCCGCGAGGTGCGCGAGCAGTTTGGCGCCAAGTCTGAAGGTGGCGCTCGCCGCACAGTCTTTGCCGAGGCGGGCGAGGTTGAGGACGTGCCGATGGAAGCGATGATTGAGCGTGAGCCGATCACCGTTGTCTGCTCGCAGATGGGCTGGATTCGCGCCATGAAGGGCCATATCGACCTTGCTCAGGAGCTGAAGTTCAAAGACGGTGACGGCCCACGCTTCAGCTTCCATGCAGAGACCACCGACAAGCTCCTTTTGCTCGGGGCGAATGGCCGGTTTTACACGCTGCCCGCCTCGCAGCTTCCCGGTGGGCGGGGCATGGGGGAGCCGGTGCGCCTGATGGTGGATCTGCCAAACGAGGCTGAAATCGTTGATCTTTTTGCCCATGTTCCGGGGCAAAAACTGCTGCTCGCCTCCTCGGCAGGCGATGGCTTTGTGGTCAATTCCGATGAGGTTGTGGCGCAAACACGTGCGGGCAAACAATCCCTTAACGTGAAGGATGAGGTGAAAGCGCTGGTCTGTAGCCCGGTGAACGGCGACCATATCGCCGCCGTCGGAGAAAATCGCAAAGTGCTGATCTTCCCCCTTGAGGAATTGCCTGAAATGGCGCGCGGTAAAGGGGTTCGTCTGCAAAAGTTCAAGGATGGCGGCCTTTCGGATGCCACCACATTTGTGCTTGCGGAAGGCCTCACCTGGAAAGACCCCGCAGGCCGCACCCGCACCGAGACGGAATTGGACGAATGGCTTGGCAAACGCGCCTCCGCTGGCCGTATGGCGCCGCGCGGTTTCCCCAGAAACAACAAATTTACCAACTAAGAGCCTTTAAAATGTCGTAAGCTGGTGTCCAAACGATCAGCAACGGACAAGTTATTTTTGAGTGAGGGACGAACAATGAGTTACACGGATGTTCCGGTGGTCGAGGAGGATATTCTTCACGGGGCCTATCGCGGTGAAGGCGGGCGGCTGTTTTGGCTGGCCCTTGGCACCGGCATGCTGACGCTGCTCACCCTCGGTTTTTACCGGTTCTGGGCAAAAACCCGCGTTCGCCGGTACCTTTGGAGCGCGACCGCGCCGGGCGGAAACCCGTTTGAATACAGCGGCACCGGGCTGGAGAAGTTTCTGGGCTTTCTGGTCGCGGTGGTCATCCTCGCGGTTTACCTCGGGCTGCTTCAGTTGTTCCTGTTCTTCCTCGGGCTGAACATTTTCAGCACGGCAGACCCGAACGACCCGCTCGCACAGCTTCAGCAAATCATGCTGGTCTACATCAACCTGATTGCCGTGCTGCCGCTGATCTTTTTCGCGCAGTATCGCGCACGCCGTTACATTCTTAGTCGCACCCGTTGGCGTGGCGTGCGTTTCGGAGCTGAGAAAGGCGCTTGGGGCTATATGTTTACCGCTTGCGGGCTGTGGCTTGCCAGCGCGATGACCTTGGGCCTTCTGACCCCGCTGATGACCTTCTACCTTGAGAAATATATCTGGGACCGCACTTGGTACGGCGATGCCAAGTTCACCCAGAACGGCTCGTTCGGGCAGCTTTACAAGGCGATGATCCATATCTTTATCCCGATCGGTCTGCTGATCGGGGCCATGATACTGCCGCTCATTGATGAGAGCCTCGCCATCCTGACGATGGTTCTCATGGTCGTGGCCTATATCTGGCTGCTGATCGGCTCGGTCTACTACCAGATCCATAGCTGGCGTATCCTCTGGGCCAACAAGGTGTTGGGTGATGGCATTCGCTTTCGCTCGATGCCGCGCACGGGCACGGTTATCGCCACCTATGTCATCGGCATGCTTGCGGTTTCGTTACTATCGGTTGTGGCGCTTATTCCGCTGGGCCTTTTGATCGGTGGTATGGGTTTTCTGGCTGATTTCGGCGGATCGCCCGAGACGATGTTCCAATCGGCACAGGGCTTGCTCTTCGCCGGTCTGTTCGCGCTGGCCTATATCTTTGTGATCGTCTTCTCCGGCGCTCTGGCAATGGTGTTTATTCGCCAGCCGATCCTGCGCCACTACGTGGAAGAGAGCACCGTTGTTAATGCGTCGCAGCTTGATACGATCCGCCAGCGTGTGGGCGATGAAGTGGTGGATGCCGAGGGCTTTGCCGATGCGCTTGATGTCGGGGCTGCCTTCTAGGGCAGCGCCTGCACCAGCCACAAACAGGGACCTGCCCGATGACCAACGCTAACCCACTTCCCCCCTTCGCCGTGACGGCCCGCTTTTTTGACGGGCAGAGCGCCGGGGAGAAGCTGGTGCGCGCGGTGGCTGATGAGGTCGCGGGCAGGCTCACAATTTATGACGAAGAGAGGGGCCAGGCGCTGGAAACATGGCCGCTTGATGAGCTGCGGATGATCCGCGATCCGGGCTATGGCGACGGGATCGTTTTCTTCCGCAATGGCCACAATGAGGCCCGTCTGAACGTGCAATCCTCGGTAGATGCCGCCGCCATCGAGGGTGTTGCGCCAAACCTGCGCAAGGTCGAGATCGTCAAGGGCACAGTGCGCAAGATGCTGGTATGGTCTGCCGCTGCCGCTGGCTCGGTTGCGCTGATCCTTTTCGTGATCCTCCCCGCCCTTGCCGATAACCTTTCCGGTCTGGTCCCGATTGAACGCGAAGAGGCGATGGGCCGTCAGGTGGTGAACCAGATGGAGCGGATGCTAGGGAGCTACCAGGGGTCGGGCTATTGCACCAATGAAGCGGGCCAGGCCGCGTTGCAGAAAATGGCCACCCGGCTGACCGACCAGATCGACATGGAGTACGAGTTGAAGCTGCGGGTGATCCGCCATCCGATGGTCAATGCCTTTGCCGCCCCAGGGGGCCATGTTGTGGTGGTTTCGGGCCTGCTGGAAAAGGCCGACACCCCCGAAGAGGTTGCCGGGATTCTGGCGCATGAAATTGGCCATGTGGTCAACCGCGATCCGCTGCGCATCATGCTGCGTGCCGCCGGATCGGCGGGGATATTGTCGATGCTGATCGGTGATTTCGCAGGCGGAACTTTGGCGCTTATCGTCTCCGAGCAACTCATGCAGGCGAGCTTTACCCGCGAGGCGGAGGCAGCGGCGGATGTGTTTGCCTTTGAAACCCTGAGCCGCGCCAAGCTGCCGACCGAGGATACGGCGCATTTCTTCGAGAAACTGCGTGATCAATACGGCGATACCGAGGGCGCGATGGAGTATCTATCGTCTCACCCCAATCTCGCCAGCCGGGCGCTGGCGGCCCGCTCTGCCGAAACCCAAACCACGGGTGAGTTTGAGCCGGTGCTGAGCGCGCAAGAGTGGCAGGCGTTGAGGAACATATGCAATTGAAGCCTCTTCGTGCGCTTTCCGTTGCAGCGCTGCTTCTGGCGGGCTGCTCCCCCGAGGCTGATCTGCTTGAACCGGCGCAGCCGATAGGGGCCTTCAAGCTGGGCTATTCGGTTGTCCATGCCGAGGATGCCAGGCTGATCCCGCCCTCGCGCGGCGCAACCGCGCAAGAGTGGCAAGACGCGTTGGATGCGGCCCTGACGCGCCGTTTTTCGCGGCTCAACGGCGATCAACTTTACCACATCGCGGTGAAGGTCGATGGCTACTCGCTGGCCATTCCCGGCGTGCCTGTGGTGCTCTCGCCAAAGTCGGTCCTGTCGATTGGCGTCACCGTTTGGGATGACGCGACACAGAGCAAGCTGAACCCCGAGCCGCGCCGGTTTACGGTGTTTGAACGGCTCTCGGGCGAAACGCTGATCGGCTCGGGGCTGACCCAAAGCCGCGAAACCCAGATGGCCAACCTTTCAGCCAATGCAGCAAGGTTGATCGAGGGCTGGATGCGTGAAAATCCGGCGTGGTTTGCAGCGCGCGAAATGGCCCCTGAAACCATGCTGGACGCACCTGAAGCGGTGAGCGAAACAGTGCTGGACGCCCCTGCCACCGCCCCGGCCACTGCGCCGCCCGGCGTGGCTGGTGCGCCCGGCGTTTCACCGGATATCACCGAGGTCATCACCCCTGCGCAGTGAAGGGGTGGGGGAGCCGCGAAAACGGCGGTGTTTTGCCCAAACGATATGCTTGATTTTTCTCCCTCGTGCGCGTAGGCACCCGCCCATGTGAATCTCAGGGCCAATCAAAGCCCCCCAACATGACGAGGCGCCAAGGACGATGGCTAAGGAAAAGTTTGAGCGTAACAAGCCGCATTGCAACATCGGCACGATTG
>NZ_JARGND010000074.1 GCF_029212645.1 Vannielia sp. | reverse complement strand
AGCACCCAAAGAGATTTGGGCCTCCGGCGGGGATATTTACCAGAGCGTTGAGAGGATGGGCGACGCGAGGGCGGTTTAATCGCGCTTGCTGAACAGCACCTTCTGGGCGTCTCTGTCGGTTTGCAGGTTGCTGCGTTGATCTTCTGCCAGCGCACGGCCCCGTTGCACCGCCTCGCGCCCTCCGACCAGCCCGAGCCAGCGGGCGAGATTGGGTTTGTCATCGAGGGTTTGTTGCTGGCCTTCCCAGAGCGAGGCCCAGCCCCAGATTGCCATATCGGCGATGGTGTAGCTGCCCCCGGCCACATATTCGTTTTGCGCCAGACGCCGATCAAGCACGCCTAATAGCCGGGCGACCTCGTTGCGGTAGCGCTCCTTGGCGTAGGGCAGGTCATGGGGCGGGTCCATCGAGGGGGCGTATTTGAGGAAGTGGTGCGCCTGTCCGGCCATTGGCCCAAGGCCGCCCATCTGCCACATCAGCCACTCTTCGGCGGCGATGCGCTCGCGCTCGTTGGTGCCATAAAAGCGGCCACTCTTGCGGGCCAGATAGAGCAGGATCGCGCCGCTTTCGAACACCGATACAGGGTCACCGCCGGGGCCTTCGCGGTCAACAATCGCGGGCATCCGGTTGTTGGGTGAAATGGCGAGGAAATCGGGGGAAAACTGCTCGCCCGCGCCGATATTTACCAGGTGGGTTTCGTAGGGCAGGCCCATCTCTTCGAGCGCGATGGACACTTTCCAGCCGTTCGGGGTGGGCCAGTAGTATAGGTCGATGGTCATATGCGCTCTCCTTTGGGCTCTTTGCAAGATGACGCAGCGCGCGGGCAGGGCAAGGGCATAAGTGCAGACTTTGCCAAGTTTTTTTGCGCTCGCACCTCTTCACGGGGGCTGGGCGGGGCAAGAATCATTTGACCAGCACGCCCTCGCCGCATTAGGAACGCAGCACACAGTGGCGATTTGTTCACCGGATTGCGGGCCACTCAAAACACTTCCGCTAAAGAGGTCAGGCAGAGGAAGCCCCTCGTCGCTTGACAGCGGTGAGGGCTTTTTTAATTTGGCGCAGGAGGCCAATCATGTCTGACCAAAAACCCCGGACGAAACTGGTGCACGCAGGCACCCGACGCTCACAATATGGCGAAGTCAGCGAGGCGATATTCCTCACGCAGGGCTTTGTTTACGAGAATGCCGAGCAGGCAGAAGCACGGTTCATAGAGGCGGGGGATGATGAGTTTGTCTATGCCCGCTACGGCAACCCGACGGTGCGGATGTTCGAAGACCGGATCGCGCAGCTCGAAGGGGTCGAAGATGCCTTTGCTACCGCCTCGGGCATGGCGGCTGTCAACGCGGCGCTATGTGCGCCGCTCAAGGCCGGGGACCACGTGGTTGCTGCGCGTGCGCTGTTTGGCTCTTGCGAATACGTTCTGTCAGAAGTGCTGACCCGCTTTGGGGTTGAGGTGGATTTTGTCGATGGCACCGATCTGGCGGCCTGGAAGGCGGCGATCCGGCCTGACACCAAGCTGGTATTCTTTGAAGCCCTCTCCAACCCGACGTTGGAGGTGATTGATATCAAAGGGGTTTCCGAGTTGGCCCATGCGGTTGGCGCTTTGGTGGTGGTGGATAACGTTTTTGCCACCCCGGTCTTTCAACGCAGCCTTGATCTGGGCGCGGACGTGATCGTGTATTCTGCCACCAAGCACATCGACGGGCAGGGCCGCGTGCTGGGCGGGGTGGTGCTGGGCACGAAGGACTTCATCCGCAAAGTGCTGGAGCCTTACATCAAGCACACCGGCGGCGCGATGAGCCCGTTCACCGCCTGGGTCTTGCTCAAGGGGTTGGAAACGCTCGATCTTCGCTGCCGCGCACAGGCGCAAAACGCCATCGCTTTGGCGCAGGCCTTGGAAGGCCACGAAAAGCTTGCATCGGTCATCTTCCCCGGTCTGCCGAGCCATCCGCAGCACACCCTTGCGCAGGCGCAAATGGAACAGCCGGGCACGGTGGTGAGCTTTGAACTGAAGGGCGGGCGACCTGCGGCTTTTGCCTTCCTCAATGCGCTGGAGATCGCGCTGATTTCCAACAATCTGGGCGATGCGAAAACCATTGCCACGCACCCGGCCACGACAACCCACCAGCGGCTTTCGGATGAGAAGAAGGCGATGCTGGGGATCGCGCCGGGGCTGATCCGGTTTTCGCTGGGGATCGAGGATGCCGGCGATCTGGTGGCCGATGTGATGCAGGCGTTGGACCGCGCCTGAGCGCCCCCAACCCCTTGTAACCCATCGCGAAAAGGAGCCACCCCATGCGCTCTGCCACACCCGATTTCCGCCACCTCACCCTTTGGCCCGCCAGCGGCGCCCGCTATGGAGACGGCTCGCTCGCGCCGCCAGCGCCGCGCCGCGCCAGCCCCGAAGACCTGCCGCCAAGCCGAAGTGATCCGGCCAGCGGCACACCGCGTAGTGATAACGAAAGGCTTGCATGACGCTGCCCCGGCCCCGTATCAGGGCATTGGCCCGCACCCGATGAAAGGGGGAAATTGCCATGACGATCTATCCCGCCCAAATTGGCGAGACGCCCGACCGCGACGAGGCCCAGGCCGCGCTTGAAACGCTGCGCCGCTGGGCCACCACGCGCACGCCCGAAGAGGTGGCCGCGCTGGACCCAAGCATCGCGCGGCTGTTGCCGGATGCGCCCTTGCCAAATTACCCCGCACTCGCAAGGGCTTACCCCGAGGAGTTTGAGGCCGACGAAGCCTATCGCGCGACCATGCCCGATTTGCAGAACGGCCCTTCGAGCCTGATCCGTGGTTCAAAGGCGCATATCGAGCATGTGGGCATTTCCAATTTCCGCCTGCCGATCCGCTTTCATACCCGCGACAACGGTGATTTGGCGCTGGAAACCTCGGTGACGGGGACGGTTTCGCTGGAGGCCGAGAAAAAGGGCATCAACATGAGCCGCATCATGCGGACGTTTTATGCCCAGGCCGAGCGGACGTTTTCGCTGGATGTGATTCAGGAAACGCTGGAGGCCTACAAGAGCGATCTTGAGAGCTTTGATGCGCGTATTCAGATGCGGTTTTCCTTCCCGATGAAGGTGGGGTCGCTGCGCTCCGGGCTGGAGGGCTACCAGTATTACGACATCGCGCTGGAGGTGGTTGATCAAGGGGGCGTGCGCAAGCGCTTGATGCACCTGGATTTTGTTTATTCCTCAACCTGCCCCTGTTCGCTGGAGCTTTCGGAGCACGCCCGCCGGGAGCGGGGCCAACTGGCCACGCCGCATTCGCAGCGCTCGGTGGCGCGGATTTCGGTCGAGGTGAAGCCCGGCCCACGGCTGTGGTTTGAAGATCTGGTTGAGCTTTGCCGCACAGCGGTGCCTTCGGAAACGCAGGTGATGGTCAAGCGCGAGGATGAGCAGGCCTTTGCCGAGTTGAACGCCGCCAACCCGATCTTTGTGGAAGACGCCGCACGCAGCTTTTGCGAGGCACTTCGGGCGGAGCCGAGGATTGGTGATTTTCGCGTGGTGGCGAGCCATCAGGAGAGCCTGCACTCGCATGATGCGGTGGCGGTGCTGACCGAGGGCGAGACCTTTGCCGCGCAAAGCCTTGACCCCAAACTGTTCACCACGCTGGTGCATGGCGGCTGAGGTTTAGGGCTTCTTGCCGTCCCAGATCACCGTTGCCGCGCCCGCCTGCATGGGCGCGGTGGCGCGAGCAAAACGCAGGTAGGCCAAGGCTTTACCGCCCGATTGGGTGTAAAGCGTGCCAGCGGCGCGGCCCTTGATGGTGATCTCGGTGCCAATGGGCGCGGTCCCCTCAACCTGCACCTGAACCAAGCCCTTTTTCAGCTCGGACTTGTGCTTCATCCGCGCGGTAACTTCCTGGCCCACGTAGCAGCCCTTGCGAAAATCGACGCCGTGCAGCCGCTCAAAACCCACTTCCAGCGGGTAACTTTCGTTCGGGATCAGCTCAACCCCGGTTTCGGGGATCACATGCGCCACCCGCAGCGCATCCCAATCGGTGCCATCCTTGCCCGACGCGCCATAGAGCCGCCAGCCAAGGGCGGGGTGGCGCGGATCGGCCAGGGCTCCATCGGGGGCGGCATCGGTGCCGCGCGCCACCGAAAGGCCGGTTTCCTCCAGGCCAACTTTGGCGCGCAGTTTGTACATGGTGAGCCGCTTCATCAGATCGCCGGCAAGCGGGGCGGCGACATCAAGCAGCGTTTCCTCGCCCCGGTCCAGCAGGAAGAAATCGGCCAGGTATTTGCCCTGCGGCGTGAGCAGCGCGGCCCATGTAAGGCCATGGCCCGGTGACACATCGTTGGTCACAAGGTTTTGCAGGAAATGGTGACGGTCATCGCCGGTCAGGCGGAGGAGGGTGCGTTGGGTCATGGGGCAGAGATAGGGGCGTTTTCGCCCTCGGCGAATTGAAGGCGGTAAAGTTCGGCGTAGATGCCGCCCTCGGCAAGGAGGGTTTCGTGGGTGCCTTGCTCCACCACGCGGCCTGCGGTCATCACCAAAATCCGGTCTGCCTTTCGCACGGTCGAGAGGCGATGGGCGATCACCAGCGTGGTGCGCCCCTGGCTTAGCTGATCAAGTGCGGCCTGCACGACCGCCTCGCTCTTGGTGTCGAGCGCCGAGGTTGCCTCATCAAGCAGCAGCACGGGGGAATCGCGCAGCAGGGCACGGGCGATGGCAATGCGCTGGCGCTGCCCGCCCGAAAGGTTAGAGCCGCGCGGGCCTGCGGGGGTTTCAAGCCCTTCGGGGAAATCCTTCACGAAATCAGCGACATGCGCGGCTTTCAACGCCGCTTGCAGCCGCGCGTCCGAAACATCCTGGCCGAGCAGAATGTTCTCGCGCAGGCTGTCATCAAACAGCAGCGCCTCCTGGCTCACCATCGAAAACTGGTTGCGCAGCGCGGCAAGGTCCATCTCGGCGACCGGCACATCGCCAATGGAAATGCGGCCCGAGTTTGGATCAACCAACCGGGTGAGCAGGTTGAAAACGGTGGATTTTCCGGCGCCGGACGGGCCAACCAGCGCGGTGGTTTCGCCCGCCCTTGCGGTGAGAGTGAGGCCGTTCAGCACCGGCGCATCGCCGTAGCTGAGGCGCACATCCTCGAAGGTAATATCGCCCGTGCCCGGCGCACGCGGGCTGGCGGGGGAGGTGAGGCTGGGCGTGGTGTCAAAAAACTCGCGCACCCGCCCGATCGAAATTTTGGCCGCCTGCCACGCGCCGCTGATCTGGCCAAGCCTGCGCAGCGGCTCAAAGGCCAGCGCCATGGCGGTGAAAAAGCTCATGAATTCGCCAACGGTCTTTTCGCCGCCGATGATCTCACGCCCGCCGTAAACCAGCACCGCAAAAAAGCCGATCCCGGTCATCACATCAATCAGCGCGGGCACCGTGGCGCGGCCCACCTGGGCGCGCACTTCGGCCTTTACGCGCTGGTGGGCGAGGCTGTCAAAGCGGTGGGATTGGTACTCTTCCAGCCGGTTCAGCTTGATCGGGTTGATGCCGTGAAACACCTCATCAAGCCGGGTTGTCATGGATTGGGCAAGCTGGCGGTCCTGCGTTGTAGCGCGGCGGATGAAGCGCTGGGCGAGCAGGGTGGGGGCCACCAGAAGCGGGGTGCCGATCAGGGCCACCAGGGTCCACTGCCAATCAATCCAAAGCACCACCGCAAGCAGCGAAATCAGCGCCACAACATCGCGGCCCAACCCGGTGATGACAACATTACCAACGTTGCGCACGGCGGTGGTATCATTGGAAACCCGCTCGATCAGCGCGCCGGGCGGATTGCGGCCATGCCAACTGGTATCCAGCCGCATGAGGTGCGCGGTGAGCCGGGTTTTCATGCGGTAGATCGCCGCGCTTGTCACCCGCGCGAGGATCAGCTTCTGGCCGACCGAGGTTAAGGCGCGGATCAGGAAAATCGCAAGGATGCCGCTACCCACCAGCCAAAGTGCCGAGCCATCGCCCTCGATGAAAACCGTGTCGAACATCGGCTTCATCATGTAGCTGAGAAAGCCGAGCATCGAGCCTTCGAGCGCCATGAATATCCCCGCCAGCACCAACGCGGGCCAATGGGGGCGCAGGTAGCCGCGCCAGAGCCAGCCGAAGCTGCCCTTATGTGCGTTGTCGCTCACGCGGCTTTGCCCTTTCGCGCGTCATAGCTGCGCTGCATCGCGTCCTTGTCGTAGACATTGGCAAACCAGTCTTCCATGTCGATGCCGGTTTCGGCCTGTGCCTTGGCGTATTCATCAATGATGTGATCGCAGATGCCGGTCTTGCTGCTCTTGATGTGCAGATAGCGGAAACTCAGGTGTTTGCGCGCTTCTTCGACTGGCAGTTTTTCAACAACGATCAAATAAATCACCGAGGCCAGCCCGGCCCGGTCTGCGCCTGATTTACAGTGGATCACAAAGGGTTTTGGCGTAGTCTTGAGCGCCTGGATCAGGTTTAACATCTCCTCGCGAGTGGCTGGGCGCCTTGCATAAATCTTGGCGACACGCAGCTCGATCCCAAGCTCGCGGCAGGCCTCTTCCTCAAACAGCCAGGGGGAGTATCCGCCGTCACGGCCACGCAGGTTGAGGATCGCCTTGATCCCCATGTCCTTGTACTTTTGCAACCTTGCGGGGCCGGGGTGGTTTGAGCGGTAGACCCCGTCTGCCACCTTGTCAAAATTGGTCCAGAAGGTGCGCAGCCAGGCGTGATCGAACAGGTGAAAATGCCACAACGCTTGGCGCCGCTGTCGGGGCGTCGAGATATCGTCACCGAAAGATGTACGCATCCGGCGTTCGAGCTTCTTCAGCGATGTCTTCAGCCCATCCAGCATGGGGCCCCCTTGGCTTTGTCTGCGGGGCATAGCCGCTCCCCCGGTGTCGCACAAGCACCGCAGGGGATTGACGCCGCCCGCGCCGCGCGTAACGTCAGGCCTCTAGCCCAATTGTGGAGCCAAACCATGCCCCTTGCCAATGGTCGTGAATACCTTGCCATCCCCGGCCCATCTGTGATGCCGGACCGGGTTTTGCAAGCCATGCACCGCGCCGCGCCCAATATCTATGAGGGGGCGCTGCCCGATATGGTCGATGGAATGGCTCCCGATTTGCGCATGGTGGCGGGCACGAAGCACCAGGTGGCGATTTATATTGCCAACGGGCATGGCGGCTGGGAGGCGGCGCTGGCCAATATCGCCAAGCCGGGCGATGAGGTGCTGGCGCTTTGCACCGGGCGGTTTGCCCATGGCTGGGCGGATGCCGCCGAGCAGCTTGGGCTCAAGGCGCATCGGGTGGATTTTGGCCGCCACGGCGCGGTGGATGTTGATGCCTTTGCCGCTGCGCTGGCCGCCGACACCGAGCATAAGGTTCGCGCTGTTCTCGTTTGCCATGTGGATACCGCGTCCAGCGTGTTGAACCAGATCAAACCGCTGCGCGAGGCGCTGGATGCGGCCGGCCACCCGGCGCTTTTGTGCGTGGATTGCATTGCCTCGTTGGCCTGTGACCGGTTCGAGATGGATGCCTGGGGCGTGGACCTCATGCTCACCGCCTCGCAGAAGGGGTTGATGACACCGCCGGGCCTTGCCTTTGTGTTCTTCGGACCCAGGGCAGAAGAGGCCCGCAAGCGCGCAACCCCTTCAAAATACTGGGATTGGACCGAGCGTTCACGGCCAGAGTGGTTTTACCAATACTTCGGCGGCACCGCGCCAACCCACCATCTTTTTGCGCTGCGCGAGGCGCTGAACATGCTGAAAGAAGAGGGGATGGAGGCCGTTTGGGACCGCCATACCCACCTTTCCGCGGCGGTTTGGGCGGCGGTAGAGGCCTGGGGGCAGGGCGGCCCGATCTGCTGTAATATCGAAGATCCAAAGCTGCGCAGCCACGCCGTGACCGCCATCGGGATCGGCAAGGAAAACGGCACCCGCCTGCGGCGCTGGCTGATCGAAAACACCGGCGTGACGCTGGGCATTGGCCTTGGCATGGCGACGGAAGACGACCCAAACAGCGACGGTTTTTTTCGCATCGCGCATATGGGCCACGTCAACGCGCATATGGTGCTGGGGGCGCTGGGCGCGATAGAGACCGCGATGATTGCGCTGGGCATCGACCATGGGCGCGGCGGGGTGGAGGCGGCGGCGCGGGTGATCGCCAGCGCCTGAGCTGCGCGATTCCGGAATTGTGCCCGCAATGGCGCTTCGCCAATGGCGGCGGTGATCAGCCATAGCGCCATAAGCCTCGGCGCCAGCGGCCCCTAGGCCGCGCCGGTTTTTTGCGAACGCGCCGTCAGAGCGCGGCCAATGCCTCGGGCAGAACCCGCTCCAGCACCGCAAGTTCGGCCTCGGGCGCGGCAGAAACGCGGATGCAGCGGTCTTGCGGCGGCGCAAAGGGCATCCGCACGAAAACGCCGCGCTTGGCCAGTTCGGCCAGAAGCGCCTTGGCGCGCGCCGCGCCGCCGTGGCAATCGAGCGCCACAAAATTGGTGGCCGAGGGCAGGGCGGTGAGGCCATTGGCGGTGGCAATCTGCTCGATGCGCAGGCGGGCGGCGGCCACCTCTCCCTGCACACGGGCAAGGTGAGGGGTGTCGGCCAGCGCGGCCAGCGCCCCGGCTTGCGCCACCCGACCAAGGCCAAAATGGTTGCGCACCTTGTTGAAGGCCAACACCAGATCAGGGTGCGCAATCCCATAGCCCACACGCAGGCCGGCCAGCCCGTAAGCCTTTGAAAAGGTGCGAAACCTGATCACCCCTTCATCGCCGGGATCAAGCGGCGGGGCGGTGCCGGCGGGGGCAAATTCAACATAGGCCTCATCCAGCACCAAAAGGCATCCCTCGGGCAGATTGGCGCGCATCTCGGCCAACGTGGCGGCATCATGAGCGCTGCCCATCGGGTTATCGGGATTGGCGAG
>NZ_JARGND010000015.1:5961-67939 GCF_029212645.1 Vannielia sp. | reverse complement strand
AACTGCTCGAAAAACTCTGACAAAAGGCGGGTTCCCCCGCCTCACTTAAGGGGGGGGTCCCCACATAAGGGGGGGGTCCCCATCCCACATAACAAAAGGCCCGCCAGAAATGGCGGGCCTTTCTCGTTAGCTGACGTGCCTTTGGACAGCTGCCACGAGCGACTTGGCGATCTCCTGATGCACCCTTGGCCCCGGCATTTCGGCGGCGGCGGGGGCTTCAAGCTCGGAATAGTGCATTCCTTTGGTTCCCGCGCCCCAGGCCTCTGCGCTGGGGGCGATCTGGACGATGCCGGCAAGATGCGGGCGCAGGGTTGCGACCATGTCCTCATCAATGAACAACGGCTCATTGCCGAGGCAATCATTGGTGTCATCGTCGCGCTCGCGCTCATCGCGCACCCATAGCAGCACGACCTTGCCTTCGATCGTGTCGAGCATGGTGAGCATCCGGGCGACCCATGCGGCCTTCAACTCATCGACGACCACGGCGTATTTTTCTTCGCTCACCCGGCGCAGGGTGGCGAGCATATGCCGTGTGAAGCTGAACTCGGTGAAATCCACCTCGCGAAACAGGGTTTTCATCAGGCTGGAGGCCCTTAAAAACCTGTCATTCCGGCGTGGATGCACAGCATAGAACCGATTGGACATGTTCTGTGCGCCCATCGCCTGCACAACCGTCACATCGGCCCTGGCGGCGGCATCCATCAATGTGGGATCGTTTACATAGAGTCCGGCGCCCGCGTTCAGGCAGCCGAAGTTGACACATTTCTTGCCGGTTTCTTCCTCGATCAGGAATGGAAACGGTTTTTCAACGAATTTGCCATAAGTCTCGGTGCCACCGAAGAAGGCCGCATAGGGGCTTTCAAGCTTGCGCTTTGGCCCCCGAAACAGGAGCCGTGATTTGCCATAACGGCAATGCAAATATTCTAGAGCACTCAGCCCTGGATGTTCATAAGTCATCCCACCACCTCGCGTTGGTATCTAGTGATTTCACCCGAGGCTGAACCTGGCAGGAACCTCTTTCGATTCTGCTAAAGTTTACAATTGTAGGGGGATTTCGCTTCGCGCTCGCCCCTTGCTGCACTCGCAGCATCAGCATAGGCTGCCGACGAACAGCGAGTGGAGTAATGAAAGCGATGGAGATCCAGACAATTGGCGTGGTTGGAGCGGGCCAGATGGGCAACGGGATTGCTCATGTGCTGGCGCTTGCCGGGTATGACGTAACGCTCAACGATATCTCGCAAGAGGCGCTTGATGACGCGCTCGCCAAGGTGCGCACCAACATGGATCGCCAAGTCACGCGCGAAAAGATTAGCGCCGAGGAGCGCGATGGGGCGTTGGCGCGGATTTCCACCACGCTCACGCTCACCGATCTGGGCCCGTCTGACCTGATCATCGAGGCCGCGACCGAGCGGGAAACGGTGAAAACCGCAATCTTTGAAGACCTGGTGCCGCATCTGAAGCCGGACACGATCTTGAGTTCGAACACCTCGTCAATTTCGATCACGCGGCTGGCCTCGCGCACCGACCGGCCTGAAAAGTTCATGGGATTTCACTTCATGAACCCGGTGCCGGTGATGCAGCTTGTGGAACTGATCCGCGGCATTGCCACCGATGAGCCAACCTTCAAGGCCTGCGCCTCGGTCGTGGACAAGCTGGGCAAAACGGCCTCAACCGCCGAGGATTTTCCGGCGTTTATCGTCAACCGCATCCTGATGCCGATGATCAACGAAGCGGTTTACACGCTTTATGAAGGTGTGGGGAACGTGAAATCCATCGACATGGCGATGAAGCTGGGCGCGAACCATCCGATGGGGCCGCTGGAGTTGGCAGATTTCATTGGGCTCGACACCTGCCTTGCGATCATGAACGTGCTGCATGACGGGCTGGCGGACACCAAGTATCGGCCCTGCCCGCTGCTGACCAAATATGTGGAGGCCGGATGGCTGGGCCGCAAAACCGAGCGCGGCTTTTATGACTATCGCGGCGAAGCGCCGGTGCCGACGCGCTAAAGCATGTTGCTCAAAAGTGGGAACCGGTTTTGAGCTTCTCGAACATGCGAAATCAATAAGTTGGAGCGTGTCGCGTGAATTCGAATGAACGCGACACGCTCTAGGCTAAGCCACCACTGCGGCAGGGCCGTGATTGAGCAAGCGGTGGGTGGCCATGGCCGAAACCCACATGCACAACAGGGCCAGCCAGGCGGTGCTGCTGAGGGCCGAGCCGCCCGTGACCCCTGCCCCAACCGCGCAGCCCCCGGCGAGCATGGCGCCAAAGCCCATGAGGACACCGCCGATCAGGTAACGCTCCATTGGAGTATCGGGCTGGAAACGCTGGATTGCGAACTCCCCCGAGAGCAGGGCCGCAAGGAATGAGCCAACAAAGACGCCCGGCACCAGCCCCACCCCGAAGGAAAGCGGCAGGTCAGGGCGGTTGACGAGGCCCATCAGCGTATCGGTGGCGGGGCCGGTGAAGGTGATCGAGGAAACGGACACCGGCTCGAAGGCGATCCGGCTGGCCTGATAGGTAAGGAGCCAGCCCAGCGCCACGGCGCTGCCCACGAGGACGGACCAGAGGATCACCGGGAGGGATTTACCGGCGTAGCGATAGGCCCAGAAGGCGGTGGCGAGCAGGGCAAGGCAGCCCCCGATGGCAAGGCCGGTGGTGGGCAGCGAGAGCATTTCCCCCAGATTGCGGCCTGCGCCGGGGGGCACTGTCCAGAGCGAGAACAGCCACACCCGCGCCGGTGCAAGGACGCCGGTAAGCGAGGCCTGCGCGATGAGGGTGAGGACAAGGCCAGAGATCAGCGCCCGCAAGTTGCCGGTGGCCGACAGCACCAGCAGCCGCGAGGCGCAGCCCCGCGCAAGGATCATTCCGATGCCAAACATCACCCCGCCGATCACCGCGCCCGAGATCGAACCGGGTTGGGCAAACTGGCGGGCATCGTCAAGCTCCAGCCAGCCAAGCGCCAGGAAACTCTGCACCAGCGCCAGGGCGGCGGTGAACACCAGCAGCCAAACCGCGATTTTGGGGCCAAAGCTGCCCTCGGCCAGCTCGATGGTGGCCGCCCTCAGGCAAAAGCGGGAGCGTTGGGCCGCAGCGCCGAACAGCACACCAACAAGCAGACCCAGAAGGGCAATCGAGGGGGCTTCGCCGAGGGTATCGAACAGCCAGAGCATAGGGGCACCTTGGGTTTTGGCCAAGCTAGGCGCGCGGGTTTCAACCGTCCTTGATCTGCCTCAACCGCTTTATTTTACTGGGCGGCGAGCGGCATACGAGCCAGCTCACACTGCGCCCAAAGGGTGGCCAGGGCGGTGACGAGCCGGTCAACATCCTCCGCCGAGTGGACGGGCGAGGGCGTGATGCGCAGCCGCTCGGTGCCCTTGGGCACGGTGGGGTAGTTGATGGGCTGGATGTAGATGCCGTGCTCTGCGAGGAGCAGATCGGAGATGTATTTGCACTTCACCGGATCGCCCACCATCACCGGGATGATATGCGAAGGGTTGTCGATATGCGGGATGCCAAGCGCATCGAGCCGGGTGCGCACCTCGGCCACACGGGCCTGATGGGCGGTGCGCTCTGCGGTGCTGGCCTTGAGGTGGCGCACCGAGGCGGCAGCACCGGCGGCCACGGCGGGCGGCAGGGCGGTGGTGAAGATGAAGCCGGAGGCGAAGCTGCGCACGAAATCGACCAGATCGGTAGAGGCCGCGATATAGCCGCCCATGACGCCGAAAGCCTTGCCAAGCGTGCCCTCTATCACGGTGATACGGTCCATCAACCCTTCCCGCTCGGCCACGCCGCCGCCGCGCGGGCCGTAAAGGCCAACGGCGTGCACCTCATCAAGGTAAGTCATCGCGTTGTAACGCTCTGCCAGATCACAGATTTCCGCGATTGGGGCGATGTCACCATCCATCGAATAGACGCTCTCGAAGGCGATGAGTTTGGGCGCATCAAGCGGCAGGGAGGCGAGCTTTTCCTCAAGGTCGGCAAGGTCATTATGGCGCCAGATCATGCGATCTGCCTTGGACTGGCGGATGCCTTCGATCATGGAGGCGTGGTTCAACGCGTCCGACAGCACGGTGAGGCCGGGGATGCGCCCCGCGAGCGTGCCGAGCGCGGCCCAGTTGGACACATAGCCCGAGGTGAAGAGCAGCGCGGCTTCCTTGCCGTGCAGATCGGCCAGCTCTGCCTCAAGCTCGACATGGGCGTGGGTGGTACCGGAGATATTGCGGGTTCCACCTGCTCCGGCGCCGCTTGCATCAATGGCGCTGTGCATCGCGGCGAGCACATCGGGGTGCTGGCCCATGCCGAGATAGTCGTTGGAGCACCAGATCGTCACCTCGCCCTCGCCCGGCCCGCCACGGCAGGCGGCGGAGGGAAACGCGCCGCGATGGCGCTCAAGGTTGGCAAACACGCGGTAATTGCCCTCATCGCGCAGGGTATCGAGCGCCGAGCGAAAGAAATTCTGGTAATCCATGGTGGTCTTCAGTCTCCTTTGGCTTCGGCGATGATGCCCTCAAGCAGCGCCTCGACCATGTCCATCGGGCCTGCGGGATAATCCCGGTGGCCGATCTGCACCTTGCCGTCACGGTCGATCACGAAGATCGCGTAGGGGCAGTGCTGGATGTTCATCGGATCGGCTTCCATCACCTGGCGCGACACCACGGCCGAGCAGAAGAGGAAGATATCAGCCGCGTCAAACAGCTTTACATCCGAGCCAACATCCGCGCCGGTGCGGTTGAGCATATCGCCGGTGTGGCTGGTGAAATCAATCACCAGACCCTGCCCGACAATAGCGGATTCAACGGCAAAGGTGGCATCATCGAAGCTGCCATCAAAGTCATGCAAGACCGGCTCCTGGGCCAAAGCGGCGGTGGGCATGGCGAAGGCCAGCGCGAGCAATAGTCTCTTCATGGGGTTTCCTCCTCTACGGTCCGTTAACTTTAGCCTGAATGGCCCTCCGGCGGCGTGATTTAGATCAAACCACCGCCGGAGATGCGGGTTTTAGCCAAACATGTCGGCGGTGATACCGGCATACCAACCAACGCTTTCCTCGTAGGTGGCCTTGCGCAGCGCGGCGTCTTCGCCGGTTTGCGAGATGAAGCCATCAACCTTGGCGATCTTCTCTGGCGTGGCCTCATAGGTAGCGCCCACCTTCACGCCATCATCGGTATCAATCAGCGACCAGCAGGTATTGGCAAACTTCGCCGGAAACACCTTGGAGCCGGTGAGCGCGCCGCGGATCGCATTGGCAGCAACCTTGGCCTGGCTGTTGGCCGAAAAGCCGGATTTGGGCATATCGCCCTGCGCGGCGGCGTCGCCCAGAACATGGATGTTTTCATCCATCCGGGACGACATATCGGCGGCGTTGACAGGCGCCCAGTTGCCCTCGGTGATGCCTGCCATTTCGGCGATGTGGCCCGCTTTCTGGCCCGCAATCACGTTGCACACATCAACCTTTTCGACCGAGCCGTCGATGGTGACGGTCATCTCATCGGGGTTTACCTCTACCTTGTCACCGCCAAAATCGGGGCCGATCCGCTCGACCATGCCGCCATAGTGCTTTTGCCAGCCTTCCTCAAAGAGCGCCTGCTTTGAGTACTTCTCTTTCGGGTCCACGATGAGGATCTTGGCGGTGGGGTTTTTGGCCTTCAGCACATGGGCCACCATCGAGATCCGTTCATAGGGGCCGGGCGGGCAGCGGTAGGGATTGGGTGGGGCAACCATGCAATAGGTGCCGCCTTCGGGCATGGATTCGATCTGCGCTTTCAGCAGCTCGGATTGCGATCCGGCCTTATAGGCATGGGGCATCTTGTTTTGCGACAGGGCAGACCAGCCGGGCACCGAACCTTCGACAAAGTCGATGCCGGGCGAGACGACCAGCTTGTCATAGGGCACGGAGCCGCCGCCAGCGAGAGCTACGGCTTTGGCATCACGGTCCACGCCAACGGCCCAGTCATGCACCACATTCACCCCGTATTCAGCGGCCAGGGTGCCATAGCTGTGGGCGATCGAAGAAAGATCGCGCAGGCCGCCAAGATAGAGGTTGGAGAAAAAGCAGGTGTAATAGGTGCGGGTTGGCTCGATCAGCACGACATCAAGCTCCCCCTTGCTGTCCTTGGCCAGATAGCGCGCCACCGTGGCCCCACCAGCGCCGCCGCCGATCACCACGACGCGGGGTTTGCCATGCGAGGCCCCCATCACCATTGGTGCCCCAAAAGTGGCCGCGCCGGCCACGGTTGTTCCGAGGAACGTCCTGCGGTTGAGTTTCATGTTTTTCCTCCCTCTTCCATTCGACGTGACCCTACTCCTCCGGAGCCACAAAATATGCAGCCAGGGCCGCAATCTCCTCGTCGCTCAACCGGCCTGCGATCATGTTCATGACCGGGTGAATGCGCTTTTTCGCCTTGTAGGCGTGCATGGCGAGCACAAAATCCTCTTCGGGCCAGAGCACGATAGAGGGGATGCCCTCATCGCCGCCGGAAGCCTGATGGCAGGTGGTGCATTCAGACGACAGATATGCACCATACTCCGGATCCCCGACCAGCGCGAGGATCTCGGGATCAAGATCATGGTCGGTTGGTGCGGCGGTTGGATCGGCCTCGGGGATATTGGCGGGCGACACGGAGAAGCTGCGCAGGTAGGCGATGAGATCGAGCCTGTCTTGCTTATCGGGCAGGCCGCGGAAGCTCATCCTTGTGCCGGGGACCATTTGCCTGGGGGTTTCGAGAAAGGTATCGAGCGTGTCGGCGTGCCACTCCAGCCCCTTTGCGCCCGCCCGTTTGAACGCCTTGGAATAGGCAAACCCCTCAACCGAGGCGGCCTGACGGGAGAACAGGGAATTGAGCGTGGGGCCGATGCGGTTTTTGGCCTTGGCCCCAACCATATGGCAGCCTTTGCATTGGGCGAAGACCTTTTCACCACGCTCGGCATCGCCAAACTCATCGGCCACGGCCCCCTGCCCCAAAAGGCAGAGAGCCGCGACCAGAGAGAGGAGTTTGGGTGCCGTCATTCAGGGAAGGTGCTGAGGTATGCGGTGACGGCGTCGATATCTTCGGGCTTTTTCAAGCCGTTAAAGGACATTCTGGTTTTCTTGATGAAGGTTCTTGGCTTGGTCAGAAACTCGTGCATGGTTTCCGGTGTCCACACGAGGCCCTCTTCGCCTGCGTCTTTCATCGCCTTGGAATACTTGAAACCTTCGAGCGTGGCCGCCTTGCGCCCGACGATCCCGTTGAGCAGGGGGCCGGTTTTATTGGAGGCATCGGGGCCAACCTGATGGCAGGCCTGGCACTTCTTGAAGACCTTTTCGCCCTTGGCGATCAGCTCCGGATCAGCGGCGGCGATTTCGGCTTCTGATACCATCTCCTCGGCTTCGGCGATCGCTTCAACAGCAGCTTCATCGGCGGGGGCTTCGGTGGTGGCCTCTTCGGTGGGCTCATCGGCCTCGGGCTCACCGGCGGCAGGCTCATCGGGGGTTACATCAAGCACCGTGGCGCGCATGGTGATCTCGACGTTTTCCTTGCAGTTTTCCATGCAGGGTTCGGTGCGCCACTTGGTGTATTCCGTCTCGGGCCGGTCATCGACGATGAAGCCATTGGCGTTGGGCATTTCGACATCGAGGAAGTTCTCGTTGGAGAGGACGAAATCATCCTCAACGAGGAAGTTGGAGTAGAGAATATAGGCGACGATGGCATAGGTATCATCCGCCGACATGGTTTGCGCCGCGCCAAACGGCATGGAGCGGTGAACGTAGTCAAAAGCGGTGGAAAGGTAGGGCCAGTAGGAGCCGACGGTCTTGAGCGGATCGTCATCTGCAAGGGTATCGTCGCCGCCGGCGAGCTTGGGCCAGTTGCCCGACCCTTCGGCAAACTCACCGTGGCAGACGGCGCAATTGTCGGAGAAGATCATCTCGCCATCTTCAACCGAACCGGAACCAACGGGCAGGCCGCGCCCATCGGGGAAAACCTTGACATCCCAGGCGGCGATTTCCTCATCAGTGGCCGGGCGACCGAGGCCATGTTTGGCACCAGCGGGCACGGCGGCCTCTTTTGTGGCGGCGTCTTCATCGGCGCGAGCTATCGCTTCAGCGCTTTCGGCGCTGTGGCTTTCGGCTTTAGCGGGTGTCACGATCCGGTCACGCGCGGGGGCGGGCATATCAACGACGAACTGGTCCGCCAGAAAATAGGCGCTGCCCAGAACCGCTACCATACCCGTGGCCGCAGGGGCGAAAATATTAAGAAACTTCGACATTTTCAGCCTCCCCATTGGCTTTCACATGCCAGGTTTGAATGCAGTTGTTGTGGTAAACCGAGTTTAGGCCGCGCACCTCACGCAGTTGGGTTTTGGTGGGCTGAACATAGCCGGTTTCGTCAATCGCGCGGGATTGCAGCAGCATTTCCTCGCCGTTCCACTCGGTATCAAGGTAAAAACGGGTGAGCGCCTTGTTGTCGCCCTGGGTGCCAAGCCGCGCGGTTTCCCAGGTTTTGCCGCCATCCTTGGATACATCAACCCGGACGATCTTGCCGTGGCCGGACCACGCCATGCCGGTGATCACCAGAGGTCCGTGGCCGTGGGTGATGGGCATTTGCGGGCTGGGCGAGGAGACGACGGATTTGGCGTCCATCACCCATGTCCACTTGCGCGAGGTGCCGTCGGCCAAGGTGTCGGTATATTTGGAGGTTTCCTCACGGCTTTCAACGGCGGCGTCTGTCACCTCGATGCGGCGCAGCCATTTGACCCACATGTTGCCTTCCCATCCCGGCACCACAAGGCGCACCGGGTAACCGTGCTCCATGCGCAGCGCCTCGCCGTTGGCCTTGAAGGCCACGAGGCAATCATCCAGCGCCTTTTCCATCGGGATCGAGCGACCGTTTGACGAGGCATCCGCCCCCTCAACGTAGACCCACTTATTGGCAAAATCACCCGCCTTGGCGAGACCCGCCTCCTCCAGCAGGGTGCGCAGGGGGATGCCGGAATATTCCATGTTGTGGATCATGCCGTGGGTGAATTGCGCGCCGTTCAACTGCGCGCCGGCCCACTCCATGCCGGTGTTGGCGGCACATTCGCAGAAATACACATGGTTCTCGCGCGGGAAACGCTCAAGATCTTCGTAGGTAAAGACCAGCGGCTGATCGACGAGGCCGTTGATCATCAGGCGGTAGTCTTCCTTTTTCAGCTCGATCGCGCCGGAGTGGTGGCGCTCAAAGGCGCAGCCCTGCGGGGTAATCGTGCCATCGAGCGCGTGGATCGGCGTGAAGTTGATCGAGGAAATCGTATCAGCGGTGAGCCACGGCACGTTGCGGCGGATCACATCTCCCTCAAACTCGATAGGCATGCCGTAAGGCGTGGCGTCAACGCCCTCGCCCAGGCTCATCGCCCAATCCTGCACCTCGGTGATCAGCGGATCCCCCTCGGCCCTGGCGGCTCCTGCGGCCATGGCACCGGCTCCGGCGGCGGCGGCACCAGCCAGAAAGCCACGGCGCGAGGTCTTTTGACCTGTCGTTTCGTCGCTCATGCGTTTTGGCTCCTTCACTCGTGTTTTCAAAGGGGTGCGGCGTTACTCCACCACAACCTTCACGTTGTCATGGTCGGCCACGGTAACCGTGCCGAGCTTCTTGATATGGCTTTCGACCACGTCCCAGATTTGCGGCCCTTCGGTGCCCTCGTTGACCGAGGCCCAGCCCGCGACCACATAACTTTTGGACGCGTCAATCGGCGCGCCGGTCTTCAGCAGGGTCATGTTGGAGATGCGATCGCCCGCGGGCTTGTTCACATCAACCTGGTAGCCCATGCCGCCGATGCGAACCATGTCGCCGCCCTGCTGGTAGTAGGGATCGGGGTTGAAGATGTTGTCGGCCACGTCTTCGAGGATCACCTTGATGAACTCGCCGGTCATCTCGGAGCGATAGGCCTTGCCGTAAGTCATTGAGGTGACATTAAAAATATCCTCGCGGGTGATATCATCACCGGGGATGAGCGAGGGGCCCCAACGCACGCCGGGCGACATGGCGATATCGGCCTCGCGCTCGGACAGGAGCGCATCGCAGATCAGGTCATCCCAGGTGCCGTTAAAGTTGCCGCGCCGGTAGAGCAATGTATCGGTCTGGCCGATCACCTCGGAAAGCTCCGATTGGAAGGGCGCGCGCTGCTCGTCGATCAGGGCCGAGATTTCGGCATCAGGCTCGATGACATCGGCGAAGATCGGGATCAGCTTGTGGCGAAAGCCCATCATCTTGCCATCGCGCACATCCAGATCAACCCGGCTGACGAACTTGCCGTTGGAGCCGGAGGCGATGAGGATCGTGTCACCCACAAGCACCGGCTCTGGCAGCGCATCATGGGTGTGGCCGGTGAGGATAACGTCGATTCCCGAAACCACGGAGGCCATGCGCTTATCAACATCAAAACCGTTGTGGGACAGGCAAACCACCAGCTCGGCCCCCTGCGCGCGGACCTCATCAACCATTTCCTGCATATGCTCATCGCGGATGCCAAAGGCATATTCGGGGAACATCCAGCCCGGATTGGCGATGGGCATATAGGGGAAGGCCTGGCCGATGACGGCGATCTTCACGCCGCCACGCTCGAAGAATTTATAGGGCGGGAACAGCTCGGCGGGTTCATCCCACTCGGCGTCAAAGATGTTTTGGCCAAGCGCGGCGAAAGGCAGGCTTTCGACCAGTTCGCTCACCCGCTCGGAGCCAAGGGTGAACTCCCAGTGGAAGGTCATCGCATCGGGCTTGAGCGCGTTCATCACGTTCACCATGTCCTGACCTTCGGTCTTGAGACAGGTGTAGGAGCCGTGCCAGGTGTCGCCGCCATCGAGCAGCAGCGCATCGGGGCGGGCGGCGCGGATCGCGTTGATCACGGTGGCGACACGGTCCATCCCGCCGACCTTGCCATAGGCCTGCGCGAGGGACGAAAAATCACCCGAGCTGAGCGCATAATGCGAGGGCGAGCCATCGGCGATGCCGTAAAGCTTGCGAAAATCGGCGCCGGTGACATGCGGCACCTCGCCCTTGTTGGGGCCAACGCCAAGGTTGACCGAGGGTTCGCGGAAATAGATCGGCTTGAGCTGTGCGTGGATGTCGGTGACGTGGATCAGCGACACGTTGCCAAAGGTATCAAACTCCAGAAGCTGGTCTTGCGTGAGGGACTGCTGGGCCGAAAGCCGCGCCCAATTGCCGAAGCCCGAAGCCCCAAGAACCGCCGAAGCGGCCATGCCGACCTGAAGAAAATCGCGGCGCGAAATCATCTGGAGTCACCCTTTTGACAGGCACTGGCGCAGATACATATACGCATAAGTGCATTTGTTTGATATGGAAACGACCTGTGCCCACGGTGGAACACAGGTCGCTTTGGTTCAGTTGCGGACCGAGGGCCCTTCGACCGAGAGACCATTGCCGCGCGAGGCGACATAGAGCTCAAGGGCGACAAACTCGGGCGAGCCGGGCGCGTAGGTGTGCGCACGGGTATCGCGGATGCAGCCCTTGAAGCGGTCATGCACCGAGTTCAGCTTGGTGTTTTTCAGCCGGTAGGTCGGGAAACCATTGGTTTGCCCCTGGCTGAGATGGTCGGCCCGGATCATGTTGCCGTAGTTGTCTTCGTGGCAATTTGCGCAGGACAGCTCAAGCTGGCCATACCGGGTGTAGTAGATCTCCTTGCCCTTTTCCCAGGTGGATTGGGCGGGGCCGTCGATGGCGACGTTCATCGGCATCCCACGCGAAACGCTTGACAGCAGCGCGACCATATCGGTCATGCCACGGGCATTATACTTCCACGCTTCGGCGCCCATGCGGGTTTCGCGGCAGTCGTTGACCTGCATCTCAAGGGTGCGGACCTCGCCAGCCTCTTCGTTCCACTTGGGATAGACGGCGCGCGCACCGGCCATTTCATCGGGCTCGCCGTGACAATCGGCACAGGACTTGCCCTCAGACCCTTCCGCGGTGGCCCATACATCCAATGCGGCCTCGACGCCGAGCATGCCCGGATTGTCAAAGTCGTCAATTTCAAAGGCCTGGGTCTCGTCGGAACGGAACCGCCAACCGGAGTAGATCGTATCGAAATTCTCGACATGCGCCGGGGCTTTCGTTTCGGTCACGATCTCGATTTCGCCATTGATGACAAGCTGATCCTCATCCGGATCAGCCATTGCAGCCCCCGCCAGAACGGTGGCCGCTGCCAGTGCGATATAGCTTGCGCTTTTGCTTGCTAATTTAATCACGCTTTCCTCCCTAGAAGCGCGGCGTTCAGCCGACGGTGATGTCTTTTGACTCAGTATAGGTTGAGCCATCGTCGTCCTGCCACGTGAACTCGAATGTGCCCGTTTCAGGCACGGTGGCCTCGAATTCGATGTAGGGGTTGGTCGAGATCGCCGGCTCGAGAACCACCTCAATCACGCTTTTGCCGTTAAAGGTGCAAGCGAAGTGATTGATGATGGAACGCGGGATCAGATTGCCGTCGCTGTCCTTGCGCTGACCGCTCTCCATTTTGTGGGAGATCAGCGTTTTGATGGTGATCGCCTCGCCAGCGGAGGCTTTCTTTGGGACTTTGACGCGGGGTTTTACACCAGATGCCATAGTTTTCGTCTCCTTGTCTCTGCCTCAGCCGCCGCAGCCGCCGATGGTTACTTTCACGGTCGCAGACGCCTTCTGGAAGGTGCCGTCGGGCATTTTGGCAATCGCCATCACGTCCTGGGTTTGGGCCAGGCGGATGCGAATGGAGCCAGACTGCGATGCGGCCAGCTCACCAAAGGTGAAGGTCGCGACAGCAGGCGTGGGATTGCCAGTTGCCAGAACCATGATCGACTCGGCGCCATCAGAGCTGACGCTGATCGGAACGGTGTTGCCGTTCTCGGCGATTTCGGGCGCGTCCACGGTTACGCCGCCATCGGCCACATCGGCGCCGCCGGTGAAGGCGGCCACGGCGTCGGCCACGGCATCGGCGTAGGTGGGCAGCGGCAGAACTGCCGCAACCGCCGCACCGGCACCGAGGAGAAGGGTTTCTCGTCTGCTGAGTTTCATCGGTTATGCCTCCTTGGGCCCCGCACGTTGGGGCCAGTGTCTTGGAATGTCAGTTAATCTTTGAGCGTCATCAGGAAGGACACCACATCCTCGACATCCTGCGCGCTGAGCAGCGGCTGAACATCTCCCTCAACGGGCTTGCCGGTATAGCCATTGCCCGGGCGGATGAAACCCTCGGTCCTGTAGAACGACGGCATCATCGTGCCTTCGAAGGTCATCTTGGCGTTGGCGACAAGGCCGCGCAGCTCGGCTTCGCTCCAGCGGTCGGCGGCGCCATCAAGCGAGGGGCCGACATTTCCCTGGAACGCCAGATGCGACAGCGCGCTCACCTCGTGACAGGCGATGCAGTTGCCCACACCCTTATCCATCAGCTTGGCGCCGTTTTCCGGGTTGCCGGGCGTTCCGCTCAGCGATGTGGTTACAGCGCCCTCTTCGTAAGTTACATCTGTGGGCGCGACCGCCTCGGCCGAAGCCAAGGACGCACAAGCCACCACAACAGACGCCAATCCTAGCGTTTTCTTCATGATCCCTCCCTTATACGCCACTTTCCTGCCTGTGGCGCAGATCGTTTGAACACCGTAGCGCACGGACCGTCCGCGACGCAACAACATATTCATTTAAGTGATTTCATACGCTACCATCGCCACGCAGCGACTCACCTAGCCGTTTTGCTCCATGAACTTACGCGCATGGTATTTCTGAAAAGTTTCATCCCCTTCGTACCCTTTTTCAAGCACCCAGTTGAAAAGGTTGATGGTCGTCCACTTGCCAAACGCACCCGGCATGTTTGCAACCGCAGCTTGCGGCGCACTCATACCCTCGCCCACCTCTTCGGGGAAAATGAGAATCGTTGGGGTGAACAGCGCGCCCCATTTTGAAACCATGTCCTTCTCGGGGAGCGCGGTTCCGTCAAAGTCGGTCACCTCGACATCGCCAAACATGTTGATCTGGATGACATAAAAGTTCTCCTCGATCAGCGATTTGACCTCGGGCAGCGAGAAGACCTCTTCATGCATCTTCTTGCAATAGATGCAGCCGCGCTGCTCGATCATCACCATCAGGCGCTTGCCCTCAGCGTTGGCCTCGGAGAGATCTTCGGAGAGATCCTTGAAGGTATCACGGAACCACGGTTCCTTGTGCAGGCCATCGTCACCGATCTCGGAGGCATGGAGCTGGGTGGCCAGCATCAGGCTGGCGAGGGCGAATAGAAATTTTTTCATCGGATTTGTTCTAACCTCTTCAGATTTGCGTAAAGCCGGGGAACATTTCGAGCATCCAGTTGGCGATATTATTGACCGAACCGGTGATGATGAGAATGGCAAAGACCACGAGCAGCGCACCCATCACCTTTTCCATCTTGCCAAGGTGCTTCTTGAAGGCCCCGGCGAATTGCATGAAGGGCGCGGTAAAGAGCGCCGCAAGGATGAAGGGCAGCACAACGCCCGCGCCGAAGATCACCACCATCATCAGCCCCTGCCAGGCGGTTTCATCCGTTGAGGCCATCATGAACACCCCGGTCAGAACGCCGCCCACGCAAGGGGTCCACCCGGCCATGAAGGCAAAGCCAACGAGATAGCTTGACCAGATGGTCATGTTGGAGGTGTCGCCCGCATCCATTTGCAGGGTGCGATCCAGAAAGCCGATCCGATACACGCCCAGAAAGTGCAGCCCCATGATGAACACGATGGCCGCTGCGAAATAACGAAACCAATCCATATTCTGCTTGAAGATCGTGGAGACGGCAAAGGCCCCCGCCCCGAGGATGGTGAACACCGTCATCATCCCGAGCGAAAACATCACCGCCGCCGCAATGAGCCGCAAGCGCGCGCCACGGGCCAGCGAGCCATCGGCGGTGATTTCGTTCATGCCGACGCCGGCCATGTAAGACAGGTAAAAAGGCACGATGGGCAGGATGCAGGGCGAGAAAAACACGATGATGCCGCCTACGAACGCGCCCCAAACGCTAATGTCCAATAACATTGAGCCCTCCCTGCCCTTCAAAACCTTGAGATAATCGCATTAACATATTATATTTGGTGAATGAAACATATCAATCCGGTTTAGTCATGCGTTTTATCGCCAAAATTGCGCTTTGCGCCGCGATCCTGCTGACGCCCTTGGTGGCGCGGGCGGAGACTGTTTTGATCATGGCCGAGGAAGAGGGCTGCGCGTGGTGTGCCCGCTGGTTGCAGGAAGTGGGGCCGGAATATCCGATCACCGCCGAAGGCCGCGCCGCGCCGCTGCGCCGGGTCGATGTGCGCCACCCGCCCGAAGACATTGCCTTTGACGCGCCGCTTTTTTACACACCAACCTTTGTTTTGGTGCGGGACGGTGAGGAATTGGGCCGGATTGAGGGCTATCCGGGCGAGGATTTCTTTTGGGGGTTGCTCGGCATGCTGTTGAAAGAGCATGGCATCGCGCTGGAAGACTCCGGCAGCACCGGGTGACAAAAAGGGGCCGCCGGACAACGGGGGCGAGAGAGAGAATGATGCTGGACGAACCAACAAAACTGCCGGTCTTCGACAAGAACATGTGCCCCGAAGACATGGATCGCATGGTGAGCAATGCCGAGAAAGCCTCGAACTTTCTCAAGGCGATCAGCCACGAGGGCCGGTTGATGATCTTGTGCCACCTGACCACCGGCGAAAAGACCGTGACCGAGCTGGAAGAGCTGCTTTCGGCCCGCCAGGCTGCCGTTTCCCAGCAGCTTTCGCGGCTGCGGCTGGAAGGCCTTGTCACACCGCGCCGTGATGGCAAGGCGATTTACTATTCCTTGACGGATGATCGCCCCAAGCAGATCATGGAAGTCGTCTACGACATGTTCTGCCGCGACGACGACTGACAGCCCAAGCCAAAGGCTGGACCTGGGGAGGTTTATCACAATGCTCGAAACCTCGCTGGAGGTCTTGGGAGACGCCAATGCCGTGGCCCTTGTGGGCCTGGTCGGCGGCCTCCTGTTGGGCCTCGCCGCGCGGATCGGGCGATTTTGCACGCTCGGCGCCATCGAGGACATGCTTTACGCCAATGACAGCCGCCGCTTGCGGATGTGGGGCATCGCCATTGGGCTGGCCATTCTTTCGCTAAATATCGCTACGGCAACGGGCCATTTTGATCCGGCGCGCACGGTATATCTTTCGCGTGACTGGGTCCCGATGGCCAGCATCGTGGGCGGCTTGCTGTTTGGCTACGGCATGGCGCTTGCGGGCAACTGCGGCTACGGCGCTTTGGCGCGGCTTGGCGGCGGCGATTTGCGGGGGTTCGTGATTGTGCTCGTCATGGGGTTATCGGCCTATGTGGTGCTTTCCGGGCCGCTGGCCTTTGCACGCGTCTGGCTGTTCCCGGTAGAGGACGGGCGGGCAACGGCGCAGGGGTTTGCCGATGGGTTGAGCGGCGCAACCGGCGTGGCCCCTTGGGCGGTGGGGAGCGCCGTGGGGGCGCTGATCCTGCTGTTTTCGATCGCGCATGGGCCAACATTGCGCTCTCCGCGCACGCTGACCTGGGGCACGGCAGTTGGCCTTGCGGTGGCATCGGGCTGGATCGGCACGTTCTGGGTGGCCGAAACCGGGTTTGACGGCGAGCGCATCACCACCCACACCTTCGCGCAGCCCCTTGGCGACACGATCTACTGGTTCATGACCGCGAGCGGAAACACCCTTTCCTTCAGCGTGGGCTCGGTGGCCGGAGTGCTGGCAGGGGCCTTCATTGGCTCGCTGTTCAAAGGGCATTTCCGCTGGGAAGCCTGCGAAGACCCGCGGGAATTGAAGCGGCAAATGCTGGGCGCGGCGCTTATGGGGCCCGGCGCGATCCTGGCAATGGGATGCTCTGTTGGCCAAGGGATTTCAGCGTTTTCCGTGCTGGCTTATTCGGCCCCGGTGACCTTTGCGGCGATCTTCGCGGGCGCGGCCCTGGGCTTGAAACAACTGATCACCGGCTTTCACCTCGCACGGCCTTGAGGGCTTGCCACGCCGCAGCCGCGCGGCCACTCTCTGCGCAATGACACATCGCATTGCATTTATCGGTATGGGGCCGCGCGGGCTGGGCGCGGCAGAAGCCTTGCTGGCCCTTTGGCCCGAGGCCATGATCGAGGTGTTCGATCCGGGGATGCATCCGGGGGCCGGGCCAAACTTTTCACCCGATCAAAGCCCGCATTGCCTGCTGAACCTGCCGCTGCGCAACCTTGATATCGCCCGCGACGGCACCCTGATCGACGACATCACAGGCGACCCGGAGCGCTTTCCCGCGCGGGCCGAACTGGGCCAGCACCTGTGCCAACGGTTCAACGCCTTGGGCCTCACCCACCACCATCGCGCGGTACGCGACATTCAGCATGACGAGGCATCGGGTGGATGGATGCTGAGCACGCCGCAAGGCCCCGAAGGCCCCTTTGCCGAAGTGCTGATCGCGCCCGGCCAGCCCCGCTCTCACCCGGATCCGCAATTCAGCAAATGGAAGGCCCATGCGCAGGAGCACGCGCTTGATCTTGTTCCCGCCTACCCCGACCGCGCCTTGCTTGCCGTCGCCAAAGGCTGGGCCGGAAAAGCCGTGGGGGTGCGGGGGCTGGCCCTGTCGTCGATAGACGTGGTGCGCCTGCTGACGTTGGGGATGGGCGGGCGTTTCAAGGCCGGACGCTACCTGCCCTCGGGGATGGAACCGGCGCGGATCGTGCCCTTTTCACTGAACGGCCTGCCCCCCGCGCCCAAGCCTGCCACAGCGACGCTGGACGCAGGTTTTGATGCCACAGAGGCCGAAACCGCCCGCTTTGAAGCCGCGCTGGCAGAGGCTTTGGATAGCCCCGCCGAACCCCCGCTTGCCATGATTTGCGCCGCGCTTGAAGTGCCCGTGGAACGGATCACTGGCGATCGCGCAGCCACCCGCGACTGGCTGGCAGCCGAGCGCGAAAACCCCGGATCACAGGAAGATCGCGCCGCGCCCGAGGTGCTGCGCGGGTTGATCGCCATGGCTGACGGCAGCGCCTCGGCCTCACCCGGCTATGTGGCCGGGCAGGTTTGGCGCAAATGGCAAGATGCTTTGCGGAAAGGCTTCAATCCGCGCGATGTGGCGCCGGAGATAGCCCAGGCCGTCACCGGGTTTGACGATGGTATGAAGCGGTTTTCCTATGGGCCCCCGCTGACGTCCGCGACAGAGCTAATGACCCTTATCGAAGACGGGCGGGTAGATATGCGCGCGGTGGATGACCCGGATATCGTGACTGGCCCCGATGGCTGGCGCCTTTGCAACGATGAGGACCGGGTGGAGGTTGCAGCGATGGTAGATGCTGTGCTGCCGTCACCGGATTTGAGCATTGTCTCTGATCCGTTGATTGCCCGGCTGCGGGATCGTGGGGTGCTGGTGCCATTGGCCGAGGGGCTTGCCGCCAAGACCGAGCCGGATGGGCAGGTGCAGCCCGGGCTTTCGGTGCTGGGACGCATGGCCTATGGCAGCGTCATCGCTGTCGACTCGCTGCACGATTGTTTTGGCGCAGCGGCGCAACGCTGGGCCGAAGGGGTTTGTGCGCGCCAGCGCGCGCCATCAAGCACCATGCGCGGAGGCTGATTTTCCAAGCGGGAGTTCAAACCGGAACACGGTGCCCTGCGGCACGTTAGGCTCGCACCAAATGCGCCCGTTATGGCGATCCACGATCTTGCGACATGTGGCCAACCCAAGCCCGGTGCCAGGAATGGATGCGGCGACAGGCAGGCGCTTGAATGGCTGAAAAACCCGCTCTTTGTACTGCTCGGGCACCCCGATGCCGTTGTCTGACACCGAAAATTGCAATCGCCTGCCCAATTTTGTGCAGTGGACATGAATGCAGGGCGCACTGTCGCCCGCGTATTTGATGGCGTTGTTTATAAGGTTTTGCAGGAGTTGTACGATCTGTGGCCCATGGCACAGGACAAGCGGCACATCATCAGCTTCAACCGTGATTTGCGCTCCGCTCTTTTCAACGGCCGCAAGCAAAAGCGAGGCCGCCTGATCGGCCAACTCTCTGGGCGCGCAAAACTTTGGCTCTGAGTCTCGATCAAGTTGCACATGGCCGGCAAGACTGGCCACCAGGTCGGACATTCGCTCAGCCGTCTGGGCGATGAGGCGCATATCGCGCTCAACTTCCTTGGTGTCCTGTGCGCCAATGTCTTCGGCGAGTTTCTCGATGAGAAACAGGGTCGAGCGGATCGGCGCCTTCAGGTCATGCACCAGAACCTCTGAAAAAACGCCCATGTCCTGGCGCTGCTCCTCGATTTCCCACCGCATTCGCGCAACCTTGCACCCATTCTCTATGATCCGCTCCAACACGTTTTCCGACAGGCTGCGCTTTGGAACATAATCGACCGCACCGCGCTGGATGGCGTTCTTTGCAACGGTTTCATCACCCTGCCCTGTGACCACGCAGACCCCGGCGCGCGGCCAGCGCTCCTGCAAAACATCAATCAAATCAAGCCCGCTGATACCGGGCAGAAGATGGTCCAACAGGACCAGATCAACCTTTGGAGCGGTCACCTCGGCCAGTTTGGCGCCATCAGCGACTTCGACAACCTCGCACTCCATCGGCATGCGGGTCAGCAAACGGTGGATTTGCTTGCGGTCAGCCGCGTCATCGTCAATCACCATGACTACGAGACCGGGCATCTGTTCAGCGGCCCCCACCCGCTGGTATCTCGGGTAGTTCGACAACGTGCCAAAAATGATCAAGCGTGCCGACCAGCTTGATGAAGTCAAAGCCCGCGTCATCTTTGAGAATATAGCCTGCGACATTGTGATCATAGGCGTTACCAATATCGCGCTGGTCGCTGGACGTCGTCAAAACGAAGACGATCGCGCGATGTAACTTTGGATCATTGCGCAGAGCCTCCAGAAACTCGATCCCGTTCATGCGTGGCATATTGAGATCGAGCAAGATGATGTATTGTGGCGGCGGTTTTGTGGGGGCTTCGCCGCGTAGAAAGGCCAGCGCATCGACCCCGTCTTTCAGGCGGCGCACCGGGTTGGCGATGCAGGATTTTTCCAGCGCGCGGCGTACGGCCTTGGCATCGGCGTCGTCATCCTCAACCAAAATGATGTCCAACGGGTGAACCTTGGCGGGGTCTGGGGCAGTCATCACATTCATGCGGCCATTCCTTCAGCTGTATCACCGGCCTTGCCATCAGGCTGTTTGGGCCAGATCACATGGAAGGCGGTGCCGCGCGTGCCATCGGACACAACGCGCACATCACCGCCAACGACGGCCATGTGTTTGCGGATAATCGCGAGGCCCATACCGGAGGACTCCACCTCGTCTCGCGGCTGAAGGGTTTGAAAAATTTCGAAAATCTTAGTATGGTAAGCTTCGGCAATGCCCGGACCGTCATCCATGACGACAAATTCCCAGAATGCATCAGCCTCCAGCATTTCCAGCGAGATGTGCCCGTGAGACGGGTCATGGTGGTGTTTGATCGCGTTGCTCAAGAGGTTCAGCAGAACAATCTTGAGCGGCATGACCGGAAAGGTGCCCTGCTCGAAACGTGGGTCAACCTGCAAAGACATTCCGGGGGGCAGGTTGATCAGTTCCGTCAGTTCCGCCCGCAGGGCTGCGCCAGAAATGGCCTCTTGGGCGTGCCGGGTGCGCCCGATGCGGGAATGCTCCAGCAGGTCATCAAGCAAGCGCTCCATGCGCGCGGCGCGGCTGCGCAGGATGCCAAGACTATCGCGGGTGTCATCGGTAAGAACATGCTCCAGGTCTTCGGCCAACCAGTTTGACGCATTGCTGATCGCGCGCAGTGGGGCCTTGAGATCATGGGAGGCCACGTAGGCGAATCGGTCGAGCTCGGTGTTGGAACGTTCCAGCGCCGCCAAAAGCTCCAGTTGGCGGCGCTCCGCTTCCTTGCGTTCAAAGATGCTTCGGGCGGAGCCGATAAAGTGCACTTGCCCATCGAGAACGGCGCGGCTTACCTTGATTTCGAGCGGCACTTCCGTGCCCTGTTTGGTCATGCCGATAATTTCGCGGTTCCTGCCCATCATCCGAGTTTCAAAGGAGATGGTGCTGCGAGCCACGTGGCCTTGATGCTCCTTCGCCATGTTCTGGGGCATAAGCATGGTGAGAGGCTGGCCGATCATCTCATCGGGCTGATAGCCAAACATCTCTGATGCCGCCGGGTTGATATCAGCCATTAACCCTTTGTCGGTGATCATGATGATGGAATCGGCGACGTTGTTGTGGATCGCTTCCAGCCTTGCGCGATCATGTTGCAGGGCTGTCGTGAGAGAGATGAATTTGGTGGCGATTGTGCCGATTTCATCGTCTCTTTGGTCAAGCTTTGGTAGTTCCACCTCCAAGAGGCTTTCGCCTTCGGAGACCGCCTTGATCAATCGGTTCATGGGGCGCGTGGCGTGACGGGTGGCCACGAAGGTCAGGAGAGCCGCCCCCAGTGAGAGGGCTGCGGCGACGGCGAGTTGCTGAAAAAGCCGTTGGTTCAAAGTCGCATACATCAGCGACTTTGGCTCACTGGACACGACGATTAACCCCAGCGAAGCGCTGTTCAAGCTGTTTTCAACCGTTGTCACAACGGCCAAACGGTCACCGAGATCCAGCACATCGGAGGTACCGCCATGCTCGCCGATTTGCTCCGCTCCCACGAAGGGCTCAAAACCGGGATCCTCAACGTAGGACAGGGCGGGGAGCGTTTTTCCGGCGATGTAGAGCATGTAGGATCCGGCGCGATCAATCGCGGCCACTTCGCGCTCAACGATGCGGGAGTCGCGGCGGATTCGCAGGAATTGCTCAAAGTCGACATTGATGATCAGCGCGCCGATCAACTCAACACGGCCCGCGTAGACAGGGCGAATAATGCGGAACACCGGGGTGCCATCTGAAACGCCATGCTCGCGGTTGTAGGAAACGGGGGTGTAATGGGTGCCGCCACTGGTCCCATTTATCAGGTCCTGCATGTAAAATTCATCGCCCTTGGACTGAAGCTCATCCGGAGCGGTGCGGCGCAGTTCTGTGCCAAGGCGGTTTATGCGCACGACTTCTTTCCAGTTATCCTGACGATGCAGTAGCCGCATTTGGAGATAGCTCGGCTCGTTCGTCATCGCGTTGAAAAAAGCGTTGGCGAGCAGAGTGCGCCCGCGCTCGATTTCATTGGGAATGTCCTCATCGGAGGAGGATCGCAGAGCGTGCTGCGCCAAGGTGGCGATGGTGATTGACCCGGCGAGGCGCTGAAGGGTGCCTTCGAGATCAACGAACTTATCGTCGATCCGTTTTGCATAAATGATGGAATTCAGCCGCATGGCATCGGTCGCCACGACTTTGGCGTCATGGCGCGCCGTGCGGTGGATCAAGAGCGCGAAAATGCCGGTGACTGTCAGCACGACCGTGAGCGCCACCAGAGCCAACCGGGTGCTCAACTTCATTGCCCGGCCCTCACAACGCGCACGGCTGGCATCATCAGACCTTCTTGGCAGAGAAAAGCTTGACCGACTCGGGTTTTTGGCTGCGGCTCACATCGACAATGCCCATCAGATCATCGAGGAAAATCACCAGATCGTTGCACCCGCGCTCCAGCAGGGTGAAATTTTCATCGGCGGGGGTGGTGGTGTCTCCCTCCATCTTCATTTGGCGCAGTGTATTGAGGGTGTTGGACATGATATCACGCATTTCCGGGCCGCAGGTGCCCATAAAGCGCGCGACTGTCACCTTCATCCGGTCCTGAAAGGCGCGCGCATCGGAGATTGCGGAATAGAACATGCGCCGCTCAAACGCTGAGACGATGGCCTTGCGCAGACTGTCTATCGAAAGCTCTTCCTTGACCAGATAATCGGCACAGCCACGGCGCATGGCCTCAACCGCAATGGCGCGGCGAGTGACCGAGGTGAGCATGATCGGGATTGCCTCTGTTTGCTCCTCATGGGCGAGCAGCACCTTGAGGGCATCAAGCCCGGTTTCCATGCCGAGGTTATAGTCGATAAACACCAGATCGAAGGGCACTTCGAGTTGCGCGCGCATTTCACCAATGGTGAAAACCTCTGTAAAATCAAGGTCGAGACCGGCTTTGTGCGCGATCTGCTGGATGCGAAGCTGATCAACCTCGTCATCATCAAGAACCAGAGCCCGCAAGCGGGTTGCGCCAACCGAAGATGGAGATTGTTGAATCACGGCCAAATCATGCTGCATAAATACATTCCTCGTTAAAACTCACTCCGGCCAACCATTCGCAAAACCGGCGGTATCGAGAGACACTCTGTCGCCACCCTACGCACGGCGGTTTAACATCCCGTAAAGACTTGGGTCGGTTTCAGGGCGGTCAAGCGGCCAGATCGCGGAGACGCGGGAGAAGGCGCACAATCAACGCGGGCCATGTTTGAAACGGGAATGTGGCAAGGTGAGCGGTGGCAAGGCGACGCTTGGCGCGGTGTTGGAGATCCCGGCGATTACCACATCTTCAAGAGTTGGAGGGCCGGTTCAAGCTGGCTCCGGCACGGGCGCGACATCAACGCTGTGAGTGCTATCTTGCGCGCCCGACAGCCGCACGACGCCACGAATGGGCGCGACGTCGGAATAGTCGCGCCCATAGGCGGCGACGATATGATCGGTGCCGACGAAAAGATCATTGGTGGGGTCAAACTCAACCCAGCCCAGCGCATCACCGCACCATGCCCGCACCCAGGCGTGCATGGCATCCGCCCCCTCAAGGCGTTCCATTCCTTCGGGCGGAAGGGTGCGCAGGTAGCCGCTGACATAGCCCGCCGGAATGCCCAGGGAGCGCAGGGCCGCGATCATGATATGGGCGAAGTCCTGACACACGCCGGAGCCGTTGGTGAAGGCCTCCTCGGGCGAGGTATCGACATCGGTCGCGGTGGCATCGAAGGTCATGCGGTGAAACAGCGCCTGCCCCACCGCGAGCACCGCATCAAACACGCTGTGGGGCGCACCCGCAGCATCGCGGGCGAAGGCGCCGATCAGCGGGGAAAGTGATACGCGCGGTGAGGCGGCCAGAAAATGCAGTGGCGATGCCGCCTTCATCGAGCGGCATTTGGTGAGGGTCGCGGGCAGATCGGCAAACGGCAACGAGCGGGAGACTTCAAGCGCGGCCTGCAAGCGCTCTACCCGGAAGGTGGCGGCCAGACCGGTGCCGGCGTGCTCATGGGCGAGGCCGATATCGACAATATGGTTGCCAAAAAAGTCTTGCCGCTCGGTTTTCTCGTCCGGCTCGGGATCAAAGGCGATGTCGCTGGCCAGGAGGCGCTGCACGCCGTCGATGGTCGAGGGCGCCACGCAAACGGTGTGCCGCCCCTTGGAGACGGGGCTTTGGTAGAGGTATTCGATTTTGAGTGTGATGTCGTAGATCACAGGGCACCTCTAGTGGATGAAAATGGTGTTCAGCATGGTGGACAGGTCGAGCAGATCACTGCTCACCTGCCACAGCGCCTTGCTACTCAACCCCATCACCCCGCGCGCTGCGAAGCCCTCGCGGATATCGGTCGCCTTTTGCAGCAGTTCATCGGTGCGCTGATCCGAGTGCAACTGGCTCAGGCGCTGGATGCCTTTGCAGATGACATCGAGATGAAACGCGATGGAGCGCGGGTTGGTCGGATCACAGGCCAGCAGATCAATCACGCTCTCGCGGCTGGTGAAAAGCGCATACTTCTGGTGATGCAGGATGATGCTGTCACCCACCTCGATCGCCAGATCCAGCCCGCCTTCGGGGGCCTTCTTGCTGGTGACAACGGCCAGCAGGCTGGCCATGTTTGAAGCGCGTTCCAGAGAGCGGCCGAGCATGAGGAAGTTCCAGCTGGAACTGCGGGCCATGTTATCATGCACAAGGCCGGAAAACCCTGCGCTCTTGCGCAACATCACACTCATCACCGAGGCGGCATCGGCCCCGCGCTTGGTGCGCCGGGAGATCCGGTGCGTGGATTTTTGCATGTCCATCAGTGCGGCCCAGGCATCCACGTTGAAGCGGTCACGTATCTGGCTGGCCGCGTTGACGGCCGAGTCCAGCGCCGCGAGGACAGCTTTGGGAAACGGCTGCGCGGGCTTCACCCCATAGAACGCCAGTTGTTTGCGCAACTGCTTCATCAGCGCCTTTGAGACCGGCTCATCGAGGCGGATGTTATAGGCGCGCACCATGCGCAGCAGATGCTCGGTGCGCTCGGTATAGCGCCCGACCCAGAAAAGATTGTCCGCCGCCTGCGCGGGCAGCGCATTGATATGCGCCGAGGCGGGGCGCATGTTGCCGCTTGCGATCAGGGTTTGGGCCGCGACGGGCGTATCGCTGACCACCCACACATCGGAAACGGTGCCGCCATTGCGCATGGAAACGGCGGTGGGATCGGAAGAGCCTGAGATGCGGGCAAAGCCGCCGGGCATCATTTGCCAGCCGTTTTCGGTGCGGGCAAGGAACACCCGAAGCGACATTGGGCGCGGCACGAAGCCGCCAGCCTGATAGACCGGGGTGGTGGACAGGGTGGCAAGCTCCTTGGCGACCAGCCCATCGGCATTTTCAACAAGCCAGCGATCCAGATCACCGCCATGATCGGGGCCGCGCAGGCGTCCGCCGAGCGCATAGGTGGCGTCGGTTTCATAGGGCATGCGCGTTGAAAGCGCCGGGCCGATCAACATCCGGTCGGCATGGGCGCGCACATGTGCAAGCTCAGAGGGCTGGCCGCACCACCATGTCGCGAGGTTGGGCAGCTTCAGCGCCTCGCCGGTGAGCGAGCGGCTGAGTTGCGGCAGAAACGCCATGAGCGCCTGGGTTTCCAGCACCCCGGAGCCGAGCGCGTTGACCATGGTGAGCTTGCCTTGCCGGATGACCGACACCAGGCCGGGCGTTCCAAGCTGGCTTTCGGAGGCCAGTTCAAGCGGATCAGACCAGATGCCATCCATCCGCCGCCAGAGCACATTGATCGGCAGCAGCCCATCCACCGTGCGCACCTTGAGCTCGCCACCATCCACCAACAGATCCTCGCCCTCCAGCAGCGGCATCCCGAGGTAGCGAGCGAGGTAGGCGTGCTCGTCATAGGTATCGGCGTTTGGCCCCGGCGTGAGCACGCCTGCCTGCGTGCCATCGGCGCTGAGGCCATCCAGCATGGAGCGGAACGCCTCGAAAAACCCGGCCAAGCGGCGGATGCGCGAGGCGCGGTGCAACTGCGGAAAGATGCTATTGGTGGCAATCCGGTTTTCCAGCGCGAAGCCTGCGCCAGAGGGCGCATCGACACGGTCTTCAAGCACCCACCAGCGGCCATCGGGGCCACGGCCGATTTCGAAGGCGATGAAGTTCAAGAAATGCCCGCCGCGTGGCTTGATGCCAACCATCGGGCGCAGCCATTCGGGGTTGGACGCGATCAGGCGCGCCGGAAGCTTTCCCTCGGCAATCAGGCGGTTTTCGCCGTAGAGATCCTGTGCCACCAGATCGAGAAGCCCGGCGCGTTGCACCAGCCCTTCCTCGATTTTGCGCCACTCGGCTTCGTGCAGCACCACCGGGACCGGGTTGAGCGGCCAGTCGCGCACAGCGCCCGAAGGATCGCCGTAGTGGCGAAAGAAAACCCCCGAATTGGCGAGGTGTTGGTGACCGTGGGCAAAGGCCCCCTCCACCTCTTCGGGGGTCATCATCGACAGCTGCGTGACCAAGGGCGCCCAGACATAGCGCATCGAGCCGTCCGGCGCGATCATCTCGTCAGGCACCCCCGGCTGGGGCTGGTAACCTTCGAGCAGGTGGCCCCCATCAGGGAAGGCCGTATGTGCGCCTGTCGGACTCACCGGCGCGGCGCTCGCCTGAGATCAAGGGTCATCGGGAACTCGCGATGCGGGGTTTCCGTAGCAGGCTCATAATCTCCGGCGTTATGGCCATGCGCCTCGAAGCGCGCCAGACGCCGGGCCTCGGCCTCATTGGCGTTGACCGGGAACACATCGTAATTGCGGCCCCCCGGATGGGCGACGTGATAGGTGCAGCCGCCAATCGCCCGCCCGGTCCATGTGTCATAGATGTCAAACACCAGCGGTGCATCGACCGGCAAAACCGGGTGCAGCGCCAAGGGCGGTTGCCACGCTTTATAACGCACGGCGGCCACCGAAATGGCGCTGTCTTCGGTGCGGTGCATTGGCAGGCTGCGCCGGTTGCAGGTGACGCTGTAGCGGCCCGGATCGCCGGTAATCAACTTGGCCTGAAGGCGCTCTACCGAGCTATCGGTATAGCGCACCGTGCCGCCAATCGCGCCGGTTTCACCCAGCACATGCCAAGGCTCAAGCGCCTGACGCAGCTCCAGCGTTGCGCCCTCGAAGGTAACTTCGCCGCAGAACGGGAAGCGGAACTCGGCCTGCGCCTTGTACCACTCAGGCTCCAGATCAAAGCCGTGCTGGCGCAGATCGTCCAGCACCTCCAGAAAATCAGCCCACACGAAATGCGGCAGCATGAAGCGATCCCCCAGCGCGGTGCCCCACCGGGTGAGGTTGCCGGTGATCGGGGAGCGCCACATGCGGGCGATCAGCGCGCGGATCAAAAGCTGTTGCGCAAGGCTCATGCGCGGGTTGGGCGGCATCTCGAAGCCGCGAAACTCTACCAGCCCAAGGCGCCCGGTGGGGCCATCGGGGGAGTAGAGCTTATCAATGCAGATCTCGGCGCGGTGGGTATTGCCGGTGACATCAACCAGCAGGTTGCGGAACAGACGGTCCACCAGCCATGGCGGCGGCGCGGCGCCCTCGCCCGGCCGGGGCACCTGGGCCAGCGCGATCTCAAGCTCGTAAAGGCTGTCCATCCGGGCTTCGTCAATCCGGGGGGCTTGGCTGGTGGGGCCGATGAACAACCCGGAGAACAGATAGGACAGGCTGGGATGGCGCTGCCAGTGCAAAATCAGGCTGGCCAGCAGATCAGGCCGCCGCAGGAAGGGACTGTCAGACGGGGTGGAGCCGCCGACGACCACATGGTTGCCGCCACCGGTGCCGGTGTGGCGACCGTCGATCATGAACTTGTCAGCCCCAAGCCGCAGCTGGCGGGCTTCTTCATAAACGGTTTCGGTGATGCTGACGGTTTCGTCCCAGGTATGGGCCGGATGCACGTTGACCTCGACCACGCCGGGATCGGGGGCGACGCGCACCACGTTGATGCGCGGATCGCTTGGCGGGCCATAGCCTTCGATATGCACCTGAAGGCCAAGTTGATCGGCGGCGGCTTCGGCGGCGGCGACCAGCTCCAGATAGTCCTCCAGCTCCTCGACCGGCGGCATGAAGATGCATAGCCGCCCGTCACGCGGCTCGACCGACAGGGCCGTGCGCACCTTGCCCTTGAGATCGGAAATCACCTGCTCAACCTGGCTTTGCCCCGGCTCGCTGGCGGTGAAGCTGGCCACCTTCTGGCCGGCCGTGCGCGCGGCCTTTTCCTCTGCCTCCTGCTCGGCGACGGCTTCTCTGGCGTGGTAATCCGGCAGATTACCCCGCTGCACCATCGGGTCCGCCGGGTAGAGATGCGGATACTCGGCCTCGGGGACATGGGGCAAGGAGCCAAGCGGCAGACGATAGCCAACCGGGCTGTCACCGGGCACGAGGAAGAGATGCTTGCGGCGCAACTCCCACTTTTCAGAGAGCCAGGTGCGCGGGCCTTTAGCCTGCCACTTCTGGATCGGTAGCACAAACCCGGCAGGCTCGTTCAGGCCGCGCTCAAACACGCGGGCGATGCGGGCGCGTTCCTCAGGGTCTTTCAACTTGGAATTTTCGGGCGTCACATTCTCGGGCAGATTGCCTTCCTTGACGACCCATTCGGCGGGGTCTTCATAGGCGGCAAACACATTGTCCGAGGGCACGCCAAGGTTTGTGGCCATCGCGCCGAGCAGGGCCTTGGCCTCTTCGGGGGAGGCCTCGCCATCGGTGACTTCGGGGGCGATCAGATCGGGGTTCTGCCAGATCGGCTTTTGATCGTTGCGCCAGTAAAGCGAGAAGGTCCAGCGGGGGAGGGTTTCACCGGGATACCACTTGCCCTGCCCGTAATGCAAAAAGCCGCCGGGAGCGAACTTGGCCTGCAAGCGGCGCAACAGGGCATCGGCAAAGCTGCGCTTGGTGGGGCCAACGGCCTCGGTGTTCCACTCATCGGCCTCGAAATCATCAATCGACACAAAGGTTGGCTCGCCGCCCATGGTGAGGCGCACGTCATCGTCGCGCAGCGCCTGATCCACCTTGTGGCCCATGTCGTTGAGCCGCCCCCATGACTGCTCGGAAAACGGCTTGGTGATGCGCGGATGCTCGGCGGTGCGCGTGACCGTCATGTCAAAATCAAAATCGACCTCGGCAAAGCTCGCCATGCCCGAAATCGGCGCCGCGTTGCGGTAATGCGGGGTGGTGGCCAGCGGGATGTGACTTTCGCCCGTCAACAGGCCCGAGGTGGGATCAAGGCCCACCCAGCCCGCGCCGGGAATATAGGCCTCGCACCACGCGTGCAGATCGGTGAAGTCCTTGTCGGTGCCAGCAGGGCCATCAACAGCGATCAGATCGGGCTTTAGTTGGATCAGGTAGCCCGAGGCAAAGCGGGCGGCAAAGCCAAGGTGGCGCAGCACCTGCACCAGAAGCCAACTTGTATCGCGGCAGGAGCCTTTGCCAATTTCCAGCGTCTCTTCGGGCGTTTGCACGCCGGGCTCCATGCGGATCACATAGCCAATCTCATCGGCCAGCCGCGCATTGAGGCCAACGATAAAGTCGGTGGTGCGCATCTCGTCACGCGGGATGCTATCAAGGAAGGCTTGCAGCTTTGGCCCCGTAGGCTCGCACTCGCGGTAGATCGTGAGATCCCGCGCGTAATCCTCGGCGTAGTCGAACGGCCAGGTCTCGGCATAGTCCTCAACAAAAAAGTCGAACGGGTTATAAACGCTGAGATCGGCGGTGATATCGACCTCGATGCGAAATTCGCGCACCGGCTCGGGGAAGACAAAGCGCGCCATCCAGTTGCCATAGGGGTCTTGCTGGTAATTCACGAAGTGGTTTTCGGGCGTGACCTTGAGCGAGTGTGACACCACGCGGGTCCGGCTGTGGGGGGCTGGCCGCAAGCGGATGATCTGCGGGCCCAGCGTAACCGGGCGATCATATTTGTAGTGCGTGAGGTGGTGGATACTCGCCAGAATTGCCAAGGGGTCTCTCCTGCTTTTCCTATGTTCTCGCACGAAGGCGCACAGGTTTCACGCACAAACGGCCCTTGAGCGCGGCGGGGGCAACTTCGGCCCCCGCCAGCCGTGCGCTTTGCCTCTTTACTGTGCGATCACGCCGGGCGCTTTGGCGGCGTTCTTGTGGATGAGGCGGTTGATGAAGCGCATCTTCTCGATCACCGGGTCAGACAGCACGAAGGGGTAAAAATCTGGCTGGCCCATGCCCCGGTTGAGGCTGTTGACCGTGACCGTGAGGTGCACCCAACGCCCGATCATATGCTCGACATCCTCGGAGCGATAAACACTGTCTCCCTGCCCCGATGTGACCCCGAACACGCCGTAGGCCTCGGCCGTTTCCAGGCCATCAACAATGTGCATCCAATGCGCCCATGTTTCGGCAAAATCCTCCCAGGGGTGGGCGGTGGCATAGGCGCTGATGAAGGATTGCTGCCACCCGGCGGGCGGTGGGCCTGCGTAATGGGTCTGCAAAGCCTCGCCGTAGTCCGCCCGGTCATCTCCGAAGAGCCGGCGGCATTCTTCAAGGTCTGAGGTGCCGTGCACCAGGCGCATCCAGTAGTAATGGCCGATCTCGTGGCGCAGGTGGCCGATGACGGTTCGGTATGGCTCATGAAGGTCGCGCTTGCGCTCGGCCCGCTCGATCTCATCGCCCTCGGCAATGTTGAGCGTGATCAGGCCAAGGCTGTGGCCGGTTGAAACCGCAACGGTCTTGCCGTCCGGCGTTTGGGTGTCTGCCAGAAAATCAAAGGCCAGCCCGGTTTCTGGCTCCTCGGCCTTGGTCGGGCAATCGAGCGACCATGACAAAAGCTCAAAGATCAGCTGCCGCTTGGCCAGCTCCAGCTCTTTCCACTTTTCACGGTGCGACGGATTATCAAGATTGGGCACGGTCTTGTTGTGCTCGCAGGCCGTGCAATAGCCGCTCTCGCTGCCCGGCGCGGCAAGCCAGTTGCACCCGCCAGCGGCGATGTTGCGGCAGGCGACCCAGCCATCCTGCGTACGGCCCTGCCCATCTGTGGCGCGCATGTCCAGAGCAGAGGGCAGCAAGGCGAGCGGCTGACCGCAGCGGACGCATTTTAGACTATCAAAGTGAACTTCGTGCCCACATTGAGGGCAGGTAAACCGCTTCATTGGTGTCTTTCATTTTGCAGAGAGGCCTCATCGGGCGAGGCTGGCTTGGTAACAGAACGCAGGCGGGGCCAAAAGGTTGCCTGAGGAGCGCGGTTTTCGCCAGGTGATCGCAAGCCACCGGGCGCATTGTGAAGTGATCCCGGTTTTCGGGGCGAGGTTCAAGCGCTTCCAAGGGGTCTCGGGGTCAGGTGTCATCCGGCGCAAGGGTGATATCGGCGCAACACCCCTGATTGGGCGGGCGATCACTTTCATCATGGCCAGCCTTCCGTTCGTCGCGTGCCCGCTGGGACCGCTTCCCTAAAGGGCGGCGTCACGCTCCAGGGCGGGGTAGCGCAGGCCCATGAAGAGGCCACGGGCCGCGAAGCTGATAAGCAGGGCCAGCCACACGCCGTGATTGCCCAGAAGCGGGATGAGGACCGCCACGGCAACGCCATAGCAGATGAGCGCCAGCGCCATCATGTTGCGCATATCGCGGGTGCGGGTTGCGCCGATGAAGATACCGTCAAACATCCACGCCGCCGCCCCGATCAGCGGGGCGAAGACCATATAGGCCAGATAGGTGCGCGCGGCTTCACGCACCTCGGGGGCGGTTGTCATCACGTCGATGATGCTTGGTCCGGCGAGCAGGAAGGCGAACGCCAGCACCGCGCCGGTCGCCATGCCCCAGCCGCCTGTCATCACCGCGCCCCTGCGCACCCGCGCCGGGCTTTTCAACCCATAGGCCTGGCCCACCACGGCCTCGGCAGAGAAGGCGAAGCCATCCATCGCATAGGAGGTGATGTAGAGGAATTGCAGCAGGATCTGGTTGGCGGCGAGTTGCACATCGCCAAAGCCGGAACCGAGGAACAGGAACGAGACGAAGATCACCTGAAGCATCGCAGAGCGCAGCAGGATATTGGTGTTTACCCCCGCCATGTGGATCAGCCGGGCGGGGTTGAAGATGAGCGCACGGTTACGCCAGTGCCCGCCCTCAAAGGCGTCACGGCAGAGGTAAAGGCCAAGGGCGGCACCTGTCCACTCGGCGATGAAGGTGGCAATGGCCACGCCTTCGATGCCCCAGCCAAGCACCAGCACAAAGAGCAGATCAAGACCGATGTTCAGGCCGTTCATCCAGAGCTGGATCATCAACACCGCGCGTGATTGCTCCTTGGCGATGAGCCAGCCGGTGAGGCCATAGATCGCAATCGCACCGGGGGCCGACCAGACGCGGATTTGCATGTAGCCCCAAGCAGCGGATTCCACCTCGGGTGAGGCAGGGGCGAGCCAGAAGGCCGCAGCGAAGAGCGGAAGCTGGGCGATGATCAGCAACACCCCGCCTGCCACCGCGATGAGCAGCGCGCGGATCAGGAGGGCGCAAACCTCGGCGCGGTCCTCCGCCCCTTCAGCCTGGCTGGTGAGGCCAACGGTGCCCATCCGCAAAAACCCGAAGATCCAGTAGATCGCGGTGAGAACGATCGCCCCAAGACCCACCGCGCCAATCGGCACCGGATCGCCCAACTGGCCCACAACGCCGGTATCCACCGCGCCAAGGATTGGCACGGTGGCGTTGGATATGACGATGGGCACGGCGACCTTGAGGATACGCCGGTGGGTGATCGGCTTAGGCGTGGCTTTCAGATCAGCCATCATTCGGGGCGGGCATCAGGAAATGCCCGGTGGCCTGCGCGAACAGCCGCGAGCGATTGTCTTGCCAGGCTTCCACATGCACCGAGGCATACCGCCGCCCCGAGCGATTGACCCGAGCACGCGCATAGGCATCGCGCGGCAGGCCGGAGCGCAGGTAATCAACGGTGAAATCAATCGTTTTGGGAAGGCGCGGCAGGGTCTCGGGGGTGAGGTTGGACACATCCACAGCGCCGCTTTCGATCTCCGACCAGAGGCCAGACCAGGCCAGCTCGACCAGGGCTGCAATTTCGAGGAAGGCGGCGGTGGCCCCGCCGTGCAGCGCCGGCAGCACGGGGTTGCCCACCAGCATTCCGCGGTAAGGCATGATCGCCGTCAGCTCATCGCCGCGCCGTTCAAAGGTGATGCCCATGAAACCGATGTAGGGGATGCCGCCAACCAGCGCGCCCAGCGCCGTATCGCGCCGCTCTTTGATGACCTGAACAGGCTCGGGGTATTTCAAAGGCCCAACTCCTTCTTGCCGTTTTCGAACACGTCCATCGCCGTGGCCATTTGTTCGGGCGTTGAAGGGGCGGTGGCGTGGCCGTAGGTGAACGCACCCGTGGCGGTGGCAACGGGGCGCTCTTTATCATCGTCGTAGGCGGTGGTGCGCACGAAGGCGACAGAGCGGGTAACGTGATAGCACTCAGCCGCCGCATGAACCGTTTGGCCGGGCGTGGCGGAGCGCATGTAATCAATCCGCAGATCAAGCGTGGCGGTGCCAAACCCTTCGGGCAAGGACATCACGGCGGCGCCCGAGGTGGTATCCATCAGCGCCGAGATCGCGCCGCCATGCAACACACGTGTGCGCGGATCGCCAATGAGGCGCTCGGCATAGGGCAGCGCCACCACAGCATGGCCCGGCCCGATGTCTTCAACCGTCAAACCCAGCTCCTTGGCATGCGGCAGCGCCGAAATGAATTCTTGCGCCACCTTGATTTCGTCATCGTTTGCCATTGGCTTTCCTTTTGTCCTGCAAGGCCTTTATCGGTCGCTGGCGGCCCCCTCGCAACCCTACTGATTGATCCGCCCGGTCGGCTGCTCTAGGGTTGTGGCCAGACCAATGGCTACCGGGAGTTCCGCAAGATGTCGGAGGTGAAAGCCGATACAGGACTAAGCTTCAAGGAGATGTGTGCGAAGTTCGATGTGACGCCGCGCACCCTGCGCTACTATGAATATATCGAGCTGCTGAAACCCGAGAAGCAGGGGCGCTCGCGGTTTTACAACCAGCGCGAGGTTGCCCGGATGACGCTGATTCTGCGTGGCCGCCGGTTTGGATTTTCATTGGAAGAAATCCGCCAGTGGCTCGACATGTATGAAAGCGATGACAACCGCGCTCAGCTTGAAACCTGGATCGAGCGGGCCGACCGCCAACTTGACGAACTGGCACGCCAGCGCCGCGAGATTGACGAGTCCATCGCCGATCTGCGCCGGTTGCGCGACGAGACGGCGGGATCCCTTAAATAGCCTGAAACGCATTGGCAGACTGATTGACGCAGGCCAAAGCGCAGCGCACGGGTTTGATGCGCCCTGACCGTGACTCCTGATGGCATATTTACGCCGTGCGGCAGGCATGGATTCATCCTGACACGTTGAATTATAATTATCATTATAAAAGCTAAAATACCTCAATACTTAAGTTCCCAAACCGCTTTGGTGAGGCTTAAAGTTGCGCATTCCCTGGGGTAATCTTTCCGAATAGTATGCACCGGCGTTCGTGACGTAGCGTTCCGACTGCGTCAACTTCAGGAATCCTTGTAAGCTGCCCCAGAACTAAGCATCTCCCGGCTTATGCAAGAAGAGGCATATATGAGGGTGAACCGGGAGCGACTGTGATGACCGAGAAAGAAATGACGATCCGTGAAATGTGCGATGCCTATGATGTGACGGCACGGACTTTGCGGTTTTACGAGGCCAAGGAGCTATTGTTCCCGGTGCGCGAAGGCCAGAAACGGCTCTTCACCAAGCGCGACCGGGCACGTTTGACGCTTATCCTTCGTGGAAAGCGCTTTGGATTTTCGCTTGAGAAGATCCGCCAGCTTCTTGACCTCTATGATACGGATGGTGGCGAAAGCATACAGCTTGAAGCCACTCTGGATGCGGCCGAAGATCGGCTTGCCGAGATGGTCGCCCAGCGCGACGAACTCGCGCTGGCGATCAACGAGTTGCAAAACCAGATCGAATGGGGCCGCGACGCGATCGCCGCACGACATAACAAGGAAGCCGCCGAGTAAAGCAATGCTCGGCACCTAGGGAGGACGACCATGCCGCAATACACTGCGCCCACCAAAGACCTGCAATTCCTGCTCCACGACTTTCTGAAAGTCTCCGAGAGCGATATCCCCGGCTATAGCGAGTTGGATGAAGGGTTTACCGGGGCGGTTCTTGAAGAGGCCGGCAAGCTGGCCAGCGAGGTTCTGACGCCGCTCAACGCGTCCGGCGACCGCGAAGGCTGCCGCTTTGAGAAAGGCGTGGTCTACACCCCCAAGGGCTTCAAGGACGCCTTCGAGCAGATGAAGGAGGGCGGCTGGCCCGGCCTCGATCTGCCCGAGGAATACGGTGGGCAGAACATGCCCTATCTGGTGAACACCGCGGTGGGCGAGATGTTTTCGGCCGCCAACCAATCCTTCACGATGTATCAGGGCCTGACCCACGGCGCGGCTTCGGCCATTCTGGCGCATGGCACCGATGCGCAGAAGGACAAGTGGCTGCCCAAGATGGTATCGTGCGAGTGGACCGGCACGATGAACCTGACCGAGCCGCATTGCGGCACCGATCTGGGCCTGCTGCGCACCAAGGCAGAGCCACAGGAGGATGGCAGCTACAAGATCACCGGGCAGAAGATTTTCATCTCTGCCGGTGAGCACGACATGGCCGATAACATCGTTCACCTCGTGCTGGCCAAAATCCCCGGCGGCCCTGATGGGGTGAAGGGCATCTCGCTGTTTATCGTGCCCAAGTTCCTTGTGGACGACGAAGGCACCATCGGCGCGCGCAATGGCGTGGCCTGCGGCAAGATCGAAGAGAAAATGGGCATCCACGGCAATGCCACCTGCGTGATGAACTATGACGGGGCCACGGGCTACCTGCTCGGGACCGAGCACAAGGGCATGCGCGCAATGTTCACTATGATGAACGAGGCCCGCCTTGGCGTTGGCATGCAGGGCCTCGCCCAAGCGGCCGCAGCCTACGAGAACGCAGTGGTTTACGCCAAGGACCGGCTTCAGGGCCGCGACGTGACCGGCGTGAAAAACCCCGATGGCCCCGCCGATCCGCTGATCGTGCATCCCGATATCCGCCGCAACCTGATGGACCAGAAGTCCTTTGTTGAGGGGGGCCGCGCGTTTCTGATGTGGGGGGCCAAGCTGATCGACGAGGCGCACCGCAAGCAGGATGCCGAGGCCGATGGCATGATTTCGCTGCTGACCCCGGTGATCAAGGGCTTCCTCACCGATCAGGGCTTTGACATGGCCGTGCAGGCACAGCAGGTTTACGGTGGCCACGGTTACATTGAAGAATGGGGCATGAGCCAGTTCGCCCGCGACGCACGGATCACCCAGATCTACGAAGGCGCCAATGGCGTGCAGGCGCTTGATCTGGTGGGCCGCAAGCTTGCACAGGACGGCGGCAAGCATGTGATGGCCTTCTTCGAGATGGTGAAAACCTTCCTCAAGGAGAACGAAGGCAACGAGGCGCTGAAGGCCGATTTCCTCGATCCGCTCAAGGCCGCCTCGAAAGATCTGCAAGCGGCGGGCATGTTCTTCATGCAGCACGGGATGAAAAACCCGAATGCAGCGCTGTCGGGCAGCTATGACTTCATGCACATGTTTGGCCACGTTTGCCTTGGGCTGATGTGGGCGCGGATGGCAAAGGTGGCTCAGGAGGCGCTGGACAACGGCCCCTCGGACGCGGGCTTTTACGAAACCAAGCTCGCCACCGGGCGTTACTACATGGCCCGCCGCCTGCCCGCGACGGGAATGCACCTCGCGCGGATCAATTCGGGCGCCGCAACAGTGATGGACCTCGACGCCGAGGCCTTCTAGCCTGCACGCGGGGCGAGGATTCCCCCTGCCCCGCACCACGCCGGAAAAACGCCCGAGGAGCCGATGCCCCACAAGCTGCGCCTGACCCGCAAACACCAGATCACGCTAAGCGAACCGGCCCATCGGTCCTTCAAACGGTTCTGTGAGGAAACCGGGCTGGAGGCCAACCTCGCGCTGACCTTCCTGTTCGAGAACGCCACCTCGGTTCTCGATGAGGAAAGCCTGCCGCACCGCCTGCGCGCCTTCAAGGCGGCCCTGGCGGCACAAGAAACGTGACGTCGCGCTTGCCGCGCGCGTCTGGCCGTGGGTTGATTGCCCGCGACAGGGAAAATCAACGCAAGAAACGGGGCGCGCGCCTGCGCCCTTTCCTTGCCGGAAATATCCCACGGGGGTGCGGGGGTGTGAAACCCCCCCTGTAACACCTGCCAAGGGAGGAACGACATGACGATGAAGCTCTACTGTTTTGGTGAAAGCGGTAATGCCTATAAAAACGCGCTGGCGCTGGAATTGGCGGGCGTTGACTGGGAGCCGGTCTACGTTGATTTCTTCAACGGCGAGACCCGCAGCCCGGAGTTTCGCGCGATCAACGAGATGGGGGAGGTGCCGGTGCTGGTTGACGGCGAGCGCACGCTAACCCAATCCGGCGCGATCCTGTTTCATATCGCTGACGCCACCGGCAAGCTGCTGGACGGCGACCGCGAGGAAATTCTGCGCTGGATCCTGTGGGACACGCAAAAAGGCTCTGGCCAGCAGGGTCCCCTGCGCTTTTTGATGAACTTCCTGCCCGAAGACAAACGCCCGGCAGAGATCATCGCCTTTACCGGCGCACGGATGCACGCCGCGCTCAAGGTGTTGGAGGCCCACCTCAAGGGGCGCGACTGGATCGTGGGGGACGCCCTCACCATCGCCGACTGCGCCTGCTGCGGCTACCTGTTTTACGAAGAGCCCTTCGGCTTTGACCGCAAGGACTACCCCGAAATCGACGCCTGGCTCACGCGGATTTCCGCACAGCCCGGCTGGAAACACCCTTATGATGTGATGCCCGGCTCGCCAGCCGACCGGGCCTGACAGGAGGACGATATGTCTGAAGCCTATATTTACGACGCCGTGCGCAGCCCCCGAGGCAAGGGCCGCAAGGATGGCAGCCTGCATGAAGTTACTTCGCTGCGCCTCAGCGCCCAGATGCTTGATGCACTGGCAGATCGCAACGGGCTGGAAGGCCACGCGGTAGAGGATGTGATCTGGGGCAATGCCACGCAGGTCAAGGAGCAGGGCGGCTGCCTTGCCCGCACCGCCGTGCTTGCCTCAAAGCTTGATGAGCGCATCCCCGGCCTGTCGATCAACCGTTTTTGCGCCAGTGGCCTTGAAGCGGTGAACCTTGCGGCCAACCAGATCAAGGGCGGTGCCGGTGAGGGCTATATCGCCGGTGGCGTGGAGTGCATGAGCCGGGTCGCCATGGGCTCTGACGGGGCCGCGATTGCGGTAGACCCGAGCGTTGCGATGAAAAGCTACTTTGTGCCGCAGGGCATTTCGGCGGATATCATCGCCACCGAATACGGCTTCACCCGCGATCAGGCCGATGCACTGGCGGTTGAGTCTCAGCGCCGCGCCAAGGCCGCCTGGGATGCTGACCGGTTCAGCAAAACCGTGGTGCCGGTGCGTGACCAGAACGGCCTGACCATTCTGGATCAAGACGAATACATGCGCCCGGAGACCGATATGCAGTCGCTCGGCGCGCTCAACGCGTCGTTCAAGGAAATGGGCGAGGTGATGCCCGGCTTTGATACCATCGCGATGATGAAATACCCGCATCTTGAGGCGATCAACCACATCCACCACGCCGGGAACTCCTCGGGGATCGTGGATGGCTCGGCGGCAATCCTGATCGGCTCGAAAGAGTTTGGCGAAGCCCGCGGGCTGAAGCCACGCGCCCGCATTCGTGCCAACGCCAAGATCGGCACCGACCCCACCATCATGCTGACCGGCCCGGTGCCCGTGACCGAAAAGATCATGGCTGACAGTGGCATGAAGGTTTCGGACATTGATCTCTTTGAGGTGAACGAGGCTTTTGCCGCCGTGGTGCTGCGCTTCATGCAGGCGTTTGATGTGGACCCGGCAATCGTGAACCCCAATGGCGGTGCCATCGCTATGGGCCACCCGCTGGGCGCGACCGGCGCGATCATCATCGGCACGCTGCTTGATGAACTGGAGCGCCAGGACAAGGAGCTGGGCCTCGCCACGCTTTGCGTGGCCTCCGGCATGGGCGCCGCGACGATCATCGAGCGCGTGTAAAGCCACAAGATGGACAGGAGCCCCGAAACTGCCCGCGCGATCCACCAGTCCCTGCTCGACAGGTCTGGTGAAGCCTATCGCACGGGCAGTTTTGAGCTGTTCGCTCCATGTTTTGCCTTGCCGACAGAGGTGCATACCTTTGAAGCCACGCGCAAGATCACGAATGAGGCCGAGCTGGAGGCGCTGTTTGACGATACCCTGAACGTGCTCACGAAGGCGGGGGCGCAGCTTATACGGATCGCAACCGAGGCCCTGTTTGCCGACGAAAACACCATCAAGGCCACTCATTCGTCCCGTTTGGTGATTGGGGATCGGCTGCTGGCCGGCCCCTTCCCGATTTTCTTCCTGGTGAAGCGCTCGCAGGGCGCCTGGCGGTTGGCCGCAAGCCAATATGCAGTGGATCGCCCCACCAGCTTTGCCGAAGCTTTGAGCGGTGTGCCGACGCAAAAAGGCAAGCAGAATGCCCCTGATTGATCCCGCAGATGCGCCCCGCGAGGCAGGCAACCATGAGCGCCTCGGCGGCTATGAGCGGCTGCACCTCGGTGCGGCGGGCGGGATTGGTCAGTTTGGCGTGGTCCTTGAGATGCTGCCCCCCGGTGCCGCCTCCTCTGATCGCCACTGGCATGAGGCAGAGGATGAGTTTTTGTGGGTGCTCGAAGGTGAGGCCACCGTGGTTGAAGACAGCGGCGAGCGCCCGTTGCAGCCCGGAGATTGCATGGCCTGGCCCGCCGGAGTGCCCAATGCCCACAGGGTTGAAAACCGCTGCGACACGCCGCTGCGCTTTCTGGTCGCCGGGTGGCGGGCCCTGCACGATGTTGTCCACTACCCCGACCGTGGGGTGCGGGCGGTGGTGCAGGGCGATGAGCGGCGCGAAGAGCCTGCCAGCTATGCGCAAGCTCCCGGTGTCACCTCGGGCTATATCGACCGGGCGGCCTGCCCGATGAAAACCGGCTCGATCTACCCTGCGCCCTACGGTGCCATGATGGCGGGGCGCTCTTCTCTACGGCTTGGTCAGGCAGGCGGGCTTAGCCAGTTCGGGGCCAATCTGGTGCTGCTGGAACCGGGCGCAAAATCTTCGCTGCGCCACTGGCACGAGCACGAAGATGAGTTTGCCATGGTGGTGAAGGGCACGCCCACTCTGGTCGAAAACGACGGCCCCCACCCCACCGCGCCCGGCAGCTTTGCCGGCTTTCCGGCGGGCGTGGAGAATGGCCACCACTTTATCAACGACAGCGACAGCCTCGCCGGGTTTCTGGTGCTTGGCTCCAGAATGAACCCCGAGCGCGCCTTTTACAGCGACATTGATCTAGCGGTGGCGCTCAAGGATGGCGGAGCCACTTTCACCACCCACAATGGCCTGCCCTACGAGGAGCCGGTCGCATGACGCATTCCGCGCTACCACACAGCCATCGCGGCAACGATATCACAACGAAGAGGGCCAGCGCCCGCTTCATCCCGCATACACGCGGCCATCACGCATGGACGCAACGACAGCCCCATGAGGAGGGAAGATCATGACCGAATTCACCATGGCAACCGACGCCGATGGCGTCGCCACCATCACCTGGGACACCCCCGGAAAATCCATGAACGTGATGAGCCTTGAGGGCTTTTCCGAGCTTGACGGCCTGATTGACAAGGCCTTGGCCGATGACGCCGTGAAGGGCGTGATCGTGACCTCGGGCAAGGAGGGCTCCTTTGCCGGGGGCATGGACCTCAACATCATCGCCAAGATGAAGGACAGCGTCGGCGACAACCCCGCCAAGGGCCTGTTTGACGGCGTCATGGCAACCCACAAGATCCTGCGCAAGATCGAGCGCGGCGGCATGGATGCCAAAAACAAGGGTGGCAAGCCGATTTGCGCCGCCCTGCCCGGCACCGCGCTGGGCATCGGCCTTGAGATTCCGCTGGCCTGCCATCACATCATCGCCGCCGACAACCCCAAGGCCAAGATCGGCCTGCCCGAGATCATGGTTGGCATTTTCCCCGGCATGGGCGGCACCACGCGGCTCAGCTGGAAGATGGGGGCCATGGCCGCCTCGCCGCTGCTGCTGGAAGGCAAGCTGAACAATCCCAAGCGGGCCAAATCGGCGGGCGTGGTTGATGAGGTTGTCGCCCCCGAAGAGCTGCTCGCCAAGGCCAAGGAATGGGTTCTGAGCGAGCCAAAGATCGTGAAGCCCTGGGACGAGAAGGGCTATAAAATCCCCGGCGGAGCGCCCTATCACCCGGCTGGCTTCATGACCTTCGTCGGCGCCAACGCAATGGTCAACGGCAAGACCAAAGGCGTTTTCCCGGCGGCCAAGGCGCTGCTTTCGGCGGTTTACGAGGGGATGCAGGTTCCGTTTGACACCGCCCTCAAGATCGAAGCGCGCTGGTTTACCAATGTGCTGATGAACCCGTCGAGCACCGCGATGATCCGCTCGCTCTTCATCAACAAGGAAGCCCTGGAAAAGGGTGCGAACCGCCCGGATGTGCCGGACCAGAAGGTCAAGAAACTCGGCGTGATCGGCGCAGGCATGATGGGTGCCGGGATTGCGCTGGTTTCGGCGCAGGCGGGCATCGAAGTGGTGCTGATTGATCAGAAACAAGAAGCCGCCGACCGCGGCAAAGCCTATTCCGAAAGCTACATGGATAAGGGCATCGCCCGCAAAAAAGCGACACCGGAGAAGAAAGAACAGCTCCTGAACCGCATCACCGCCACCACCGATTACGCCGCCCTCGCCGGAGCGGACCTGATCATTGAGGCGGTGTTTGAGGATGTCGGCGTGAAGGCGGCCGTCACCAAGGAGGTGCTCGCCGCTGTTGGCCCCGATTGCATCTTTGCCACCAACACCTCGACCCTGCCGATCACCGAGCTGGCCAAGGCGGCAGACAATGCCGAGCAGTTCATCGGCATTCACTTCTTCTCGCCAGTCGAAAAGATGCTGCTGGTCGAAATCATCAAGGGCAAGCAAACCGGGGATCGCGCGGTGGCCAAGGCGCTCGACTTCGTGCGCCAGATCCGCAAAACGCCGATCGTGGTGAACGATGCGCGATTCTTCTACGCCAACCGCTGCATCATCCCCTACATCAACGAGGGTATCCGGCTGGTGAAAGAGGGCGTGGAGCCTACGCTGGTGGAGAACGCCGCCAAGCTGCTCGGCATGCCGCTTGGCCCGCTGCAACTGGTTGACGAAACCTCGATCGACCTGGGCGTGAAGATCGCCAAGGCCACCCGCGCCGCAATGGGGGATGACTACCCCGATGGCGAGGTGGATGAGGTGCTGTTCTGGATGGCCGATGAGGGCCGTTTGGGGCGCAAAACCTCGGCGGGCTTTTATGCCTACGATGAAAAGGGCAAGCGCCAGGGGCTCTGGGACGGGCTGGAGGCTAGGTATCCGGTTTCCGACGCGCAACCAGAGCTGAGTGAGGTGCAGCACCGCTTGCTGTTTGCTCAGGTGCTGGAGGCCGTGCGCGCGCTTGAGGAAGGCGTGCTGGAAGACATCCGCGAAGGCGATGTGGGCGCAATCCTTGGCTGGGGCTTTGCACCGTGGTCCGGCGGGCCGTTCGGCTGGCTCGACATTTTGGGCGCCGAACGCGCGGTTGAGCTGACAGAAGCCTTGGCCAAAAAACACGGCGCCCGCTTCGCCACCCCCGATCTGCTGCGGGAAATCGCGGCCTCGGGCGGTGGGTTTTATGACCGGTTCGGCACCGGATCAGACGCCAAGGCGGCCTGACCAACCATGGGTTTCACCCACCCTACGGGCTGCCTCGTAGGGTGGGTACCAACCCACCATTTGCGCCTTTTTGCACCTGTTTTCTCTGCCACCGCATCGCTGTGAAGCGCAGCGGGGTTTTCTATTTTTGAGGGATGTCATCGGGGAGGGGCAGCGTGAGCTTCCGGGGGAGGGCCGGAGCGTTGGCGGGCTGTCACCGCCCGAAGGGTGGCGGCGCCTCTCGTTTCTGCCGGGGAGAGATGCACGCCCATGTGGCCAAGCCAGATGCGATGAATGCGCTCTGCCTGCACATCCTCGCGGGTGATGGTCGTCTCGTCCGGTTCAGGCGGCGTAGATGCGTGCGCCCATCGCGGTGGTCGGAGCATCCTGCACCGCCTGCTCGGCCACGATGCAGGTGGCCAGCATCCGGGCATCTCTGAGCGTCAACACATGGTAGGGGCTGGCGGCGTCAAACTCGTCGGCCAGCAGCGCGGCCATGCCAATCGGCTCGCCGGCAGCGCCGGTGGGGCAAAAGATGAGCGCCGAGCCTTCGACGAAGATCACCTGATCCTCTTCAAAGCTGATCGACACAACCTCAACCTCGTTCTGCGGGCAGACCCGCTCGACACCGGGCATCTCGGTGAGGGCGAGCGCGGGCATCAGGGCGAAAGGGTCGTTGTAAATGTCCTCGGCGGCGTCGCTTTCGATCACCACGGTCTCTTCGGGCATCAACACCAGATCGCGGCGGTTACCCATGAGCCCGGCGGGCACGCGGATCGGCCACATGGCGCGGGGACAGGCACCTGCTTCACCGTTCCAAAGGCGGGCGCGGCTCATCCCGGTGACGCGTTGCAGGCCGCCATCAAAGGTCATCACTTCGTCGCCGACCGTGAGCGCCTCAACCGGGCGCCAGCCCATCGAGGTTGCGATCAGCGTGCCTGCCACAATCCCGTGCCCGGCACCGCGGGCCTCGGTGCCCGAAGGGTAGCCCTCGAAGGCGGACGTGGTGAAGTCGTTTGTTTTCCATCCCATGAACATTTTGACCATCCCGTTTTTGCGAAACCATTTGGCAGCTGCGGTTTCGGTGTCAGCACAATCAGTGGAAGTGATTCCCGTGCCGCGACTTCGGCCCGAAGGGGGCCAAAATGGGGCAGTGTTTCCGGTTAAGAGACAGTTAACCGTAATCGGGAAATTTGCGGCCTATGTGACTGGCAAATCAGAGTGGCAATGTGATTATTCTTCGAAGCTGTAGCCGAAACGGGCGATGTCTCTGGCGGCGAACTTGGCCACAGACTCGCGCGATTCCCTTGTGTAATAGGTGCGCCAATCCTGCGCGCGGTCGCTTTGGTTTTCGCGCGGCAGGGGCAGGAGCGGGTAGCCGAGGTGGGCTTCAAGCGGCGCGATATCCTCGGCCAAATTCTCCAGACGGATGAACGACGAGCAATGCTCTACACCCGAGGGGAGAGTAACGTAGCTGCCATAATCTGCCGCGCTGAAGCTTTTGACGGTGCGAGGATGTGTCACGAAAGTGCCGAAATCCGACGCTTTGGCGAGGGCCACGGCGGGGTGATGAAAGCCCTGCCCGCGCAACCAGTGATAATAGCTGACCATCCTGTCCCAGGGGTTGCGCACGAGGGTGAAGGTAAACAGGCGGCGCATTTCCACCTCCTCGACAAGCCCCGGAAGATCAACCAGGCGCGTGTGCTTCCAGAGACGGCCAGCGGTGGACATGTCTTTCACCCGGTGGCGGCGTTTGCGGGCTTTCGGGGTATCGCCCAGCATCACATCATCCTTCATCGCACGGGCCTCCAGCGCTAGCGCCATAGAGGTGCCGCCGGTTTTGGGTATGTGGATGAAAAGGTAACCGCGCCCGCGTGAAAGGATCATGCGGCGATCCTAAGGCGTGAGGTTGTGGTGCGCAAATTCTTGAATGCCCGGCGCGTCTGCCTATGCTGCAAGTTCAAAGCGTTGCACGGGAGGGCTATTGCATGGGCTGGATGTCGGACGAAAGCGGGTTGGGCAAATGCCGCGCCAACTACACGGCGCTCACACCATTGAGCCATCTGGCGCGGGCGGCGCGGGTGTTTCCCGAACGCGAGGCGTTGGTATATGGCACCACCCGGCGGACTTACGGCGAATATCATGCACGGGTCAGTCGGCTTGCCTCGGCGCTTGAGGCCCGTGGCGTGCGGCCCGGCGATGTGGTGGCAACCCTGCTGCTGAACACCGCGCCCCATTGCGAGGCGCATTTCGGGGTGCCCGCCTGCGGCGCTGTGCTGAACGCGATCAACGTGCGGCTCGATGTGGGCACGGTTGCCTATATCTTTGAGCATGGCGAGGCGCGGGTGGTGCTGGCGGATACCGCCTTTATCCCGCTGGCCGAAAAGGCGCTGGAGGCGATGCCCGCGGGGGTGGAGCGGCCAGAGTTGATCGAGGTGCCCGACAGCGAGGCCGGGCTGGAGGCCACCGGGCGGCACCTTACCTATGAGGCGCTGCTCGAAGACGGCCGCGAGGATGCGCCATGGATCATGCCCGAGGACGAGTGGGAGAGCATCTCGCTCAACTATACCTCCGGCACCACCGGGCGGCCCAAGGGCGTGGTCTATCACCACCGTGGGGCGTACCTCAGCACCATGGGGCAGGTGATTTCGTGGCGGCTGCAAATGCAGCCACGTTACCTGACCATTGTGCCGCTGTTTCATTGCAACAACTGGTGCCACGTCTGGATGATCCCGGCGCTTGGCGGCACGGTGGTGTGCAACCGCGATGTAACCGCCAAGGCGATCTATGATGCGGTGGCCGATGAGGGGGTCACCCATTTTGGCGGCGCGCCCATTGTGCTGGGCCTCCTGGTGAACGCCCCTGAGGCAGAGCGGCGCAGCTTTGATCACACGGTTGAGGTGTTTACCGCCGGAGCCCCGCCCGCCGCCGCGATCCTCGCCGCGATCGAGCCTTTGGGCTTTAACATCACCCAGGTTTACGGGCTGACCGAAACCTACGGCCCCATCACCGAATGCCTGTGGGACAGCGCCCGCTGGGATGGGCTGGCGCAAAAGGAACGCGCCGCGATCAAGGCCCGCACCGGGGTGCTGATGCCCACCGCCGAAGAGGTTACCGTGGTGGATGATTACTGCGCCCAATCCCCGATGGACGCCGACACGCCGGGTGAGGTTGTGATGCGCGGCAATATGGTGATGAAGGGCTACCTGAAGAACCCCGAGGCCAGTGAGCACGCCTTTCGGGGCGGGTATTTCCACTCCGAAGACATCGCCATTCAGCACCCGGATGGCTACATCCAGATCACCGACCGCGCCAAGGATATCATTATCTCGGGTGGTGAGAATGTAAGCTCGGTCGAGGTGGAAGGCGTGCTGATGCACCACCCGGCGGTGGCACTATGCGCGGTGGTGGCCAAGCCCGATGAAAAGTGGGGCGAGGTGCCCTGCGCCTTTGTTGAGCTGAAGCCCGGCGCAGAGGTGAGCGAGGCAGAGCTGATCGCCCATTGCCGGGGCGAGCTGGCTGGTTTCAAGACGCCGAAGCATGTGGTGTTTCACGAGCTGCCCAAAACGCCGACGGGCAAGATCCAGAAGTTTGAGCTGCGCCGCCATGCAAAAGAATGGGACCCGCTGGAGAATTAGCGGCCGGAGGGAGTGTTTTGCCAGATTTGACGGATAATTGCCTCTAGGTAAGGCGCGGCCTGTGATATGGGTGCCTTGGTATTCGAATGGGCGAATAGCAAGGCAACAGAGGGAATAGAGGTATGTTGGCTCGACAATATTCAATTTTGGAAGTGAAGAAGCTCCTTGAAGAATGTGAGGGGGAAGGTCCGGGCACCGGCGGCCATGCGATTGCCACCCATGGGCACCATCGCGTTGCGGTTACGGACCGAAACAAGCCCAATGATTCTGCGTTCCAGAAGGAAGTCCAGATCTTCGGGAAAACGCTGGTTACTCCGGGCGCCAACGGTGGCCCGTCCACGCCCGTACCGCCGATGGATCAGGCGATGGTCGTCGCCTTCGGCCTGAACTCGATCAAGGGACAGCAGAAACTGCACCAACTGGATGGAAGACCGAATACCGGCACCCATGGAACCGCGATCGTCACCGAGATGCAGGGGATCGAGAGCAGACTCCCGGAACTGCGGATCGGTCAGGGGCCGGTCGAGAGCGCCGGAACCTTGCCCAAGATCAAGATCGAAATCTTCAAGATCGACGGCAAGCTGCACATTCACACGGCTTACGCAACGGGTTGAGGCGTAGAGGCTGAGGCAAGGCGTTCAGGCGGCCCACCTGTGGCGCCGCTTGCGATTTGGCGCGGGCGCGCGCTCTGCTGCGCCCGTTCGATCAGCCCCTCGGGATGCGCCTGATGGCGCAGCGCTCTGATCAATCCACCCGGCGCACCTGAAGCTGGTTGCCCGAGCCACGGCGGGTTTCAAAAACCGGGATTTTGCCGACCAGATCAGAGAACTTGCGAAAGCCGTAGCTGCGCACGTCAAAATCCGGATTGGCGGTGGTGACCTGCTGGCCAAGCGGGCCGAGGGCATACCAATCATCCTCGGTTTCCAGTGCATCCATGGCGCGGAAAATCAGATCGCGCGCGTCGTTCAGGTTGTCGCCTCCCTTGGGCGCTTCTTTCTTTTGCGGCGCGCCTTCGAGGTTTTCAAGGAAGATGAAGCGCTTGCAGGCCTTGCGGAAAGCTTCGGGGGTTTTTTGTGCGCCGATGCCATACACATCAAGGCCCTGCTCGCGGATGCGGCTGGCCAGACGGGTGAAATCGCTATCGCTGCTCACAAGGATGAAGCCATCAAACCGGCCCGAGTGCAAAAGGTCCATCGCGTCAATCACCAGTGCGATATCGGAGGCGTTCTTGCCCACGGTATTGGCAGGCTGGTGGTGCGGCACGAGGCCAAATTCGGCCTGCACCTTGGACCAGCCATTCATCTGGCTGGAGGCGAAATCGCCGTAGACGCGCCGCACAGACGCCTCGCCCATGCCAGCGATCTCATCAAAGATCGCCTTGGCCCATTTGGGAGAGGTATTGTCGGCGTCGATCAGGACGGCGAGAAGTTTTGGGGTGTTATTGTTCTTTTCCATGTCTTTCACCTAGTGGCTTTGGTGGCGATTGCAAAGTGGTGAGCAGGCACAGGGCTGCGGCCAGCGGTTCCAATACCACGCGGATGCAGCGGCACGGCCCCAAAGGCTGCACCGCCGCAAGCGGGGTAAGCCCAAAACCCCAGCCTGCCATGTCTATGCGTCAGTTTTTGGCCGGGCATGGGGCCTGTCCGGTGAGGGCCATAAGGTAGGGCTGCATCCGCTCCCCCGGCACCGGTGCAATCACCATCGCGCCACTGGTGATCGCCTCCTGGATGACCGGGCGGGCAATGACGTCACCACAGATCGACAGCCGCGCCTCCTTGCCGATATTCGCCCTGGTCAGATTGGCCACCTGCTCTGCCATTCGCGCCGAAACGCGCACCTGAAAGCCCGGCGCGTCCTGTGCCACCAGATCAACTGCCTTGATATCCCCTGCCGTCATCTCAAGGGAGCGCAGCTCAACCTGAATATCCAGCACCGTTTCGGCAGCGGCGAGGCCGGGCAGGAGCAGCAGGGCGGCAACAGGGGCATGGGGCGTCTCCTTTGGGCGCGAGCAGCGGCGTGTTCTGCCGGGCTTAGTATTCCACCACGGAGCGGATGGATTTGCCTGCGTGCATCAGCTCAAACCCCTCGTTGATGTCGTCGAGGGTGAGTTTGTGGGTGATCATCGGGTCAATCTCGATCTTGCCATCCATGTACCACTCAACAAACTTCGGCACATCGGTGCGCCCTTTCGCGCCGCCAAAGGCCGTGCCTTTCCAGACCCGCCCTGTCACCAGCTGGAAGGGCCGCGTGCTGATCTCGGCCCCCGCCGGGGCGACCCCGATGATAACACTCACACCCCAGCCGCGGTGCGAACATTCCAGCGCGTCGCGCATGACATTCACGTTGCCGGTGGCATCAAAGGAGTAATCGACGCCGCCAATCTCATCCGCGCCGCGCTTGGTGAGGTTGACCAGCTCATCCACCACCGAGCCGCTGATCTTGGAGGGGTTCACGAAGTGGGTCATGCCGAACTTGCGCGCCATCTCCTCCTTGGAGTCGTTGAGATCGACGCCGATGATCATATCGGCACCGGCCATCCGCAGGCCCTGGATCACGTTGAGGCCAATGCCGCCAAGGCCAAACACCGCCGCCGTTGCGCCAATCTCTACCCCTGCGGTGTTGATCACCGCGCCGATGCCCGTGGTGACACCGCAGCCGATGTAGCAAATCTTGTCAAACGGGGCGTCTTCCCGCACCTTTGCCAGCGCAATTTCGGGCATCACGGTGTGGTTGGCGAAGGTCGAGCAGCCCATGTAATGGTAGATCGGCGTGCCATCGAGCATGGAAAAGCGGGTGGTGCCATCAGGCATAAGCCCCTTGCCCTGGGTGCCCCGGATCGCGGTGCACAGGTTGGTCTTGCCACTAAGGCAGGAGGGGCATTCGCGGCATTCGGGGGTATAGAGCGGGATCACATGATCGCCCGGTTTCAGCGTGGTCACGCCCTCCCCCACTTCCAGCACAATGCCCGCGCCCTCATGGCCCAGGATCGACGGAAACAGCCCCTCGGGATCGTCGCCCGAGCGGGTGAATTCATCGGTGTGGCAAATACCGGTGGCCTTGATCTCCACCAGAACTTCGCCCGCCTTCGGGCCGTCCAGGTTGACCTCCATGATCTCCAAAGGTTTGCCAGCCTCCAGGGCAACTGCCGCACGCGTTTTCATTTCCGGATTCTCCCGTTAGACTCATTGGCCAGACCGTGAGGCAAGGCTTGCGGTAAATCAACCGGGTACAAGAGAGATGCGCGCGATGAAATCTGCACTACCGTTGATCCTGCTGCTGGCTGTTGCCGGCTGCCAACCAGCCTATGAAGAGGGCGGCCCGACAGATGCTGGCGCAGACCCGAGCGGCCTGCTTGAGCGTGAGCCAGACACCTGCGGCGCCTCAAACCAACAGGTTGCGGTTGGCCAACCGGCCAGCGTGATCTCAACCTTGGGGATCCGGGGCACCACCCGCACCGTGCAGCCCGGTGCGATCATCACGCAGGAATATAACCCCTCGCGGATGAACTTTTACCTTGATGGCAATGGTGTGATCACCCGCGTCAGCTGCGGCTGAGGCAAGCGGGCGGCAGAGGGCGGCGGCAGACTCGACTCTGCCGCACACCCCCTGTAGGCTGGAACATATCGTGAACAATTTAGCCGTGCCATCGCCGCCATGCCCCCTCGCCGGATCCTATCGCTCTGGTTCCCCCGGCTCGCCGCCGAGCGGGTGATCCGCGCCGAGCCGCAGCTTGGCGGCGGGGCGCTTGCGGTGGTGGGGGAGGTTGGCAACTCGGTGCTGCTGGCCTCACTCAACGGGTTGGCCGAGGAGGCCGGGCTGCGGGTGGGCCAGCCCCTGCGCGATGCCCAGGCCATGTGCCCCACGCTGGTCACCCGGCTTGCGCGGCCCCATGCCGAGGCGGGGTTTCTCACCGGGTTGCGGCGCTGGGCTGGCAAGTTTTCGCCATGGGTGGGCGAGACCGCGCCTGCCGCCCTCATGCTCGACATCACCGGCTGTGCGCATCTGTTTGGCGGCGAAGAAGGCCTGCTGGGCGAGGTGGAGGGCGAATGCGCCGGGCTGGGGCTGACCGTGCGCGCCGGGATCGCCGATACGGTCGGCGCGGCCTGGGCGCTGGCGCGGTTTGCAGGCCAGCGCGCCGAGGCGCTGCGCTCAGGCGATGCGATTGACCGGGAAGCCCGCGCCACCCGCGCCCGCGCCACCAAGCGGCGGCACTGGGAGCGCGGCGGGGCGCTGCCGCTGGCCGGGCCAGAGCCGGGCGCCGCCCCGGCCGGGCGGATCGCGCCGCCGGGGCAATCTCGTGCGGCGCTGGCCGCGCTGCCGGTGGCCGCGCTGCGCCTGTCACCGCAGGTCACACGGCAATTGTCGCGGCTGGGGCTGCGACGGATCGACGAGCTGGCATGCCAGCCCCGCGCCGCACTGGCCCGGCGGTTTGGCTCTGAACTGGTACTGCGGCTCGATCAGGCGCTGGGGGCCGCGCCTGAGCCTGTGTCCCCCGCCCGCGAGGCACCGCGCTTTGCCGTGCGCCTCACCCTCCCTGAGCCAATTGGCCTTGAGGCCGATGTTTCCGCCGGGATCGACCGGCTGCTGCCCCGGCTTGAGGAACGCCTGCGCGCCGCAGGGCACGGGGCACGGCGGCTCAGGCTTCAGGTTTTACGCTGCGATCACACCAGCCAGACGGTTGAGGTGGGCCTTGCCCGCCCCTCGGCAGACCCCGAGCGCCTGCGCCCGCTTCTGGCGATGAAGCTGGGCGAGGTGGAGGCCGGAGAGGGCATCGACACGCTGCGCCTTGAGGCCCATGTCACCGAGCCGGTGCATGCGGTGCAACACCGCGGCCACCTGAGCGCCAGCGCCGAGGCACGCAGCCGCGCAGCCACCGATACTGCGATGGATGATCTGATCGGGCGGCTGGGCGCACGGGTGGGGCTGGAGCAGATCACCCGCCTCGCCCCCGCCGAAAGCCACATCCCCGAAAAGGCCACCCAGGTGCGCGCCGCCGCCTGGTCGGCCCCCGCAACGGACTGGCCCGAAAAGCCCCGCGCCCTGCGCCCGCTGCTGATGTTTGCGCCAGAACTTGTAAGCCCGCTGCCCCCCGAGGGCGATGCGCCTCAGCCCGCGCCCAGCGCCCTGCCTCTCGCCTTTCGTTGGCGCAACCGCGCATTCCAAACTGCCTCGGCCGCCGGGCCAGAGCGGATTGCGCCGGAATGGTGGCTGGACGATCCCGACTGGCGCAGCGGCCAGCGCGATTACTGGCGCGTCGAAACCCGCTGCGGGATGCGCCTGTGGCTTTACTACGCCCACGGTGGCCAGCTTTCAGCGGGGTGGTTTTGCCAGGGGCAATTCGCCTGACCCGCCCAAAAAAGCGCCCGCCGCCCAAAAGGACGACGGGCGAAAATAGCAGCCCCGGCGCGGCGGATTGGGTGGGGGCAAAAAGCCGCCCCGCCGGGGAGAGCCCTGAGGCTCGTTGCATGCAGACCATTCTGAGCGGTGATCGCGGCACGCAGAGGAAAGGACCGCGTCAGGGGCGCGGTGTCTTCGTGGCAATTTCACGACGCTTGATTTTACCGGGCCGCACCCCCAATCTAAGACCTATGAACATGCAAACGCCTACACCGTTTCCCGGACGGCGCGCAGAGGAACAGGTGGCCTTCCAACGGCCCGAGCTTTCGCTCATCCTCGGACTTTACGGTCGCTTCGTGGCGGCGGGAGAGTGGCGTGACTATGGGATTTCCCATCTGCGTGACGTGGCGATCTTTTCGATCTTCCGTCGCACAGCCGAGCAACCGATCTACCGGGTCGAGAAGCGCCCCAAACTGCGCGCCAAGCAGGGGATGTACGCGGTGATCAGCATCGACGGGCAGGTGCTGAAACGCGGCCATGATCTGCGCACCGTGCTCAGGGTGCTGGAGCGCAAGCTGATCCGCGCGGTGGAGTAACCCGCGCGGCCTTTCACGCCGTTTTGCCCGCAACCCAACGATCGTTTGTGCCGCCCATCCCCATGCCCTTCGTCATAATCCTCCTTCTCGTGGTGCTCGCCGCCGGGGCCTATGGCTACCGCCGCTGGAGCAAAGCGCGCGCCCGCGCCGCCCTGCTCGCCAGCCCGCTCACCGAGGCCGAGCGCGAGATCATCGCGCAGGAGGTGCCGATCACCCGGCGGTTGCCCGGCAAGCTGCGCGCCCAGCTTGAAGGCCGCATCAACCTGTTCCTCGATCAGATCGAATTTATCGGCTGCAACGGGCTGGACGTGACCGAGGCGATGCGCCTTTCGATTGCTGCGCAGGCCTGCCTGCTGATCGTGAACAGCGGCACCTGGTACAGGAACCTGCGCACCATCCTGATTTACCCCGGCGCCTTCAAATCGCGCCAGCAAAAGCACAACGGCTACGTGGTAACCGAGCATGAAACCGTGCGCACCGGCGAAAGCTGGGCCCGCGGCCCGGTGATCCTGTCATGGCAGCATTCCGAGCAGGGCGCGCTGGATGATAGTGATGGCCACAATGTTGTGCTGCACGAGTTTGCCCATCAGGTGGATGATCTTTCAGGCCGCGCCGATGGCGCCCCGGTGCTGGCCAAGGGCCAGAGCTTTGCAGAGTATGCGCGGGTTTTTGTGGGGGCCTATGAGCGGCATCTGCACGCTGTTCAGCACGGCCACCATACGGTGATCGACCCTTACGGCGCAGAAGGGCAGGAAGAGTTTTTTGCCGTCGCGGTCGAGCTGTTTTTTGAGCGGCCCTCAGCGCTGAAAAGCGATGAGCCCGAGGTTTATGAGCAATTGGCAGAACTGTTCCGGCTGGACCCGATAAGCTGGGGTTAAAGCCCGGCAATCCGCCGACGGCTGCGTAGCGGGCTGTCATCCCGCTCGATCCGCGCCAACGCCTCGGCGAGCGGCTCTTCGACCACCGCCATGAAATGCGCGGTCGCGTGGAGCAGCGTTTGGCTATCCTGCGCCATGGCCACGTGGCCTTTCCAGAAAAACAGATCAGCCGGGCGCACCTCATCATCCAGCGCGACCGCCGCACCAATGGTGGTTTCCTGTAGGTCGCTGTCACCGGGGCAGCCCACCCCCGCGGCCCAAAGCGCGGCCTGCACCAGCCCCGAACAATCAATCCCGCTGCCCGAATTGCCCCCCCAAAGGTAGGGCGTGCCCAAAAAGCGGCGGGCCACATCAATTGGCGGCTCACGGGCATCCAGCGTGACAAGGTGGTGATGCGGCACAAAGCCCAGCGGGGTTTGCGCAAAACGGCCTTCCTGCCCGATCACCTCCAGTCGGGTGCCGTGGGACAGCGCCATGCGCTCGCGGGTTTTGAAATTGGCCTCGGGGTAAAGATGCGTGGCACGCGCCGTAACCCGGTGGGTGGGCGAAAAGGCTGGCCCCAGTGCCTCCTCGGGCAGGTAGCCGACATAGCCATCCTTCGCCGCCTGCACATAGGCCCAGCCTGCCTGGCGCTCATAGACGACAACGCGCGCGCCCAGCAAAAGCTGGCGATCCCGCGCACCCGCCGGGGCGCTGCAAAGGTCAACCACGGCCACCGAAACGCAGGCCGCCTCGCCTTCCACATAGCGCTCCGCCTCGACCAGCCCTTTCAGGGCGGCGGCGGCAACGCGGGTGTTGGCGGCGGTGAGGCGGCGATCCATAGTCACAGGTTCAGCACCTTTGGCAGGGCGTCCAGCAGCGCCCGCGCGCCCATGCCAACCCCGCCCTTGGGCCGCCCCGGCTGTGCGTTTGGCTGCCAGCCGTAAATGTCAAAATGGGTGTAATCCGCGCCGTCGGGCACGAATCGGCGCAAGAACAGGGCCGCCGTTGTGGCCCCTGCCATGCCCCCTTTTGGCGCGTTATCAAGGTCTGCGATCCCCGGCTCGATCCGGGCTTCATAAGGCTCATGGAACGGCAAACGCCAGACCGGATCAGCCACCCGTGCTGCCGCCTCGCCGAGAGCAGAGGCCAAGGTTTCGTTTCCGGTGAAGAAGGGTGCGATATCATCGCCCACCGCCACCCGCGCCGCGCCCGTGAGCGTCGCCATCGAGATGATCATATCGGGGGCGTCCTCGCCCGCCAGGGTGAGCGCATCTGCCAGCACCAACCGCCCCTCGGCATCGGTATTGTTGATCTCAACCGTCAGGCCCTTGCGTGAGGGCAAAATATCCTGCGGGCGAAAACTGTTGCCGCTCACCGCGTTTTCAACGGCGGGCACCAGCACCCTGAGCCGCAGCTTGAGGCCAAGCGCCATGATCATCCGGGCAAGGCCCAGCACGGTTGCCGCGCCGCCCATGTCCTTTTTCATCAGCCCCATCGAGGCACCGGGCTTGAGGTTAAGCCCGCCGGTATCAAAGCACACGCCCTTGCCCACCAACGTGAGCGTTGGGCCTTCGCTGCCCCAGCGCATATCAAGCAGGCGCGGCGCCTCATCGGCGGCGCGGCCCACGGCGTGGATCATCGGAAAGTTCTGGCCGAGCAGATCGTCGCCCAGCACCGCTGAGGCCTGCGCCCCATGCTCTGCCGCCAGCGCCATGAAGGCCGCTTCCAGCGCCTCTGGCCCCATGTCCCCTGCCGGGGTGTTGATCAGATCGCGGGTGAGGAATTCACCAGCCGCAATGGCCTCCAGCCTCCTCGCGTCAACGCCCTCTGGCACCACAAGCTGCGCGGCGGCCTTGGCCTCACCAGCGTAGCGCGTGAAACGGTAGCTGCCCAGCAACCAGCCCAAAGCGGCCTCCTCAGCGGCTTCTGGCGCAAGCTCATCGGCCAAGCGGTAGCTGCCCGCGGGCAGCGTGTGCGGCAGCCCGCCTGTATCAAACCGCCGCCGATTGCGCTTTGCCTTGGGGCCAAGCCCCAAAAGCACCGCGCCGAGGCCACCGGCCAACGCCCCCTCGCCCGGCACAAGGCAGATCTTGCCCGCACCGCCTGCAAAGCCAGCCGCCTTGGCCCAGGCCTCCCCGGCCTCGCCAATGCGCGCGGCGAGACTGCCAATATCTTCGGCGAGAACAAGGTAAACGGGCACAGCCCCTTCGGATCTGGTGGAAAATTCCGGCAACTGGGTGGAATACATCGGCGCTCCCTCTGGCATTTTGGTGCCAACCTAAAGCCTCCCCCCCGGAAGGGGAAGCCGGGTGCCCCACGACCCGGCCCAAAGCAATGATTCGCACCTGCCCGCCGATACCGCCCACCTAAACAGAGAGGTCTTGCGCGTCCCACACCTCGGTCAACGAGCGGTCAGAGATGCGGCTCAACCGGGCCAGCGTGGCCGAGAGCGCAGGCAAATCGCCCGTCTTGGCCACGTAGGAAACATCCCCGGCCACGCGCGCAAGGCCGATCATGCCGATCTGCTCGGCAATCGCGATCAGGCTGCGCGAAAGCCGCGCCACCTTCTCTAGCTTGCGCTCACGGTACAGTGTATCAAGGTCCGCCAGCCGCACGGCTAGCTCCTCCATCGCGCGGCACACCACATCCTCGGCCCCCTGTTCGCCAAGCTGATAATACAGATGGCCCAGCCTGTCCGGATCAAGCCGGATATCATCAACAACGTCCAAAACGGAAACAAGCGCCATGGCTCGCACCTCCTAAATCACACCCCAAAGTTTCGCCAGACAGGGCATAGCGCCAGCAGCCTGAAAAAACCGTTAGCCCCGATGGTGGAAATCACTCGAAATTCCCGTAAATACAGCCTAATTTCGCAAGACTCCAAAAAGGCGAACCCAATGGATACTTTGACCAAGCCACTGCCCGACTATCTCGTAACCCGTTATGAGGGCTGGAAAGCCACTCGATATGAGCAGAACAAAAGCTGGTTCCGGCGGTTGGCCGATGAAGGCCAGCGCCCGCCGATGATGGTGATTTCCTGCTGTGACAGCCGGGTTAACGTGAACGATCTGTTCAGCGCTCAACCCGGTGACATTTTCCTGCACCGCAACATCGCCAACCTGGTGCCGCCCTATGAGCCCGATGGCGACCCGCACGGCACGTCAGCAGCGGTGGAATATGCCGTTTCGGTGCTGAAGGTCGCGCATCTTCTGGTGCTTGGCCATTCCAACTGCGGCGGGGTGCAGGGCTGCGCCGATATGTGCTCGGGCAAGCTGCCGGAACTGGAGGAGAAGGCCTCATTCATCGGGCGCTGGCTGGATATTCTGCGGCCCGGTTACGAGCGGGTGAAGGACATTGAGGATGAGCCGCAGCGGCTGCGCGCGCTCGAACAGCAGGCGGTGAAGGAATCACTCTCCAACCTGATCGGATTTCCGTTTGTCAAAAGCGCTGTGGAGGCCGAAGAGCTAAGCCTGCATGGCCTTTGGGTCGATATCCGAGAGGGCGCATTGCTCAACTATGATGGCAGGAAGGATGATTTCGTGCCCGTCTGAGGCCAGTTTTTCGGGTTGCGTTTACCACGAATTAACTGAGTGGTCTCAGGATCAAGGGCATGAAACAGCCTGCGATGACCCTCACCCTTCGGATGCCTCTCAAGCTCCTGAACAAGGCCAACCGCGCCGCCCGCGCGGCTGACCAAACCTTGGCGGAATTTCTCCGCCAGGCGATCCTTACCCGCCTCGATGAAGCGCCTAAGGTGCCGCCGACGGTGGTCGATAAACGCCGCGCTCTGGCGGCAGCCTTTGAAGATTCGGTCACCTGGCCGGGGCTTCAGGCGCGGCTCAGGAAACTTGGCTATGTGCTGCGTTCCCCCAAAGAGCGCGAGGGCAGCACCGCCCGCGCGCCCTTGGTGCTATGCACCTGGCCGATAGAAAAACCGCTGGTGCCGCTGGCCCGGCTTGGCCTCACCCGCGAGGACCTTACGCTGAAGTTTGCCAGCCAGTTCCCCGCCGCACGGCCCCCCAGGAAAAACAGCGCGCAAAAAGAGCAGCGCGCCGCCTGAAGCCATGCCTCATATCACCCCCGCGCCACGGGCATCCATGGCGCGGGTCGATAAATTGACGTCCCGGTGGCGGGGCATGTCAGCTCAGGGCTGCCAGTTCAACCCCGAGCCGGTGGGCCAATCAAAGGTCACATCGATGCGCACCACCTGCTTTTGCCCGGCGGCAAGCTCCATGTCCCAGGCACCAAGACCGCGCTTCTTTTCGTGGTCTTCGCGGGTTGGCCTTGGGCGGGCCTCGACATCAAGCTCCAGGTCTTCCTGCTCGGAGTAAGGCAAGGCAAAGAGCGCCGTGAGATCTACCGGCTCTGCCGAAAGGTTCTCAACGGTGAACTCCATCGCCTGTTCGCGGGTGTTGGAGCGGCTCACGATGCCCCGGTCGCCGGTATCATTGTTGAGCAGCTTCCACTCCAGCCGCAGCGCCTCAAGCGGGCCAAAGGACAGCACCTCTTCAGCGCCCGCCGGGATCAGATCAATCCCGCCGCGGCCCACGAACACCCCGTCACGGTAGATCGAGGCCTCGCCGGGCAGGATCGGCTCTGGCAGCGTGTTGCGCATCCGCGCCATCAGGAAGGCGGTGTCATCAAAGCGTGGCACGGCGGTGATTTCTTCTTCGGCGTCCAGCGTCACCGTATCGAGCGCCAGTTGCAGCCCGTCCCGGTCTCGCGGCGAAAGCGTTACCTTGCGCGGATAATCATAGCGCACCGATATACCCTCAACCTTCACCCCGGCAACGATGACCATGGGCTCTTCAAGTGCCATCCCCGCAGAATCAGCCTCGGCGTATCGCTGTGAGGCCGCAAGCGGCGGCGCGGAGGAAACCTTGGATCGCTTTTCTAGCGACGAACCAATGCTGGCTTGGTTGACCGGCGGCTCGCTGGGCACGATGCGGGCGAAGGGATCGGCGGTTGAGAGCACCAGATCAACCTCGTTCCACAGCTCGTTGGTGTATTGGAAGATCACCGCCTTGCGATCAATCTGCACCGAGGCGTCATCCCCACGCGTAAGCCGCAAATCATAATCCGCGCGCCACGCGGCTTCCCGGCTCAGGCTTTCAACCTCCAACGAAACCGTTTGCGGGTTATCAAGCTCCAGCGACACGGCCAGCATATCAATTGCACCCTGCGGCGGTATCAGCCGGGCCAGATCCGCCTCGGACTGGGCGAGCGCCTTTTTCAGAACGTCCAACTGCTCGGAAAGCCCACGAAGCGCCTCCATGGCGGTGCGCTTTTCCAACTGTGCGGCAGCGGTTTCGCTCCCGATCATCCCGGCGGCATTGCGCAGCGCCTCGGGATCAATCGCATCCAGCGCCACCCCCTTCACCGAAGCCAGAAAAGCAATGCGCGCGTCGGCGGCGGCAAGGGCCACCTGCGCCCGCTCGATCTCGTTTGACTTGCCCACAACGGCCTCGCGCGCGGCCTCGACAGAGGCTTTCGCGGCTTCTTGTTCCTCAGAATAAAGCGTTTCGGCGTCGGTCACATAGCCGTTCAGCAACTGGGTTGCGCCCAGCGCCACGCCGCTTTGGGTGCGGATTTGCGGTGGACCGTAGGCGGCCATTCTGGGCGGCACCGGGAACAACAGCCTGTGGCTGCCCGCTGGCAACTCGGCCGAAACCAGGCGGGTGATCGAGGCGCCCTCGGGGTAAACCGTGACGGCACTCACCGGCGCATCGGCGCGGAAATCATCCGCCAGCGCGGCCATTGCGGGGAGGGTTGAAAGTGCGGTTGCCAGCAAAAAACGTGTCACCAGAGGAATCCTTGTTTTGAAATGCCCTGCGCGGAGTGTGAAAGCCCCCTGCACGCTTGGCAAGCTTTGGAATATGGCACCGCATCGGGTGCCGGTTCCTGAGTATGACTCAGCAAAAAGGCCGATCCTTGGACCGGCCTTGAAGTTTTTTGCTCTGGCGGGAAAGCCTAGCCTTTTTTCAGGATCCGCTTGCCATAAAGCTCTGCAATCTGAACCGCGTTCAGCGCCGCGCCCTTGCGCAGGTTATCGCTGACGCACCAAAGGTTCAGCCCGTTGTCGATGGTGCTGTCCTGCCGGATGCGGCTGATGAAAGTCGCGTAATCGCCAACGCATTCCACCGGCGTCACATAGCCGCCATCTTCGCGCTTATCGACCACCATGATGCCCGGAGCCTCGCGCAGGATGTCGCGGGCCTCGTCCTCATCAAGGAAATCTTCGGTCTCGATATTCACCGATTCCGAGTGGCCCACAAACACCGGCACGCGCACGCAAGTGGCCGTCACCTTGATCGACTTGTCGATGATCTTCTTGGTTTCGGCGACCATCTTCCACTCTTCCTTGGTTGAGCCGTCATCAAGGAAAACGTCAATGTGCGGGATCACGTTGAAGGCGATCTCCTTGGGGTAGACGGAAGCCGCAACCTCTTGTCCCGGCACGTATTTTCCCTTGGTCTGGTTCCAAAGCTCTTCCATCGCCTCTTTGCCCGAGCCAGAGACCGACTGGTAGGTGCTCACCACCACCCGCTTGATTTTCGCGCGGTCATGCAGCGGCTTGAGGGCCACCACCATCTGCGCGGTCGAGCAGTTGGGGTTGGCGATGATCATCCGCTTGGCATAGCCCTCGATCGCATCGGGGTTCACCTCGGGCACGATCAGCGGCACGTCATGGTCGTAGCGATAGAGCGAGGAGTTATCAATCACGAGGCAACCCGCCTTGGCTGCCTTGGGAGCGTATTCCTTGGTCGCGTCTGAGCCGATGGCAAACAGCGCCATGTCCCAACCCGTGAAATCAAAGGTATCAAGGTCCTTGGTTTTCAGGGTCTTGTCGCCAAAGCTCACCTCGGTTCCGAGCGAACGGCGCGAGGCAAGTGCCACGATGTCATCCACCGGAAACTGGCGTTCGGCGAGGATGTTCAGCATTTCGTGGCCCACGTTGCCCGTGGCACCGACGACGGCGATGCGATAACCCATGCGGGATTCCTTCCTGTGTGTTTGGCGCGAGGCCATAGCCTATGGAAGCCGTATTTGAAAGGGAATTCCCCCGCAACGCCCCCCTGTATTGGCGGTTGCGGTTCACCCGCGGGTCAGGTTCATTTGCAAGTGCAGCATAAACCCCGCCCCTGTTTCGGAGACCACCCCATATGACCGACCTTTCCGCCTTCAAGGCCTATGATATTCGCGGCCAGATCGGGGTAAATCTCGATACCGACCTCGCCCATAAAATTGGCCGGGCTTTTGCCGAGGTGACGGGCTGCAAAACGGCTGTCGTGGGCCAGGATATCCGCCCCTCTTCGCCCGAGATCACCGATGCCATCGCCGAGGGGCTGATGGCGGCGGGCGTCGAGGTGCTGGATATCGGGCTTTGCGGCACCGAAGAGGTGTATTTTGCCACAACGCACCTGGAGGCCGGTGGCGGGCTGATGATTACCGCCTCCCACAACCCGATTGATTACAACGGAATCAAGATGGTCGGCCCCGGATCGCGCCCCCTGTCCGCCGAGGACGAAATGGAGCGCCTGAAGGCACTCTGTGGCGGCGCAGCTCTGCCGGATGCGGCCACCAAGGGGAGCCGCAGGAGCGTTGATTGCCGTGACGCCTACGCCGAAAAGATCGTGAGCTTTGTTGACATTTCAGCGCTCAAGCCGCTGACAATACTGGTGAATGCGGGAAATGGCGTGGCGGGGGCGCCGTTTGATGCGATTGCCGAAAAACTGGCCGCGCGCGGCGCACCGTTGAGTTTTGTGCGGATGCATCACGCGCCGGATGCCACCTTTCCCAATGGCATCCCCAACCCGCTCCTGCCCGAAAACCAGCCTGCCACCGGCACACGGGTCACGACGGAAAAGGCCGATATGGGGGTCGCGTGGGACGGCGATTTTGACCGGTGTTTCCTGTGCGACGAAACCGGCAATTTCGTGGAGGGTGAGTTTGTTGTCGGGCTGCTGGCCAAGGCCTTTCTGGTCAGCCATCCCGGCGCGAAGATCGTTCATGATACCCGCGTCGCCTTCAACTCGCGCGAGGTAATCGCCGAGGCCGGGGGCACTGCGGTGGCCTCCCCAACCGGGCATTCGCTGATCAAGGCGCTGATGCGGCGGGAGGATGCTGTTTATGGCGGCGAGATTTCGGCGCACCACTACTTTCGTGACTTCATGTATTGCGACAGCGGCATGATCCCTTGGCTGATGATCGCGCAGCTCTTGTCGAGCGAGGGCAAAAGCCTGTCGCAGATGGTGCAGCAAATGCGCGAAAACTACCCCTCCTCCGGCGAAATCAACTTTCGGCTGGCCGACACCGAGGCCGCTAAATCGGCCTTCGAGGCGACCTATGCCGCCGCCGCCAACACCCAGGATCGTCTTGATGGGCTGAGCCTTGAGTTTGATAATTGGCGGGTCAATCTGCGCTCGTCCAACACCGAGCCAGTGCTGCGTTTGAACGTTGAAACAAAGGGAAATCGCGCGCTTCTGGAGCAGAAGGTCACCGAGATTTCCGAGCTGATTGAAGCCAAAGGAAACCCCGCCTGAACGGCTGAAAAAGCCGCGCATTTTACTTGTTAAGCCGGTTTTCACGCCCGGTC
>NZ_JARGND010000015.1:0-5861 GCF_029212645.1 Vannielia sp. | reverse complement strand
CTGAGCCGGATTTCGGGCGGCGGTGACGGGGCTTTTGGCGGGGATTCGGTCTTTACCGAGGAAACCCTGCCACAAAACGGCACCGGCGCCACCAAGTTGAACCCGACTGAGGCTGACAAGGCCGCAGGCGAAACCGGAGAGGCGAATGGCGCGGCCGAGGCCGAATCGCTCAGCCAGTCGGTTGCGCTTGAGAACGTCGAGCAGAAATTGATGGCGATGTCGGGCGAGAGCATGGCCGCCAATGACGCACTGCGCCACATCGTGACAAAGGTAACGGATGAAGGCCTGATTGTTGAGGTTTTTGATATCGAGGGCGTGCCGCTCTATGAGCCGGGCACCGATGAGCCGACCGAAATGATGCGCGAGATCGGAGCGATGCTGGCACGGGTGTTTTCGCTTGCCGCCAACGAGGTCGCCGTCAACGGGCACACCGCAGCCGAGCCGCTGGTGCTCGCCGATAATCCAGTGTGGCAGCTCAGTTCGCAGCGCGCCCATTCCGGACGCAACCTGATGATAGACGCGGGGCTTGATCCAGATCGTTTCCAACGCGTCTCGGGCTACGCAGATCGTGAACCGGTGGAGCAAAATCCGATGTCCATCCGCAATAACCGGCTGGAATTCATCTTGCTGCGGCCCGACATTCTGTAGCCCCGCCTTCAGCGATGTGTGAGGACGCCCGCGAAAACCGGTCGCATTTTAATTGTTAGGACCACCTTAAGCCGGCGTCTCCATAGTGTCTTTCAATCTTGCAGCAAGCAGCAGAAAGGCGCTTCACATGACCATCTCTTCCTCGCTCAATGCGGGTGTCGCAGGCCTTGCGGCCAATGCCAGCCGTCTGGCAACAATCGCCGACAACATCGCCAACAGCTCGACCAATGGCTACAAAAGGTCGGTGGCCGATTTTCATTCTATGGTGATTTCATCGGGCAACGGCACCTATTCAGCGGGCGGTGTGCGGGTCACCACAACGCGCTTTATTGATCAGCCCGGCGCCCTGCTTTCCACTGAAAACCCAACCGACCTCGCCGTGCGCGGCGATGGGTTTCTGCCGGTAACAACCGCTGCGTCGCTCAGCAGCCTGACCGGCGATACCCCGATGTATCTGGCAACCACCGGCTCGTTCCGCACCAACGCCGATGGTTACCTCGTCACCGAAACCAACCTTGTGTTGATGGGCTGGCCAGCCGATTCTGATGGCACGGTCCCTGTTTATCCGCGTGACACTGCGGACGGCCTCGAACCGATCCAGATCAACGCCAACCAGTTTGCCGGTGAACCCACCGAAAATATCTCGCTGGGCATGAACCTGCCCGCCAGCGAAACCGAAACCGATGGCAGCGGTGACACCCTCGAACTGTCGATCGAATATTACGATAATCTCGGCACTTCCGAATCCCTGCACATCGCCTTCACGCCTCAAATCGACCCCGTTACCGCCACGAATACATGGGACATGGTCATCACTGACAGCGCCCTTGGCTCCGTGGTGGGCGAGTATGAACTGGAGTTCGACGATCAGCGCGGCTCCGGCGGCACCATCGCAGCCGTCAGCCTCACAGGTGCCGGCGGGGTCTATAATGGCACCGAGGGCACCTTCTCCGTCAACGTCGAGGGAGGGCCGATCTCGATCAATATCGGCTCGCTTGGTTCCGGCAACCTGATGACCCAGCTTTCGGATCAATTCGCCCCAACCCAGATCTCCAAGGACGGCTCACCTGTGGGCAGCCTTGTGTCTACCGAGGTTGATGCAAACGGCTATGTCCATGCCACCTTCGATATCGGCATCGTGCGCACGCTCTACCAAATTCCACTGGTGGCCCTGTCCAATCCGAACGGGCTGACCGCACTTGATAACCAAACCTATCAAACCACGAACGAATCCGGTTCGTTCTTCCTGTGGGATGCTTCCGATGGCCCCACTGGCGACATCTTGAGCTATGCGCTTGAAGAAAGTGCCGTGGATGTCGCCGGTGAGTTGACCTCCCTGATCCAAACGCAGCGGGCCTATTCGTCCAACGCCAAGGTGATCCAGACGGTGGACGAGATGTTGCAAGAAACCACCAACATCAAGCGGTGATGATCCGGCACACCTGAACCACTCTTTCAACGGGGGTCCCCATGTCCTTTTCCGCCTCACTTTCCGCCGCGCTCTCTGGCTTGAACGCCACGCGCCGTGCCGTCGATGTTGTCAGCTCCAACGTGGCGAATTCGCTCACCGAAGGCTATGGTCGGCGGTCGCTGACGCTCACGTCAGCATCGCTCGGCGGGGTGCAGGTTGTTGGGGTCACCCGCGATGTGGATATCAAGCTGGTGGGGGATCGCCGCGTGGCACAGGCCGCCGTGGGCGAGGCCGATGCCCTTGCCTCCGCGATGCTCGAAATCGAAAACCTCTTTGGCGAGCCGGGTGCGCTCGGCTCGCTACAGGACTCCTACTCCCGCTTCGAAGCGGCCATGATCAGCGCCAGTTCCCGGCCCGATGTGTCTGCCCGCCTCGATGCCGCCGCCCGATCAGGCGTGCAGCTTGCGGAAAAGTTTGGCGAAATCTCCGACGGCATCCAAAATATGCGGATGGACGCCGACCAGTCCATCAGCCGCCAGGTTGACAAGCTCAACACAACCCTCGGGCAAGTTGCCGACCTCAACGCGCAGATCTACCTGAACCGCTCCAGCGGCCAGGATCTTGCCGGGCTGCAAGACCAACGGCAAATCCTGATCGACAGTATCGCCGATATCATCCCACTCAAACAGGTGGATCGGGGCAATGGAACAGTCGCGCTTTTCACCCCAACCGGCGGCGTGGTGCTGGATGGCACAGCGGCCGAGTTTGGCTATAGCCCGGTCAACGTGATCACCGCCGACATGACGGTAGACTCCGGAGCCCTTTCGCCGCTCACCCTCAACGGCACCGCAATTGGCACTCAAGGCAAATACGCCACCATCGCCGGCGGATCGCTTGCGGCCAGCTTCGCGGTGCGCGATGAAATCGCCGTCGAAGCCCAGGCTGGGCTCGATATGCTCGCTCGCGATCTGGTGGAACGGTTCGAAGATCCGGCGCTGGATACCACTCTCGTCGCGGGCGATCCGGGTCTTTTCACCGACAGTGGTGCGGCCCTTGATCCGCTTGACGAGGCTGGCCTTGCCGGACGGCTGGAATTTAACAGGCTGGCCGACCCGGATGAGGGCGGCAACAGCTGGCTTCTGCGTGACGGCCTTGGCGCGGTCAGCGAAGGTGCCGCAGGCAATTCCAGCCTTCTCAATGCTCTCACCGCGCGCCTCACCGATAGCCGCGCCGCCACCTCGGCAGCAGCCACTGGCCTAGCGCGCAGCGCTGGTGGCCATGCGGCAGACCTGCTTTCGACCCTCGCCTCCGAACGCGAGAGTTTTAGCGTGGAGCTAAGCTATCACTCCACGCGCTACGAGAGCCTCAAAAGCACCGAACTGGCGGGCGGCGTCGATACCGACAGGGAGTTGCAGCAATTGCTGGTGATCGAACAAGCCTACGCCGCCAACGCCAAGGTGCTCCAGACGATCGAGCAATTGATCGAAGAAATCATGGCCATCTAAGAGGACTCCCTGATGCTTAACCAGATATCCCATGGCGACATGGCCCGCCTGTTCTTGATGAATAACGCCAGCGGTGATGCAAAAACCGCCGTCACCCAACTCGCTCAGGAACTTGCCACCGGGCACAAGGCCAGCCTCGCCGATGCGGTGAATGGCGATTTTTCTCCCATCAGCTCGATCGAATTCACCCTGTCGCGCAACGCCGCCTACGAAACGGCCGCGACGGAGGCCAACACCTTCGCAGCGGTGATCCAAAATGCCTTCGACACAGTCGCAACCCTGAGTGAAAACAGCGCTACGGCCATGCTCACCGCCGCGCAGGCCGTGCAGCCTGAAAATATCGGGACCGCCGCCGCAGATGCGGCCTCCAAGCTCGCGCCTACCATCGCCGCATTCAATACCCAGTTTGCCGGGCGTTCGGTGTTTGCCGGTCAGGCCGTCGATGGCCCGGCCCTCGCCGACGCCGAAACAATCATGGCCGCGCTCACCACCGCTACCGCGGCCGATACTGACGCAGCCTCGATCATCGCCTCTCTCGAGGCCTGGTTCGCTCCCGGCGGCGATTTCGACACGGTCGCCTATATCGGCTCTACTGATGAATTAGAGCCAATGGAAATCGGCAATAACGTAACCGCCGACCTGTCGATCACCGCCAGTGACACACGCATCCGTGACACGCTCAAAGGTCTCGCCTTGGCCAGCCTCATCGCCGATGGAGCCCTAAGCCCCGATTCCACCGCCCGCGCCGAACTGCTCAGTGCGGCTGGTGAAATCACGCTGAATGCGAATACCTCGCTTACGCATCTGCGGGCCGAAATCGGCACCGTGCAGGCTTTGATGGAAGACACCGACACGTTCCGAACCGCCGAAACGACCGCGCTGGAAATTGCCCGCGCCGAGCTGGTGGAGATTGACCCTTACGATACCGCGACCCAGCTGCAAGCCGCGCAGTCACAGCTCGAAATGCTCTATTCAATCACCGCCCGTATGCAATCCCTTTCACTGGTGAATTACCTCTGATGATTAATCGTACCATTACCGCCCTGCTCGCCACATTCTTTGCAATTTCCGCGAGTTTCGCCGCCGCTTCACCGGTGCGCATCAAGGACCTTGTCGAATTTGACGGGGTGCGCGGCAACGATCTTGTCGGCTATGGCCTCGTGGTCGGCCTCAACGGTTCTGGCGATGGGTTGCGCAACGCCCCCTTCACCGAAGAAATCATGCAAAACATGCTTGAACGGCTGGGCGTTAACGTCACCGGTGAACAGTTTCGCCCGAAAAATGTCGCTGCGGTGTTTGTCACCGCCACCCTGCCCCCCTTCGCGCGGTCCGGCAGCCAGATTGATGTGACCGTTTCGGCGATTGGTGATGCCAAAAGCCTGTTAGGCGGAACGCTCGTGATGACCCCCCTCACCGCAGCCGATGGCCAGATATACGCCGTGGCACAAGGGACCATCATTGCAGGCGGCGTCACCGCCGAGGGCGATGGAGCGACCGTTACCCAAGGGGTGCCCACTGCGGGATCCGTGCCATCAGGCGCACGGGTCGAGCGAGAAGTTGCGTTTGATTTCAGCTCTCTGCGGTCCATGCGCCTCGCATTGCGCACCCAGGATTTCACCACCGCAAACCGGATCGAACAGGCGATCAATGCCGCCTTTGGGGCGCCAATCGCCCGCATGCTCGATGGCGGCACTGTGCAGGTCAACATTGCCGCAACCGGCTCTCGTTCGCCCGCGCATGTGCTCAGCCGATTGGAGAATATCTCTGTTGAGCCGCAACGCCGCGCCAAGGTTGTCGTCGATCAACGATCCGGCACAATTGTCATGGGGGAAGATGTTCGCATTTCCCGTGTGGCGGTCAGCCAGGGGAACCTCACCATTCGCATCGAGGAGCGGCCCATCGTCGTGCAACCGAACCCCTTTGCGCCTGGTGATACAGTCATCGTGCCAGACACAAATGCCGAAATCATCGAGGAACCGGGAACTGGCTTGGCCGAAATCACAGGCGGCACCTCCCTATCAGAAGTGGTAGCGGGTCTAAACGCCCTTGGCGTTTCCCCATATGACATGATCGATATCCTGAAGAGCATCAAAGCCGCCGGGGCACTGCATGCAGAGTTCATCATACGCTGAGGCCGCGCTATTCGAGCAGCCACCAGTACCGAGCCCCATGCAACCCGTCCGCGACGGCAAAGGGCTCCACAAGAATCGCTTACATTCTACCGATAAGCCCATAAAAAAGGGCTTCAGGATCGACGGGCACGTCATGCGTAAGTCGCTCAATGAGCTCCTGAACGC
>NZ_JARGND010000073.1 GCF_029212645.1 Vannielia sp. | reverse complement strand
ACAGAGGTATTCATCGCGCGGCTTGGTTGCAACCGGGTTAAAACCTGCCGTGACGTCGCACTTGACGTTTGGGCAACGCTGGGCGAGGGCACGGCCTATGTATCCTTTTATCCGTTTCGCCAAAGAGCTTTACGTTCACCGCAACGATCCAGACTTGCCGCTGGATGGTGTTCACCATTCCACCCACCGCTGCTGGCCGTGGGATTTGGACTTTTGGTGGGAGTTGAACAACGGGCGCACACTCACCCTTTATGATCTGGGGCGCATTCCGCTGGCCAAACGGGTTGGGCTGCTGGATGTGCTGCGCCGCGAGCGTTGGGGCCTCACGATTGCAGGCTCTGCGGTGCGCTATCGCCGCCGCATTCGGGCATTTCAGAAGTTTGAGATGCAGAGCCGCGCGATCGGTTTTGACAAGAAGTTTCTCTATCTGGATCAGTCGATGTGGCGCAACGGCGAGTGCCTTGGCCAAGCGGTTTATCGCAGTGCTGTGACCAACGCCAAGGGGATCGTGCCGCCGGAAAGCTTGCTTGCCGCGTTGGGGGCCGAGCCACCGCAGATGGACCTGCCTGATTGGGTGAAGGCGTGGATCGCCGCCGAGGATGCGCGGCCCTGGCCACCGCAGAACCACCCCAAGCCCTAGGCTGCGCTCAATCGCCCATTTCGGGTTTGCCAACGGCCTGGGCGCTGATGCCCGGCTCAAAGCCATCGGCCATGTCATCCCCCAACATTCGCACCTCACGCTGCGGGAAGGGAATGGAGATGCCGTTTTCCTGAAACGCGTCCCAAAGCGCCAGATAGACGTTGCCGCGAATGTTGGTCAGCCCACCTGTTGGGTCTTCGATCCAGAAGCGCAGGATATAGTCCACAGAGCTATCGCCAAAGCCAACGATATGGCAAACCGGCGGACGCCATGAAAGCACCCGGTCCACGCTTTTGGCGGCGTTGATGGCGATCTTGCGCACGGCGTGCGGATCGTCGGTGTAGGCGGTGCCAAAGTAGATATCGAGCCGGACGAAATCATTAGAGTGAGACCAGTTCACAACCTGATGGGTGATCAGGTCTTCGTTCGGGATGAGGTATTCCTTGCCGTTGCGCGTGGTGATCGAAACGTAGCGCGCGCCGAGCGAATTGATCCACCCGAAGGTTTGGCCAACGGTAATCACATCACCCGGTTTGATCGACTTGTCGAGCAGGATGATGATGCCCGAAACGAGGTTTGACACCACTTTTTGCAAGCCAAAACCAAGGCCAACACCGATGGCACCCGACAGCACCGCAAGGCCGGTGAGATCAAAGCCAACCGCCTTCAACCCCAAAAAGACTGCCGCGCCAAAGAGGGTCACCTGAAGCGCCTTGATGATCAGTTCCTGCATAGAGGGCGAGATGTCTTTATTGGTGCGAATCCGGCTTTGCGCCCTGCGTGACACCAGCCGCGCGAGGAAAAACAGCAGCCCGGTGATGATGAGCGCTTTAATCAACCCCAGCAGCGACAGGCGGAAGTTGCCCGCCTCAAGCGCTATAGAATCCATCAGGGATTCGGCCTCTTGGGATAGCCCAAGGAAATAAAGCGTAACCCATATCCACGCGGCCCAGCGCACCAGCCGCCGCAAAAACAGGTTTTTGATCAGGCGGGTTGCGAGGCCGATGATGAGCCAGGCCAGCGCGATGGTGGCGACAACGCCGATCACATAGCTGCGCGAGGGCCATGTGACCTCCTGCATCACGGCAAACGTGCCCCATGAGAGGACCACAAAGAAGATCAGGGTGAGGCGCTGTTGGAGGATCAGAAGCGTGCGAAGCTGCCACTTGGGACGGCCATCCAGTGTGCGCATCCAGCGTTTCATTCTGGGGCCAATCCAGAGCTTCAGCAACCAAGCCAAGGCAAAAAGGCCAATGATGATAGCGACTTGATAGAGGCGCCACGGCAGAAGCATTGAGCGACCGAAGCTTTCGGCAAGGCCCAGAAGGCCCGTTACCTGATCTTGCAGGGCTTGCTCTTGAAGCGCCTGTTGCTCTGGGTCCATCGCGCCCTCCCCTTATGTACACCGTTGCACGGGGTATGGGCGCGGGCAAGTGTTTGGCACGCTTGCGCTTTTGCGCGGCGGCTTTCAGCGGTGGGGCGGCTCTGCGCCGCGCTGCCTGAAGCGAGTGGCAAACGCGACGGAAGCATTGCCTGGACCGGCAGTCACCTCAATTGGGTTGAGGGCGCCAACTTCAAGGGCGTTCTGCTTGAGCAGCTTGGGCTGGCACTATCGGAGACGCCGGTGACCTTGCCCGCGGTATCCTTTGGGTCTGCCGCCTTGAGGGCACCGTCGCCGCTCTGCCGATCAGGGCTGGCATCGTGGTGCTGTCTGATCGCTTGGGGCAAGGCACCGGGGCGATGCTTGTGCAGCCGTTCAACATGCTGGCACCGCTTTGCCAATAGCTGAACATGCCCAAAGACTTTCCCCTCCAAACAGCCAACACCATGCGCTGCCTCTTGCGAGATTCGTCGCGCGGCTGTAAATCCATTGCCATGACAAGGATCTTCGATATGGACGACCGTGCGCGCCTGCCTTGGCGGTTTTTTGGCGCGTCCCGTGCCATCCTTGCGTCGCCATGAGGCGCGGCGCCCCTGAGCGCAACCTGGCCACACCGTGAAATCAGACCATCAAGGGAGAGGACCGCATGTCCCCCAAGACACTCTATGACAAGATCTGGGATGCCCACCTCGTGCATGAGGCAGAGGACGGCACCAGCTTGCTTTATATCGACCGCCACCTCGTTCATGAGGTGACGAGCCCGCAGGCGTTTGAGGGCCTTCGCATGGCCGGGCGCTCAGTGCGTGCCCCCGATAAAACCATCGCCGTGCCGGACCACAACGTGCCCACCACGCTGGGCCGCGAGAAGCCGGAATCGATGACCGAGGACAGCCGCATTCAGGTGGCCGCGCTTGACAAGAACGCCAAGGACTTTGGCATCCACTACTACCCGGTAAGCGACGTGCGCCAGGGCATCGTGCATATCGTTGGCCCCGAGCAGGGCTGGACGCTGCCGGGCATGACCGTTGTGTGCGGCGACAGCCACACCGCCACCCACGGCGCCTTTGGCGCGCTGGCGCATGGCATTGGCACGTCCGAGGTGGAGCATGTGCTTGCGACCCAGACGCTGATCCAGAAAAAGTCGAAAAACATGAAGGTCGAGATCACCGGCAAGCTTCGCCCCGGTGTGACAGCCAAGGACATCACCCTATCCGTGATCGGTGAAACCGGCACCGCAGGTGGCACCGGCTATGTGATCGAGTATTGCGGTGAAGCGATCCGCGACCTTTCGATGGAAGGCCGGATGACCGTGTGCAACATGGCGATCGAGGGCGGTGCCCGCGCTGGCCTGATCGCGCCTGACGAGATAACTTATGAGTATGTGAAGGGTCGCCCCCACGCGCCCAAAGCCGCCCAATGGGAAACCGCGCTCACATGGTGGAAAACCCTCTTTTCTGATGAAGATGCGCATTGGGACAAGGTCATTACCATCAAGGGGGAAGACATTGCCCCCGTCGTCACTTGGGGCACCTCGCCCGAAGACGTGCTGCCAATCACCGATGTGGTGCCTGATCCCGCCTCCTTCAAAGGGGGCAAGGTTGAGGCCGCCAAACGCTCGATCGAGTACATGGGGCTGACGCCGGGCCAAAAGCTTTCGGACATCGAGATCGACACGGTTTTCATCGGTTCTTGCACCAACGGGCGGATCGAAGATTTGCGCGCTGTGGCCGAGATCATGAAGGGCAAGAAGGTGAAAGACGGGCTGCGGGCGATGATCGTGCCCGGCTCGGGCCTTGTGCGCGCGCAGGCCGAAGAGGAAGGGCTGGCCGATATCTTCAAGGAAGCCGGCTTTGAGTGGCGCCTTGCGGGCTGCTCGATGTGCCTTGCGATGAACCCCGACCAGCTCGCCCCCGGCGAGCGCTGCGCAGCCACCTCGAACCGCAACTTCGAGGGCCGTCAGGGCAAGGGAGGGCGCACCCACTTGGTGAGCCCCGTCATGGCCGCCGCCGCCGCGATCACCGGCCACCTGACCGATGTGCGCGAGATGATGTAACGCGATGCTGCCGCAGGGCAGCAGGCTTGATGACCAATACCAGCGGGCGGCTCCTTGAACGGGCCGCCCGTTTTTGTGTTCGATGGGCATGGCGCGATGTGCCAGCAGCGCAACAAGGGTGAGTATCCTGTGATCTCACGCCATTTCCGGGCCGGGCGCGAAGGCTTGGGCGCAGGATGACCGGGATTTAGCTCTCCACCCTGCAAAAGGCGTTGGCCTGTGCGCCTTGTCCTTATCGTTGCTCCCACCGCCTTCGCCCTTCCCGCCGCCGAGCAAGAACTGGCTTCAACCCGTTCAAAACGCTGTCGTCCGAAGATATCGGCAATGCGCAAAACCCCTTCGGAGGCTGCATCAACGCCTGTTCGATGATCCATGGTGACTGCCATGACGCGTTTGGCCTGATCCGCGACACCTGCGGTTTTCAGGGGGAGCAGGGCTTTCGCGCCCTTGGCTGTATCCATGCTATTCAGCCCTGCGTTGGCGCAGCGGTAACGGCACTTGGCGGCAAGCTCTGAGCGGGCCATCCGCCGCGCCGCGCCGCCCTGCGGCGGAACTTGCGTGGGCCTTGCACGTTGTCTCCTCGAAACAATTCGGAGACTGACCATGTCTAGCCAACGCATTCTCATGATCATCCTCGGTATCCTGCTGATCGCCGGGGGCGTGCTTTCAATTGCCCTGCCTTTTGCCTCCTCCTTGGCCGCCACGATCATCGTTGGCTGGACGTTGATCCTTGCTGGCGTCCTTCACCTGATCGCCGCAGTACGCGAGGCCGAAGCGCGGTGGTGGAACGGCGGCTTTGGCTTGCTTGAGGCCTTCATCGGTTTTTCGTTCCTGTTTGATCCGCTGGCCGGAATGATCTCGCTCGCGGCTCTCCTTGGCGTGTTGTTTCTATCGGCTGGCGCAATGCAGCTTTGGCTGGCGTGGCGTGAGCGGGAAAATACCACTGTTTGGCCGCTTGTGATCTCTGGCGGGCTATCCGTGGCGCTGGGCGCGATGATCGCCTTCAACCTCTTCACCGCGGCAGCCACCGTGCCCGGCATCCTGCTGGGGGTTGAGCTTATCTCCACCGGCGTTGCCTTCCTGATGCTGCGTCCCCGCCAGCTACGGCGCGGGTTTGAAGAGGCGCACAGCAACCTGGACGAGCAACACCAGAAATAGCCCGCGCGGGAATTTCGGTCGGGTGGACCTGAGCCTCTTGAACCGTTTCCCACCTTTCACATGCGCTCTTTTTAATGCGTGCAAGGAAGCCCTCGGCATCTTGCAACCCGCACGCCTTTTAGGCACAAAGACGCGACCGTTCGGAAAGGATATCGCGATGGAAAAATTCACCAAGCTCACCGGCACCGCTGCCCCCATGCCGCTTGTGAACATCGACACCGACATGATTATCCCCAAACAGTTTCTCAAGACCATCAAGCGTGAAGGTCTGGGCGCGAACCTGTTTGACGAGATGCGCTATGACGACGATGGCAACGAAATCGAAAGCTTTGTGCTCAACAAGCCCGCCTATCGCGACGCGCAGATCATCGTTGCCGGAGATAACTTTGGCTGCGGCTCCTCGCGCGAGCATGCGCCGTGGGCCTTGCTCGACTTTGGCGTGCGTTGCGTGATCTCGACCAGCTTTGCCGACATCTTCTTCAACAACTGCTTTAAGAACGGCATCCTGCCCATCGTGCTGCCGCAGGAAGAGATCGACAAACTGATGGACGATGCCTCACGCGGGGCAAACGCCAAGCTGACGGTCGACCTGGAAGAGCAGGTTATCAGCGGGCCAGACGGCGGCGAGATCGCCTTTGAGGTGGACGCCTTCAAAAAGCACTGCCTGCTGAACGGGCTGGATGACATTGGCCTCACCATGGAGAAGGCCGCGAGCATCGACACCTTTGAAACCAAGGCCGAGCAGTCCCGTCCCTGGGTGTGAGCCGCGCGGCTGACAGGATATAGGGCCGCCCCTCACCGGGCGGCTTTTTTCGTGGCCGGGCGGCGCGAAGATGGGAATCAAGCCAGAGACCGCTGTGATCGGTCAAGCTTCCTTAGAGTTCTAGGCAACTGCGCCCTATTCCTTACGGCGGTCTTGGGGCCGAAAATCACGCAACCACGATATCTTGGGGTGCGGCCCAACTCGGTCACGGTGATGCCCACAAATTGATGCAAAGGCGCACCACTTCGCCCGCGAAACGGCGCATTTATTTCGTTAACCTTAACAATACCTTGAGACAGGAAATGAAAGACGGCAGAAATTGGGCAAAGATGAGGCATACTGCCATAATTGGCGGATAACGGCGGAAACAGGCTCACGGCAATGCACCGGAGCGGGCCGTCGGAAAGGGATCGAGAAGTGATCACTCGGATCACAGGCGCCTTGGTGCGCGCGGGACTGGTGGCATTGCTGATTGCAACGCCCTCTTTGCTGTTGCCGGGGATCGGGCCGGATGCGGCACAGATTACCGCGATGCTAGCGCTGTTTGCGGCAGGTCTTACTCTCTTTGAATATGCGTCTAACTACCCGAGCCTTGTAGAATTCCGCGATGCACCGCCGTTCAACCGGCTGCGCTTTGGTTCGCTTTTCATCACTGTTTTCCTGCTCACGATGCTGTGCCGTGGCCTGACCGATGTAAGCGGGGCCACAATGGCCATTGGTGAAATTGGCCGGATCCTTGGCCAGGCGATAGATTTCCCCTATTCGCCCGTGCGTCTGGTTCTGCTGGCGCTGCCCAGTGCGGCGAGCGAGCAGCATGTAGAGCTTGTGCGCTCGGCTGCGGGCATTGCCTACCTCACCTCGCTGCTGTCTCTGTGTTTCTTTGTGATTGGCATTCGTGCGGGCCGCTGGCCGGTGCGTTCAGGTGCGTTCAATGTGTGGGTGAACCTGCCCACTTTTGATCCTACCGCCGGTGGCGATGTGGTGGATCGTCTCAATCGTGACGCACGGCTTAACATTATCCTCGGTTTCCTCTTACCATTCATCGCACCTGCGGTGGCCAAGGCGGCAGCGGTGGTGTTTAGCCCGCTCGCGCTTGAAGCTCCGCAAACCCTTATTTGGACGATGGCGGCATGGGCATTCCTTCCCTCTTCTCTTTTCATGCGCGGCATCGCGATGAGCCGGATTGCCTCGATGATCGAAAGCAAGCGGCAGCGCGCCTCAGAAGCCCGCGATGCCGAGGCCGAAGGCCATTTGGTCGGGCACGATCCGCTCGCCGCCTGATCCTTCTGCTGGTCGCCCTTGTGGTGGCTGGCCTTCCCCAAACCAGCCATGCCGCAGAAAGCCTGCGCCTTGCAACCTGGTCGCCCGAGCTTACACGCAAGGGTCCGGGTGTGTTGCTGCGCGATATCCTGGCCCGCGATAAGCAGGTGATGGCCACAGTTGCGGTGCTGAAGGCGGCTGAGGCCGATGTGGTGCTGCTTACCGGGTTTGACCATGATCCATCGGGCGCCGCCTTGCAGGCCTACCGTGATCTGTTGCGGGCCGAGGGGTTGGCCTACCCCCACAGCACCGCTGCGCGGCCCAACAGCGGCATGCGCAGCGGGCTTGATTTGGATGGTGACGGCAGGCTTGGCGAGGGCGAGGATGCGCAGGGCTATGGGCGGTTCCCCGGCGCGGGTGGGATGGCGCTGCTCAGCCGGGTGCCGTTGGGTGAGGTGCGTGATCTCGGCGGGGTGCTGTGGCGCGATCTGCCGGGCGGCACGCCGGTGTTGCCCTCCGCCGAGGCCGCCAAGGTACAGCGTCTCTCCAGCGTGGCACACTGGGACGTCCCCCTTATGCTGGAAACCGGCCCGCTCCACCTGCTCACACTGGCCGCCTCAACCCCGGTGTTTGACGGCCCCGAAGATCGCAATGGCAAGCGCGGGCAGGATGAGCTGCGTCTCTGGCAGGCCTATCTCGGCGGAGCCATGGGCGGCCCACCCGCTGGCCCTGCCGTGGTGATCGGGAGGCTCAACGTGGATCCGCTGGATGGCGAAGGGCGGCGCGAGGTGCTGCGCGAACTGCTGCGCGCCACGCTGGTTGATCCGCACCCAACAGGGCCGGGCGGGCTGGCCGAGGCCGACGCCACCCACAAAGGCCCCCCGGCAGAAGACACCGCCGATTGGGACGGGCCGGGCAACCTGCGGGTGGATTACATCCTGCCAGAGGCACGCCTAACAGTGCAGAGTGCCGGGGTGCTATGGCCGGTTGAGGGCAAGCTCCTAGGTGGGTTGGAGCTTGCCACCGCCCGCCGCGCCTCGCGTCATCGCTTGGTCTGGGTCGATCTGGTGCCGGGCGGCTGAGGCAATCGCGTCTTCCAGCGGGCAGAGGGTGACACCGGGCAGCAAGGCGTGCAACGGCACCGGGATAAGTGAAGCAGCCCTTGGCGGGATCTTTAACCATGATTTTATCAAACCAGTTGCCAAAGGCCTTGGCATCAAGGAGTTGCCCTACCCTCATGACGATCCCCTCCGCCGGGCTGGCCGTGTAAGCGGCCTCTACCTCAGACCCTGCACATTGCTCGCGTGTGAGACAGGCTCGCCACCGTGCGCCCTGCTTCTCTTGACCCTGTGAGCCCAAGGGCGTAGGCCCTCGACCGACCCATTTCAGCGAGGAGCCATCCGATGAGCAACCCTTCCCTTCTGATCCTGCCCGGTGACGGTATCGGCCCTGAAGTCATGGCCGAAGTGCGCAAGATCATTGGTTGGTATGGCGAGAAGCGCGACCTCACCTTTGACGTGAGCGAAGATCTGGTGGGCGGCTGCGCCTATGACAAACACGGCACCCCCCTGCACGATGACACGATGGCCAAGGCACAAGAGGTAGACGCCGTTCTACTCGGTGCCGTGGGTGGCCCCAAGTATGACGATCTCGACTTTAGCGTGAAGCCTGAGCGCGGGTTGCTGCGCCTGCGCAAGGAGATGGACCTTTTTGCCAACCTGCGCCCGGCCCAGTGCTT
>NZ_JARGND010000072.1:7217-9020 GCF_029212645.1 Vannielia sp. | reverse complement strand
CGGGCGGAGAGGTCGCGGTAGGTGATCCGTCGCACCTCGCCCCCCTCGCCTTCCCAGACCAGCGCCTCCTTTTCCCATACCGGCGTATCGCGGTGGCGCTCTATGCAACTGGCAACCACATTTGTGGTGCCACCCACGCACCACCGCGTGAAGGGCACGCCGCGTGCGGTGTCGAGCACCTGCTCGTAGGGCCGGAAAAAGTGCAGCCGTTGGGCGACCGTATCCCAAAACCACGCCGGGTCCTCGTCGGCACGCGCAAGCAGCGCGTTGTAATCCGCCAGCCCGTGTTCATCGAGAAACGCGCGCAGGTTGCTTTTTTCGCAAAGCTCTTTCGGCGGATGCCATACAAAGCCATCGCTGGCCGGGTTCGGTTCGGTGGTCATGATGGTTGCCCTCCTTGCGCGTTGTCCTGATCTGGTTCCGGCCCGGTCTCGGCAGGCAGGCGCAAAACCCCGGCCCGGACCAGATCGGCAATCTCCGCCTCGCCAACGCCCGCATCGCGCAGCAGCTCAACCCCGTGCTCACCAAGGCGCGGAGCCAGAGGCGGTGGCGCGGTGTCGTCCTCGCCGTCCCAGTGCACGGCGCCGCGCACCCGCAGAATGCGGCCCTCGGACGGGTGCTCTTCCTCGCGGATCAGGCCAACCGCCTTGAGCTGCGGGTCGTCGATAAGCGTTTCCAGGGTGTTGGTCGGCATCGCCGGAATATCCGCCGCCTCGAACGCGGCCAGCCACTCGGCGGTGGTGCGGGTGGTAAGGTGTTTCGCGACGATCTGGTAAAGCGCGGCAATGTTTGCGCTTCGCTCAAAAAGCCTGGCAAAGCGCGGGTCTTCGCCCAGTTCCGGCACGTCGAGGGTGCGAAACAGCGATTGCCATTGCTGATCGGTGTAGGGCAGCACGCCAATATGCCCATCTGCGGTTCGGAACGGCCGCCGATACGGGTTGAGATGGCGGGGATAGCCCATCTCGCCCTCGGGCGGCACGAAACTGCGGCCATAAAGATGATCACCCAGCACGAACCCCGCCAGCGCCTCGAACATGGGAACGACAACGCTTTGGGCTTTGCCGCTGCGCAACTGCGCCACCACCGCCGCCAGCACCGCTTCGGCGGCAAAAAGCCCGACAATCCGGTCAGCCATTGCCAGCGGCACATACTGCGTTTCGCCGCCCGAACGGTGCATCAGGTCGGGCAGCGCCACAAGGCCCTGGATCAGATCGTCATAGGCCGGGCGGTCGGTATAAGGACCGCCGCGATCAAAGCCGAGGATCGCGCAATGCACAACGCCCGGATTGATTTTCCGGAGGTCCTCGAAAGAGAGCCCCAGTTTCTTTGCAGCAGGGTCGCGCATGTTGTGGATCACCACATCGGCACGCGCCACCAACTGCTCAAAGACCGGGCGCGCCTCGGGGCGGCGCAGGTCAAGCGCCAGACTGCGCTTTCCGGCCCCAAGGCCAAGGAACATCGAACTCATCTTCGCGTGCCGGGCCGGGCCGACATTGCGGATCGGGTCGCCGTCTGGCGCTTCCAGCTTGGTGATCTCGGCCCCGTATTCCGCAAGGATCTGGGTAGCATAGGGCCCGGTCCCCATGGTCGTGAGGTCAAGCACACGGATCCCGTCGAGCAGCCCCGTCATGGCTTCGCTCCCCCCGTTTGGCTGTCGGCGACCACCGCATCTCTCAACAGTTCATCAACCGCCGCAGGCGCGAACCCAAGCGTCGCAAGGATATCCCGCGTGCCCGCCCCGGCCTCCGGTGCCGGTGCGCGGATCTGAGGCTGGCGCCCATCTGCCGAGGCCGGAAAGGCCGA
>NZ_JARGND010000072.1:3211-7117 GCF_029212645.1 Vannielia sp. | reverse complement strand
GTGCCGGTGCGCGGATCTGAGGCTGGCGCCCATCTGCCGAGGCCGGAAAGGCCGAAAGGTGATGCCCCGCCACGTCGCGCACAAAGCCACGGGCGCGGACATGATCGCTCACCACCGCCTCGGCGGGAAAGAGGCACAGGTTCGCGGGCACACCGGCCGCCTCGAACTGTGCCATCCAGTCAGCCGCATCGCGCCGTAGGAAGGTTTCACTCAGCGCGGCAAACAGCGCGTCCCCATGGGCACGGCGGCCCGCGTCCGTGTCAAAACGGCTTTCCAGGATCATCGGCATGTCAGCCCCCATAACGTCGCGAAACCTCTGCCAAAGATGCTCTTCAGTGCCGACACCCAGCGCAATCTCGCGCCCGTCGGCGGTGGCGAAAAGATCGTTTGTCGGATAGGGGGACTCTCCGGTGCCGCCATCGCCATCAAGCCCGTGGCGCATCGAAACGCCAAACAGCACCGCATCCATCAGCGCCACATCAAGCATCATGCCGCGCCCGGTACTCCGGCTCTCATTGAGCGCAGCAAGGATCGCGATGGTAGCGTTCCCCGCGCCCAGAAGATCGGCCACCGGCAGCCCCGACCGGCGCGGACGGCCCGTCCAGTGGCCTGAAAAGGCAAAGGCCCCGCCAGCGGCAAGGAAGTTCAGGTCATGCCCCGGAGCATCGCGCCACGGGCCGTTCTGGCCATAGCCCGAAACCGAACAGCTGATGATCTGCGGGTTCACCGCCGACAGGCTGGCATGGTCGATCCCGAGCCGTGCGGCAACGCCGGGGCGAAAGCTCTCAAGCGCTATGTCACCCCAGCGGGCCAGCTGCTCCACCACCGCCGCGGCGCCATCATGTTTCAGGTCGATCGCGAGGCTGGTCTTGCTCCGGTTGGCGGCGTGGAGAATTGGCGCCAGCACCTCGCGGTGGCGCACGCCCTCCCCGGCAAGAGGCTCAACCTTGATCACCTCGGCACCGAGATCGGCAAGGATCGCCCCGGCCAGCGGCCCCGGCAAAAGCGCCGAAAAATCGACAACGCGCACCCCGGCGAGCGGCTGCCAGGCCGGGGCAGGCCCGGATTGCGACGCGGGTGCGGCGGAAGCGGCGGTGTCGGTCATGGCGTTCTCCTTTCCTTGCGGCCCCGGCCCCGGAGGGCCGGACCCCATTTGCCCGGTGGGATCAGTTTGACATCTGGTTGGGCAACCAGAGGACAATCTCCGGCATCAGGCCAAGCAGCAGCACCATGCCCAGCATGCACAGGAAAAACGGCAGGATGCCTGCGAAGATCTCATGCACCGGCTGTCCGGTATAGCGCGCCACAACAAAGACGTTGAGGCCCAGCGGCGGCGTGATCATTCCCACCTCGGCCACCATCACCACCATCACCCCAAACCAGATCGGATCGAAGCCCAGCGCCACCACCACCGGCAGCATCACCGGAACGGTGAGGATCAGGATCGCAATCTGGTCGAGAAAACAGCCGAGGATCAGGTAGATCACCAAGATCACCAGCAAGATCACATAGCTGGAAACGTCCAGCGCGCCGACCCAGTTGGCAATGGCCGTGGTGGTTTGGGTGAGGGTGAAGAAGTAACCGAAGATATGCGCACCGAGGATGATAAAGGCGATCATGCAACTGACCCGCGCGGCGTTGACCAACGCCCGACCGGCGTTGCGCAGCGAGAGCCGTCGCTGCACCAGGCCCAGCAACAATGCGGCGAAGGCCCCCATCGCCGAGGCTTCGGTGGGCGTCGCGACACCGGCATAAAGAACACCGGTGACCGCGCCGAAAAGGATCAGCATCGGCAGCGTCACCCGCAGCACGGATACCTTCTCGGACCAGCGATAAGGGCGCCCGGCCGGCACAGCCTTTGGCCGAAGCAGCGACATGGTAACGGTCAGCCCGACCAGCGCCAGCACCGCCAGAATACCCGGCACCATACCCGCGATCAGCAGCTTGCCAACGCTGACATCGGCGATGATCGCATAGAGCACCAGCGCAATAGAGGGCGGTATCAGGATCGCCAGCGTGCCGGTGATCGCCACCAGCGCCCCGGCCGTACGCAGCGAATAACCCTGCCGCATCATCGCCGGAATCGCGGTGGATGACAGCGTTGCCGCCGATGCGGTGCTCGACCCCGAAATCGCCCCGAACATGGCGCCCGCCAGAACAACCGCCACCCCCAGCCCGCCCGGAACCCGCCCGACCCAAACCACGGTGGCGTCAAACAATTCGTCGGCGATGCGCGAGATGATGATGAACTCGGCCATCAGGATGAACATCGGAATGGTGATAAGCTCGTAGGAATTGACCGACGAGATGGTGGACGACTTCACCATCCCCATCACCAGATCGAGCCCGCCCACGGCGAAAAGCCCGGCCACACCCGCGACCGCCATTGCAAAGGCCACGGGCATCCCCATCGCAAGCAACAGAACCAGAAGGAGGCTCCCTAAAGTCGCAATCATCGCGCGTCTCCCTCGGGTTGCGAGTCGGCAGCAGGCTCGGATGGGTCTGCGTGGAGGTCAACGGCGTCAGGCACATGACCCTCTCCGCCGCTCAACAGATCGGCAAAATGGATGATCATGCGCAGCAAAAGAAGCCCGATCCCCAGTGGCACAAGGATATAACTGGCCCACATCGGCCAGGCGACGACACCGGGGATGGTTTCGTCCCGCACCACGGCCCGAACGGTGGATTGCCAACCGGTCACCACCATGGCCAACAGAACCGGGATAATCATGAGCGCGCTCGCCGCATCCACCCACCGCCGCACCTTGCGGCGCATCCGGGCGCGGAACAGGTTCACTGCCACATGCCCACCCCGCCGGAAGGTTTCCGACACGGCGAGTAAAGCGGCCCCCACCATCAGGAAGTTGGCGACCAGATCATAGCTCCAACTCAACGGCGCGTGAAAAATATAGCGCATCCCCACGTCAACCGCGACAACCAGCATCATGGACAACAAGCACAGGCTGGCCCCAATGATCAAAAGCCGCTCCAGCTTGCCAACCGCCCGGTCAGCCAAGGATATCCATTTCATCCGATCCTCCCCTCAGTGCTCTGTCGCATCCCCTCCCCCGCGTGCCTGCGTCAGGCCGGGACCGGACGCTTCATCATCAGGCCAACGCGGTGCACCTTTACCACCATCTCGTCGCGCTGGTTGAAGCCGCGCGTCTCGAAATGAACGATCCCACGGTCGGGCTTTTTCTGTGATTCCCGCCGGTCGGTGATCTCGGTCTCCGAGCGCAGCGTGTCGCCAATGAAGACCGGCTTGGGAAATGTGATCTCGTCGAAACCCAGATTGCCAAGGGTTGTCCCCAGCGTCAGGTCGCTGACCCCCACACCCACCACAAGGCCCAGCGTGAAGATACTGTTGACCAGGCGCTGCCCGTAGACGGTGTTCTTGCAGAACTCGTCATCCAGATGCAGCGGCTGTGAGTTGTAGGTGAGCGCCGAGAACAGCAGGTTGTCGGTTTCCGTCACGGTGCGGGTGATCGCGTGATGGAAAACCATGCCAGGCTCAAGTTCTTCGTAGTACTTTCCGGATACGGTGCTTTGCATCGCGTGCTCCTCTTCTCTCTTGTTTGTATCGTTGGCGGCAGGATCAGTCCGTTTCGCCGGTGCCTTCAGCCAGGGCGACAACGGCACGGGCGGTCTGAACATGGGCAAGATCAATGTGGTCGCCGTCATAAATCACCGCACCCACGCCCTGCGCCGCCGATGCTTCATAGGTCTCGATCATGCCCTTGAAATAGCGGATCTCTTCGGCCGACGGGGTGTAGGCGCGGTTGACCACCTCAACATTGGTGGGATGCAGGATCATCTCTCCAACGAAACCGTGGGCCCGGTTGCGGCGCGCATAAAGGTCAAGCCCCTCAAGATCGTGGACATCCTGCCAAAGCCCGCCCAGCGGCA
>NZ_JARGND010000072.1:0-3111 GCF_029212645.1 Vannielia sp. | reverse complement strand
TAAAGGTCAAGCCCCTCAAGATCGTGGACATCCTGCCAAAGCCCGCCCAGCGGCATCTTTCCGGCAGCCCGCGCGGCCATCACGGTGCGCTGCCACATGTAAAGGGTCTCGGTGCCCTCAGAGCTCCAGCCGATGCCAAGCGCCCGCGCGGAATCGCCGTTCTTCGCGCTGGCCCCGCAAATTGCGTTGACGCGCGGATTTTGCGCGATCTCGTAGGCCGTTTGCATCGAACGGGCGGTTTCCAGCGTCGGAACCAGCGCGATTCGGCCAAGCTCCAGCCCGTTTCGCAATTCGGCCTCATGCACCAGCGCAGCAGCGATCTGAATGTCCTCCGGCCCGCCTGGCTTTGACAAAACCACCCCTTCCAGCCCTTCGCGCGTCACGGCGAGGATATCCTCAAAATCATACATGGCGGGCGAGCGGTTGACCCGCACATAAATGCGCTGACCGGCGGCGGCGAGGCCGGAGATCTTCTTGGCAACCAGCGCCCGCGCGGCTGGCTTTTGATCGGCGGGCACGCTGTCTTCAAGGTCCAGAATAACCGCATCGGCACCGTAGCCTGCAACCCGGTCGATCCAGCTTTCGCGGTGGCCGGGGACGAAAAGGAACGAGCGGATCGGCCGCATCGAGGATCGGGAAAGGTCTGTCATCTCGGATCTCCAGTGGTCCTGCGCGCGATCCTCGCGGCGGGAGTAATCAATCAATCTGTCAGGCGGATTTGCCCAAGGGTTCGTACGCCGGAAGCGGCATCGCGCTTCCGGCGAAAGGTCTGCCTCAGTTCTTCGCGGCGATCCGGCCCACCGCTGCGGTATAGGCTTCAACCGCTTCGGCTCCGTGTTCACCAACAGATGCGGCCCAATCGGCGGCAACGGCATCAGTTCGCTCTTTCCAGCGCGCCGTCTCTTCGGCGCCGAGCTTGACAACCTCAAGGCCGGCCTCGTCGACCATCTTGTCACGCACCAACGAGTCGTTTTCGGCCATCCAGGCGCAGTTGTTCTCGGCAGCGGCAACACCGTGGCGCAGGAATACCTCCTGCACATCGTCAGGCAGCGAGTCGAACTTTTCACGGTTCATCAAAAGCACAACATGGGTGCTTCCCATGCTGACCCCTTCGGTGCTGTGCTTGAAAACCGTTTGCAGATCGTAGGGTGGCATCCCGGCGTAAAGATAAAGCGCCCCGTCCACAGTGCCGCGCTGCGCCGCCTGGAACAGTTCGGCCGAGGGCATACGTACCGCAGCCGCGCCCAGCGTCCGCGCGGTCAGGTCCATCGCCGCGCCGGTGGTGCGCAGCTTGAGGCCCTCAAAATCTTCCAGCTTCTCGACCTTGCGGGTCGCGGTAACAACATTGTAGGTCGGCAGGCTGGCATTGTAGATCGCGCGCACGCCGCTCGGCTCGAAATCCACCTTGTCAAACAGCGCGCCTTCCCGCGACATCTCCATCGAGGCGCGGGTGGCAACACAAATGTCCGAGAACACCCCCGGCAGTTCCGCCACCCCGGACACCGTAATCTGGGTCGGGTGGTAGGAGGTGGCGGTGAAAACCAGATCGGCGGCCCCGTTCGACACAAGGTCAAGGCCCTCAGCCGCCTTGCCGAGCTGCTGCGCGGGATAGATCGTGAAATCGACCCGGTCACCCAAATCTTCCTTCAACCCGTTCACCCAGATATCAAGCCCGTGCTCGATCAGGTAGTGCGTGGGCGGAAACGCGTGAGATATCTTGAGATCAATAGTATCTTGCGCGCTGGCGGCCCCGGCCGTAAGCGCCGTGGTGAGCGCGACGCCCAAGGCCGCGCCTTTGATTGAAATGTTCATCTGACTCCCTTTCTGCTGCAGGGTCCTCCCCCCGCAAACTGTTGCGACTTGTCGCGGTCGTTGGGCATCAATGCCGGGCGGACCGTCGCCCTCCTCCCACCGTCAATCCCCTCCCTCGGAGACGCGATAGTTCGTTGCAGTCTAGTAGGATTTCGGCAAACCAAGCTGCTTTTCGGCAATGTTGCTGAGGATAAGCTCGGTCGAGATCGGCGCGATGCGAAGGATCATCACTTCGCGCAAAAGCCGCTCAACATCATATTCCTTCGCATACCCAAAGCCGCCATGCGTCAGGATCGCCCGCTCGCAGGCGAAGAAGGCGGCCTCGGAGGCCAGCACCTTGGCGGCATTTGCCTCGATCCCGCAGGGTTCACCCCGGTCATATTGCGTGCCTGCCTTGAAGCCCATGAGGTTGGCCGCCTCAAGCTGCGCCCAGGCACGGGCCAGCGGGTGCTGAATGCCCTGGTTCTGGCCGATGGGGCGATCAAAGACGATCCGCTCGTTGGCGTATTTCGCCGCCCGCGCCAGCGCGTAGCGGCCAATGCCCACGCATTCGGCCGTTACCAGCACCCGTTCGGCGTTCATCCCGTGCAGAATGTGGCGGAAGCCCTTGCCCTCTTCCCCGATCATGTCCGCCGCAGGCACCGGCAGGTTTTCGATGAACAACTCGTTGGAATCCACCGCCTTGCGGCCCATCTTGTCAATCTCGCGGATATCCACGTAGTCCCGGTCAAGCTTGGTGTAGAACAGGCTCAACCCATCGGTCGGGCTCTTGCACTCCTCGATCGGCGTGGTGCGGGCGATCAGCAGCATGTAATCGGCCACCTGGGCGGTCGAAATCCACACTTTCTGGCCGCTGACGTAATAGGTATCGCCCTTGCGCACAGCCCGCGTTTTCAGCTTGGTGGTGTTAAGCCCCGTGGTCGGCTCGGTCACCGCAAAACAGGCCTTGGTCTCGCCCTTGATGAGCGGGGTCAGCATCCGCTTCTTCTGATCTTCGGTGCCAAAAGCAACCACCGGCGAGAGGCCAAAGATGTTCATATGCACCGCCGACGTGGCGCTGAGCCCGCCCCCGCATTCGGCAATCGCCTGCATCATCACCGCCGCATCGGTGATCCCAAGACCCGAGCCACCATAGGCCTCGGGCGTGGCGATACCGAGCCAGCCGTTTTCGGCCACGGCATGGTAAAACTCCTCGGGAAAGCCACCCTTGGCATCCCGCTCCCGCCAGTATTCCGGCGGGAAATTCCCGCACATCTCCATGACCGAGTCGCGGATCGCGCGCTGGTCGTCAGTCATCCG
>NZ_JARGND010000071.1 GCF_029212645.1 Vannielia sp. | reverse complement strand
TGGGCCGCCCCGTGGTGCCCGAGGTATAGAACAGCCAGGCCAGATCGTCCCGGCCCCTGGCCAGGGGAGCGCCTGCGCAATCGTCGGTTTCCAGCAGGTTCTGCCACTCCGCGCCGCCAAGCGCGATCTCGGGGCAGTGCCTGCTGCCGGCCTCGTCGCCTATGTCGCCACTGTCTGATACGAGCAGGCCCGCACCGGAGTCCTCAAGGATATAGGCCACCTCCTTTGCGTGCAGTTTCGCGTTGATCGGCACCGCCGCCGCCCCTATCCACCAGATGCCGAAGATCAGTTCCAACACCTCTGGGCAATTCTTCAGAAAAACTGCGACGCGATCATCTTGGCCGATGCCATGATACCGGGCGAGCCCCTCGCCGATGCGCCGCGCACGGGCGGCAAAGCCCTGATAGTCCGAGTGCAGCTCGGTGCCATAGAAAAGCGCGGGCGCATCCGGTGTGCGTCGGGCAGAGGCATCCAGCCAGTTTGCGATATTCATATGTCTACCCCCATCCGGCCTGTAGCACGCTAGCGTAATTCGCTACGGTACTGTCTGCCAGCGCATCCGCAGCGGACTCCGGCGCATGATAAAACAGCCGTGTGTTTCGGCAACGCCCAATTCCCGCAGGACACCCACGCGCGGCCTCTGCGATCAGCCCTTCCGCCGTCCGGCCATCGAAGCGACCAAAGGCTGCGTGGCCAATCCCAACGATACAGATCCCCGACTTTGACATGCCATTCTCCCCTTGCCGTCCGCCGGCCCGCCCTCGGAGACGGCGCCCGCACCGCGCGCCTCTTCGCGTCATTCAGCAGACGACGGCATCCATGTGCTCACTCTGCCTTATCCTAACGTCTGGGGGTCATAAGCGGCCCTCGGATACAATCAAACAAATGGCTTACCATCAACCGCTTCAATGCATAATTTTGCCATATCCGTCTATATACATGTACAATATCAGGAGTTTTCATGGGTGCGCTATCTGGAATTCGGATCGTAGACCTATCGTCCGTCCTGATGGGCCCTTCTCGACACGTTGAAAGCCGGTTCTGGTGTCTTTCACGCGGTTTCTAGAAAGAGGTCAGCCACGAAGTCGATCTCGTTGGCAACGCCGATCTGGCAGTTTTCAAACTGCCCCTTGCGGATGGTGCGGAAAGTTTCGATGCCAGCGAGAGCCGCCTTGGCGCCGACCAAGGTTTGGAAGCCGCGCATAGGGCGAAGTCGCTGCTTTAGCGAGGCGTGGTCGCTTTCGATCCGGTTGTTGAGCTACTTGCGATCGACATGCCGGATCGTGTCTTCCGGCCCGATCCGGGCGCAGCCCGCGCCAAGTACGGTGAGCGCCATAAGCCCGCTTGCGAAGCTCGGGGCCGAACTTGCGCACCCAGCGATGGATCGTCGAGGCATCGGCGGTCACGCCACGCTCAGCCAGCATGTCACGCACATCCCTGCACGAAAGCGAGTAGCGACAGTACCAGCGCACTGCCATCAGGATAATCTCACAAGGAAACCGATGCCGTTTGAACGGGTTCTTGCGCTGTGCCATCGACCGCTCCGCCATCACAAACAAGCGGAGCCTGCGACTTCCTCTGAGTTAATGCAACGGAGCCGTCCTGATCCTAGGACGAGGCTGTACCTTCATTGATTTGTATTTAGCGCTCTCGGAGGTTTGGGAAGACTATCGTGCTATCGCCGCCGGCGTTGGGGTTTTTTCTTGGGGGTGAGGGCTGGTTGCATGTCGGGGGCGAGGCCCAGTTGGTCGCGCAGCACGCGGGATTTGATTTCTTCCACCTCGCCTGCCTTCAGCTCACCCAGCCGGAAGGGGCCGTAGGAGACGCGCAGGAGGCGGTTGACGGCGAGGCCGACGGCCTCCATCGCGCGGCGGATTTCGCGGTTCTTGCCCTCTTGCAGCGAGACGGTGATCCAGGCGTTGGCGCCTTGCTGGCGATCAAGGGTGACGGTCATCGGCTGGAAGCGGGTGCCCTCGACCGAGATCCCCTTGCGCAGCGGCTCAAGGGTGCTGTCTTCGGGGGTGCCATGGACGCGGACGCGGTATTTGCGGGTCCAGCCGGTGGAAGGCAGTTCAAGCTTGCGCTTGATCTCGCCATCGTTGGTGAGCAGCAGCAGGCCCTCGGAGTTGATATCCAGCCGCCCGACCGACATGACGCGGGGCATCTCCTCGGGCAGGCTGTCAAACACCGTTTCGCGGCCCTTTTCATCACGCGCTGTTGTCACCAGCCCGGAGGGCTTGTGGTAGAGCCAGAGGCGGGGGGGCTCGGGGGCGGTGAGGGGCTTGCCATCGACCACGATCGCGTCAGCCTCGGTGACGTTGAGGGCCGGGCTGTCGATGCGCTTGCCGTTCACGGTGACGCGGCCTGCTTCAACCATGCGCTCGGCTTCACGGCGCGAGGCGAGGCCTGCGCGGGCGATAACCTTGGCGATCCGGTCGCCGGGGGGAGGGGTGGTGCTCATGGGGGTGGCATAGGCGAGGGGCGCGGGCTTGCCAAGGGTGGGGCTTGCCAAAGGCGGGGACGCGGGGCAGGGAAGATGGCATGGAATTTACGAGCCACATGCAGGCAGCGCTGGCCGAGGCGCGGGCGGCGGGCGAGCGCGGAGAGGTGCCCGTGGGGGCGGTGATCGTGTCGCCCGGCGGTGAGGTTGTGGCGCGGGCCGGGAACCGCACGCGGGAGTTGGCCGATCCATCGGCCCATGCCGAGATGCTGGCGATCCGCGCGGCCTGTGCGGCGGCGGGCAGCGAGCGGCTGGTGGGCTATAATCTTTATGTGACGCTGGAGCCTTGCGCGATGTGTGCGGCGGTGATTGCGGCGGCGCGGATTGGCCGGGTGTATTACGGCGCGAGTGATCCTAAAAGCGGCGGCGTGGCGCATGGGGCAAGGGTGTTTTCGCACCCGCAGGCGCACCATGTGCCGGAGGTTTATGACGGGATTGGCGACGCGGAGGCGGTGGCCTTGCTCAAGGGTTTTTTTGCCGGGCGGCGGGGGTGAGATCGAGGGCTTTGGTTTACGTGTCTTTGAGGGGTGCGTGACCCGGCCGGGCAGCGGCTGTGCCTTCATCACGCCTTTCCGGAGCGACGTTTCCCGCCGTGGCGATTGCCAACGGGAGAGGGCGCGGGTGAGTGATGAGCCGCGGGGCGGCTCATCACGGCTTTCAGCCGGTCTTCGCCCGGTGGTGGCCTAGAATTCGATCGCGACCAGCACTTCCGGTTCGATCACATCAACGCCCTTCAGGCCCTTTTTCAGCTCTTCGGCGTCTTGCTCGAGGGCGGGGAAGGTTTTGTAGTGCATCGGGATCACTGTTTTGAAATCGAAATACCGGGCGGCGGCCCATGCGGCGGCTTTCATGTCCATCGTGAAATAGCCCCCGGCAGAGAGCACGCCGATATCGGGCTCATGGTAGGCGCCCATCCATTCCATATCGGCCATGATGGTGGTGTCGCCGGAAAAGTAGATGGTGTGGCCTTCGGCCTTGAGCATATAGCCAACTTCGGCACCGGCGGCCTCGCCGTTCAAGGTGTTGGAGTGGGATGCGGGCACCATGGTGACAGCGACGCCGCCCAGATCAACGGTGCCGCCCTTGTTGAAGCCATTGGCATCAACGCCATCGAGTTTTTCCATCAGGTCGAACATGCCGTAGACCGGCAGGCCCGCGTCTTTGGCGATGTCAGGCACACCGGTGATGTGATCGCCGTGGCCGTGGGTCAACAGCACATGGGTTGCGCCATCAAGCGCCTCGGCGTGGCGGTCTTCGGGGAAGGAGGGATTGCCGGTAAGCCAGGGGTCAATGAGGATCACCGCTTCGGCGGCTTCCAACCTGAAGCTGCCGTGCCCGAGCCAGATGAGTTTCATGGGGGTATCTCCGGAATGATTGTTTCGACGGGAAGGTAGTGCAGCGATAAGGGCGCGTCCACCGCTTGCAGCGCATCCGCGCGGGAGATAAACGAGCGAGCGAGACACCCGAAGGAGTGAGACATGTCGATAGACATCGAGACCGCGCGCCGCGTAGCGCATCTGGCCCGGATCGCCGTGCCGGAGGACGAACTGCCCGCGCTGGCGGGGGAATTCAACGCGATCCTCGGCTTCATCGAGCAGCTTTCCGAGGTGGATGTAGAGGGCGTGGAGCCGATGGTTTCGGTCACGCCGCAGCGGCTGAAACGGCGGCAGGATGTTGTCACCGACGGGGGGCAGCAGGAAGCGATTCTGGCCAATGCGCCAGACGCCCGCGAGGGATTTTTCGCCGTTCCCAAGGTGGTGGAGTAAGCGCATGTCTGAACTGAGCAAACTGACAATTGCCGAGGCGCGCGATGCGTTGCGCAAGGGTGAGGTGACTTCGGTTGCGCTGACCGAGGCCTGCCTGAGCGAGATTGAAGGTGCCGAAGCGCTGGGCGCTTTTGTGCATCACACGCCAGAGCTGGCACTGGAGCAGGCGCGGGCCGCTGATGCGCGGATTGGCCAGGGCGACGCCCCTTCAATGTGTGGTATCCCCTTGGGGATCAAGGATTTGTTCTGCACCAAGGGGGTGGAGAGCCAGGCGGCATCGGCCATTTTGCATGGCTTCAAGCCGGAGTATGAGAGCACCGTGACCAGCCAGCTTTTTGGCGCGGGTGCGGTGATGCTGGGCAAGCTGAACATGGACGAGTTTGCCATGGGCAGCAGCAACGAAACCTCAACCTATGGCACTGCGGTGAACCCGTGGCGCGATGGCGAGCGCCAGCTTACGCCGGGGGGCTCCTCGGGGGGCTCGGCCAGTGCTGTGGCCGCCGATCTGTGCCTTGCGGCAACCGGCACCGACACCGGCGGCTCGATCCGCCAGCCTGCCGCTTTCACCGGGATCACCGGCCTGAAGCCCACCTATGGGCGGGTGAGCCGCTGGGGTATCATCGCCTTTGCCTCCTCGCTGGATCAGGCCGGGCCGATGACCAGGAGCGTGCGCGACTGCGCGATCATGCTGGAGGCCATGGCCGGGCATGACCCCAAGGATTCGACCTCGGCCGATCTGGCGGTGCCGGATTTTGAGGCGATGCTGACCGGCGATATCAAGGGCAAGGTCATCGGCATTCCCAGCGAATACCGGGTGGAGGGGATGCCCGAAGAGATTGCGGCGCTTTGGGCCGAGGGCACCGATATGCTGAAGGCAGCAGGGGCCGAGATCCGCGATATCTCGCTTCCGCATACCAAATACGCGCTGCCGACCTATTATGTGATCGCCCCTGCCGAGGCGTCTTCGAACCTTGCGCGCTATGATGGCGTGCGCTTTGGCCACCGCGCCAAGCTGGCACAGGGCGACGGCATTGAGGAAATGTATCAAAAGACCCGCGCCGAGGGCTTTGGTGCCGAGGTGAAGCGGCGGGTGATGGTGGGCACCTATGTGCTTTCCGCAGGCTATTACGATGCCTATTACAACCGCGCCCGTAAGGTGCGTGCCCTCATCAAGCAGGACTTCGAGCAGGTGTTCGCGGCGGGTGTGGATGCGATTCTTACCCCGGCCACGCCGTCTGCGGCCTTTGGGTTGGGCGAGATGGCCGAGGCCGACCCGGTGCAGATGTATCTCAACGATGTGTTCACCGTAACGGTGAACCTTGCGGGCCTGCCCGGCATCGCGCTGCCGACCGGGCTGAGCGGCAACGGCCTGCCGCTTGGGCTTCAGCTGATTGGGCGTCCTTGGGAAGAGGGCGATCTGCTCAACACCGCCTATGCGCTGGAACAAGCGGCCGGATTTGTTTCCAAACCGGCGAAATGGTGGTAAAAGGCCTGAAAACACAGGCAGAGCAGAGAGTGATGAACATGCGGGTTTGGCTATCCCTTGCGGCGTGCGTCGCCCTGGCGGCATGCGATCCGGCAATTCCTGACAGCGGTGATGGCGTTGGGTTTGGCGATTATGAAAGCTACAGCGCACAGCGAGCGCGGGATGCGGCCTTGGCCAGCCCCAGACGCCAGCCACCTGCGAATGCGCCGGTCAACGCGCCTGTAAACGCCCCGATAAATGCGCCAACCAACGCGCCGCTCGCCACGGTGGCCAGCACCGGCCCGGCCACGGGTGCGCCCTCTGCCGCAGAGATCAACGCCGCTCTGGGGCGTGACACCGCCACGCCAGCCGCCCCGGCCCGCAGCGGCACCAGCATTTCTGATGAGCAGGATTTTCAGGCGGTATCGTCACGCGAATCTATCGAAAGCGACGCGCAGCGCATTGAGCGCCAGCGCGCACAGTATCAGCAGGCCCCGGTCACGGCCCTGCCGAGCCGCCCGCAAGATACCGGCCCGAACCTTGCGGAATACGCGCTGAGCACCAGCAATGCCCCCGGAGAAAAGGTGTATCGCCGGGGCTTTACCACCCAGCGGCGCTATGACCGCGCCTGTGGCAGCTATGCCTCATCCGCGCTGGCGCAAGCCGCCTTCCTCAAGGCCGGTGGGCCGCAGCGCGACAAGCTGGGCGTTGACCCCGATGGAGACGGCTTTGCCTGCGCCTGGGATCCCCGGCCTTTTCGCGCCGCCAAGGGCTGAGCTTGGCCCAAAGGCGCGGATTTTCGCAAAGAATGCGGAGCGCGGGTGAATGCAGATAGAGCAATTTCCCACCCCCAACATGGGTGAGCGGCGCGATGGGGCGCTGCCTGATAGCGTGCTGCTGCATTATACCGCGATGGGCGAAACCCGTGCGGTGCTGGAGTGGCTCGCCACCCCCGAGGCGCAGGTTTCGGCGCATTATGTGATCAGCCCCGAAGGCGCCGTTTGGCAAATGGTGCCAGAGGAGATGCGGGCGTGGCACGCAGGGGCGGCCTGCTGGGGCGGCTGCGTTGACGTGAACTCACGCTCGATCGGGATCGAGATCGTGAACACCTCCGTCGAGCCATTCGCATGGCCGCAAATGCGGGCGGTGGAAACGCTGGTGGCCGCGATCCGTGAGCGCTGGGCGGTGCCGGTGGAGCGGGTGCTGGGCCATTCGGATGTGGCACCGGGGCGCAAGATTGATCCGGGGCGCCGCTTTGATTGGCAGGCGCTGGCGCGGCAGGGGCTGGCTGTGTGGAGTGAGGCGCAGGGCACGGGCGGCGCCGATGAGGCGCGGTTCATGCAGGATGCGCGGGCGTTTGGCTATAGAGCGGATGTGCCGTTTGACACCCTGTTGGAGGCGTTTCGCAGCCGTTTCAGACCCGCGGCCAGGGGCGGATTCGATGCCACGGATTGTGCCCGCATGGCCGATCTGGCGGCGCGCTACCCGGTGGACTTGGGCGCGATGGTGTAAAGCCGGCGATGTGAGTTGGCGGGGGCGGCGCTTGACCGGCAGGGCCTTCTTGCCTATGCGGGCAATTGCGCGGATGGCCGGGTGGCCGCGGAGGGCAACCTTCGAGGAAAGTCCGGACTCCACGAAGCAACGGTGCCGGGTAACGCCCGGGCGGAGCAATCCGACGGAGAGCGCCACAGAGAACAGACCGCCCGCTGATGCGGGTAAGGGTGAAACGGTGGGGTAAGAGCCCACCGCGGGACTGGCAACAGGACCGGCAAGGCAAGCCCCACCGGGAGCAATGCCAAATAGGAGCCTCGCATGGGCCGCTTCGGTCTTGAGGTTCGGGTTGGCAGCTAGAGGGTTCATGGCAACATGCGCCTGAGATGAATGGTCACCGCGCTCGCAAGAGCGAACAGAATCCGGCTTACAGGCCATCCGCGCAAAATATCTGGCCAAAACCGCGAGCCAGCGGTTGACTCACCCGCCGAGGCCAGTAAAAGGCGGTTTCATGCTACATCTGTGGAGCGCCAAGCCGCGTTCCCCCCGCAGGAGACATTAAGATGGCCAAACCAACCACGATCAAGATTCGGCTGAACTCCACCGCCGATACTGGCCACTTTTATGTGACCAAAAAGAACGCCCGCACGATGACCGAGAAGATGGTCGTACGCAAGTACGACCCTGTCGCGCGCAAGCACGTGGAGTACAAGGAAGGCAAGATCAAGTAAGCCTCTCCCCAGCTACCCAAGATGTGAAAACCGCGCGACGCCCCAAGGCTCGCGCGGTTTTTCTTTGTTGAACACCCCCCAGACCCCGCCGCGAGAGCCTCCCCCTGATACGCCAGTAAGGAGACCTCGCCATGATTGCCCCACAGGATGCCGCACCCGGATGCGCCTCACCGCCGCCCTTGCCGCCCTTCACCATCAGGCCCGCCCGGATGGGCGACAGGGAGGCGCTGGCGCGGCTGTTGACGGCCTCTTACAGCCAGTTGCTGGTGGATGACTACACGCCTGAGCTTCTGCGCGAGGCGGTGCCGCTCATCACCCGGCCTCGCGCGGCGCTGCTGAACGCGGGGAGCTACTATTTGGCGGACTGCGGGAATGGGCTGCTTGCGGCCGGAGGCTGGACCTTTCATCCGCCGGGCCGGGGCGCAACGGGGCCGGGGGAGGTGGGGCATATCCGCCAGGTGGCGACCGCGCCTGACCGCGCCGGGAAGGGCGTGGGACGGGTTTTGATGGAGCACGCGCTGTTCAGGGCGCAGGCCTCGGGGGTGCGGCGGATGTTGTGCTTTTCGACCCTTACGGCGCAGGGCTTTTACGCCAAGCTGGGTTTTGTGGCGCAGGGGGAGATCACGCTGACGCTGGCGCCGGGGCTGGATTTTCCCGCCGTGCAGATGTGCCTTGAGATGTGAGGCTTTCGGCGCGGGGGCACGCGGGTGGCCGGGGTGCTTTGGGCAAAGGAAAAGGGCCGCCCCATGTGGAGCGGCCCTTTGAATGTGGTGTCAGGTGAGCGGCGCTTATTCGCGCGAGCCCATCAACTGAAGCAGGAACATGAACATGTTGATGAAGTCGAGGTAGAGGCTGAGCGCGCCCATGATGGCCGCTTTGCCAAGCCACTCCTGATCCGCGTGCATCGCATGCTCGATGTAGGTGTTCTTGATGTTTTGCGTGTCGTAGGCGGTGAGGCCTGCGAAGATCAGCACACCGAGGATCGAGACGACATACATCATGATCGGGCTTTGCAGCCAGAGGTTGATGAGCGAAGCCACGATCAGGCCGATGACGCCCATGATCAGGAACGATCCCCAGCCGGAGATGTCTGATTTGGTGGTGTAGCCCCAGAGCGACAGGCCGGCAAAGGCGACTGACGTGGTGAGGAACACCTGGGCGATCGAGAAATCGGTGAAAGCGGCGAAGATCC
>NZ_JARGND010000070.1:8474-9735 GCF_029212645.1 Vannielia sp. | reverse complement strand
ATCAAGAACATGAACTCCATGCGCTTTATCCAGCAGGCGATTGACTATGAGGCCAAGCGCCAGATCGCCATTCTGGAAGACGGCGGCGAGGTGGACCAGGAAACCCGCGGCTTCGACCCGGACACCGGCCAAACCCGGACCCAGCGATCCAAGGAAGAGGCGCATGATTACCGCTATTTCCCCGATCCTGATCTGCTGCCGCTGGAGATCGAGCAGGATTGGGTGGACGATATCAAAGCCTCTCTCCCCGAACTGCCAGACACCAAGAAGGCGCGGTTCATCGAAAGTTTCGGGCTGAGCGACTATGACGCCTCGGTGCTGACGGCTGAGGTAGAGAACGCTGATTTCTTTGAGAAAACCGCCAAGGGGCGCGATGGCAAGCTGGCCGCAAACTGGATCATCAACGAGCTGTTCGGCCGCCTCAAGAAGGAAGAACATGACATCACCGAAAGCCCGGTAAGCCCCGAGCAGCTTGGTGGCATCGTTGATCTGATCTCGAAAGGCGACATCTCGGGCAAGATCGCCAAGGACCTGTTCGAGATCGTTTATACCGAGGGCGGCGATCCGGCAGAGATCGTGGAATCGCGCGGCATGAAGCAGGTCACCGACACCGGCGCGATCGAGGCTGCGGTGGACGAGGTGATTGCCGCCAACCCCGCGCAGGTGGAGAAGGCCAAGGCCAATCCCAAGCTGGCAGGTTGGTTCGTGGGGCAGGTCATGAAGGCCACCGGCGGCAAGGCAAATCCGAAAGCGGTGAACGAGATTGTGAGCGCCAAGCTCGGTCTCTAGGGTTTTTCGATGGGCCGCTGGCCTATAGGAAAAGCGAATATGTGCAACCGATGCACAAGCGATGCACAACCCATGCAGAGGCTTGTTGCGAAGGGGTCGCAGACCAAGGCGCAAAACCGTCACAGGTTTTGTTAATGAGGCCTGGTCACAAGGGGCTGTTTGGACTCTGCCCAAGCGGCTTGCTAGGCTGATGAGCGTGTTGAAAACGGGGGGCATTGAGATGCCGCGATACGAATACAAGGTGGTGCCCGCGCCGGATAAGGGCAAGCGCACCAAAGGGGCCAAGGGCACCGCGAGCCGCTTTGCGCAAACGCTCGAAGAGCTGATGAATGAGCACGGGGCGGAGGGCTGGGAATACCAGCGCACCGACACCCTGCCCTGCCAGGAGCGCGTTGGGCTAACCGGCAAGCATACGAGCTTTCAGCACATGCTGGTGTTTCGCCGCGAGACGGGCGCTGTTGCCCTGCGCGAT
>NZ_JARGND010000070.1:0-8374 GCF_029212645.1 Vannielia sp. | reverse complement strand
CAGAGGCCCCCAAGCCCGAGGTGACCGCCGAAGAGGCAGCGGAGTCCGAGTCCCCAACCACCGATGACGAAACCCCACAGCGCGGCGCCAAGGCGGCGGCGCGGGCTGCGGCGGCGGCCCTTTCGGCCCGCTCGGTAGAGGGCAAGGCCCCCGCCGTTGGCCCGGCCAAGACCGACGTGGCGGCAGAGTAAACCGGGGGCCAAACGCAGCCCCTTTCCCCTAACCAAGCGAGGTGGAGCCGGTTCAGGCTTCAATCACCAGCGCGTGGATGCGCGGAAACAGATCGGCCACAGCGGCGTTGATCGCACGGTGCTTGGCGATCCGGCTTTTGCCCTCCAGCGCCTCGGCGGCGATCTTCACCCGAAAATGGCTGCCATCGGGCGAATAGCCACCGTGACCACGGTGCGCCTCGCTTTCATCAAAGACTTCAAGGTGCTTCGGGTCAAAACTGGCCCTCAGACGGGTTTCTATTTCGGATGCAAGTGTCATTTTTTCGATCAAGCCCTTCTATCCTGCGCTCAGAAGTCTAAACTTCATGGTCCGAGTCGAACAGGCGCGCAAGCTGAGTCAGGTTAAATGAACAAAGACGATCCCTTTGGGTTTGATATGTCGGTCTCTACCGACAAGAAGAAACGCCAGCGCGGCAGGCGCGGCATGTCCGGGGCGTTTGAAACGTCAAAGCGGGTGTGTGAGCATGAAGGCTGCCAGGAGGCAGGGCAGTATCGTGCGCCAAAGTCCCCCGACTCGCTGGATGATTTTTACTGGTTTTGCCGCGACCACGTGCGCGAATACAATCTGAAGTGGAACTTCTTCACCGGAGCGACCGAGGAAGAAATGGAAGCGCAGCTTGATCGTGACCGGGTGTGGGACCGTGAAACCAAGCCTTTCCGCAAGTCCGCCGAAGAGAAGGCATGGGCGCGCCTGGGGGTCGACGATCCGCACCAGGTGCTCGGCGCGAATGCCACGCAAAACCCCGGCCGCTCCGTGACCGGAACACGCCGCCTGCCGCCCACCGAACGCCGCGCCATCGAGATTTTGGAGGCGCGCGATCACTGGACCAAGGCCGAGGTGCGCAAATCCTACAAGGCGCTCATCAAGGTTCTCCACCCCGATATGAACGGCGGCGACCGCTCTGACGAGGAGAAGCTGCAAGAGGTGGTCTGGGCCTGGGATCAGATCAAGGAAAGCCGCAACTTCAAGTAAGCGGACTGTAACGGCATAGGCCGCCCGACAAGGGCGCCCTACCCCTTGGGATCACAGCGCCGCTGCATCCGGTTGAGGCTGGTGGTAAGGCCGCGCACGGTAAATTCATGCTCGGTGCCGCCTGCATCAATCACATGAAACTTGGCATTGTCATCGCGCCGCTCAAGCTCAACCAACCCGCGCAGCACCTTGCGGATATCCGCGGTGTTTTCGATAAACATATAGTATTGCGGCGAGGGGAAGGTATTGCGCAGCCGGAAGGTTTCTGTGCCAATCCTGAGCCGGGCCGTGCCACCGGGCTCTACCCGGCGCGGCGCAATAAACTCGGGTGAGATACCGCGCCCATCACGGGCATCATAAAGCGAAAACTGGGTGCGCGGGTTTGGCCCCGATGTGCAAACCCCGCGCACGCAACTCACCACCTGGCAGGCGGCATAGTTCGCACCAACTCCGCGCTGGGTGTAAAACAACCAGGCACCGGCGCTATCGACATAGGTGAACTCGGCTTTTGCAACCTGTGCGGGTATCAGGAAAATCGCAAGGAGGGTGGCACTAAACAGGGTCGCAAACCGGGCAAAGGATAACCTAAAAAAATTTGTCATATGTGACCTGTGGCAGCAAATCCAGGCCAAGGTAGCTGGCATTTTGTCCGGTGTCACGCAGGGCTTTTCACGGGGGCGGCAGGCCGGTGCTTTTTCGCCGCTGGCCGGGATGGCGCGCCACCCCGCCCCCTTGCACCTTCCGGCCAAATCGGGCACCACCCGTGGGATGATTTCGCCCGCGCCACGCGGGCCACAGCGGCACGAAGGCAGACGGCATGAGCGATGAAGCGATGAACCCCACCGAGGAAATTTCGGTTCGCGAGACCTTTGGGATCGACACCGACATGGTGATCAAGGGGTTTGAAGCGGCCACCGACCGGGTGCCCGAGATCGACCCCACCTACAAGTTTGATGCCGACACGACGCTCGCCATCCTTGCCGGATTTTCGCACAACCGCCGGGTGATGATCCAGGGCTACCACGGCACCGGCAAATCGACCCATATCGAGCAGGTCGCCGCGCGGCTGAACTGGCCCTGCGTGCGGGTGAACCTTGATAGCCACATCAGCCGGATCGACCTCATCGGCAAGGATGCGATCAAGCTGCGTGACGGCAAGCAGGTGACCGAATTTCACGAGGGCATCCTGCCCTGGGCGCTGCGCAACCCGGTTGCGATCGTATTTGATGAGTATGATGCAGGCCGGGCCGATGTGATGTTTGTCATCCAGCGGGTGCTGGAGCATGACGGCAAGCTGACCCTTCTGGACCAGAACGAGATCATCACGCCCAACAAGCATTTCCGCCTGTTTGCGACCTCCAACACCGTTGGCCTTGGCGATACCACGGGACTCTATCACGGCACCCAGCAGATCAACCAGGCCCAGATGGACCGCTGGAACCTTGTCGCCACGCTGAACTACCTGAGCCATGACGCCGAAAGCGCCATCGTGCTGGCCAAAAGCCCGCATTACAACACCGAGAAGGGCCGCAAGCAGATCAGCCAGATGGTGACCGTCGCCGACCTCACGCGCACCGCCTTCATGAACGGCGATCTTTCCACGGTGATGAGCCCGCGCACGGTGATCAACTGGGCGCAAAACGCCGAGATCTTCCGTAACATCGGCTATGCCTTCCGCCTGACCTTCCTCAACAAATGTGACGAGCTGGAGCGCCAGACAGTGGCCGAATTTTACCAGCGCTGCTTTGATGAGGAACTGCCGGAAAGCGCGGTTTCACAAGCAAAGTAACCGGCGCCGGGGCGTGCGTTAGCCCCAGGCCCCGCGCAGGATGAGCCTGTTGACCGGGGGGTGCCAAACACCGCCGGGCCCGGCTGTTCTGCGCGGGGCCAGTCCGAAGGAGTCACACTATCTCAAGCCCTTGGGCGCAGGCTCTTTGCGAGCGCCTGTGACCGGGGTTTTCAAACTGCCCATTTGACAGGCGCAAAATCACGCGCAAAGATCGAATTATGGGCAGACTGAAAACTCTATTCATGGCAGGGCTGCTCGCCTGCCACCCCCCTGCGGCCAGCGCCGACGCGCTGGAAAATCGCTTTACCGCCTGCACCGGGCGGCTTTCGGCGCTGATGGAGCATCAATGGCTGATCGCCAGCCCCGAGGCCGATCGCACAAAAGCGCGGCGCGATGCGATGATCTCGCTGCTAGAGGCGGTGATGCCCAAAAACCGGGGCCGCGAAGTGCTGGCGCGACGGATCGAGGCGAAATACGCGCAATCAGTGTTGCTGACGCGGGCCACCTTTGGCCAAAATGCCGAGGATGCCGCATGGGCGCAACGGCGGGCCGAAGCCGAGATCGCCCAATGCGCGGCGCTGCTCATCGGCTGACTTGCCCACCCGCCACAACCGCGCTACCTGATCCTCCATGATCCGCATCGCCCTCCCCCTGTCTCTGCTGCTTGCCGGGGCCACCCCCGCCGCCGCGCATGATCTTTCGCAGCACATCGACCTGCCCTACCTTGCCGCTGATTGCGCCGGCTACTGGCGTGCGGTTGCCCTGAAGGATGGCGGCGCAAAGGAGCCAATGCGCCGCGCCAATGCCTTCCTCGCGGCGGCCCGAGCGCAGGCCGAGGATGGCGGCAGCGATTTGCCTTTTGTGGTGGAAAACGCGCAGCACCGCGCCGAGGCGCAGATGCGCGATGCCACCACCAACGAGGGCGCGCGCCAGGCGCTGGACGATCAGGAAACCTTTTGCCGCAGCGTGGGGGCGGCGCTTCCGGCCAAATGGCAGCTTGCGGAGTAGCGCATAGCGCCCAGCACCCTTATGATGAAGCGGAGACATCGGCGCGCAGCCAGCGCAACGCACTGCAGCTTGGCGCAGGGTCTTGCACCCATCTTCCCGCGATGCTTTAGGTGATCCATGGCACAGAACGCAGACAACCCGGCAGACCCGTTCAAGAAGGCGCTCGCAGAGGCCACCAAGGTGATGGCCGACGACCCCGAGCTTTCGGTCAGCTACTCGGTGGACCCGCCGGGCAGCACCGGTGACGGGCTGCGCCTGCCGCAGGTGACACGGCGGATGACCCCCGATGAGGTGCTGCTTGCGCGCGGCACCGCCGATGCGCTGGCGCTGCGCCACAAGTATCACGATGAGGCGCTGGCCACGCGCTATGCGCCCCAGGGCCAACTTGCGCGTGACATTTACACCGCCATGGAAACCGCCCGTTGCGAGGCCGTCGGCGCCCGCGTGATGCCCGGCACCGCCGGCAACATCGACGCCAAGATTGGTGCCGAGGCCGACCGCCGTGGCTTTGGCTCGATGGAGCAAATGAGCGAAGCGCCAATTGCGGATGCGGCGGGTTTTCTGGTGCGCAATCTGGCGACCGGCCGGGATTTGCCCTCTGGCGCCCAAAACGTGCTCGACCTTTGGCGCGAGCACCTTGAAGGCTCGGCGGCGGGCACGCTGGATGGGCTCGATGATGTGTTGGGCGACCAGCAGGCCTTTGCCCGCTTTGCCCGCCAGGTGATCGACGATCTGGGCTATGGCGACCAGCTTGGCGATGATCCCGACGATCTGGACGACGAGAGCGAAGAGACCAGCGAGGCTGACGAGGATCAGGACGAAGCCGAGGGCGACGGGCAGGAAGAAGATCAGGCGGAAGAGGACATGGACGCCTCGCCCGAGCAGGAACAGGAGCCAACCGACGACCCGTCAGAAGCCTCCGTTTCGGTGGATGATATGGCCGAAGCCGATGAGGGCGACGAGCAGGACATCCCCGAGGGCGAGGCCCCGCTGGAGCCTCCCACGCCACCGCAGGTGTCAGAAGCTGACCCGAACTATGCCATCTATCTCTCTGACTTCGATGAGGAAATCTCTGCCGAAGAGCTTGCACAGCCGGTGGAGTTGGAGCGCCTGCGCGACTACCTCGATCAGCAGTTGGAGCCGCTCAAGGGCGCGGTTTCGCGGCTGGCCAACAAGCTGCAACGCCGCTTGCAGGCGCAACAAAACCGCTCGTGGGAGTTTGACCGCGAAGAGGGCATCCTTGATGCCGGGCGGCTGGCCCGCGTGGTCGCCAACCCCACAACGCCGCTCAGCTTCAAGGTCGAAAAAGACACCGAGTTTCGCGATACCTGCGTGACGCTGCTGATTGATAATTCCGGCTCGATGCGGGGCCGCCCGATCAGCATTGCCGCGATCTGCGCCGATGTGCTGGCTCGCACGCTTGAGCGCTGCCAGGTGAAGGTCGAGATCCTCGGCTTCACCACCCGCGCCTGGAAGGGCGGGCAAGCGCGTGAGAAATGGCTCGCCGATGGCCGTCCGCAAGCGCCGGGCCGCCTGAACGATCTGCGCCATATCATCTACAAAAGCGCCGACGCCCCGTGGCGGCGGGCAAGGGCCAACCTTGGCTTGATGATGAAAGAGGGCCTGCTGAAAGAAAACATCGACGGTGAGGCGCTGGAATGGGCGCACCGCCGGATGGTGGCCCGCCGCGAGGTGCGCAAGATCCTGATGGTCATCTCCGATGGCGCGCCGGTGGATGACAGCACCCTTTCCGTCAACCCCGCGAACTACCTCGAAAAGCACCTGCGCGACGTGATCGCCATGATCGAAAAGCGCCGCGCGGTGGAGCTTCTGGCCATTGGCATCGGCCATGATGTGACCCGCTATTACGACCGCGCCGTCACCATCACCGATGTCGAGCAACTGGCCGGCGCGATGACCGAGCAGCTTGCCAACCTGTTTGACAGTGACCCACGCGCAAGAGCGCGGGTGATGGGGATGAAGAAGGTGGGGTAAACCCTGCCAGCAGCACGAGGCCCGCCCATGTTCCAGAATTTTGACGCCCCGACCAATCCGGCCGATGGGCCGCCGCGCCTTGCGGCCTTGCGCGAGCGGTTGGCGCAGCTAGGGCTTGCAGGATTCATCGTTCCGCGCGCGGATCGCCATCAGGGCGAATATGTCGCCCCCTGTGATGAGCGGCTTTCCTGGCTGACCGGCTTCACCGGCTCGGCCGGGTTTTGTGCGGTTTTGCCAGAAATCGCCGGGGTGTTCATTGATGGGCGCTACCGGGTTCAGGTGAAATCACAGGTCGATCTGGCGGTGTTCACGCCGGTGGCGTGGCCCGAGACCTCGCTGGGCGATTGGCTGGTGGAAGCGGCCCCGGAAGGCGCGCGCATTGGCTTTGATCCCTGGTTGCACACCGTGAAGGAAACCGCGGCCCTGGAGCAAAAGCTGGAGGCCGCCGGGCTGGCTCTGGTCGCGCTGCGGGCAAACCCGGTAGATGCCATCTGGCAAGACCGCCCGCCAGAACCCGCCGCGCCCATCGTGGCGCACCCCATTGAATTTGCAGGCGAAAGCTCGGAAGAGAAGCGCGCAAGGCTCGCCGCTGATCTCATCAAGGCGGGGGTAGATGCCGCCGTGCTCACCCAGCCCGACTCGATCTGCTGGTTGCTCAACATCCGGGGCGCCGACATTGCCCGCAACCCGGTGGCGCGGGTCAACGCGATCTTGCTGGCCTCAGGCGAGTGCCAGCTCTTTTGCGCGCCCGAGCAGGTGGAGGGCTTGGCCCTCGGCGCGGGTGTGAGCGTGCTGCCGCGCGAAAGCTTTGCAGCCGCACTGGCCGAACTCGGCGGCAAGGTGCAGATTGATCCCGAAAGCGCGCCCCGCGCCGTGGCCACCCTGCTGGAGCGCAAGGCCAGGCTGGCCGAGGCCCCCGATCCCTGTGCGCTGCCCAAGGCCCGCAAGAACGCCGCCGAGCTTAGGGGCATGCGCGCGGCGCATTTGCGCGATGCGGTGGCGATGGTGAAGTTCCTCGCCTGGCTTGATAGCGAGGCCCCCACCGGCACCCTCACCGAGATCGCCGTGGTCGAACAGCTGGAGGCGTTTCGCCGCGAAGATAACACGCTGCGCGAGATCAGCTTTGACACCATCTCAGGGGCCGGGCCAAACGGCGCGATCGTGCATTACCGCGTAACCCACGAGACCAACCGCGTGGTTTCCCCCGGTGAGTTGCTGCTGGTGGACAGCGGCGGGCAATATCTGGATGGCACCACCGATATCACCCGCACCATCACGGTGGGCGAGCCGCCCGAGGGCGCGGTTGATGCCTTTACCCGCGTGCTGCAAGGCATGATCGCCGTTTCGCGCCTGCGCTGGCCGCGTGGCCGTGCGGGGCGCGATCTGGACGCCGTGGCACGCTATCCGCTTTGGGTGGAGGGCAAGGATTATGACCATGGCACCGGCCATGGGGTGGGTGCCTATTTGAGCGTGCATGAGGGGCCACAGCGGCTGAGCCGGGTGTCCGAGGTGCCGCTGGAGCCGGGGATGATCCTTTCAAACGAGCCGGGGTATTACCGCGAAGGGGCCTGGGGCATCCGGATCGAGAACCTCATCGCCGTAGAGGAGGCCCCGGAGATCGAAAGGGCCGATCCGCGCGACATGCTGTCCTTCGAGACCCTCACCTATGTGCCGATTGATCGCCATTTGATTGATGTCGAGATGCTGTCACGCGCCGAACGTGAATGGGTCAACGCCTATCACCGCAGCGTTTGGGCGCGGGTTTCACCGCGCGTGAGGGGTGAGGTAAAGGACTGGCTGCGCCAGGCCACCGCTGCGTTATAGCAGCGCGGGTGCAAACTGACATGGACCTGACATGGCTGCTGGCTATATAAGCCGGACAATCAATCATTTCAGGGAGGCACATTGTATGGCCGAACATATCAAGATCCGTGATGCGGACGGCACCTGGGTGGTGCGCGCCGGTGGGGCCGTTCTGGGCGAAAGCAGCAACGCGCTGGAGCTTTCGGAAGGCGGCCTTGAACCGGTGATCTATTTCCCACGGTCTGATATTGCGATCGCTTTTCTTGATGCCTCTGACACAAAATCCCACTGCCCCCACAAGGGCGATGCAAGTTATTTCGACCTTGAGCTGAAGTCTGGCACCATCTCGGACGCGGCATGGAGCTATGAATCGCCGACCGAGGACGCAGCGGCGATTGCCGGGTATCTGGCGTTTTATCCGGAGAAGGTGACGGTCGAAAACGTGTGAAGGATTGGGGCGGGTTTGGTAAGGGCCGCCCACACCAGATGATCCGTGGGGGGCCAGCCCCCACACCGCACCACCCGGGGGGGGGGGGGGGGGGGGGGGGGGGGGGGGGGGGGGGGGGGGGGGGGGGG
>NZ_JARGND010000014.1 GCF_029212645.1 Vannielia sp. | reverse complement strand
GACGGGCGCGGATCAGGCAGCATTCTGCCCGGTGCAAATAAGTTGGCAATGCCCTGGAGCTTGATGTGAAGACGAGACTCCGATCGCGCGGCTTCGGGTCGTCCGGCACACAAATGACCCATCCCGCTGAACGCAGCCCTTCGCGGTCGCCCCGTTTCAACCCGGGTCCGAGCAGGGGCAAGGCATGGGTCCAGCCGAGCGATTGCGCGAGCGCCGCGTCGTCCAGGAGAACCGCCTTGGCGTGGTCTCCCGGACGGTCGAGAACGGCCCGCAATACCGCCATGGCGCCCGCCTCCGGAAGCCCAAGCTCGTCCGAATTCCCTATCGCCCTGCGATAGCCCGATCGAACGCCGCGAGGTAGCGCCCAATCTGGTCTTCGGGCAGGAAGGCTCCGCTGAAGCTGTTCCTTGCAAGCTGGATGATCTCGTCATCGCTCAGCCCGAGCCCCCGTTGCGCTGCAACGAAGTTCGCCCCGATATACCCTCCAAAGTAGGGCGGATCATCGGAATTGACTGTCACTTTCAGGCCCGCCCTCAGCATCTTTGCGAGTGGATGGGCTTCGATCGAGTCAAAGACCTTGAGCCGAAGGTTTGAGAGGGGGCAGACGGTGAGGGTCATCCCACTGTCGATCAATTCCTGCGTCAGTTCGGCGTCTTCAAAGGCCCGCACCCCATGGTCCAGCCGGTCGGGCGCCAACCCGTCGAGCGCCTCGCGCACCGCTTCCGGCCCGCCTTCCTCGCCCGCATGTACCGTCGTCTTCCACCCCAGCGCGCGGGCACGGTCATAGAGCGGGCGGAACTTGGCCGTCGGATAGCCCACCTCGCTGCCGCCCATCCCGATGGCGGAAACAAGTGCAACCCATCGCGGGTGCTTCACGAAATCCTCGAAGGCGGCTTCGGCCTCTTCCAGCGGGCGCTGTCGTTGAAGCCCGAAGATCATCGACGCGCCAACCCCAAGCTCCGCCGCACCGTCTTCGAAAGCACGCGAAATGCCCGACATCATCGTATCGACGGAAACCCCCCGCCCCAGGTGGCCCTGAACCGATACGTGAAACTCCGCATGGCAAACCCCGTCGTCGGCGGCCTTTTCGAGATACTCCCGCGTCACCTCGTAAAAGTCCTGCTCCGTGACCATCACCGTCAGCCCGGCGTAGAACAGGTCGAGGAAAGTCTGGAGGTCATCGAATTCATAGGCCGCCCGCAGCGCGTCCGCATCGGCAAATGGCAGCGCGATCCCGTTGCGTTCGGACAGGCGCATGATTGTCTCGGGCTCCAGCGAGCCTTCGAGGTGCAGGTGAAGCTCGGCCTTGGGAAGCGATGCTATGGCGATCATTCTCGTCCTGTTCTGCTCCGGCCACGGACTCGGAGCGATGAAAGTTTCGGCAGCGCTGCGGTCGCGGCGCGGAAAGTTGCATCAGGTGAAAATTCCGTGATGCCCACCAGTTCGGCCGTCCTCGTGCAGAAATCATCCAACCACCTGAAATGCAACGGTTTACCCTTTGATGGTAGCTACATCGAGCGGCTTTGACAACGTTATCAGAAAACGTTTTCAAAGAGTCGACACCAAGCCAGCAATCGCCCGGATCCCCCGGATCGGGACGGACAAGAGACAGCAACAGGGAACCCAGGAGTTATCCGATGACATCAATCCGCAGCTACCTACCCAGCCTCATGGCCACCGCGGCCCTCGCCCTGCCCGCAGCCGCGGACGATCTGAAGCCGGTGACGGTGACTGTCGGAACCAGCGTTCTAAACGTCGGCTACCCGATGCTGACCCTGCCTGTGACGCTGGGGTACTGGGCCGATGAGGGTTATGACGTCACGGTCGAGCCCTCCGGCGCCTCCATGCAGGCGCTTCAGCAGATGGTCACGAACAACGCCCAGTTCGCGCAGGTCAATGCTTCCGTGGCGGTGCAGAGCAACGTCGAGAACGATCTTCCGGTGCGCTTTGCCATGGTCAACGGCGTGATGGATTGGTCCATCGCCGTACCGGTCGACAGTGAGATCACCTCGGTCGCGGACCTCAAGGGCAAGACCTTCGGGATCTTCTCTCTCGCAACCGGCGGCCTGCCGCTTCTCAAGAGCTATCTCAATGACAACGGCATCGACTCTGAGGCCGATGTCACCTACATCCCCACTGGCTTCGGCGCGGGGCCGGTGGAGGCGTTGAAGAACGGCCAGGTGGACGCGCTGATGTATTGGGCCTCGGCCAATGCCGGAATGGAGAACGCCGGGCTGGACCTGCGCTACATCTACGATGAAAGCTGGCGCCAGCTGCCCGATTATTCGCTGACGGTTATGGAAGCCACCGCCGACTCCGACCCCGACATGGTCGTGGGCATTGCGCGCGGCGTGGCCAAGGCCACGGTATTTGCGCTCGCCAACCCGGAATGCGCGGTCAAGCTGCACTGGCAGGAATACCCCGAGACCAAGCCCGCCGGAGACGAGGCGACGGCGCTCGAGTACGATCTCAACAACATCAACGCCCAGCTCGAGACCCTCGCCCTCGGCCATAAGCTGTCTGGCGGGGAAGCCTGGGGCGAGGTAAATTTGGAGGCGGTCGACCGCCTCCAGGCCTTCCTTAGCGACAACGGCATTGTCTCAGGCACCATGGAGGCCGCCGCATACACTCTCGGCATCCCGGATTATGCGGGGCGGGTCAGCGACTTCGACATCGAGGCGATCAAGGCCGCTGCCAGGTCCTGCGAGATGCTGAAGGGATGACGGCCCCCCTATCCATCCAGGCCGGCGCTTCGGTGCCGGCCCCTTCCCGGCCGGGTGAGGCTTTGGTGCGGATCGAGGCGCTGGAAAAGATCTATTCCACCCGCGACCGTGGCAATATCCACGCCCTGAGCGACATCCATCTCGATGTCGCTCCCGGCGAGTTCCTCACCATCGTCGGCCCCTCGGGGTGCGGAAAGTCGACCTTGCTCAAGATCCTCGCGGGAATTCTCAAGAAAACCTCGGGGCAGGTGCGGGTTGCCAATGCGGAGCTCTACGGCCCCAACCGCGACCTCGGCGTGGTGTTCCAGGCACCGGTCCTGCTGCCGTGGAAATCCGTGATCGACAACGTGCTGGTGCCCGCAAAGGTGCAGAAACTCGACATGGGCCAGGCTCGCACCCGCGCCCGCGAGCTGCTCGAGATGGTCGGCCTCTCCGGCTTCCAGGACCGTTATCCCGGGGAGCTGTCGGGCGGGATGCAGCAACGGGTCGGCATCTGCCGGGCCCTGATCCACAAGCCCAAGTTCCTGTTGATGGACGAGCCCTTCGGGGCGCTCGACGCGATGACCCGCGAGCAGATGAACCTCGAGCTGATGCGGATCTGGAAGGAGCAGGAAGCGACGATCCTTCTGGTCACGCATTCCATCTCCGAGGCTGTCTTTCTGGCGGACCGGGTGGTCGTCATGTCCCCGCGCCCCGGCCGGATTGCCGAAATCATGCCGGTCGATCTCCCGAGGCCGCGGAACCTCGAAATGTTCAATACCCCGGTCTTCGGCAAACACGTCGGCGCGATCCGGCGGCATTTCCAGAGTGAAGGAGGCATCGACTGATGGCCGCAACCGACACCGCCCCCGCCGCTGTCCCGGCACCCTCCACCGCAGATCCGGTGCGCGCCACCCGATGGAGCGAAAGCCGCGCCCTCTCGCCCCTGCTGCTCGTCGCCATGCTGCTGCTCTGGGAAGCTCTGATCCATCTCTTCGACGTGCCCGCCATCGTCGTGCCGACTCCCTCCGCCGTCGCGGTTGCGATGTGGGAGGGCATCGCCTCGGGCCTGTTCTGGCCGCACTTCCTCGTGACACTGTGGGAAATCATCGCGGGCTTCGGGATCGGCAGCGTCGTCGGCATCGCCCTGGGCGTGCTGATCGGCCTGTCACCGCTGATGGAGCGGCTGGTCTACCCCTATGTCGTGGCCTTCCAGACGCTGCCGAAGGTGGCCATCGCGCCGATCATCGTCATCTGGTTCGGCTACGGCATCAGCTCGAAGATCATCATCACCGCCACCATCGCCTTCTTCCCGCTGCTGGCCAATACCATCGTCGGGCTGCGCTCAGCCCCTCGGGAGCAGGTCGAGATGCTGGAGGCCTGCACCGCCAACCGCTGGCAGATCTTCCGCATGATCCGGCTGCCGCAGGCCCTACCCTATATCTTCGTCGGCCTCGACGTGGCCGTGGTCCTCTCGGTCATCGGGGCCATCGTCGGCGAGTTCGTCGGCGCCAAGGCCGGTCTCGGCTACCTGATCCTGCAGAAGAACTTCAGCTTCGACATGGCCGGGGTCTTCGCGATCCTCATCATCCTCTCGCTGATCGGCGTCGGGCTGCACCTGCTGGTCGTCGCGATCCAGCGCCGGGTTCTGTTCTGGAGCGAGGCCCATGCAAATTCCGTGACGGGCGCCTGAGCCGCCCGCCGCCAAAACCACCAAGACCACCAAGACCCAGGAAAGGATAACCACAATGGAGCGCAACATCCGCGCCGCCAGCCGGGACGAGGTTCCGGTGCTCGATCTCGCCCCGCTCATCGAAGGGGGCGATATCACCGCCCTCGCCGCGGAGCTCGACGCCGCCTGCCGCAACACCGGCTTCTTCTACATCAAGAACCACGGCGTGCCGGAAATGGTGCTGAACGCCGTCTTCGGCGCCACCCGCCGCTACTTCGCCCTCGGGCCAGAGCAGCGTGAGGCCGACCTCATGCACCCGACCTTCCGGCGCGGGTACATGCCCCAGGGCGTTACCAAGCATCCGGGCTTCAAGGCCGATCTGAAGGAAAGCTACGAAGTGGGCGTCGATCTGCCGCTGGACGACCCCGACGTGGTCGCCGGCACCCCTCTGCACGCGCCCAACCAGTGGTCGGACAACCTTCCATGGCTGCGCGAGGCTGCAGAAAGCTACTTCAACGAGATGCGCGCGCTCGGGGAGCGGATGTTGCGTCTCGCCGGGCTGGCCGTCGGCATGCCGGAAGAGCACTTCCTCCAGTTCAATAAGAAGCCGATGGTGCAGATGCGCCTGTTCCATTACGCCCAGCAACCGGAGGCCGGCGAGGCCGAGGGCCAGCACGGCGCCGCGCCCCACACCGATTACGGCCTGCTCACCCTGTTGGCGCAGGACCCGATCGGCGGGCTCGAGCTGCAGACCCGGCAAGGCGAATGGGTCAAGGCGCCCTATATCGACGGCACCTTCGTGGTGAACATCGGTGACATGTTCCAGCGCTGGTCGAACGACCGCTACTTTTCCAACAAGCACCGCGTGGTCAACCTGACAGGGCGGGAGCGCTATTCCATTCCCCTGTTCTACAATCTCGATTACGATGCGCCCCTGGAGTGCCTTCCCAGCTGCCTGGAAGAGGGCGAAGCGCCCAGACACGCGCCCACGACGGTCGGAGAATATCTGACCGGTCGTTTCAAGGCGGTTCAGGGCTTGAAAACGAAGGAAGATGCGGCGTGACTATTGCCGGGCGGCCCTTCGGGGCCGGCCGCCACACCGGGGGGAGGACGCAGGGTTTCATGGTATGGATGTTACGATAAAGGACATCGCCCGGCTGGCCGGGGTTTCGGTGTCTACAGTGTCCCGGGTCATCAACAAGACCGGCTTGGTGGCGCCGCAAAAGCACAAGGCCGTCGAGCGGGTCATGTCGGAAGTGAACTACATTCCGAACAATGCCGCCCGCGCCCTGGTCAACCGCCGCAGCAAGACCATCGGGCTGATCGTGCCGACCCTCGCCAACCCGATCTTCGCCCCCACCATCGGCGCGATTGAAACCTTCCTGGCAGAAAGCGGCTTCGGCCTCCTGATTTCCTGCAGCCACCGCAACCCGGACGCAGAACTTGCGCAGGCCCGGATGATGGTGGAACGCGGGGTGGAGGGGATGATCTTCACCGGCAGCTACCGCCATCCCGATCTCATGCCGCTGATCCGGACCCGGGGGATCGCGGCCGTGAGCCAGGACGACCCGCTCGGCGCGCCCGGCCTCCTCTCCATCGGCCTTCCTGACGCCGAGGCCATGGCCTGCGCCATCGACGCCCTGGTCGCCCTGGGTCACAGCCGGATCGGCATCGTCACCGGCCCGACCGGAAACACCCGGCCCATCGCGGACCGTCTCGCCGGCGGTGTGCAGCGCCTTCGGGATCACGGCATGGATCTCGGCCCCGAGGCGATTTCCGAGGCGGGAGACTACTCCGCCGAAACTGCCCGCGAAGCAACCCGTGCACTTCTGCGCAGGGACCTGTCGCTGACCGCCATCGCCTGCACCGGCGACGTTCCTGCCATTGGCGTCGTGGTGGAATGCATGGAAAATGGTCTGCGGGTGCCCGATGACATTTCGATCACCGGTTGCGGCCAGACGCTGATGGCTCAATATGTCTACCCTTCCCTCGCCACGGTCCGCCTCCCCTTTGACGAACTCGGGCGCATCGCTGCGGAGCGGCTCCTCGACCTGATCGAGGGTCGTGCAGCCGCGCCGGTCGGCACCCTCGGCTATGAATTCATCGAGGGGGCGTCGATCAGGACGTTGTGAGGTCGGCCGGATCTGCGCAGCCGGAGCGGGGCGGCTTGAGGCACCTGTGCTGATCGGCCCCCTGCGCCGTCTCCCCCACGATCTGGCGCAGCAGGTTGAGGGTGCAGTTGATGAGCGGATCGCTTTCCATCCGGCGGGGCCAGACCATGTAGAAGGAAACGGTCTTCAGCTCCTCCGGCACCTGCCGGCAGACCAGGTCGAAGTGGCGCATGTGCGCCTCCGCGGCGATGCTCGGCATGGTGGTCACGTAGTCGCTCTGTTCCAGCACGTAGCCGGTGCGCTTCAGGCCCTCGTCGAAGTTGGTGCGCTTCTGGAACATGTTGGAAAAGGCGAAGAAGCGATACTCCACCAGGTGTTCCAGCTCGATCTGTTCGCGCCAGGCCAGCGGGTTGTTCCGCGCCATCGCGGCAACGCGCCGGTCGTCGAAGAGCTTTTCGGAGTTCAGGCGCTTGGGCACGTCGCGGAACAGGCCGATGGCGATATCGAGCAGCTTGTTGTCGATCTGCTCGGGATCGAAGGCGCCGTGAACCGGTGCAGCCGCGGGATCACCTCCGGCGCCTCCTCCGCCAGCCGTTGCAGCAGCGGCCCGGCGATCACCGTCTCCAGGTGGGCGCCAAGCCCGATGTTCAGCACCCCCGTCGCCTGCGCCGGGCGGAAGTCCTCCGGCGCCCGGAAGGCCGCCTCCAGCGCGCCGAGCGCCTCCTGCACCGTCGCATGCAGCTCCAGCGCCCGCTCCGTCGGCTGGAAGCCGCCCCGCGTCCACACCAGCAGCGGGTCGCCGAGCAGCTCCCGCATCCGCGCCAGGTCCCGGCTCACCCCCGGCTGGGCCTTCTAGCAGCGTGACGTTGTCTGCCGCCAATGCGGGGGCTAGACTTTCTATCGGCCATCTTTGATAAACTGGCCTGTTTTACCAGGTCCGGGAAAGCAATGCAGGGAGGCTCGCCATTTCACGCTCAGCGGTTCGTCATTGCGGCGATGTCCTGGTCGGGAGCTTATCCCCTCGCGAGTTTGCTTGACAGTGCGACGGACATAAACTGCTACGGCGAAATCTATCGTGGAAGCCATGTGGAGCTTCCGCCCGACATTCGCCAAGAGCTTCGGCTGGCGCAGGACGACACCCAGGTCCGGAATGACACGGGTTTCGCTCTTTTCGACAGGCTCGAACAGGTGGTCCCAAGTCCTCTGCTGGGGTTCAAGATCTTGCCCAGCCAAGCCAAGATCCCGATCATCGACGAGACATTGAGGAACCCGCACTGGAAGAAGGTCGTCCTCAAACGCAATCCGTTGGAGGTTTTCCTGGTGTCGGAATGGGCTGCTCGCAACCACATGGGACGAGGTCACCGTATCGGAGAGGTCGAGCAAGTGCAGTCGCTTGAACCAGTGGCGTTCGATGGTGACAAGTTTGACGTTTTCCTACGGCGCTACCGGCAAGTCTATAAGACCTGGCGGGAGATGTCGGATGCGTTTCATCCTGATACCTGGTTTCGCTTCAATCATCCTCAATCCTCTCGCCCGCGACCGTCGGACCAGTTGCTGGACTTCCTGGGATCTTCCGCGCGGGGTGCCGACCTGGTCAATGAAAGACATGACATCCCTGTCGAAAGCGTCACGAGTTTGGTCGACAATTACGAGACCCTGGCGGCGCACTTGAACAACCGCGGCATGTCGCACCTGTTGAAAGGGGACTGTTGCATTAATCAAATGACAGAAATTCCGAGGTAAGACGCAAGCTATATATAGTTAATAATGATCTGTTTCACGCACATGTGGTATAAAAGGAGTGATTGATCGGTCTGAATCCCGGCCTTTCCAAATTAATGCAACAGTCCCCTCTGGCGAAAGTTGACCGGCTATCACCGACGAAGCCGCGCAGAGACAAAGATGAACTGCGTCAAACTCCTTGGCCAAGGCCTCATGGCACGAGACTTCGACCGGCAGGTTGCCGAGCTCCAAGTCCGGATCGCGGTGCTCAATCGCTACACCGCTCTTGGCATACCCAAAACTGAGCCCGTAGGATAAGTGTGTCCAGGGAAAGGGGAACTCCGTTCACACCACGATTTGTGCAACAGAGCCGCCGCGATCTGGGTAAAGTTTTCACCGGCATCAAAAAGGTTTAAAGTGGGAAGTTCATAGCGGGCTACGGCACACACGGCGAGACGGTGGTCGAACGTTCAATGCGTTACCATTTTCCTCCCTTGCAAGATTGTCGCAGGATGTTCGAAGACTTTATCGGTCAGCCAATCCCTTGGTCGGAAGAGACGGATGAGTGGCTGGGTGATATCGAGCCTGACTATGACTACAGCGGTCTTGAGAGCGGTGGCGGTACGCCGTTTTGATATATGTGAAATAGGCAAACGGGGCGGCTTTGTGCCGCCCTTTTTTGCACCGTGGTGGTGGTCACCAATTTTGCCAATACACCCTATATCACCCATACAAGAACCTCTTTCTTCTCCCTACAGTAAGGAAACAAGCGAAGCATTTAGGCTGAGCAGCGGCGGTTTTGCGCATATGGTGGGTATAACCTCCGGGCGGTCCACCAAGGCGCTCCAGGGACGCCATAGGACCTGTAGTGCGGTCTTTTTGGGGGTTTACCCGTGCACATCCAAGGTCAGTGTCAGTCAAGCGGTCTTCTAGGCCATTTCTAATTCGTTCCTCAACTTTTTCACCTGTTCCAGCGTGGTCACCAAAACTGTGTCTAATCCGTGTAGGTCAAAATGTTGTGCCTCCCACCCAGCCAACGCTTGGTAGTCTGTAGTCGTCAATAAAATTATTAGGAACTAAGAAGAATGGTGCCGCTGAGAGGACTCGAACCTCCGACCCCATCATTACGAATGACGTGCTCTACCATCTGAGCTACAGCGGCTTACAGGCCCTACTATGGCCCTACTAATTCTTCTCCCGTGCCCCGAACTCTTTAGTTTTGCAAGCCATTTTCGCGGGGACCCGCTACTTACGAAGGACCTGCTCTACCTGCTGAACTATTGAGGCACGCGACCGCCCGTTTAAACGCAACATGCGGCTCGTTCAAGCAAGATTCAGAACGGAATGTTGGCGTCATCGTCTCCGAATCCGTATCGTTCTGTTTCTTCGTCCATCGGCCAAGCTGGGCGACCTGCTCTCCTGAGGGTCCGTTATTTGGGGTTCGCTCTTTTCAGGTCTTGGGTTCTTTGACCGTTTAGCAAATCCCGCCGATGTCAGACTAGCGAAGCCTGGATGGGGGGCAGGTGGATCGGGGCGAAATTCTTGAGATTTTATGAACCTACCGTCCACCAAAGCTTGGCACCCGCATGTTCAATATTTAGGCGACATGCAGAACATGTGCTTAACAAAAGGGCGTTTCCCTGTATGGTTGGGAGCATGGAGCGATCGCCGCTTACGATCCGGTGCGAGATATTTAGGTTCGGACCGTCTACACATTGATATCCTGGGAGATAGAGCTTGTTCATCCGAAACATCCTTGGCGCTGGGGCCGTGCTGGCCACCGCTTTGACCGCCACCACCACAGAGACCCGCGCGGAGAGCCATGCGATGGCTGTTCCCTTTGCGCTGGACTGGAAATTTGAGGGCCCTGCTGCCCCTTACTTTGCGGCCATCGACAATGGCCACTTCGGGGAGAACGGGCTGAGTGTGGAGATCACCGCAGGCTCCGGGTCGCTTGATGCGATCCCGAAAGTGGCCACCGGGGCCTTCCCGGTTGGCTTTGCCGATATCAACTCGCTCATCAAATTCCTCGACCAGAACCCCGGCGCGCCCGTGACCGCGGTGATGATGATCTACGACAAGCCGCCTTTTGCCGTTATTGGCCGCAAATCGCTGGGCGTCAGCGCCCCTAAAGACCTTGAAGGCAAGGTTCTGGGCGCACCGCCGCCCGATGGCGCATGGGCGCAGTTCCCGATCTTTGCCGCTGAAAACGGCCTCGACATGGAGGCGATCACCGTGGAGCCTGTTGGCTTCCCGACCCGTGAGCCGATGCTGGCCGAGGGTAATGTTGCGGCGATCACCGGCTTCTCTTTCAGTTCATACCTCAACCTTGTTCGGCTGGGCGTTGACGAGGAAGATATCTCGACTTTGTTAATGGCTGATTACGGGGTGGACCTTTACGGGAATGCGATCATCGTCAACACTGAGTGGGCGGCTGACCACACGGATGAGCTGAAGGGCTTTTTGGCCGCCGTGGCTGCGGGCTGGAAAGACGCCATTGCTGACCCTGCCGCCGCCACCGCCAGCCTGATCGAGCGGAACCCGGCCGCCGACGCTGCGCTGGAGCAGCGCCGTTTGCAACTTTCGATTGATGCCAACGTGCTGACCGATGCGACCACGACCAACGGCTTTGGCCCGATTGACGAGGCCCGCTTTGCCAGCGCGATCGAGCAGATCGCCACCACCTATGAATTTCAGAACGAGCCCGATGCCTCGCTCTATTTCACGGGTGATTACCTGCCTGAAGGCGGCTTTGCGCTGAAGTAATCGCAAAACCCGGTGGCCCCGATTATGCACGCGGGCCACCGGACACGCACGAAAGAGCCGCCAATGAATAACCTCATCGAAATCAAGGGCGTGCGCCACGCCTACACAACGGCTGACGGGCCTTTGCCGGTGCTTGACGGGCTTGAAATTGCCGTGCCGGAGGGCGGTTTTGTTGCGGTTGTTGGTCCGTCTGGCTGCGGAAAATCCACCCTGACGCGCCTTGTGGCGGGGCTGATGATGCCGGATGTGGGCGAGGTTTGGTTGCATGGCGAACGGGTGAAGGGGCCGCGCTCGACGGTGGGCATGGCCTTTCAAAACCCGGTGCTTCTGGAATGGCGCACCATCCTGCAAAACGTGATGCTGCCGCTGGAGATTGTGCCCACGAAATTGAGCCGTAAAGAGCAGAAGGAGCGGGCGCGCTACCTGCTGGCGCTGGTGGGGCTGGAGGGGTTTGAGGACAAGCGGCCAAGCGAGCTTTCGGGCGGGATGCGGCAACGCGCGAGCCTGTGCCGCTCACTGGTGCACAAGCCAGAGGTGCTGATTCTGGATGAGCCGTTTGGTGCGCTGGACGCCTTTACCCGTGAGGATTTGTGGCAAACGATGCACAAGGTGAAAGAGGCAGAGCCGTTTACCGGGGTGCTGATTACCCATGATTTGCGCGAGTCGATTTTCCTTGCGGATCAGGTGGTTGTCCTTTCAGGGCGGCCTGCCAGAACGCAATATGTGCTGGATGTGCCCAACACCGGGCCACGGGATCTGGAGCATCTTTACACCCCCGAGGCGGCTGAGATGCTGGCCGTTCTGCGCCACCAGATCGAGGTGGCGCAAGGGCGGGCGCCGGTTGAGGAGGGCGTGGCATGAACCCCGGTTTGCGCAAGTTTTTCGTTCCGGTCCTCGCGGTCGTGATTTTCCTCATCCTGTGGGAAGCTCTGGTTTGGGTGATGGGCTGGCCGAACTACAAGATGGCCTCGCCGTCTGATCTGGTTCCGGCCTATGCAAAGTACTGGAATCTCTTCTTTATCATGGGCTGGCAAACCCTGTGGCGCACCGTTGTGGGGCTTGTCCTTGCGATCATTGTAGGCGTTGGGATTGGCATGGTGATGGGCTTTTCGCGCACCATGCGAGAGGCGCTTTACCCCTTGCTGGTAGGCTTCAACGCGATTCCCAAGGCGACCGTGGTGCCGATTGTGGCGCTGATGTTTGTTGGCGCGCATGACTTCAACACCGTGCTGATTGCTTTCATGATTTCCTTCTTCCCGATTGCTGTGAGCATCTCGATTGGTCTCAGCACGCTGGAGCCGGAATATCGTGATATTCTAAGGGCTTTGGGGGCGTCGCAGGCGACGATATTCTGGAAAATCGCGCTGCCGAAAACCCTGCCGGAATTCTTTGGGGCGCTGAAAGTGGCCGTCACTCTGGCCTTTATCGGGACCAACCTGATGGAGATCGTTTCCCCCCACGGGAGGGGGCTTGGGGCCTTGTTTGACAGTGCAAAAACCAACTCTGACTACCCGTTGATGTTTGCCGTTCTGATCGCGCTCGCGGGGCTTGGCATCTTGCTTTATTACATCGTGGTCTGGCTCGAAAACACCTTTGCCGGATGGGCCGAGCGCCAGCCGGGATAGGGGCCAAACGTTGCGCGGGCGGGGGGTTAACGCTTGTGCGATTTTTGCCGTTCATCGCAACGAGATCACAGCCACAACCGATGCACATGTGATGCACAATCCATGCGCATCGGATTTCTGGCCCGAAGGTTAAGCGAACGCAGCGGCCGGTCGCCTAACCGGCCATGAAGCGGCGCAGCATTTGCGCCTCCTGGCCCTGCATCAGCTTTTGCGCGGATTCCATATGGGCGGCCATGATCGAGCGGGCCTTTTCGGGATCGCCCGAGCGCAGCGCAGCGAGGAGGCGGCGCTGGAAGTCACGGCCTTGTCGCCACAGCTCAACATTGGGAGGGGCGTAGAGCTCCTTATAGACGGTGAGGTCTGACAGGATCTTGACCATGAAATCGATCGTGAAGCTGAGCAGCGGGTTTTTGGACTGCGCCGCCAGCAGCGCGTGGAAGCGCAGGGAGGCGACGTGCTGTTCGCGCTCCTCCTCCAGCGTGGTGGCGGGGCTGTCGTAGCTGGCGATGGTGGCCTCAAGCTCGGCCAACACCTCAGCGGAGAGTTGCCCGGCCAGCGAGGCGGCAAGTTCAGGCTCCAGCACGCGGCGCAACTCGTAAATGTCGGTGATCGTGAGATCCTTGAAGTAGAAGTAATTGCCCAACAGCGCGCGGGCGCGATCCTGGCCCGGCTCATGTACGAAGCTGCCGCCGCCGGGGCCGGTGCGGGTTTTCACCAATCCTTGCGCCTCAAGTATCCGCATCGCCTCGCGGATGGTGCCCTTGGCCATGCCGAACCGCTCGATCAATTCGGCCTCGGAGGGGAGGCGATCACCGGCTTTGAGGCCCTGTTCGACGACCCATGTCTTGATCGCTTCGGCCACGCGGACCGGGCGCGAGAGTTTGGGCTCAGGAGAGGGGGTGGAAACAGGCGGCAAACTGGGAATCTCCCATTTGGGTAAGCGGTGGATCATTGGCGCGACACTCATCTGTAGCGCGGGGGCAGCGGGTGGCAAAGGCACAACCGCGCGGCGGGTTGAGCGGATCGGGCAGTTCGGCGGCGGCGGATTCGGGCGCGGTGAGGGCGCGGCCCACCACCGGCGCACTATCGGCCAGCAGCTTGGTATAGGGGTGCTTGGGCGCGCGGAACACATCTTCGGCGCGGCCAATCTCGACCACGGCACCGAAGTAGAGCACCATGATCCGGTCACTCACCGCCTCGACCACCGCAAGATCGTGGGAGATGAAGAGGTAGGTGAGGTTGAACTCCTTCTTGAGCCGCGCCATCAGGTTGAGCACCTGCGCCTGCACCGAAACATCAAGCGCCGATACCGGCTCATCCAGAATGATAATCTCGGGCGCGGCGGCCAGCGCGCGGGCGATGCCGATGCGCTGGGCCTGACCGCCGGAAAACTCGTGCGGGTAGCGATCAAGGAACTCTTCGCGCAGGTTCACCGAGGCAAATATTTCGGCAATGCGGGCAGTGCGCTGGGGCTTGTCCATGCCGTGCAGCAGGCGCAGCGGGGCCTCCATGATCTGGCGGATGGTCTTACGCGGGTTCAGCGATGAGATCGGGTCCTGGAACATGTATTGGATGAGACGGCCAAAGGCGGCGGGATCGGCATTATCCAGCGCCTTGCCAGCGATCTCGATATGGCCGGTCGTCGGCTCCAGCAGGCCCACCAGCATCCGCGCGAAGGTGGATTTGCCGCAGCCACTTTCACCGACCACGCCAAGGGTTTCGCCCTCGGGCACCTCGAAGGACACGGGGCGCACGGCGCGCACGCCGGGGCGGGACTTTGACAGGAGGCCACCGCCGATGGTGAAGGTCTTGGACAGGTTATCGACCTTGAGGGCGAGCTTGGTCATGCGATGTCCTCCTCGGGGTGGATGCAGCGGACGGCGCGTTGCTGCTTTCCTTCCCGCAGGGCGATGTAGCCAACGCGGCATTCTGCCGTGGCCTTGTCGCAGCGCGGCGCGAAGTGGCAGCCGGGGGGCAGATCATCGACCATCGGGGGCAGGCCGGGGATGGCCGCAAGCTCACGCCGCCCGCCGCCAAGCTCGGGCACGCAAGCGATGAGGCGCTTGGTGTAGGGGTGGGCGGGCGTGGCGAGGATGGCATCGGTTGGTCCCTCTTCCACGATGCGGCCTGCATACATGACGGCGACACGATCACAGAGTTGGGCCACCACGCCGAAATCATGGGTGATGAACACGATCGCCAGCCCCCGCTCGCGGCGCAGGTCATTGAGCAGCGACAGGATTTGCGCCTGCACGGTGACATCGAGCGCGGTGGTTGGTTCATCGGCGATGATGATATCGGGGTCATTGGCCATGGCCATGGCGATGCCGACCCGCTGGCGCATCCCGCCCGACATTTCATGCGGATAGGACGAGAGGCGGGTGGCGGCATTGGGGATGCGCACGGCTTCCATCAACTCCAGTGCGCGGCTTTTGGCATCGGCGCGGCTGACGGGGGCGTGGCAACGGATGGCTTCGGCCAGTTGGTCGCCCACGGTGTAGAGCGGGTGCAGCGTCGAGAGGGGATCCTGGAAGATATAGGCAATGCGGTTGCCGCGTATAGAGCGCAGGGTCTCGTAATTGGCCGAGAGCAGATCATCGCCCTCAAGGCGCACCGCGCCGCCGGTGATGACACCGGGCGGAGAGGCGACGAGGCCGGTGAGGGAAAGCGCGGTGACGGATTTGCCAGAGCCGCTTTCCCCGATGATGCCGAGGCATTCACCGGGGTTCACCTGAAGCGAGACCTTGCCCACCGCCTCATAGCGACGCTCGCCCACATGGAACTGGGTTTCAAGATCATCGACCGCCAGCAGCGGGGCGGGGGTGGCGGCGGCGGGCAGGGTGCGGTTGCGCGCCACCTTGGTAACGGCCATGGGCCGGGACAGAGCGCCGGAGCGAAGGCGGGGATCAAGTGCGTCACGCACGCCATCGCCCAGCAGGTTCACCGACATGACGATCAGGAAGATCATCACGCCGGGGATGATCGAGGTGTGCGGGTGGGTGGTAAAGGCGGCGCGGGCGAGGCCGAGCATTGAGCCGAGGTCACTATCGGGCGGCTGCGAGCCGAGGCCGAGGAACGACAGGCCCGCCGTTTCAAGGATCATCCAGCCGACGGTGGTGGACATGGCGATCACGATCACCGGCAACACATTTGGCAGGATTTCGGACAGGATGATCCGGCTGTGCCCCTTGCCTGCCAGCCGCGCCGCATCAACAAATTCGCGGTGCGAGAGGCCCACGGTGATGCCCCGGATATTGCGGGCAAAGAAGGGGATGTTGACGGCGGCAACCGCGATCAGGGCGTTGATGAGCCCGGTGCCCAGCGCGGCAACGATGGCCAGCGCGAGGAGGATATAGGGGAAGGCCATGAGCATATCGATCAGGCGCATCAGGATGTTATCGGTGCGCCCGCCGAAGTAACCCGAGAGGATGCCGATGGCCGAGCCAAGGAAGGCCGCAAGAAAGGCGGCAACGGCCCCTACGGCAAGGGAGGTGCGGGTGCCCCAGAGCAGCCGCGAAAGCTGGTCACGGCCAAGATGATCGGCGCCCAGCAGGTAGCCCTCGGAGAAGGGCGGCGTGAAGCGGGCGGCGGTGTGGGGCAGGTTGGGGTCTTTCAGCGGCAGGATCGGCACGGCGAGGGCCATGAGCACGATCACCGTGAGAACCACAGCGCCAACAGCGGCGAGGCGGTTGCGGAAGAGGAGCTTGAAGAAGGCGATCATGCGGGGCCTCCCGTGGGGAGGGCGGGTGTGGCTGTGCCCGGAATCAAGCCGCAGGCGCCGGGCGTGCGCCGTTCCGCCCCCCGGAGTGGCGCTTGGGGGACGTTTTGGATGACCTTGGAGGGTGGATGACGACGGGACCACAAAGCCCACCCGCTCAGAGGGCGCAGCGCCACCCCGCGGAACGGCGCACGCCCGGCTTGAGCGAGGCGGCTCATGTCTTGATCCTTGGGTCGAGCATGCCCTGGGCAACGTCGACCACGATGTTGAACAGCACGTAGCAGGCGGCGACAACCACGACGCCGCCTTGCACCAGCAGCACATCGCGCTGGCGGATCGCATTCACCAGCATCTGGCCGATGCCGGGCCAGTCGAACACCATTTCGATATAGACCGCGCCCGAGATCACGAATCCGGCCTGGATGCCGAGCACCGGGATGATCGAGACCATTGCGGCCTTGAGCGCGTGTCCCATGATGACCCGCCGCTCGCCCACGCCCTTGGCCCGTGCGGTGCGGATGAAATCCTGGCGCAGCACCTCCAGCATGGCCGAGCGGGACAGCCGCGCAATCACCCCGGTGGCCACAACAGCCAGCGCCGAGGCGGGCAGGACGAGGTGATTGGCCAGATCGGCCAGCCCGCCGCCGCCATAGATGAGATACATGCCCGACACGGGAAAGAGCTTCCACTTCAGGGCGAAGAGGATGATGAGGATCATCCCCAGAAAGAAAGAGGGGATGGAGATGCCGATCAGCACCACGAAGGTGATCGCCTTGTCGGCAAAGCCATACTGCCGCGCCGCCGAGATCACCCCGGCGAGGATGCCCAGTACGGCACAGAGCACAAAGGCGACGCCTGCGAGGATGAGCGTGTTGCCAAAGCGGCCCATCACCTCATCAATCACCGGTTTGTTCTGCGAGTAGCTGCGGCCAAAATCACCGGTCAGCATGTTGCCGAGCCAGATGAAATACCGCGCGACCAGCGGCTTATCGAGGCCAAGGTCACGGTTGAGCTTTTCGACATTTTCGGGTGTGGCGTAGCTGCCGAGGATCGCGGTGGCGGGATCGCCGGGTATCATCGCCATGATGAAGAACACCAGCACCGAAACGCCGATCATCACCGGGATCGCGGCGGCCAAACGCTTGAGGATATAGGCACCCATGGGCGGCTCCTGTGTGGCTGGCGCAGGCAGGACAGGCCGGGTGGGCGAATGTGTGGGCAGCGCCCACCCGGCGGGGAGAAGTGCCCGGCCCCAACACACGCACAGATGGGGCCGGACGGGAAAAAAGAGAACTCGTTACCAAGCGCGCGTTACTTCTTCACCACGTTCTGAAGCGAGAGCAGGAAACTTGGTTCCAGCTCGAAACCCTCAACCCGGTTGCTGGTGACGGCGTTCTGCTTCCAGTTGGCGACAAAGACCCATGGGGCATCTTCCTGCACGATGGCTTGCATCTTCTTGTAAAGCTCGGCGCGTTTGCCTTGGTCCACGGCGGTGCGGGCCTCTTCGAGCAGCGCATCGACCTCGGCGTTGGAATAGTAGCCCGAGTTGAAGCCGCCCTTGTCGGGCCAGGCATCGGTGCGCAGGGCGAGGTAGGGGAGGGTATCGGGATCATTCGTCATCCAGGCCATTTCGGCCATGTCTGCCTTGCCTTCCAGCCCCGGATTGACGTTGCCGAGGAAGGTGTTCCACTCGTAGGTTTCGATCTTCACATCAAGGCCCACGGCGGCGAGATCGGCCTGGATGGCGGTGCCCATGGCGACGGGATCAAGCATCCCCGAGCCGCCCTCGGTGACGTAAAAGGTGAGCGATGCGCCTTCGGCCCCGGCTTCGGCCAGCAGGGCCTTGGCCTTCTCGGGATCGTAGGGGTACGGTTCAAGATCGCTGTTGTAGGCCCAAGCAAAGGCGGGCGGGGTGGGGCCGGCGGCGACTTCGGCGGTGCCTTCAAGCACGTCATTCACCAGCGCTTCCTTGTTGATCGCGTAGTTCGCGGCCTGACGCACGCGCTTGTCGGCAAAGGGCCCTTCCTTGGCGTTGAGGATCAGGAACCAGACGTGCGGGCCTGCCTGCTCGGCCACGGTAAAACCATCGCCGGAGAACTGCGACAGTGAGGTTGGCGGGACTTCAACCATCATGTCGATCCCGCCGGCGATCATCTCGGCGGTGCGGGTGTTGGCGTCTTCGATGGGGCGGAAGACAACGGCCTGTGTGCCGGCCTTTTCGCCCCAGTAATCCTCATACCGCTCCACGACGACAGCCTCATTGGCGCGCCATTCGACAAACTTGAACGGGCCGGTACCCACGGGCGAGCGGCCATAATCAGCGCCGCCAGCCTCAACCGCCGCAGGAGATACGATGAGGCCTGTTGGATAGGCGAGGTTACTCAAGAACGGCGCGTAGGGGGCCGAGAGGGTGAACTTGACCGTCAGATCATCAACTGCGGTGGTTTCGGTGACGGAAGAGAAGAAGAAGGCCAGCGGGAAGGGGCCGGTATTGTGAAAGGAGTGATCCTCTTTCAGCATCCGATCAAAGTTGAACTTCACCGCTTCGGCGTTGAACGGGGTGCCATCATGGAAGGTGACGCCCTCGCGCAGCTTGAAGGTATATTCGGTGCCATCCTCGGACACCACCCAACTGGTGGCGAGGCCGGGGGCGACCTCGAGCGTGCCGGGTTTGTAGCGGGTGAGGCCCTCGTAGAGGTTCACCAAGATGCGAAAGTCATTCACCGCGGTGACGGCGGCGGGATCGAGCGACTTGGGTTCGGCCACCTGCCCGACGATGAGCACGCCTTCGGGTGTTTGGGCCGAGGCCGCCAAGGGCGCGGCGAGGGGCGAGAGGGCCAGGGCGGCCCCCATGGCAAGCACCGTGCGGCGGGTCCATGAAAGAAGGGTCATTCGTGTCTCCCTGTTTGGAGGATTTCGGGCCCACCCTTGGCGGGCGGTGCGTGTTATGCGTAAGGTCAATTTATAGTGATAAATTGCTGCGGTCAATTTTTCATGATAAATTTGCGGTCAAGGAGTTACGTTTCGCCCATGACATTCTCACTTCTCGTAAGAGATGCACAAACAAACGCCATCGCCGGGGTGGCCGCCACCGGCAGCCTTTGCGTGGGCGGATGGGTGCTCCGGGGCCGGTGGGGCACCGGAATGAGCGCCAGCCAGGGCGCGGCCCCTTCAACCATTTGGGGTGAGTCGGTGCTGGACGGTATCGCAGGCGGCCAAAGCCCGACCGAGGCCATAGAGGCGGTGGTTGCGCCGGATGAGGGGCGCGACTGGCGCCAGCTTACAGTGCTGGACATGCGCGGGCGGGTGGCGAGCCATGATGGGGGCAGGAACACCCCCGAAGTGGCCAGCCTTGCTTGCGCCAGCGGGATTGCGGCGGGCAATATGCTGGAGCGGCCAACGGTGCTGGAGGCGCTGATTGGCGGCTATGAAAACGGCAAAGGCAGCCTGCCCGAGCGGCTGATTACAGGGCTGGCAGAGGCGCAGGCGGCGGGTGGGGACATTCGCGGGCTGAGTTCAGCCGCGCTGCTGGTGCTGCGGGAAGACGAAGCGCCGCTCACCCTGCGGATTGACTATGCCGAAGCGCCGATTGAAGCACTGAGCGCCCTGCTGGAGCGAGCGACGAGCGGTGACTATGCCAAATGGGCGAGCCAGGTGCCAACCCCGGCAGACCCCTATCGCGTGCTGAAGGGATGAGCGCCGTGGCGCAGCGCTGGGGGGAGCGGGCGGAGGCGCATTTGCGCGCACTGGCAAAGATCTCGGCAGGCGGGCCGGGGGTGACGCGGCTGCCCTATACCGCAGAGCACCGCGCGGCGCTGGTTTACCTTGCGAGGATGATGACGGCTGCCGGGTTGGTGCCGCAGTTGGATGCCGCCGCCACGTTGATTGGCCGCAAAGGCGAGGGGCGCACCTTTTACCTGGGCTCACATCAGGACAGCGTGCCGAACGGCGGCGCTTATGATGGCATCGCTGGCGTGGTGCTGGCGATTTTGGCGGTGGAACTGCTGGCGCAAGAGGGCGTGGAGCTGCCTTTTGCCGTGGAGGTTTGCGCCTTTGCCGATGAAGAAGGCGTGCGCTTTCCGACGGCGCTGGTGGGATCGCGGGCGCTGGCGGGCAGCAACGATATGGCAACGCTCGCCCCCGGAGAGCCGATGCGCGCGGCGATGGAGGCATTCGGGGTGAACCCGGAGGGCATCCCGGCGCTGGCGCGTGATCCGGCCAAGGCGATTGGCTACCTTGAAGCGCATATCGAGCAGGGGCCGGTGCTGGAACGGGCGGGCGAGGCGCTGGGCGTTGTTACCGCGATCTGCGGGATCGAGCGGCATCAGGTGCGCCTTCGGGGCGAAACCGGCCATGCGGGCACCTTGCCGATGGAGGGGCGCCAGGATGCGTTGGTGGGGGCGGCTGCGCTGGTGACAGAGGTGAACCGGCTGGCACGAAGCACGCCCCAATTGCGCGGCACGGTTGGGGCGCTGGAGCTTGCCCCGAATGCGGTGAACGCGGTGCCGGGCGAAGTGCGGCTGACGATTGAACTCCGCTCCGAAGACGATGCTCTGCGCGAACAGGCTGGCGCGGCGCTGACCCGTTTTGCGCAGGCCACCGCCAAAGAGATGCGGCTGGGGCTGGAGATGCGTCGCAGCTATCACCAACCCGCCGCGCCCTGTGATGCAAAGCTGCGCAAGGTGCTGGCCGGGGCGATGCGCACAACCGGTGGTAAGGGGATGGAGCTGCCCTCGGGGGCAACACATGATGCCAGCGCCATGGCCGATCTTTGCCCGATTGCGATGCTGTTCCTGCGCTGCAAGGGGGGCCTGAGCCACCGCCCCGAAGAATCCGCCACGCCGGGTGATCTTGGCCAGGCCGTCGTGGCCATGGCCGCCTTCCTGCGCGCCCTGCCGGCTGCTTAAATTTTCAGCACAAGTTCGCTAATTTCCTGTCATCATGTCAATTCACTTTGTAAATCCGGCGCGCAGCTTAGATACTCGGAGCAATGACGGGGACATTTGATGAAATGTGGGGACGCGATCCGGAGAGCCAAAAGCTCCGCCGCCCCTACGAGGTATTCGGCCAGTGGTATGACGGGGAAGACCCCGCGCGACTGAGAGCCAAGCAGCGCGAAGCCGAAGAGGTTTTTCGCCTGACGGGCATCACCTTTAACGTGTATGGGCAATCGGCGGCCGAGGAACGGCTGATCCCGTTCGACATTGTGCCGAGAATCATCTCGGGCAGTGAGTGGACGAAGCTCACACGCGGGATCGAGCAGCGGGTACGGGCGATCAACGCCTTTCTCTATGACATTTACCACCGCCAGGAGATCATCAAGGCGGGGCGTGTGCCGCGTGAGATGATCCAGCACAACGATGCCTACCTGCCCGAGATGGCCGGTGTGACGCCGCCGGGCGGGGTGTATACGCATATCGTGGGCATTGATCTGGTGCGCACGGGCGATGATGAATTTTATGTGCTGGAAGACAATGCCCGCACGCCCAGCGGTGTGAGCTACATGCTCGAAAACCGCGAAACCATGCTCAAGATGTTCCCCGAGCTTTTCTCGAAAACGCGGGTGCAGAAGGTGAGCCAATACCCGCGCTCGCTGCTGCGGTCCTTGCGGGCCTGCGCGCCGGCCAACACCGAGGGGACGCCCACTGTCGCCGTGCTGACGCCGGGCAGCTACAACAGCGCCTATTTTGAGCATGCTTTCCTCGCGGATGGCATGGGTGTGGAACTGGTGGAAGGGCATGATTTGCGGGTGGTTGATGGCCGCGTCGCCATGCGCACCACGCGGGGCTACAAGCCGATTGATGTGCTGTATCGCCGGGTTGATGACGAATTTCTTGATCCGCTCAACTTTAACCCCGATAGCGCCCTTGGCGTGCCGGGGATCATGGATGTGTACCGCGCCGGAAACATTGCCATTGCCAACGCACCGGGCACCGGCATTGCCGATGACAAGGCGATTTACAGCTACATGCCTGAGATCGTTGAGTTTTACACCGGCGAGAAGGCAATTTTGCAGAACGTGCCAACGTGGCGGTGCAGCGATGCTGACAGCCTGAAATACGTGCTGGAAAACCTCAAGGATCTGGTTGTGAAAGAGGTGCATGGCTCTGGCGGATACGGGATGCTGATTGGCCCGACAGCCACCAAGAAAGACATCGCCGAGTTCCGCAAGAAGCTGCAAGCCAGACCGAGCAACTACATCGCGCAGCCCACGCTGAGCCTTTCGACGGTGCCGATCATGACGCAAAAGGGCCTTGCGCCGCGCCACGTAGACCTGCGCCCCTTTGTGCTGGTCAGCCCGGAGGGGATCAACATTACCCCCGGCGGGCTGACGCGGGTGGCGCTGCAAAAGGGCTCGCTGGTGGTGAATTCCAGCCAGGGCGGAGGCACCAAGGACACTTGGGTGCTGGAGGACTAGGGCATGCTTGGGAAAACCGCAGGGGGGCTGTTTTGGATGTTCCGCTCGCTTGAGCGGGCCGAAAACATTACCCGGGTGATCGACACGGGCCAGCGCATTGCCCTCACCCGCTCGGCGGATGATGCCGATGAGTGGGCCTCGATCATGCAGACGGCCTCGGTCGATCTGGGGTATTTCGAGAAATACGACGAGCTGTCCAAGGATGCGGTGATCGACTGGATGTTGCGCGACAAGGATAACCCCTCGTCGGTGCTGCGCTCGCTGGAGAGTGCACGCAACAATGCCCGCCTTGTGCGCACCGGGCTGACCCATGAAGTGTGGGAGGCGATGAACGGCTGCTGGATGGAGATGAAGGAGCTGCTGCGCCGCAAGGTGAACGAGCGCGATCTGCCCAGCGTGCTTGAAGTGATCCGCCAGCGCACCGGCCTTGTGCGCGGCGCGACCCATGGCACCATGCTGCGCAATGACATCTACGATTTTTGCCGCATCGGCACCTTTCTGGAACGGGCCGACAACACCGCCCGCATTCTGGATGTGAAATACTATGTGCTGCTGCCCTCTTCCTTTGCGGTGGGCTCCAGCCTCGACAATGTGCAGTGGGAAACCATCCTGCGCTCTGTCTCCGCCGACAGCGGCTACCGCGCGGTTTATGGCCATGACACCAACCCGCGCGACATTGCCAGCTTTCTGGTGCGTGACGGGCGGATGCCCCGCAGTCTTTACTTTTGCGCCAACCGGCTGATGGAGAACCTCAACTTCATTGCCCATGACTACGGCAGCGGCTGTTTGGCCCGCGACAAGGCCGAAGCGCTGTGCCGCAGGCTGCGAGAGAATGACATCGACAATGTTTTCGACTATGGTCTGCACGAGTATATTCAGGACATCCTGATCTCGCTCGGGGAGCTGAGCCGACAGATCGAGATTGATTTTCGCTTCTACCAGTAAAGCCGTTCCGACAGATCCAGCCGCAAACGAGACAGAATGCGCCTCAAAATTCGCCACGTCACGAAGTACAGCTTCACCGAGCCTGTTGTTTACGGGCTGGAACAGCTGCGCAAAACGCCCAAGAGCCACAGGGCGCAGACCGTGCTGAACTGGAAAACCAAGGTGGCTGGCGGCGAGAAAGAGCTGCAATACGAGGATCACCACCGCAATGTGGTGGAACTGATCAGCATCGCCCCCGGCGCGACCGAGCTTATCCTTTCAAGCGAGGGCGAGGTGGAGATGCAGGATGCGTCGGGGGTGACTGGCCCGCATGAAGGCCCGGCGCCGGTGTGGCTGTTTGAGCGGTCTACCCCGCTTACGCGCGTGGGGCCAAAGGTGCGTGATCTTGCCCGCGGGGTGGCTGGCAAGGAGGGGCTGGATCAGCTTCACGCGTTGCTTGGCGCGGTGCATGAGGCGGTGAAATACCAGATCAACACCTCGGAACCGGACTGGACCGCCGAGCGGGCGCTCGAAGAGGGGTGCGGCGTGTGCCAGGATCAGGCGCATGTGTTCATCGCCGCCGCGCGCCATTTGAAGCATCCGGCGCGTTATGTTTCGGGCTATCTCAAGCTGGATGACCGCACCGATCAGGACGCCATGCACGGCTGGGCCGAGGCACATGTGGATGGCCTGGGCTGGGTGGGCTTTGACGTGAGCAACAAGGTTTCCCCCGATACGCGCTATGTTCGCGTTGCAACAGGGCTGGACTATGGGGATGCTGCTCCGGTAACTGGCACCAGAATTGGCGGCGAGGGCGAGGTGCTCACCGTTGAACTGGACATTTCGCAGCAGTAAGAGCCGGGCAGGACAAAAATGACATATTGCGTGGGAATGAAGCTCGATTGCGGGCTTGTCTTCATGTCGGACACCCGCACCAATGCGGGCGTTGATAACATCAGCATTTTCAAGAAAAGCCACACGTGGGACGTGCCCGGAGATCGGGTGATTACCCTGATGTCGGCGGGCAACCTTGCTACAACGCAAGCGGTGGTGAGCCTGCTGGAAGAGCGCACCAAGGCCCCCAGCGAGCGCTCTCCTTCGGTGCTGGAAGCGCCAAGCATGTTTCAGGTGGCGCGGCTCATTGCGGCATGTCTGCGCGATGTGATTGCCCTTCAAGCCGACGTGGGAATGCGGGCTGACAGCAAATTCAACGCCACGCTGATCCTGGGCGGCCAGATCGCGGGCAGCGATCCGCGGCTTTTCATGATTTATCCCGAGGGGAACTTCATTGAGGCGGGCGACGACACGCCGTTCTTTCAGATCGGGGAAACCAAATATGGCCGGCCCATTCTGGTAAGGGCCTATCGCCCGGAGATGACCTTTGCCGAGGCGATCAAGCTGCTGATGGTGAGCTTTGATTCAACCATCAAGGCGAACCTCACCGTGGGGATGCCGCTGGATGTGCAGCTTTACGAAGCTAACTCGCTGAAGAGCGGGTTGAGCAAGCGGATTGAAGTGGACGATGCCGATTTTCGCCGCATCTCGGATGGGTGGGGCGAGGCGCTTGGGCAGGCCCTCGATAGCCTGCCGGATATCGAGCTTTAACGCCGCCCCCAACGGGATCGCCGGGGGAATGTGCGGTTCCCCCGTCCTTGCATGATGGCCCGCTGGCGCATCGGTTGCTTTCTGCGCCTGATGCCGCGATCTTTCGGTGACATTGCAATTTTACAGGGCCGAGCCATGAAAATTCCTGCCATTCTTCTCAGCTTTCTCAAGCGCTTCGAGGTTGTGACGTTGGTGGCGATCTTTGTGGTGGCCGGGGCGCTCTGGAGCTTTGTGGCGCTGGCCGATGAGATGCTGGAGGGTGATCTGGGCGGGTTTGACGAGCGGGTGCTGCTGGCGCTGCGCACCCCCGGTGACGTTTCAAACCCGATAGGCGGCGAGCATGTGGAGATCGCGATGCGCGATCTTACGGCGCTGGGCGGGGTGAGTGTGCTGACGCTGATCACCCTGACGGTGCTGATGCTGTTGCTGCTGCATCGCCAGCGCAGTTCGGCCCTGTTCATGGGGGTTGCGGTGATGGGTGGCTTGCTGATTTCGAACCTTGCGAAAACGGGGTTCTCGCGGCCAAGGCCCGACCTGGTGCCACATGCGGTGGATGCGGCAACGGCCTCCTTCCCCTCGGGGCATTCGATGATGGCGGCGGTCACCTACCTGACAATTGCGGTGATGATCGCGCGGGTGGAAAAGCGAATGCGGCTGAAGGTGTTTTACTTTGCGGCGGCAATTGTGGTGACGGTGATGGTGGGGCTTAGCCGGGTGTATCTGGGCGTGCATTGGCCCTCTGACGTGTTGGCCGGCTGGATGCTGGGCGCGGCCTGGGCGCTGGGCGTGTGGCTGCTGGCCCGCGCTTTGGCCAAGCGCGGCACGATTGAGCCGGAGGGCGGCATTGGGTGAGGCCGGAGCGCGCCCAAGAGGCGCCGGGCTTGCCTTGCGAACCAGATTTACCGCCGCGACCCCGCTGCAATAGGTGTGGCGTTGCTGATCTGCCTGAACCGCGTTTATGCGTGTTTTCCCCCGTGGATGAGGTCTGCGGAAGCAGGGTTTGGCCCTGAAACCGCCACCATGATGGGCGGCATTGGCCGGGGCGGACGGCTACCGCTTGGACAGCGGGCGCAAATGGGGATAATCAAGGCGTAACAGCTCCGAGAAAGGTGCCCAACGTGCCAACCGACATGCCCAAACCCACCAAGCCCCCCCGCCGCCCGCTCACCCTGCGCGATGTGTCTGAAGCCAGCGGTGTGAGCGAGATGACGGTGAGCCGTGTGTTGCGCAACCGGGGCGATGTGAGCCAGGCCACCCGCGAAAAGGTGCTCGCCGCCGCCAAGCGGCTGGGTTACGTGCCCAACAAGATCGCCGGGGCGCTGGCCTCAAGCCGGGTGAACCTTGTGGCGGTGATCATCCCGTCGCTTTCCAACATGGTGTTCCCCGAGGTGATGACAGGGATCGGCAATGTGCTGGCGGATACCGAGCTTCAGCCGGTGGTGGGTGTCACCAACTACAAGCCGGAACGGGCCGAGAAGGTGCTGTATGAGATGCTGTCCTGGCGGCCCTCGGGGGTGATCATTGCCGGGCTGGAGCATACCGAGGCGGCGCGCGCCATGCTGGGCAACGCCGATTGCCCGGTGGTTGAGATCATGGATGTGGACGGTGAGCCGATTGACAGCATGGTGGGCATTTCGCACCGCCGCGCGGGCCGCATGATGGCCGAGGCGATTGCCGGGGCGGGCTACAAGAACATAGGGTTTGCAGGCACCAAGATGCCGCTCGACCACCGCGCAAGGAAGCGGTTTGAGGGCTTCACCGGCGGGTTGGCGAAGGCTGGGCTGGAGATCATCGACAAGAAATTTTACGCTGGTGGCTCGGGCCTCGCCAAGGGCCGCCAGATGACCGAAACCATGCTGAAGCGCACGCCGGAGCTGGATTTCATCTATTATTCCAATGACATGATCGGCGCGGGCGGGATGCTGCATTGCCTCACCGCCGGAATTGACGTGCCGGGCGAAGTGGGGTTGGCGGGCTTTAACGGGGTTGAGATGCTGGATGCCTTCCCGCAAAAGCTCGCCACCATGGACGCCTGCCGCCGCGAGATCGGCGAAGCTGCGGCCCGGATCGTGCAAGAGCGCAACGAAAGTGGCGATGCGGCGGGCGAGGGCGGTGGCACCACGATCGTGCTGGAGCCGGTGCTGGCGCTGGGCGACACGCTGGTGCGGAGCTGACGCCGCCATGAGCGCGGGCGGGAGCCTTCCCCGGATATCCGTCGTGATCCCGATGATGAACGAGGCCGAAAACGCGTCTCCGCTGATCAAGGGCATTTGCGCCGCCTGCGAGGGCGAAGGCGTGGCGTTCGAGGTGGTCGCGGTGAACGATGGCTCGACCGATGGCACCGGAGCGGTGCTTGAGGGCTTGGCCAGGGCGGACCCGAGGGTGCGGGTGCTGCGCCACGCGGCCCCGGCGGGCCAAAGCGCGGCGGTGCATTCGGGCGTGAGGGCGGCCAGGGGCGAGATCATTTGCACGCTGGACGGTGACGGGCAAAACCCGCCGGACCAACTGCCAAAACTGTTCAAGCCGCTGCTCGCCGATGACATCGGTAAGCTGGCGCTGGTGGCCGGGCAGCGAGTGGCGCGGCAGGATACCGCGAGCAAGCGCTGGGCCTCGAAGCTGGCCAATGGCCTGCGGGCCAGGATCCTGAAGGACGGCACGCGCGATACCGGCTGCGGCTTGAAGGGCTTTCGCCGCGATGCCTTTCTGGGCTTGCCGTTTTTCAACCATATGCACCGCTATCTGCCCGCGCTGTTCAAGCGTGACGGCTGGGAGATTGCGCTGGTGGATGTGACCCACGCCGAACGCGCGGCGGGGCAATCGAAATACACCAACTTTGGCCGCGCGATTGTGGGCGTGTCGGATTTGCTGGGCGTGGCGTGGTTGATCCGCCGCCGCAAGACGCAAGCCCCCGAAGAGGTGAAACCCGGGGGCGGTGAGGATGGCTGAGTGGCTGTTCGGGATGCTGCACGTCGACACTTGGGTCGAGTTCTGGTGGGTGCTGATCGGGCTTGGCGGGCAGCTTTTGTTCACGGGCCGGTTTCTGGTGCAGTGGATCGCCAGTGAGCGGGCGCGCCGCTCGGTGGTGCCGCTGGCCTTCTGGTGGTTTTCCATCGGCGGCGGGGCGGTGCTGCTGGCTTATGCGCTTTATCGGCAAGACCCGGTATTTGTGCTTGGCCAGTCGATGGGGCTCTTCATTTACCTGCGCAATCTTTACCTGATTTATGCCGAGAAGCGCGATGCCTGAGGCGCGGCGCGGATGGTTTGGCCCGGCGGTGGCGCTGGTGGGTGCGGTGGTGCTGTTTCGCCTCGCGCTGCTGCCCTTCGCCGAGGCGGAGGTGTTTGTTGACGAGGCGCAATACTGGCTTTGGGGCCAGTCGATCGAGTTTGGCTACTACTCCAAGCCGCCGCTGATTGGCTGGGTGCTGAGGGCCGTGACAGAGCTTGCGGGCAGCGACAGCGCCTTTTGGCTGCGCGCCCCGGCGGCGGTGTTTCATGGCGCAACCGCGCTGATCCTTGGCGGGCTGGCGGCAGAGCTTTGGGGGCGGCGAGAGGCGCTGGCGGTGGCGGCAACCTACATCACCCTGCCGTTGGTGAGCGTCGGCAGCTTTTTGATCTCGACCGATACGATCATGTTCCCCTTCCTCGCGGTGGCGCTTTGGGCCTGGGTGCGGGTGCTGCACGAAAAGAGCGGCGGCGCGGCGGTGCTGGCGGGTGTGGCGCTGGGCGCGGCGGTGATGGCGAAATATGCCGGGGTGTATTACGTGCTCTGCGCCGCATTGGCCGCGCTTGCGATGCCCGCTGCCCGGCCCGCGCCGCGCCATGCGGTGATGGCGCTGGTGGCGGCAATCGTGGTGATCTCGCCCAACATCCTGTGGAACATTCAGAACGGGCTTTCGACCTTTGAGCACACCATGGACAACGCCGATTGGGTGCGCGACCCCGGCGCAAAAGCGGCGCTCAACTGGGGATCGCTGGGGGAGTTCTTTGGCAGCCAGTTCATCGTGTTTGGCCCGCTGTGCCTTGGCGCGCTGATCTGGGCGGTGGCGCGGTGGAAGCGGCAGGAAGAGGCGACCAGGCTATTGCTGTGGTTTGCCGTGCCGATTGTGCTGCTGGTCTGCGGGCAGGCGCTGCTTTCAAAAGCCTATGCCAACTGGGCCGCTGCCGCCTATCTGGCCGCAAGCCTTGTGGCCGCGCCTGCGCTGCTGCGCGCGGGGCGGCTGTGGATAGGCGCGAGCCTTGCGATTGGCGCGGCTTTCGCGGTGATTTTGCCGCTGGCCACCACGCAGGCCAGCCACCTGAGCCTTGATGGCAAAACGCTGTTGCTGGGCCGCTATGTGGGCCGCGAGGCGATGAGCACGCAGGTGTTTGAGCTGGCCAAAATGGCGGGGGTGAGCACGGTGGTTGCCGATGACCGCGACGTGCTGGCCGACCTTGTTTACCGCGTGCAGGGGCAAGGGGTGAGCAGCCCGGCGCCCGAGGGTGTGGCGGTGTTTGCCAAACCGCAACCGGGCCGCCCGCCCAACCATTATGTGCAGCATATGAGCTATCCCGGCGGCGCGGGCGAGGTGCTTTTTGTCACCGCGCAGGCAGGGCCGCCCGCCTGCGAAGGGGCCAGGGAGATTGGCACCTTGCAGCCCACGCAGGGGGCCTATCGCAAGCGGCCGCAAGCCGTGTGGCTGGTGCCGGGGGATTGCTGGGCCGATTAACCCACCGATGGCGATGCAGGTGAGCGACATTAAGCGACATTTTGCACGACGCGTGGCCTTTGTCTTTGTGCGCCGCGCCGCGTGGCTATAGTGACCCACGGGATGAAACGCGGGCAAAAGGGGCAGGTTTTGGCACAAATTCTGCGGTGGAGCAGCTCAGGGAGCATGGCGGCGCTGGTCTTGGGGCTGGCGAGCCCGGCTTCGCCTGAACCGTTGATAACGGAAAGCCTGAACCTGTTTGGCACGCCGGGCCTGTTGCAGATGCCGAGCGCCGAGATGCAGGAAGATGCGCAAATCACCGCCAGCGTCACCCGCATTGGTGATCAGATGCGCAACACGCTGACTTTTCAGATCGCGCCGCGCGTGACCGGGAGCTTCCGCTACTCGCGCTTTACGGGCTACTACGCCGATGGCGACGATCTGTTTGACCGCAGCTTTGATCTGAAATTCCAACTGCTGGATGAGGGGCAATATCGCCCTGCCGTCGCGGTTGGCCTGCAAGACTTTCTGGGCACCGGGATTTACAGCGGTGAGTATATCGTGGCCACCAAATCGGTGCTGCCCAACCTGCGCGTTTCGGCGGGCCTTGGCTGGGGGGGCTTGGCCAAATACGGCGGGCTTGGCTTTTCGGACGCGGTGCGCGACGCCTATGTGCCGGGCGAAGAGGGCGGCGATTTGAATGCGGGAAGCTGGTTCAAGGGGGATGCGGCGGTGTTTGGCGGCATCTCGTGGCAGGCCAGTGACCGGCTGACCCTGAAGGCCGAATACTCGACCGCAGGATATGATGACGAGGCTGGCAATACCTTCATCGAGCCTGAAAGCGCGTGGAACTTTGGCGTGGATTATCGCGTCCGTGACAATGTGCATGTGCAGGCGGCCTACTTGCGCGGCTCGGAGATGGCGGTGCAGCTCAGCTTTTCGGCCAACCCGCGCAAACCCGCCGCAGGGGCCGCAAACGAGAACGCGCCCTTGCCTGTGGGCGGACGCCCGGCGCGGCGCTCTGACCCGGACGCATGGAGCCAGGATTGGGCGGCTGACAGCACCTCGGCCCCGGCAATCCGGCGGGTGCTTTCAAAGGCGATGGCCAAGGAAGGCGTAACGCTGGAATCGCTCGCCGTGAGCGGCACCCGTGCCGAAGTGCGCTACCGCAACAACCGCTACGGGGCCGAGCCGCAGGCGATTGGCCGCACCGCGCGGATCATGACCCGCGCCTTGCCCGCCTCGGTTGAAACCTTTGTGCTGGTGCCGGTTTCCAACGGTGTACCGAGATCGAAGGTAACGCTGAAGCGCAGCGATCTGGAGGCGCTGGAGCAAGCGCCCTCCTCCGCGATCCTGGCGCGTGCCAGAGTTGAAGATGCCGCAGGCCCCGCGCCCGCAAATCTGGTGGCTGCGGATGGCCAATACCCGCGGTTTACATGGTCGGTCAGCCCAAGTGTGACCTTCTCGGCGTTTGATCCCGATGAGCCGGTGCGCGGGCAGCTTGGGGTGCAATTTGCCGCGCAGTATGACATTAGCCCCGGCCTCGTGCTTTCGGGGGCGATTGTGCAAAAGCTGGCGGGCAACATTGAAGATAGTGACCAGACCTCAAACTCGGTATTGCAGCATGTGCGCTCTGATGCGGCGCTATACGCGGCCGAAGGTGAAACCGCGATTTCCCACCTGACGCTTGCCCACTATGGCCGCCCCGGACCCGACCTTTACAGCCGCCTTACCGCGGGCCTGCTTGAGCCGATGTTTGCCGGTGTGTCTGGTGAGGTTTTGTGGAAACCGGTTGATAGCCGCCTTGCCTTTGGCGCCGAGGTGAACTGGGTGAAGCAGCGCGATTACGATCAGCAATTCTCGTTTCTCGATTATGAGGTCGTGACCGGCCATGCCTCGGCCTACTATGCCTTTGGCAACGGCTTTCACGGTACGCTTGATGTGGGCCGCTACCTGGCCGGTGACTGGGGGGCGACCCTGGCGATTGACCGCGAGTTTGCCAACGGCTGGCGGATTGGGGCCTATGTGACCAAGACCGACGTGACCGCAGAGGAATTTGGCGAAGGCTCTTATGACAAGGGCATCCGCATTACCGTTCCGCTGAGCTATTTCAACGGCAAGCCGACGCGCGCGGCGTCCAGCACTGTGCTGCGCTCGCTCAGCCGCGATGGTGGCGCGAAGCTATCGGTGAACGGGCGGCTTTATGAAACCGTGCGTGAGGCCCATGAGCCCGATCTTGAGGCCAGCTGGGGCCGGTTCTGGAGATGATGAAACAGATGACCCTGACCCGCGCGTTTCTGGCCCTGCCCCTTGCGTTGACCCTCGCCCTTGCGGGCTGCGGCAATGACCCGAACCGGGGCGCGGGCAATACGCTGCTGAAAGACATCACGCAGGTGCTGCGCAAGACCGTTTCGAAGGGGGACAACAAGGGCGGTGCCCAGACAGACGCACAAGTAGCGCAACTGGTGCCGCTGGCGCTGAAGCGGGTGAAGGGATCGGCGCTGCTGGCGCTGCTGAACGACGGCAAGCAGGTGGCAGTGCTCGGTGAGCAGGAAAACCGCGCAGGCTACATGACCTACACCACCACAGAGCGGCAAACGCTCACGCTGCGCGGCGGGATCATCACCTCCAGCCGGGGGTTGGGGGGTGATCTGATGTCCTCCAGCGTGGATGAAACCGCCCGGCTGGTGCGCGCCCGCAGCGCCGGGCAAGGCCAGCGGGTGATGCGCTTTTTGACGGGCGATTGGCAGGAGGTTGGGCTGAGTTTTGCCTGCCGTGTCAGCCGCGATCAGGCCGAGACCATCCCCACCGCCACACGCGGCAATGTGCAGACGCAACGGATGATCGAAATCTGCCGCAGTACCAGTGGCGGCACCACATTCACCAATATCTACTGGGTGAGCGGCGGCGGCACGATTTGGCAATCGCGCCAGTGGCTGGGCAATGACAACGGCTATATCGCGGTATCGCTGCTGCGCCCCTGACAAAGACGGATCACAATAATGGCTCAACGCACCGCCCTCGTGACCGGCACCGCCGGGTTTATTGGCTACCACACCGCGCGCCGCCTGCTTGACGATGGCTTCAAGGTGATCGGGCTGGATGCGATGACCGATTACTACGATGTCACCCTCAAGCAACGGCGGCACCAGCGGCTTATGCAATCTGAAGGGTTCACCGCCGTTGAGGCGCGGCTGGAAGAGCCGGGGCGGCTGGAAGCGCTGATGGCCGAGCACACGCCAGAGGTGGTGATTCACCTCGCCGCGCAGGCCGGGGTGCGCTACTCGATCGAAGCGCCGGAGAGCTATGTGGAGGCCAACCTGATTGGCACCTTCCGCCTGCTCGAAGCCGCGCGCGCCCACCCGCCCCAACATATGCTGATGGCCTCAACCTCATCGGCTTATGGCGCCAACACCGAGATGCCCTACGCTGAAACCGATCGCGCCGATCACCAGATGAGCTTTTACGCCGCCACCAAGAAGGCCAATGAGGCGATGGCGCACAGCTACGCGCATTTGTATGGGCTGCCGATCACCATGTTCCGGTTCTTCACGGTTTATGGTCCGTGGGGGCGGCCTGATATGGCGCTGTTCAAGTTCGTGAAGGCGATTCGCGGAGGTCAGCCGATTGATGTGTATAACCACGGCAAGATGCGCCGCGATTTCACCTATATCACCGATCTGGTGGAGGGGATTCGCCGCCTGATCGAGGCCGCGCCGCAAGCCCCCGGAGAGGGCCGCGCCGAGATTGCGCATGACAGTGTTTCACCCGTCGCGCCCTGGCGTGTGGTGAACATTGGCAACGCTGCGCCGGTTGAGCTGGGCGAGTTCATTGCCTCTATCGAGCGTGCCCTTGGCGAGACGGCTGAGAAGAACCTGATGGAGATGCAGCCCGGCGATGTTCCGGCCACCTGGGCAGACACCGGGCTGCTCAATGCGCTGGTTGGACAACTGCCGCAAACCTCGCTGGATGAGGGCGTGAAGGCCTTTGTTTCATGGTATGATGCGGACTACGCCCCAACCAACTGAGGACGGGCCGCGTTGGGCAGGCGGCAAGGCCTGCGGGCAGTGAGGAACTTCGGTGCCGATTTCGCCGTCGTCACCCGAGGTGCGGGCCGCGAGCGCGACGAGGCTGGCGATCACGGCACCGTCGCCGAGCTTATGCCCAAAAGAAAAGCGCCGCGCATTTCTGCACGGCGCTTTCTATAAGTTTGGGCTGAAATCCCGGACGGGATATCAGTCGTCGTCGCTGTCGTCGTCGGAAGCCAGAGCAGCGATCAGAGCCAGAGCAAGCACGCCGCCGATGACGGCACCGTTGCCGAGCGAACCCATGGAAGCGGACGAAGAATCACCTTCATCAACGAAGACTTCGCCTTCAAGCACGGGTTCCTGATAGCCACCAGCGAAGGCCGAAGAGGCCATGGCGACGGTGACGGCGGTGGTTACGAGAAGCTTTTTCATTAGTCTGTACCTCATGTTATCTGTCCCGTTTAGAGCACATTTGCACGGGGCATTTCAATTCAAAAGGATTGAAACTCAGTTACGGGCTTCAACCGGTGGTGGATTTACTGGCGAACGGCGCCGACTGGGCCGCGATCGTCGTCGCTGTCATCATCCGAAGCGAGCGCAACGATCAGAGCCAGGGCGAGCACGCCGCCGATGACGGCACCGTTGCCGAGCGAGCCCATGGATGCAGACGAAGAACCGCCTTCATCAACGAAGACTTCGCCTTCAAGCACAGGTTCCTGATAACCACCAGCAAAAGCCGAGGTGCTCATGGCAAGTGCCAGCGTGGCGGCGGTTGCGAGCTTGATCATGTTGTCTCCACATCAGAATCACAAAACCGAGGTTATCCCGGCCTTTGATTCCTAAGTGACACAGGGGGGTCAAAAATCAAGAAGAACCCGGTACCAAGGGGTTTTGGGTGACTTTTTTGCAGCTATTTCGCCCTCAACCGGCGAAATTTTGCGCAAGATAGATCGACCCACAGTTTCTGCCACGCGGATCAATGGCAGCGGCGGTGCCCGCGATTGAGACTTTGCGGTCAACGATATTGACCCGGTGATGTGGGCTTTTCATCCAAAGGCCGACCACATAGCGCGAAAGCGAGCCATAGGTGTGGCGCGGGATCGGAGCACCGGAACGGCTGGCGAACTGGCAGGCGGAAGCGTTGACGATCCGGTAGCCACCTGCCTCTTCAACCTTGTAGAGCGCGACCTTGGCGATGTTTTCCGAGCCACGGCGGACTTTAAGCCCCGAAGACAGGATGCGCGCCTTGACGGTGGCCCGGCCCGGACGCGTGCTTTTGTGGCTCAGTTTGGCCTTACGGGCCATCCAACTGGCGTGCTCACTGGCGGTGCGTTGCAGGGCGGGCGCCTTGCCAAGCGGGCGAAGGCCCAAGCGGCACCGTTGGAAATTGACCTCCGACGCAATGGATGCGTCAAGCAGGGTCTGGTTGATCTGTCCGGGCTGAAGCGTGGCCTGGGCACCGGCAACAGGAGCGCGGGTGCAGGCCGAAGCGGCAGCGGGAGACAGAACGATGAGAATGGCGATGGCCGCAGCGGCCAAGGGCAGTGCCTTATGCATCGGTTACCTCAGTGCTTCGGATCCCCACCCGAAAGCTGTTGTCATATAGGCCGCATGGGTGGGGCCGAAATAAGGCGCATCTGGGGAAACACTGCTGCACAAGTTGACTTTCTGCGCCGCAAAAGCGCATTGAAGGTCGGACAGGGCAAACCGGTATTTGCGAGGGTAAACGAATGAAGATTGCGATGATCGGCACCGGGTATGTGGGGCTGGTTTCGGGTGTTTGCTTCTCGGACTTCGGCCACACTGTGGTGTGCGTGGACAAGAACCCCGAGAAGGTTGCCCAGCTCAACCGCGGCGAGGTGCCGATTTATGAGCCGGGCCTCGATGTGCTGATGGAGAAGAACGTGGCCGCCGGCCGCCTGGCTTTCACCGGTGATCTGACCGAGGCTGTGGCGGATGCGGATGCGGTATTCATCGCGGTGGGCACGCCCACGCGGCGCGGTGATGGCCATGCGGACCTAAGCTATGTGTACGCCGCCGCCGAGGAAATTGCCGCTGCGATCAAGGGCTTCACGGTCATCGTGACCAAATCGACGGTGCCGGTGGGCACCAACCGCAAGGTCTTTGAGATCATCAACAAAACCCGCACGACGGATGAGTTTGATGTGGCGTCCAACCCCGAGTTCCTGCGCGAAGGCGCCGCGATTGATGACTTCATGCGCCCCGACCGGGTGGTTGTGGGTGTGGAGACCGAGCGCGCCCAGGAGGTAATGGGCGATATTTACCGCCCGCTGTTCCTGCGCGATTTCCCGGTTGTTTACACCGATCTGGAAAGCGCGGAGATGATCAAATACGCCGCCAACGCTTTCCTTGCGACGAAGATCACCTTCATCAACGAGATTGCCGCGCTTTGCGAGCGGGTGGGGGCTGATATCAAATCTGTCTCCAAGGGGATGGGCCTGGATGGGCGGATCGGTAACAAGTTTCTCCATGCGGGGCCGGGGTATGGTGGCTCGTGTTTCCCGAAGGATACCAAGGCGCTGGCCCGGATTGGCCAGGAGCACGCGGTGCCTCAGGAGATCACCGAAGCCGTGATCATGGTGAACGAAGAGGTGAAGCGGCGGATGATCGAGAAGCTGCGGGACCTGTGCGAAGGCAGTTTCAACGGCAAGACGATTGCCGTGCTGGGTGTCACCTTCAAACCCAACACCGATGACATGCGCGATGCGCCGTCGCTCACCATTGTGCCGGCGCTGGTGGGCGGTGGGGCCAAGGTGCGGGTGGTTGATCCGCAGGGCCGCCATGAGGGCGAAAAGCTGCTGCCCGGCGTGGACTGGGTGGAAGACCCTTACGCCGCCGCCGAGGGGGCAAATGCATTGGTGCTGATCACCGAGTGGAACGAATTTCGGGCGCTCGATCTGAGCCGTATGGCGCAGAGCATGGCAAGCGCGCGCATGGCCGATCTGCGCAACATATATTCGGCGGCAGATGCCGAAGCCGCGGGCTTTGAGGCCTATAGCTGCGTTGGCCGCCCGGATATGACGGTGGACAAGGGCGACGACCCGGCAGCGGTTGCAGGCTAAGGCCGCAAGGGCGCAGGACTAGGGAGGCGATGGCTGGGCGTGACGGCGAAGCGGATTTTTGACGTGAGCTTCGCGCTCGTGCTGCTGCTCCCCGGCCTGCCGATGCTGGCCGTGTTGTGGTGCGCGATCGCGTGGAAAGACGGGCGTCCGGCGCTTTACACCTCGGAGCGGATGAAAGCGCCCGGTCAGCCCTTCAGGCTTTACAAGTTCCGCACCATGCGAAAGGGGTCAAAAGAGGCCGAGAGCGGTGTTTCGGGGGGCGACAAGGCCGAGCGGATCACCCCGCTGGGCCGCAAGCTGCGCCGGTTGCGGCTGGATGAATTGCCCCAGCTTTTCAATGTGCTGAAGGGCGATATGAGCTTTGTTGGCCCGCGCCCGCCGATGCGAGAATATGTTGAGATGTTTCCCGAGATTTATGGCGAAGTGCTGAAATCAAAGCCGGGAATCACCGGGCTGGCCACGATCATTTACCACAGCCACGAAGAGATGCTGCTGCGTGACACCGACAGCGCCGAGCAGACCAATGCGGTTTATGTGGCCCGCTGCATTCCGCGCAAGGCGGAGTTGGATATCCTTTACAACGCGCGCCAGAGCTTTTGCTTTGATCTTTACCTGATCTACCTCACCGCCGCGAAGCTGATGCCGCTGCCCGGTGCCCGTGTGGCGCGGCTGAGGGCGAAGGCGGAGCGGGTTTAGGCTCGCGCAACAATCTGCCCCCATTTGCGCGATTGGTGGCAAATGCCGTACAATTGCCCCGGTGTTTCCACGCCGCTGCCGTAGCGGAAGGGCATAGCTGACCTCGATGATGATGCAGACGGCCGTTCCAGCCTGCGATCCATTTGGGGGCAAGTGGCGCACAGGTAAGGGACGGTCGCAGCTCATCCAGACCACCGGGAATGGGGCAGGCGGGGTGCCGCCAGGGCACGGGGATTGGGCTTTACCTTTGGCCCGATTTTGCTGTTTAACCGCCGGGATCACGCGACCGGGAACAAGCGAGGGCACCGGCAGAATGCGGACCTTGGACAGGGCAGCGATAACTGTAGAGTTGCAAGCGCGTGGCCTTGGGGCGGTGCGCCGATGAAGGTTTTGGTCACAGGGGGCCTTGGGTTTATTGGTGTAAACCTTGCCTCCTACCTGCGCAGCGAAGGCAGTGTGAGCGAGATTTCTGCCGTTGACTGGCTGGAGGAGTCTACCCCGGCCGAGCGCGCGCCCTTTGATCATGTGAGCGAGGGCTGCTTTGCCTCCCGCGAGGGGTTGGCGATGGCAGAAAAGGCCGATGTGGTGGTGCATCTGGCCGCGCAATGCTCGGTGCAGGACAGCATTGCCGATCCGGCGGGCACCTTCTTTGAGAATGTCGGCAAAACCGAAACGCTGCTGGAGCATTTGCGCACCAACACCCCGGCAACACGGCTGATCTTTGCCTCGACCGCCGCTGTTGCCGGTGATCATGACGGCCCCATCAGCGAGGCCACCCCGCCCGCGCCGCTTTCGCCTTACGGGGCGTCGAAGCTGGCGGTGGAGGGGCTGCTTTCGGCGTATCGCGGCTCGTTCGGGATGAAGTGCGTGGCGCTGCGGTTTTCCAATGTTTATGGGCCAAACGCGCGGCGGCAGGGCGGGGTTATCCCTTCTTTCTGCCGCCAGCTTCTGGCGGACAACCGGATGACGGTGAATGGCGATGGCGAGCAGACCCGCGACTATATTTACGTTGACGATATAAGCGCGGCGATTTCGGCGGTGATCCGGCGCGAGGCGGAGGGGTGCTACCAGCTTGGCACAGGCGTTGCGACCTCGGTGTTGCAGTTGGCCGGGATATTGGCCGATCTCGCCCCCTCAAATGCACCCCGGATCGAACATGCGGAGGCGCTACCAGGTGAGGTGCGCCATAACTGCGCCGATATCACCAAGGCGCAGGCTGAGCTGGGCTTTGAGCCGCAGTTTGACGTGAAAGAGGGTGTGGCGCGAACATTTCGCTGGTTTGAGGACATGGCGTGAAGCTCTTGATGTTTGGCCAGACCGGCCAGGTGGCGCGCGAGGTGCTGGCATGGGCGGGCGCTGGGCTTGAGGTGCAGGCGCTTGGGCGTGGCGACTGTGATCTGAGTGATCCTGCGGCCTGTGCCGCCGTGATTGCCGCCAGCACAGCCGACGCGGTGCTGAACGCTGCCGCCTATACCGCCGTTGACAAGGCCGAAGCCGAAGAGGCGCTGGCAACGGTGATCAACGGCGAAGCGCCGGGCGCGATGGCAGAGGCTTGCGCGGCCAGGGGCGTGCCGTTTGTGCATATTTCGACCGACTACGTGTTTGATGGCACGGGCGAGGCGGCATGGTCCCCGGGCGACAGGGTGTCACCGGTGAACGCCTATGGGCGCTCAAAGCTGGCCGGAGAGGTGGCGATTGCGCAGGCAGGCGGCGCGGCGGCGGTGATGCGCACCTCCTGGGTGTTTTCGGCGCATGGCGGAAACTTCGTGAAATCCATGCTGCGGCTTGGTGCCGAGCGGGAGCGGCTGGCGATTGTAGACGATCAACACGGCGGGCCAACCTGGGCGGGTGATATTGCCAGCGCTGCAATCCGTATGGCGCGGGTGCTGTGCGAGGCACCGCATAAGGCAGGCACCTACCATTTCAGCGGGGCGCCCGATGTAAGCTGGGCGGCTTTTGCGCGAGAGATCTTTGCGCAGGCGGATGTGGTCTGCGAGGTGACCCCGATCACAAGCGCCGATTTCCCCACCCCGGCGGCGCGACCGGCCAACTCAAGGCTCGATTGCAGCGCCACCGAAGCCGCCTTTGGCCTGCCTCGACCGGATTGGCGCGAAGGGCTGGCGCGCGTGTTGCGCGAGTTGTCTTGATAGCTCGAAAGCGCAATGGGCATAGGTGACAGTGCCCTGCCTACCTGCTAAGGACCGCCACAACCCGAAATTCGTGCAAATCACAGAGTTTGCGGGCAATGGCCAGAAGGACGCGCGAATCGTGAAGGTTGAAAAAACGGCATTGCCCGGCGTCTATAGGATTACGCCGGTTCGTCACGGGGACAACCGGGGCTTTTTTGCCGAAACCTATGCCAAGAACAAGCTGGCGGCGCTTGGTCTGGAAGCGGACTTTGTGCAAGACAATCACTCTGTCAGCGTGGACGCGCCCACCCTGAGGGGGTTGCATTTTCAGGCGCCACCCAGGGCGCAGGCCAAGCTCGTGCGCTGTGGCCGTGGGGCGCTGTTTGACGTGGCGGTGGATATTCGCAAGGGATCGCCCACCTACGGGCAGTGGGTGGGGGAGGATCTGACGGCGGAAAACGGCGTGCAGCTGTGGATTCCGCCAGGGTTTGCGCATGGGTTCGTGACCCGCCAGCCCAACACCGAGATCATCTACAAATGTTCCGATGACTACGCCCCCGAGACCGAGGGTGCGCTGATCTGGGATGATCCTGCAATCGGCATTGACTGGGGCCTTGGCGGTGCGGTGCCGTGCCTTTCGGCCAAGGACGAGGCGGCGCCGGGTTTTGAGGGTTTTGACAGCCCGTTTAACTGGGAGCGTTCAGTATGAAGCTGTTGGTCACAGGGGGCGCAGGCTTTATCGGCTCGGCCGTGGTGCGCCAAGCGGTCGCGGCGGGGCATGAGGTGGTGAACCTCGATGCGCTGACCTATGCCGCCTGCCTTGAAAACGTGGCCAGCGTGGCCGATGCGCCGGGATACAGCTTTGTGCAGGCCGATATCCGCGACCGTGCCGCGCTTGATGAGGTATTGGCCGCGCACCGCCCCGATGCGATCATGCACCTGGCCGCCGAGAGCCATGTGGACCGCTCGATTGATGGCCCGGCAACCTTTATCGAAACCAACGTGCTGGGCACCTTCCATCTGCTCGAAGCCGCGCGCGCTTATTGGCAGGATGCGGGGCGGCCCGAGGGCTTTCGATTTCATCATATCAGCACCGATGAGGTTTATGGTTCGCTGGGCGCAGAAGGCCAGTTTACCGAAGACACGCCCTATGATCCGCGCAGCCCTTATAGCGCCTCGAAGGCCAGCTCTGACCATCTGGTGCGGGCGTGGCATGAGACCTATGGGCTGCCGGTGGTGCTGACAAATTGCTCCAACAACTACGGGCCTTATCACTTCCCCGAAAAGCTGATCCCGGTGGTCATTTTGAACGCGCTGGAGGGCAAGGACATTCCGGTTTACGGCGCGGGCGAAAATGTGCGCGACTGGCTTTATGTGGAAGATCACGCCGATGCGCTGCTGACGGTGCTCCAAAAGGGCGAGATCGGGCGCAGCTACAACATTGGCGGCGAGAATGAGGCGCGCAACATCGACATTGTGCGCACCATCTGCGCGGCGCTAGACAGGTTGCGCCCCGGTGCCAGGCCCTATGCCGAGCAGATCACCTATGTGACCGACCGTCCGGGCCATGATTTGCGCTACGCCATCGACCCGACCCGCATTGCGACCGAGCTGGGCTGGCACCCATCGGTCACGCTGGAGGAAGGGCTGGAAAAGACGGTGCGCTGGTATCTCGACAACGAGGCCTGGTGGCAGGGGTTGCGGGCGCGCGACGGTGTGGGCCAGCGGCTGGGCGTAACGGTTTGACGAAGGGTTGGGGCAGGTGAGCAAGGCGGAACCGGTCAACGAAACCCTGCTGCGGCGCGCGTTTGATGGCGCCTATTACCTGAGCCAAAATCCGGATGTGGCGATTGCGGGCCTTGATCCGCTGGATCATTACATGGCCTCTGGCTGGCGCGAAGGCCGCCCGCCCGCGCCGTGGTTTGATGCCGCGACCCTGCTCAGCCCGCAACAGCGGCGCCGCACCCGTCAGGACCCGGCGCTGCTGGTGTTCCTTGAGGGCAAAAGCGCCGATGATCCCACGTTGGAGGGCCGTTTGGCCGAGCAACCGCTTGGCAAGCTGACCGCCGCGTTTGACAGCGTTTTTGATCCGGTTTCCTACCTGGAACAAAACCCCGATGTTGCCGGGCATGGGATGGATGCGCGTGAGCATTATCTAAAGGCAGGCTGGCGCGAGGGGCGGCGCGCGGCCCTGTGGTTTGATGCAGAGCAGTGGTGTGGCCTGAACCCCGATCTTGACCCGGTTGCGGTGAACCCCTTTTTGCACTTCATTTCCCACGCGGGGATAGAGGCCGGAGGAGAAGACCCGCAGGAGAAATGGCTGCATCTCACCGGCATCAGCGCCGAGTCGTCCGCGCCCCAGTATGTAACGCTGCCGATGGTGTCCACCGCAGAGATAGGCGATGACGAGGCCGGTGCGCGCCGCCCGATTGTGGTGGAGGCGCGGCTCCCTCGGAGCGCCGACCTGGACCTGATGCGCGCGCATTTTGATCCGGACTATTACCGCGCCACCAACCCCGATCTGCCTGCCAACATCACCGATCCGCTGCTCCATTTTGCCACCGTGGGCTGGATCGAGGGGCGCGATCCCTGCGCGGAGTTTTCGGTGTCTTTCTACCTGAAGGAAAACCGCGATCTGGCAAGCAACCCCGCCAATCCGTTTTTGGACTTTCTACGCCACGGCCATAGGGAGCATTGGCGCCGTGCGGTGAGCGTGCGCGAAGCGCAGATCCTCAACAGCTTCAGCGAGCCCGGCGCCATGAAAGACCGGCTTGATGCCGCAAAGGCGCTTGATCCGATGGTTGCCATGCCACCCGAAAAGCGCATGACAACCTCGCCAACCCTTTCGGCCAAGGCCCCTGCCGATGCCGTTGAGGCGATCCGCGAGGCGCTGGGCGGCAGGCGGTATCGCTATATCGTGGCGGTGCCGCATGTGCGGATGTCGGGCGCGAGCCGGGTGGCCTCGATCTTTGCGACCGCCCTGGCGCGGGTGCGGCGGCCGCAGGATATTCTGGTCATCACCACCGATAGCTCTGAGGCGGAGTACATTGGCTGGTTTCCCGATGAGATTGATCGCCTCAACCTGTCGACGCTGATTGAACATCTGAGCGAGGAGCAACGCCAGCGGGCGCTGATTGACCTGCTCAGGGGCTGTGGCGCGCAGGCGGTGATCAACGTCAACAGCCGCCTCATGTGGGAGACGCTGGAGGCTTTTGGCCGCCAGTTGGCGAGCGAGATGAAGGTGGTGACCTACCTTTTCACATGGGACGAAACGCCGGATGGCGACCGGGTTGGCTACCCGATCCAATGGCTGCGTCACACCTGCAATCACCACCATGTGCTGCTGACCGACACCAAGGCGCTGGCGCGGGACGTTTCCGAGCGTTTTGGCTATGGTGTGATCAATGCTGAGGGGGCCGAAGGGGCCGAGGTGCTGGCGCTTCACACCCCCGCCAGCGACAGCGGCGTGCGCGCCGTGGTGGCGGGGCGCAATGCGCCAAAGCGGGTGCTTTGGGCGGGGCGGTTTGACCGGCAAAAGCGGGTGGATATCCTTGTGGAGATCGCCCGCGCCAATCCGCAGATCACCTTTGATGTTTACGGCAAGGCGGTGCTCTCCGAGGCCCGCCTGCCAGATTTTGATCCACCGGAAAACATTATTGAGAAGGGCACCTACAGCACCCTGCAAGAGGTGCTTGAAACGCCCTATTCGGCCTTTCTTTACACCGCGCAGTGGGATGGGCTGCCCACGATCCTGCTGGATATGGCGGCGGCCCGCCTGCCGATCATCGCGCCCGATCTGGGCGGTATTGGCGAGATGCTGGACGACAGCACCGGCTGGCTGATCGAGGATTTCACCGACATTGACGCCTACACTAAGGCGCTCAAGCAAGCCACGGCTGATCCTGCGGGGGCGCGAGAGAAGGCCGATGCGCTGGCCGAGCGTGTTGCCGCGACATTTGCCGAATCGCGCTATGAGGCCGAGATCGAGGGGATGTTGAAGCGCCATGAGTTGTGATCTGACCTGCATCATCACCGGCCACCGGGAGGGCCGGCTTGCCGTGGCCTCGCTGCGCAGTTTCTGGGCCGCGATTGATGCCGCCCGCGCCGCTGGCCACGCGGTAGAGGCCCGGCTGGTGCTGGACCGCCCCAACCCGCTCACCCATGCGGTCTTTGAAGCGCATCGCAAGGACGCGGTGGCGTTTGAAGCCTATGATCACGGCGATCAGGGCAAGGTGCGCAACGAGGCGGTGGCCAAGGCAAATGGCCGCTACACCGCGTTCCTTGATGCCGATGATCTGTGGAGCGAGGACTGGCTGGTGCAGGCGCTGGATTTCCTTGATGGTGCGCCCGAAACCCACATCGCCCACCCGGCCTATAACTACTTCTTCGAGCAGCAGGCCACGATCTTTTGCCATGTTGATCAGGAGAGCGACGCGTTTCGCCCCGATCTGCTGCGGATCGCCAACTACTGGGATGCGCTTTGCGTATGCCCCACGGCGATTTACCATGAGATCCCGTTTTGTGATCGCGATATCGAGGCTGGCTACGCCTATGAGGATTGGGTCTGGAACTGTGAAACGGTGGCCGCGGGCAAATTTCATAAGGTTGTGCCCGAGTCGGTGCTGTTCAAACGGCGGCAAAACAACTCGCAAACGATAAGGGCTTCGGCCAGCAAATCACTTGGCCGTCGCAACCCGCTAACGGACTATACCCACCCGATTTATGAGCGGTCTGCCACCGAAGGCTGAGGGGGCGCGTGCCAGCGCTGGCATGCCGTAGCAAAGCAGATTATAGCTCCGCCAGAAAAGACAACCTGAGCGAGCAAGCGTGATGACACAGACAGGACAGAACGGTGCAAGCGTGAAGCGCAAAGGGATCATCCTTGCAGGCGGCAGTGGCACGCGGCTTTACCCGATCACCTTGGGCCTTTCAAAGCAGCTTTTGCCGATCTACGACAAGCCGATGATCTTCTATCCGCTGTCGGTGCTGATGCTGGGGGATATCCGCGAGATTGCAATCATCACCACGCCTGAGGATGCCGATCAGTTCAAGCGGTTGCTGGGCGATGGCAGCCAGTGGGGCCTGTCTTTTACCTATATCGAGCAGCCAAGCCCCGATGGCCTTGCACAGGCTTACCTGCTGGCCGAGGAGTTTTTGGCCGGGGCCCCATCGGCGTTGGTGCTGGGAGACAATATTTTCTTTGGCCACGGCCTGCCGGAGATGCTGATGGAAGCCGCCGCGCGAGACAGCGGCGCCACGGTTTTTGGCTACCGCGTGGCGGACCCGGAGCGCTATGGCGTGGTGGATTTTGACGAAAGCGGCAAGGTGCGCCAGCTCGTGGAAAAGCCCGAGGTTGCGCCCTCGGATTACGCTGTGACGGGCCTTTACTTTTTGGATGGCAACGCTCCTGAGCGCGCTAGGCAGGTGCAACCCTCGGCGCGCGGCGAGTTGGAAATCACCACCCTGCTGGAGATCTATCTTGAGGCGGGGGAGTTGGATGTGCAGCTTATGGGGCGTGGCTATGCCTGGCTTGATACCGGCACCCATGCCTCGCTGCTGGACGCTGGCAACTTTGTGCGCACGCTGGAAAAGCGGCAGGGCTTGCAGACCGGCTCTTTGGAGGAGATCGCCTATCACAGGGGGTGGATCACCGGTGAGCAACTGGTGGAGCGCGCCAAGCTTTTTGCCAAGAACGACTATGGCACCTACCTTAAACGCCTGTTGAACTGAGGCTGAGCCGCGACGTGCTTCAGAAAATCCTCCTTCGGCTGGGGCTTGCTCCCAAGGTTGCGCAAGAGGCCCCGGCCCCGGCGCCGTTAAGCCCCACGGTTGCGCAAGAAGCCCCGGTCCCGGCGCCGTTAAGCCCCACGGTTGCGCAAGAAGCTCCGGTTCCGGCGCCGTTCACCCCCAAGGGTAAGCTGAAACCGGTGCTTTTTGTGCATATTCCCAAGACGGCAGGCTCAAGCTGGAACCGGGTGCTGGAGCAGGCTTACGGCGAAGACAACTTTCTATCGCATGCCGAATATCACATCGCGGTAATCAAATCCGGGCAGGTTCCGCCGGTGCAGGCAGATTGCATTACCGGGCATATCGCCTGGAATAACTGGCACCGGCAGCAGGGGGCCGATGCCTACGCCCCCATCACAGTGCTGCGCGATCCGTGGAAGCGGCTGGTAAGCCACATCAACTGGGTTGATCGCTTTAACCGGGGCGAGGCGCTGGCCGGGCAGGGAAACAACGAAGAGCGCTATGCTCATATCGTCGCATTGCTGGCCGAGACTGAATGGCTGGACCGGGAAAGCATTATCAAACTGCGTGATCGCGCCAACGAAAAGGGCCGCTTTGCCCATTTCGACAATATGCAATGCCGGATGCTGTTTACCGGGCGCAATGTTCAGATGACTGCCGAGGCGACACCCGCTTTTGTGGACAGCGCGATCAAAACGCTGGAAGGCTTTGCCGGTGTGGGCTTTTGCGAGGATGGTTTGAGCTTTCTGGAGGGGTTCCTTGCGGATATCGGGCGCCCGGTGCCCGAGGCGCTGCCGCATGAAAACCGCGGGGACATTCGCGCCCTGACCGCCGATAATGACATTGCCCGCGAGGTTTTGGCCCCGTGGTTTGAGGGGGACACGGTGCTCTACAATACCGCTCGGCGGGCGTACGGGGAAAAAACGGCAACGCGTAGGGGCTAACCCGGCTGGGCTTGGCACTGCGGGCAGGTTTTCCTTTCCCTCTGTGTGGGCGCGGGACATAAAGTGCGCGACTGACAAGCACATTTAATGGATGAGGCGCATGAAGGTAATCGTTCTTGGCGGCGACGGATTTTGCGGATGGCCGACGGCCTTGCACCTTTCCAACCTTGGGCACGATGTGATCATCGTTGATAACCTGTCGCGCCGAAAGATCGACATTGAGCTGGAGGTCGAAAGCCTGACGCCGATCCGTCCGATTGGCGAGCGCATTGCCGTGTGGAAGGAACTGACCGGCAAGCGCATAGGCTTTCATGACTTCACCGTTGGAGAACATTACCACCGCCTGCTGACACTGTTTCAGGACGAAAAGCCCGATGCGGTGATCCACTTCGCCGAGCAGCGGGCCGCGCCCTATTCGATGAAATCGAGTGCGCATAAGCGCTACACCGTCAGCAACAACCTCAACGCCACCAATGATGTGCTCGCGGCCATTGTGGAAAGCGGGCAGGACATTCACCTTGTCCACCTGGGCACCATGGGGGTGTATGGGTATGGCACGGCGGGCATGAAGATCCCCGAGGGCTACCTGACGGTGAAGATGACCACGCCTGACGGCGAGACCGAGACCGAGATCCTTTACCCCACCAACCCCGGCTCGATCTATCACATGACGAAAAGCCAGGATCAGCTGTTCTTTGCGTTCTACAACAAGAATGACGCGGTAAAGATCACCGACCTGCACCAGGGCATCGTGTGGGGCACGCAAACCGATGAAACCCGGATGGACGAGCGCCTGATTAACCGGTTTGACTATGATGGCGATTATGGCACCGTGCTCAACCGCTTCATCATGCAGGCGGCGATCAACTACCCGATGACGGTGCATGGCACCGGGGGCCAGACCCGCGCCTTTATCCACATCCAGGACACCTGCCGCTGCGTTGAACTGGCGCTGACCAACCCGCCGCAAGCGGGCGAGCGCGTGAATATCCTCAACCAGATGACCGAGACTCACCGGGTGCGTGATCTGGCCAGGATGTTGCAGGAGATGACCGGCGGCGAGATTGCCACTATCGACAACCCGCGCAATGAAGCCGCAGAGAACGACCTGCATGTTTCGAATGACCGTTTTATAGGCTTGGGCCTCGATCCAATCCGTTTAGAGGGCGGTTTGGTTGATGAAGTTAAGGAAATTGCGCAGAAATACGCCGATCGATGCAACCTTGACAAGATTCCGTGTGTTTCCACTTGGAGATGAGTGCGCCTGCAAGGTATGCGCATTAAGTATCTGTTAATTGGGGACGTGCCACAGTCTATGGCATGACAGGAATACCAGTGAAGAATCGGCAACGGGCCGCAGGTCGCCCGACGCAAATGTTACGCAACCATTTGGCGAGCGCTGCCCTTGCGGGCTTGGCGCGCACTTGTGCCGACTCCCGCCAACAGGGAGCCTGAGCCACTATCATGCTGCAATCCACGCTAGAATGGCAAAAGAACGCAGAAGCGTTTGACCTGCTCACCTCGGAGCCGGCGGTCACGATTTTGATGGCGGTCTATGAGGGCTGCGATCATCTAGAAGAGCAGATTGACAGCTTTGCCGAACAAACCCACCCCAACTGGAGGTTGATTGCCAGCGTTGAGGGCCGGGATGACGGTGGCCGCGCGTTGATGGAGGACCACCCCGAAAGCTGGCGCATCGCCTGCATTGACGGGCCGGGCCGGGGCTGTGCAGCCAATTTCCTCAATCTGATGCAAGAGGTGCGCCCTGAAGGGTATTGGGCTTTTTCCGATCAGGATGACGTGTGGCTGCGCCACAAGCTAACCCGCGCCCTCAGCAAGTTTGACGGGCTCGATCCACGGATTCCGGCGATGTACCACTCGCGCAGCTGGGTGACGGATGAAAACCTGAAGAACCATCGGGTTTCGCCGATGCGCCGCAAGCCGCCGGGCTTTTCCAACGCGGTGGTTCAAAACATTGCGGGTGGCAACACGATCGTGCTGAACGAAGCCGCCGCACGGCTGGCCCATGCGGCCTCGTTTGAGGCGGGCGATGTGCCGGTGCATGACTGGTGGCTTTATCAGATCATCACGGGCGCAGGCGGGCGTGTGATGCATGACCCCGCGCCGGGGCTGCTTTATCGCCAGCATGACAACAACCTCATCGGCGCGAATGATAGCTGGCGTGCCCGCTGGAAACGCCTGAAGATGGTGTTTGAAGGCACCTATCAAAGCTGGCTGGATGACAACATTGATACGCTGTCACGCTCGGCCCATCGCTTTACCCCGGAAAACCGCGCCGTGCTCGAAACGATCGCAAAAGCCCGCAATGCGCCGCTGGTGCGGCGCATCCTGATGTTGAAAAAGGCCGGGATTTACCGGCAAACGGCTTTTGGCTCGGCTGTGATGTGGTTTTCGGTGCTGATCGGCAAGTTCTGATCTACTCGGCCTCGTACTCAAACCTGCCGGAAGCCGGTGTGCTGATATCGTAGCCATATTGATCGTATAGCTGCTGGATCTGTTGGCGAAACAGCGCCTCGATCCACCGTATCCGCTCTTCGTTGCGGCCTGCATCAGGCCCGCCGGTGTGATGCAGCGCTTCCTTTAACGTGGCCACGATGTCCTCGCCGGGTATGTCGAAATCTTCGATCATCGCGGCCAGCCGGTCGCAATCCTCGGCCCGCAGGGAAGGGTTTGTGAGGTGGTTGGGAACGTGCCAATCAAGGTCCAGTCCGGGGGGCAGGAGCGGCTCAACCGTTTCGCGGATGTCGCGGTGGCTGGCAACGGTGACAGGCACCTCGCCCAGCGAGCGGCGCAGCGCATTGCGCCACTGGTTGAGCCATTTGGCCGGGTTCACCCAACGGCAGCGTGACCCAACGAACTGCTCGAACGACATTCCCTTATACGCCTCGCGGGCCTCGATCCACTCTGGATAATGTTGCTTCATCTGTTGCGAGTAATCGCCGAAGATATACTCCGGGAAAGGGCGCACGAAGCACAGGATCTCTACCGATGCGCCAAGTGAGGCTGCCGCGCGAGAAAACGGCTGGGCCTGATCGCCGAAGTTGATTTGGTCTTCGTGGCTGAGGAACAGCTGCTGGCAATGGCCGAACATTTCCTCGATCTGCGCGGCGTCAAACTCATGCGCGCCAGCGGCATTGCCGGGGTGGCCGGTGCCGCTGTGCGGATAGGCCAGCCCCGCCGCGGCCAACGCAGGGGCGTTTTGCATCAGCACCCGTTGCAGGAAGGTAGAGCCGCATTTGTGCAGCCCAATGTGAAGGATGATGTGGCGCTCTGTCATGTGGCGGGCTCCGGAGGCAGGCCGAGGGTGGTGATCTCGGACGACAGGGCGGTGAGCATTTCGTCCATCGACAGGCCAAGCGGTGCGAGCGAGAACTCACGCTCGGCTTGGGTCACGGGCGCTGCGGCCCAGGCGCGGTGCAAGGCGGCGGTCACGGCCTCGGCGGTGGGGGCGGCGGAAATGAGCGCCGGGCTGAGCTTGGATAGGTCTTTGGGGCCAAAGCTGTTGGTCACCACGCGCACGCCGGAGGCGGCCATCTCGATTGGCGGGTGGCTCGGGTGGGGCGAAAACATCAGCGACAGGCCCAGATCGACGGTGAGCAGGTAATCCGGATAATCCTCCCACGGCAGCTTGCCGAGGCTGGTAAGGCGCAGCCCACCGGGCAGCTTTACTGGCGGATGGGGCAGGCCTATCGAGACCAACTCGATATCATCGGGGCCGAGCCCCTCGGCCTCGAGGAAAGACGAGAGCGCCTCGATGGCCATGGGGAACATATTGCGCTCAACCTCCGGGCGACCATAGAGCGCCAGGCGGCGTGGGCCGGTGCGGCTGGGCCGGGTGCCGGAGCTGTAGTTTGGCACCTCGATAGAGGGGCGAAAGGTGAGAGCGGTGGGCGAGGCGAGGCCTTGGGACACGAAATAATCCCGCAGCAGCGCGGTGTTGAACACCGGCACATACTCCATCGAATAGGTGGCCATGGCTTCGGCAAAGGGCGCGCCCCATGCGTAGAAATTGGGCTCGAAGTCCTGGATGAGGTAGGCAAAGCGGGGCTGGGTGTAGCCATGCGTGGAAATCAACTCACGCGCCACATGGGCTGTCCACCAGGCGGTGGTCAAAAAAACATCGTCCTTGTGCGAGGGGATGGTGACGGTGGAGTCCTTGCGCTCGCCCGTGCCGTGCAGCCCGCAGGCGAGGGAGAGCCGGTCGGCGGTTCCGGGGGCGGCATCGGCGGGGATGCGGCCAGTGAGGAAGCGGCGAGAGGCGGCATGGGAGGCGATGGGCAGGTCGGTGGCGATCAGTCGCACCGGGTGGCCCAGCGCGGCCAACCCGATGCCCACATCAAGCGCGGTGGCCACCCCGGCAAAAACTTCGGCCGGATTGAGCGTGGGCACCAGAAGGTTGAGCGCGGCGGTATCGGCTGTAAAGACAGGCGTCCACGAGGGGTGCTTGCGGGGATCAATATGCGCTTCGGCGGGGTCTGACGTGGCGGCTGCAACATTGCCTGCGCTGTCGATATGCGGTGGGATGACGCCGGGAGACAGGGAATAGATCCGCGTGTCAAACCGCTCGGTCGCCGCGCGCATCCCTTCAGAGAGGGCCAGACGCAGCGACCAGAAGGACCGCCCCAGCGTTACAATCGCCTGCCCGCTGGCCAGACGGGCCAGCCGGGGATGGCCGGTGCACAGCAGCTTGGTGCCATCCCAAAGGTGCGCAAACCCGGTGCTGCGCGTGCGCAGGTAGGGGCGCAACGGGGCGGTTTGGGCCACGCCATGGGCAAGTGTGCCGCTGGTGACAGCACTGGACAGCCGCGCCTGAAGGCTGCGGGCAAGATACCGCGCAAGACCGTAGGCGCCGGCCTCGCGCATGAACCAATTGGTCATCCCCTTGCGGCTGGGCAACTTGCGGGGCAGCGTGGCGGAGCGGCGATCAACCGCGCCAATCGCGTTGGATTGGTGCTGGCGGTAATCAACCAGCGGGGTGTTGATAAAGGTGATCTTGCCAAGGGCCGCGGCGACCATGGCCAACCAGAGATCGTGGTAGAAATGCACCCCCGATTGCGGCGGGAAAGGCAGCGCGAGGCGGGCGACGTTGGCGCGGAACAGTGCTGTCATCCCGGTGACGTTGTTCTGGTAGAGCAGACCACGCAGACCGGGGGCATGGTGGCGCTTTTCGAAGGCGAACATCGAGGCAGCAATCTCGGCGCCCGTGTCATCGACCAGCCGCGCATCGGCGTGGGAGAGCATGACGGCGGGATCGGCCATGGCCTGCACACCGCGCAAAAGGCGATCGGGGTGCCAAATATCATCTTGGTCAGACAGGGCGATGAGGGCCTCGGCGGGGGCCAGCTCAAGCACGCGGTCAAGCCCGGCCTCAAAGGCGCGGACGGCATCAAGCTCGTGCCGGGGGGTGACCAGAACGGCGGTGATACCCGCCTCGGCGGCAATGTCGCCGGCCAGATCGGCGGAGGTGCCATCGGCGATGACGAGCACCAGCCCGGCGGGCAAGTGCCTTTGCGCCGCGATGCTTTGGATCTGTGCGCGAAGGTGGTCGGGGGTGGGGCGAAACACAGCCATAACCACCCAGACAGGCGGGGTTGCGGCGGCGGATTTGTATTGTGGATTTTGGGACAAATTTCTTCCTCTTATCAAGGCAAATCTCTAGCCGCCGCTGCATCCCTATGCAACCGAAGGAAAAATTCTAATATGTGGAAACACGCTACGGATTAGCCCGCCAAGCGCCCGATCCGCGCCAAGCGATTGGCCCGGTCACGCTAGAAAGTGGCCCTCCTGAAGCCCATTTGGCGCGCAAGGGTCAAGCCGTCCAGCGACGATGTTTGCCGTGCTGCGCGACGGGATGTCCCCAAGAGATCGGATGCTGCCATGTGCGAGATGTGCCTGTTCGCATGTGCGGATACGCCCAATGAAAACGTGGCACCGGGCCCTCTGTTTCTGGCGGCGATCTCGGGAGGGGCGCATATAGGCGAAACTGGCGATGCCGCCGGGACCAGCGCGACGGCCTATTCCGTGCAATTGGGGTTCCGCCGCAAAACTTTCTCGCTGACTGCGACAGGCTACCTCTCACGTTGCAAGGCTGGCGTAGATTGCGAAGAGTCAGGATCTACCGATCCAAATACCTCAATACCATCGTCGAACAGGACCAAAGCTCTTTGAACTCGGCGGCGCTTTCAGGTGGTATGGGGAAACGGTTGCTCGCAAGGTATATGTTTCTCCCCTCAGTTGAATGTCGGCGATTGGCAGGGATCGTCCCGCTCGGCCGGCGGCACGATGCGGATCTCGTCGAAAGGCATGCCGGTGTCATCTTCGACAAAACCGATTGCATGGGTCGTGACCTCGGGTGCGGCCCTGGCAATCATTGCGGGCACACCCCAATCGGTGCGGGCGTGACCGTTTCCGGCGATGATGGCGACCGGTGGTCCATAGGTCTCCAGCGCCGCCAGCGCGGCACGGGCAAAAACCGCGTCGCGGTAGCGTTGGGTCGCGACCATACCGGCCATCATTTCGAGCGGCATGGCCTCGCAATGCGCCTCGAATTGCATCTGCATGCGCACCTGTTGTTGTTCGTCCGGCAGAGCTTCGTCGAGGCCATAGCGGGCTGCCTCCGCGCCGAACAGGGCCGCGGGCCCGTCGCTGTAGACGCTGCGGACTGCCTCGCGCGGAGCCGCCGCCCCAACGATGCGGGCCGCTCCGAGGGCCTCGAAGATTGGTGCATAGATTGGAAAATCTCGCCAGCCGCTGGCTTCCCACGCGGCGGCGATCCGGCTGCGGTCGGCGTCGGCACGCGTCGCTTCTTCTGCGGTCAGCATCTCGAACACGACAGCGGTAGGGCGCAGCTCTCGCAACGCGGCGGCCTGTCCACGATGCGCGTCCGGGTTGTCATGCACCTCACTGAGGACGACGATATCCGCCGAGGGATTGGCCGTCGCGGGCAGGGCAAGGGCCAAAAAGAGGGCGCTCAGACGCATGCAGGTTCCTTTTGGGCTGATGCTGCATGGGGCAGGATGTAAGGGATGGTTTCGGGCGGTGGGGCAGAAACCCGTAAGGCACAGCCATAGGCGCGCGAGAGGATATCATCGGTCAGGACCTCGCCCGGCGCTCCGAAGGCCAGGCGCTGCCCCTCGGCGAGCACCGCGACGCGGTCGGCAGAAAGCGCGGTCAGGTTCAGGTCGTGCATCACGGCAACCACGCCGCCCCCCGCGCGGGCGAAATCGCGGAGGATCTCCATCACCTGCAATTGGTGCCCGATGTCGAGGCTTGAGACAGGCTCATCCAGCAAAAGCCAGCGCGGCTCGCCGTGCTCGACCGGGGCCCAGACCTGCGCCAGAACGCGGGCCAGCATGACGCGCTGCGCCTCGCCACCGGACAGTTCCTGGAATGTCCGGTTTGCGTAATGCGCCAGTCCAACGCGGGCCAGCGCCTGCATCGGCACCTCGGGGCGGTCCCCGGCGGTGCCCGATTGCAATCCAAGCCGGACCACTTCGACAACGGTGAAGGGAAAGGCCAGACGCGACGCCTGGGGCAACACGGCGCGTTGGGCGGCCAGGTCCCATGGTTTGAGCGTACCGATGTCGCGCCCGTTCAGACCAACACGGCCGTGAAAGGGCAGCGAGGCGGTGATCGCCCCTAACAGGGTGGATTTACCAGACCCATTAGGGCCGACGATGGCGGTGACCTCGCCGGGCAGGGCGGTCAGGCTCACCCCGCGCAGCGCTTCGCGCTTGCCATAGCTTACGCGGATATTATTGGCAGTCAGACTCATAGCTCTACCAGCCCCCGGCGCTTGAGCAGGATCCACAGAAACACCGGCGCGCCCAGCACCGCCGTCACGATTCCGATGGGCAGTTCCGCGGGCGCGATGACCACGCGGGCGATCACATCGGCAAGGATCAGCAGGATCGCGCCCAGGAGCGCGGAATTGAGCAGCAGCGTCCGATGATCCGGGCCGGAGGCCAGACGCAAGAGATGCGGCACGACGATGCCGATAAAACCGATCCCGCCTGACACAGCGACCGCCGCGCCGGTGGCGCCTGCCACGGCAAGGATTGCGATGGATTTCATGCGCTGCACGTCGATGCCGATATGGGCGGCCGTCGCCTCGCCGAGCGCCAACCCGTTCAGTCCCCGGCCCAGCATCAGCGCGGCGCTGATGGACAGTAGGATCAACGGCCCGGCGGAGAGCACCTTGGCCCAGCTTGCCCCGGCGAGCGAGCCAAGCCCCCAGAAGGTCAGGTCGCGCAACTGCCGGTCATCCGCGATGTAAACGAGGATGCCTGAAAGGGCCCCGGCCAGCGCGCCAAGCGCGATGCCCGCCAAGAGCATCGTCGCAACAGAGGTGCGTCCATGCCGCGTCGAAACGCGATAGAGCAGGAGGGTCGACCCCCATCCGCCGAGGAAGGCCGCGAAGGGCACCAGTTGATTGCCGGTCAGATCGATCATCCAGACGGGCAGCAGCGCGCCCAGCACGATCGCCAGGATCGCGCCAAGGCCCGCCCCCGCACCGACGCCTACGATGCCCGGATCCGCAAGCGGGTTTCGGAACAGCCCCTGCATCGCCGCGCCGGACACCGCCAGCGCCGCGCCAACCAGCACGCCCATGACGAGCCGCGGCAGGCGAATGTCGAACAGCACCACGCGCTCCATCTGGCTCAGCGCCTCGCCCTTCGCCAGTTTGGCCAGCATCGTTGACAGGGCCACGTCCGTCGCGCCGACCTGAAGGCTGGCGATGCAGGCCAGCGCCAGCGCACCGGCGAGGATCCAATGCCAGGTCCGGGCATGGGACAGCCGGTCGCGCGGAACGGCATCGATCTCGGTCACAGCAATCAAGGCTCAGGTCTTCGGCGCGTAGAGCGCTTCGTTCAACGTGCGCACCGCCTCAGCCGAGCGCGGCCCGAAGCCCAGCATCAGCAGGCCGTCCATCCGCACCACCGAGCGCGTCTGTGCTGCCAGCGTCAGCTTGATCGCAGGTATCTCGAACAACTCGTCATCTGCCGCGCCATGATCACCGCCCCTGTCCATCATCAGGATCACGTCCGGTGCGGCTAGTCCGACGGCCTCGTCGGTGATCTGCTTGTATCCTTCGTAATCGGTAACGGCATTCACGCCCCCCGCCATGCGGATCAGCGCATCCGCTGTGGTTCCGGTGCCTGAGGCATTGATCCTGCCGCCTTGCGTGGACAGGACGAAAAGCACGCGCTTCTTGTCGGACTCCGGGCGCTCTGCATCGTCGAGTGCCGTGGACAGGGCGGTTTCAACTTGAGCGGCCAGCGCATCGGCCTTGTCAGGCACGCCAAGGGCATCGCCTATGATCTCGATCTTGCGCATAATGCCCTCCGGCGTCAGCGCATCGGGCACCTCGACAAAGTCCACATCCGCTGCGCGGATCACTTCGAGCGCCTCGGGTGGTCCAGCGCCTTCTTCAGCGAGGATCAGAGACGGGCCAACTGACAATACGCCCTCGGGCGACAGGGACCGCATGTACCCCACGTCGGGCAGGTTGATCACGTCAGGTGGATAGCTGGACGTGGTGTCGCGCGCCTTCAGCCGATGCTGCTGGTCAAGGGCGGCGACGATTTCGGTCACCGACCCCCCGATGGAGAGCACATCGGCATGGGGGTTCGTCAGGTCCGCGCTCTGCTGCGCGCTGACGGGCAGCGCGATCAAGGCGCTGAACATTGACATTATTATGGCCTTGAAGGGCGTGTTCTTCTTGTTGCTCGATTTCATGCCGGAACCTCAGAGAGGGTCGGAAGCGTTTCGACGATCCGGCCCCAAGCGGGACGGGTGTCGCGACCCTCCTTGCCAACACCAAACACCTGGAAAATGAGCCCGCCCTCTGCATCGAAGGCTTCGACGGACACGGCAGGGCCGCGTTGCGTGGGCTTTTCCACGGCCCAGATCTCAACCACCTTGTCGAGCCGAAGATGCAGGTTGAACCCGGGGTCCATGACGTTCTGCCAGGGCCCCATGGGTTTGAGCGTGTGAATCGGGCCGGTGTGGATCTGGATGCAGCCGCGATTGCCGACGAAGATCATCACCTCGATCCCCGCATCGCAGACGGCCTGAAGCATCGCATCGGCAGCACCTGGATCGAGCTGTCGCACCCAGGGTGCACCGGCGATCCGGTAGGCGCCCAGCCGGTTCATCTTGAGCTTCGAGCACAGCCGCAGGAACTGGTGCGTATCGGTCAGTTTCTCCCATTCCTCGCGCAAGATGTCGCGCTTGTCCTCGCGCAGTTTCGGCGGCTCGACCGGTTTGCGCGGCGCGACAGCCTGCATGTCGGACTGGTCTGCCACGGCCAGGTCCGCCACGAGCCCGGCCCAGGCGTCATGGTTCGAGCCATCGCCAAGGTGGATCTTGTGCACCGCGTCGCCCGCTGCATCGAAAATCTGCAACGACCGGCGCGGGCCCTGCTCAGACTCGGTTTCGACAGCAAAGGCATGCACCCAATGCGACGGAAAGATGCGCAGGTCGATCTCTTCGGTCAGGGTCATCGCGGCATGAGCGCCCGGATGGTAGTTGCCGTACTCCCCGATCTTTTCGTGCACGCAGGCATCGACACGGGTCAGGGCCATGACCTCGCCCAGCCGTTCCGCGGCGGGAATGATCCGGTCGGGATGGGCCGCAATTCGGGTCGCGCCATGGCCTACGCTGGCGGCGGCGAGCTGCGCCTCGGTGATGCCTTGCGCATCTGCCGCGTCACGGGCGCGCAGTTTCGGGTTGTCCGTTACAAAGGAACGAATATCGGCAGGTCTGACAGCGTTTTGCTGCATCATGGGCGTCCTCGGAGGTTGGGCTGTGGTCCGATGGCTGCGCCCGGAAGGAAGCGGTGCGTGGCTCTCTAATTACTTGACTGTTTTAGTCTGATACAGTTAGTGCTGCAACCCATCGCGATAAAGTTCATCACAAAATCACCAACAAAGCCGCGCCAGCCTTTGCAAGCTACGGTTAGAAACACACGAAGGATGGCGCAATGCTCACTTCTCTGATGCGTGGCTCGACCGCGCTTGTCTGCCTGTCGCTCGCGACGCCTGCCATGGCGCAGGATAGCGATCCAGGCTTTCTCGGCACCCTGATTCTCACCGGAGGGAAAAGGGATCTCAGCTTTGGCACGGCGCTGTCCCGCACGGTGGTCGGTGAAGAAGAAATCCAGGACCGTCAGGCCAGTACCGTCGCGCAACTCATCGATTCCGTGCCCGGCGTCACGCTTGTAAATGGCACCACGCCGCAAGGCTCGGGCATCAACATCCGTGGCTTTGGTGCAAACACGACATTTGGTTCGGACCAAAAGATCGCCGTGCAGATCGACGGCGCCTCGGTCGGATCGGAAGAACTGTACCGGATTGGCACACAGCTCTTCACCGACCCCCTGCTTTATCGCGAGGTAGAGGTGCTGCGCGGCACCATCGGCAGCTTTGCCTACGGGTCCGGCATCGTTGGTGGTGTCGTGAAGTTGGAGACGAAAGACGCGTCTGATTTCACAGGCGGCGTGCCGGGTTTCGGCGGTTCCCAGACTCTTGAGTTCGGCTCAAATGGAAAAGGCTGGGTCAGTTCAACAAACCTGGCCTGGATGCCGACCGAACGCACCGAGTTTCTCCTGAACTATTCCCTGCGCGATCAGGAAGACCTTACGGCCGGCGACGGTTCTACCGTCGGCAACAGCGCATTCCGCACCCCCTCCTACCTTGCGAAAGGCAAGTTCACCTTTGGACAGGACGACGCGCATTCGTTGACATTCAGCCATTCGAGCACCGTCGCAGATGACAAGGACGTGCCCTATGACCAATTCGACACCTCCGGGGGAATGTTCGGCAACGTCGACCGACTGACCGAAACGATCCAGACGGTTCTGGAGTATCGCTTCAACCCGACCAACGACCTCGTCGACCTGCGCGCAAACCTCTCCTATGCCGATCAGAAAATCGAATACGATTACATCCCCGGCTCATCCCCGCTGGAAGGCACGCCAAGCTTCCCTGCCATCGTTGGCACCGTGAACGCCAATCAACGCTATGAAACAACCAAGCTGACCGTGACCAACCGCGCGTTGTTCGCCACCGGCGCGGTGTCGCACGACATGCTCGCGGGCGTTGAGGCGCAGCGCCGCATCCGCGCGGACAACACGGCAGCAGGTGCGCCGGGTGGCACGAACGACCGCTTCGCGCTGTTCGTCGTTGACGAAATGTCTATCGGGCAATTTTCGGTCACGCCGGCCTTGCGGTATGAAAATTCCAGAATTGAAAGCGCCGTGCCCTTGGCTGGCGCGCCGGACACCTACGAAAAAGACGCCTTGATGGGCGGTCTGGCGCTGGCCTACGATTTCGGCAACGGTCTGTCGGTCTTCGGCTCGGCCGCCTATACTGAGGGCCTTCCGATCATCGACGATCTGGGCACCGGTGCCACCGCGCAACGGCGGATCGATATATCTGAGAAATCCCATACCTTCGAACTTGGCGCCGAATACACCGGCACGGATGTCTTCGTTGCTGGCGATACGTTCACCATTCGCGGCAACCTTTATCAGACAGAACTCTGGGACATCACCAGCTACACGGTCGCTGGCTCGACGTCGACCGAACTGGACCGTGTGGATTCACGCGGTTTCGAACTGGAGGCCTCCTATGGCATGGCGAACGGGTTTTATGTCGATTTCGCGGCGCACCTTGGCGAGGGAACAGAGTTCAATCCCGACGGCACCGATACGACCTGGCGCAACAGCCCGGCGGATCGGGCGCAGCTGACACTCGGCAAGAATTGGGATGACCGCCTCGATCTCAGTTGGGAAATTGTCCATGCAACTGATCGCCGTGACGCGCTGGGCGCTGATCTGTCCGACAGCACGGTGCACAACCTGCGTGCAACCTGGAAGCCCCAAGCGCAAGGGTGGCTGGATGGAAGCGAGGTGCGTTTTGGGGTCGAAAACGTCCTGGACGCCGATTACGTCGGTCGCCTGTCATCGCCCAGCCGCAAAGCTCCGGGCAGGACCTTCAAAGTGACACTGTCGAAAACGTTCTGAGTGAAGCGGTCAGCGCTTGGGGCTGACCGCCACCACCATTTGTCTGTCTCAGCTCTGGCAAGGGGCCGAAACCGACGCCGAATGCAATCGACAAGCACGACGGAACCCTTCTCCACCCTTCCTCAACCTCAAACTGGTTCAACCTCCCGGCAACATCCTCTACCCTCAGGCTACATGGCCCTCACCCCACGGAGACCAACATGACCCAGCGCCTGCACCTCGTCTTCGGTGGCGATCTCGTCGATCCCTCCGGCACCACCTTCAAAGATGTCGATGACATCCATATTGTCGGCATCTTCCCCAACTACGCCGCCGCCTACGATGCCTGGAAGGCCGAGGCCCAGCGCACCGTCGACAATGCCCATACCCGCTACTTCATCGCCCACCTGCACCGCCTGCGCGATGAGGGGCGCGAAGCATCGCCAACCGAAGAACTCGACGATTGATCCCTGAACACCAATGACGCGCAGCCCCCTTCGCAACGCCCTGTTCCGGCGTCTCCTTCCGCAGGGCAGCGCCGAGCGGGAGGACTCGGGCGAGGCGCCTCCCCGGCCTCCCGGCCCGTTGGTCTGGGCGCATGTCACCGCGCCCGGCGAGGCCACCGCCCTGCCCACGCTGGCCCGTGAACTGGCAAGCGAAAATCCCGGCGTGACCCTGCTCGTCACCTCTACCACGCCGCCCGATACCCCGCCGGGCACGCCGCTGCTCTGGCAGCCGCATCCCGCGCCGGGGCGCACCTCCGCGCGGCGCTTCCTGTCTCACTGGGAACCCGACGTCGCGCTTTGGCTTGGCCGCGCCGAAGCTGCGCCGCTGCTCTCTGCCGGGGCCTCCCACTGCCCCCTCACGCTCGTCACCAGCGCGCCCGAAGCCTTCAGCGGCCTTGATCGCCCCACCCGCACGGCCCTGCGCGCGGTCCGCGAGGCATGGGTGTCTGATGCCACCTCCCTGCGCGCCGCCCGCATCGCTGGCATCGTCCATACCCGGCTCGCCGCTCCGCTCACCGCGCTGGCTGATCCGCCCCGCTGCATCGAAAGTGAGCGCGCCGAACTGGCCGAGCGGTTCGCCGCGCGCCCGCTCTGGTTTGCCGTCCACCCCACGGCAGAGGAGCTTCCCGCCGTGCTCGCCGCCCACCACGCCGCCCTCGCTGGAGCCCACCGGGCCCTGCTGATCCTCCTGCCCGGCGCGGGCTGCCCCGATGATGCCCGCCTCACCGCCGATCTCACCGATGCCGGTTTTGCCACCGCCTCGCGGTATGAGGGCGACGACCCCGAGGATCACACCGAAATCTACCTCGCGGATCGCTACTCGCCTGAGGAAAATGGCCTGTGGTATCGCCTCGCCCCGGTCTGCTTTCTTGGTGGCACGCTCGCAGGCCCCGCCCCGGCTGAGCCGCCTTCCGCCGCTGCCGCCCTCGGCTCCGCCATCATCTTCGGCCCTCTTGGCCCCACCCGCACCACCGGCCTCAAACGCCTCGCCACCGCGAATGGAGCGCGCACCATCGCCGCGCCCGCCGCCATCGCCGATGCGGTGCTGGAGCTGCTCTCACCCGATCGCGCCGCCGAGCTGGCCCAAGCGGCCTGGACCGTCATCAGCGAAGACGCCGTCACCATGGCCGCCCTCACCAACCACCTCGTGGCGCAGCTGCAATCTGAAGGGGTCGCCTGAAATGCGCGCACCGCTCTACTGGTTCACCCCGCCCAAGGCCCCGGCCCTGCAAGCCCGCTTGCTCGCCCCGCTCGGGGCGCTCTATGCCAAGGCCACCGCCCGCCGCCTCGGCCAGCCGGGCTATACCGCCTCTGTCCCGGTGATCTGCATCGGCAACATCAACGCGGGCGGCACCGGCAAAACCCCCACCACCATCGCGCTCGCCCAGCGGATTACCGGGGCGCATGTGGTGTCTCGTGGCCACGGCGGCAGCCTTGACGGGCCGGTGCAGGTGAATGAGCGCAGCCACAGCGCCGCCGAGGTGGGTGACGAGCCGCTGCTCACCGCCGCCTTCGCCCCCACCTGGATCGCCAAAGACCGCGCCGCCGGGGTAAAGGCCGCCGAAGCCGCCGGGGCGCAGGTGATCCTGCTCGACGACGGCTTTCAAAACCCTTCGGTCGTCAAATCCCTCTCGGTGGTGGTGGTCGATGCGCATCGCGGCTTTGGCAATGGCCGCTGCATCCCCGCTGGCCCCCTGCGCGAGCCTGTGGCGGCGGGTATGGCGCGCGCCGATCTGCTGCTCTCCATCGGCCCCGCTGCCGCGCAGGAGCGGTTCCAGGCCGATTGGGGCAGCCATATCACCGTGCCCCACCTCACCGGCCACCTCGCCCCGTTGCAAACCGGGATGGATTGGGAAGGCCTCGCCACCCTCGCCTTTGCCGGCATTGGCCACCCCGAAAAGTTCTTCGCCACCCTGCGCGGCCTCGGGGCCAATGTGATCCGCGGTGAGGCACTGGATGATCACCAGCCCCTCACCGCCGCCCTCATGGCCCGCCTTGAGCTAGAGGCCAAAACCCTCGGCGCACAGCTCGTCACCACCGAAAAGGACTCGGTCCGCCTGCCGCCAGAGTTTCGCCAGAAGGTGCTCACCCTGCCAGTGCGCCTTGAGGTCGCCGATTGGACTGCGCTTGATACCGCGCTGGCGCGGATCGGCGTGAGCTAGCCGCGCGCGCCGCACCAAACCGGCCTATTCAATGCCATTTGCCCGCTGCAATGTGCGGATATAGGCCACGATCATCGCCACATCCCCCTCGGTCAGCCCGTCTACCGGGGGCATATCGCCAAACCGCCAATGGTGGCTCCTCACCCCATATGCAACCGCCGCCTGAAAGGACGCATCACCATGATGCCCCGGTTCGTAAATCTTGTGCACCAGCGGCGGTGCCACGCCGTTCTGGCCCACGGCGTTCTTCCCATGGCAAGAGGCACAGGCGTTCTCAAAGGCGCGCTTTCCAATCAGCGCATCGCCCTCCAGTGGCGGCACCTCTATCGCCACGATTGCGCTGCCAGCGGCCTCTTTTCCGGCGGCGGGCAGGGCGCCGCGTTGATAAAATGAAAGGGCAGCCACGGCTGCAACGGCGCCAAGGCCGATCAGGATGATGGGTCGTTTCATTGGGTTTTTCCCGGTATCTATAAAGCGTTGCAGGCGCGGAGCATCCCGCGCCCGGTCATCGCGCCAGCCCGCCTATGGGCGCGCGCGCGTGAGGTGCGGCTTTACAGGTTCGGGGGCCTCTCGGGCGGGCCATGCGGCGGGCGTTTGAGCATGTTCACAACCTGCCACGCCACGCTTTGGGCAACGGGGGCCGGGCTGAAAGGTGCCTGCGCAGGCACCAGCGCCACCGCATGGCACAGCGCCTGATCACAGGCCGCCGCCTCGTCGGCAGGCGGTGCCTTGCCCTCCGGGGCGGTTTGCAGGCCGCTATGGGCGGTGTGATCCGCAGTATGATCCTTGGCACCGGGCCCGCTCATCAGGCTGGCGCAATGGGGGCCGGAACAGCCCATCACCATCGCATGCGCCGTGCCGCCCCAAACGATCAGGGCAACCAGCGACACCATGAGAAGCGCCGAGGCTTTATGAAGCACACCTGCCATGGCAGAACCCTAGGGGATGAGCGCGGGCAGAACAATGGCCGCCAATCCGGCAAACCACCCGTTACCCCGCCGCACGCTGCATTGCTTTCAACCGCTCGTTCGAAAAACCCTGCGCATGGGTTGTGCATCACTTGTGCATCGGTTGTGGCCCTTCGCTTTTTGCGGTTAACGGCGCTTTCCTGCCCCACCGCACGCACAAAAAAGGGCCCCGCTGCCACAAGGGCAAGCGGGGCCTAGGTCGTGCCATGGTCAGGCCACAGGCACCGGCGGTAACTCATTGAAATTATGGTGTTTAGGCTTGCATCTCCGAGCGGATTTGCTGGCGCAGCACGTCAATCGGCACGGGTTTGCCGTCTTTCTTGAAGTGCCAGTAGGTCCAGCCATTGCAGCTTGGAGCCCCCTCCAACTGCGCGCCAACCTGGTGAATGGACCCTCTTACATCGTTAGAAATAAGGGTTCCGTCCGCCCTGATCTTTGCCGCTTTCTTGCCATTCCCGCTGATCAGCATTTCGCCGGGGCGAAGCATCCCACGCTCCACCACCTGGCCAAATGGAACCCTTGGCTGGGCCCGTTTGCTTTCGCTCACCTTCAGTGCGTCACTGTCGATTTTGCGAACGCGATCAATGCGTTCCTGCGCAACTTCGCGGTACTCTTCTTCACGCTCGATGCCAATGAAATCACGGCCGAGCATCTTGGCAACGGCGCCTGTGGTGCCGGTCCCGAAGAACGGGTCCAGCACCACGTCGCCAGGGTTCGTCGTGGCGAGCAGGACACGATGGAGAAGGGCCTCCGGCTTTTGTGTCGGATGCGCCTTTTCTCCCCTGGAATTCTTAAGTCTTTCTCCCCCGTTACAGATCGGCAGCACCCAGTCTGACCGCATCTGAACATCATCGTTGAGGGCCTTCATGGCCTCATAGTTGAAGGTATATTTGCCGCCCTCTGATTTGCTGGCCCAGATCATCGTTTCATGGGCGTTGGTCAGCCGCATTCCACGAAAGTTCGGCATGGGGTTCGATTTGCGCCAGACCACGTCGTTAAGGATCCAGAAACCGGCATCCTGTATCTTGGTCCCAACGCGAAAAATGTTGTGATAGCTGCCAATCACCCAGATCGCCGCGTTTGGCTTCAGGATGCGGCGCGCCGCTTTCAGCCACTCTTCGGTGAACTGGTCATAGGCTTTGAAGCTGTCGAACTGGTCCCAATGGTCGTCACAGGCGTCTACCTGGGAGTTGTCGGGGCGGTGCAAATTGCCCTTGAGCTGCAAGTTATAGGGCGGGTCTGCAAAGATAAGGTCGACCGATGCTTCGGGGAGGGAGTTCATCACCTCGATGCAATCGCCCGGCAAAATCCGGTTCAGTGGCAGCTTCTGCTGCCCCGTTCGGGTTGTTGTCTTTGTCATTGTCTGCCTCTGTCCCCACGCTCTTTTGGCGTTCGGTGTTGTTGGGGTGAAGAATGAGTCAGAGCTGATTCCCGGTCAATTTCTTTTTTGAATCAGGGGTTTGAAGATTTTTGTTGCAACAAGATGTTGCGTATCGGTGCAAAGGTACGCCGATGATGTTGTGTCACACCCAAATCCTGTAGTGCCTTTAAGTGCACACTTGTGCCGTAGCCGGCGTTGCTCTCCCAGCCGTAGCCGGGGTGCTGTTGCGCTAAATCCACCATGAGCCTGTCACGCGCCACCTTGGCCACGATAGACGCCGCCGCAATCGACAGTGATTTGCCATCGCCTTTGACCACCGCTTGCCCGGAACAGGGCATCGGTTGCGGCAGGCGGTTGCCATCAATCAGCAGGTGATCCGGCGCTTCCCTCAACCCCGCCACAGCCCGCAGCATCGCCTGCATCGAGGCTTGCAGGATGTTGATCTCGTCAATCTCCTCAACGCTCACATGCACAATGCACACCTGCGCCGTGGCCCTGATCTGCGCGTCCAGAGCTACCCGCCGCTTCTCGGTGAGCTTTTTGGAATCGTTAAGCCCCTCTGGAATATGCGTTTTATCCAGCATCACCGCCGCCGCTGTTACCGGCCCGGCCAGCGGCCCGCGGCCCACCTCATCCACCCCGGCAATCCGGGTGAAGCCCTGAGCAAGGGCGGTGCTCTCATAGGAGAAATCAGGCATAGTTTTCATACCCCTCTCTCCCCCGCCCCGCCGCAAACCGCAACGAAAAAAGGGGGCGAAAAGCCTGCACCTTTCGCCCCAAGTTCAACGTGGCCCCATGGGGATAACGGCCACGCCCTGCTGACAGGTGCGCCCCACGCCAAGCGGGACGCGCCTCACCTGTGTCTGGCGTTAGCGGTGGTAGCCCACTCGGTAACCTTTTTTCTGAAGGCACGTCTTGCCATAGGCCTTCACCTCGCGACGGCCAAAATCGAGCGTTTTGGCGCATTTCTGCGGCAGCTTGGCATGGAAACCCGAGCGCTTGAGGCAAGGCTCACCAAAGAAGCGCTGGTCGCCGCGCCGTGTGGGAACCACCGTCTCGCATTTGGCCGGAAGGGTGGCGCGCCTGCGGGTTTTGACGCCCTGCTGCTGATAGGGTTTCACCTGCACATAACCGTTATCATGCGGGTCGTTTGGCCACGCATTTATCTTCACGCGGCCCGTGTTGCGATCCTTATCCTTGTTCTTGTTGTGCGCAGCACTGGCGATCGCGGCAAGCGCCCCAACCCCCAGGAGCAGCCGCAGCGTTTCGCCCTCATCAAGCGCTTGCGCCGGGGTGGCGGCAAAACCGGTGAGCGCAATGGCACCAGCGGCAATGGTCGCAGTGAATTTCCTGATCATGTCCTGTCCTCTCATGTGCTGTTCGATCCCCACAAACGGGGCGGGATGAGAGCAGGATGGCGGCAGGTCGCCCTGTCGCTCAATAACGGCAGGCAGATATGGGATAGCGCCCGCCCAGGGTGCGATTGCTATTGAATATCAGCGACGCAAACCTCATGAAATACAGCATGAAACACCTCATCTCCCTCAGCGCTGCCCTCACCGCGCTGGCGCTTCTGGCCAGCCCGGCTGCGGCGACTTGCTATGCTGAATACAAGGCCAAGCAGGACAATCCGCTTCAGCTCCACTACGGTGTGATGCAGCTTGGCGCCACCTGCCCCCCACGCGGCGAGGCACAGGCGCAGGTCTCTGCCCGCCTTTCCCGTGGCGGCTGGGTGCTGCTTAATGTGATCTCGCTCTTTGACGGGGAGCCAAGCAAGGCGCAGGAGAAGAATGCCGGATCAAACTACCTCCGCTACTGACATCCGCCGCTCCGGCGGCCGTGTGGTGACCTATGGCATCGGCGGGATCGTGGCGATCCTCGCTGTGGCTGCGGTCTTTTTGTTCCTCACCCTGCCGGACGGCAACGCCTTCAACGCGCGGGTTGAGCAGATATTCACAGAAAACGATGCGCTTGTGTCCGGCGAGGCCGTGACGCTGCTGGAGATCCTCGCACAATCGGGCACGGCGTTCGGGGATGTGCTGGTCAGTTACCGAATAGTCATCTTTGTGCTGCTAATCTTTGCCACGGCACTGCTGATCGCTTCGCTGGTGTTTCTCGTCACCATCATCGCGCTCAATCGCCGGATGGGCGAGATTGAGCGGCAGGGCATTCAGGTGTCATCGCTGGTGATCTCGCGCGAGGAGCGGGTGGTGCTGCTGAACAACATGGAATTCAAGCTCACCGAAGCCGCGATTGAAACACTGGCCGTGCTGGCCGAGGCCCGGATGGATGAAGATGTGCTCACCGGGGCCGCCATCGAGGGCGTCATTCAGGGCAAGCCCGAGGCCGATTGTGATGAAGCCGCAGGCGCGACACGGATCAAGCGGCTGAGAGACAGCCTTGGCAACCAGATGGTGAGCGAATTGCTGGTGAAGAACATCGCCCGCAAGGGCTACATGCTCTCCATCGACAAGAACGTGATCCGCATGGTCTGAGCCGGTTCGTGATAGCCGGGTGGTGGGTGAAACCCACCATCAGCGCGGCAAGGGGTTGGTCGCTTCCTTGTAGGGGGTCCAATCCTCGATCTCGGGGTAATACTTGCGCCGCCATTCGCGCACACGCGGGTTCATCCGGCGCAGCCAGACCGGCGGGATCATCGCAAAAATCCCCATCAGCGGGTAGCCATAGGGCAGTTGCGGCGCTTCATCCTCGTCGTAGGTTTGCAGCAGTGGAAAGCGCCTGTCAGGCTTGTAATGATGATCAGAGTGGCGCTGAAGGTTGATCAGCAGCCAGTTCGATGCGGTCTGCGAAGCGTTCCAGCTATGGCGCGGCAAAACATGCTCATATTTGCCCTCGCCAAGGTGCTTTCGGGTTAGCCCGTAGTGCTCGATATAGTTGGTCAACTCAAGCTGCCAAACCGCCACAAAGGCTTGATACAAAAACAAAAACAGCCCGGCCCAGCCGCCCAGCACCACCGCCGCGATGAGGAAGGCGGCTTGCAGGCACCAGTAGCGCCAATGCGGGTTGCTGCGGTGCCACCACGGCAGGCCACGCCGCGCCAACATATCCCGCTCCGCCTTGAACGCCGAAACCGGCTCTTCGCGCATAACCCGGATCAGGAAGGCCCAGAAATGCTCGTTATAGCGTGCCGTCACCGCATCGCGCGGGGTGCCAATGTAGCGATGATGCACCAGCAAATGCTCGGAACGGAAATGCGAGTAAAGCACCGAGGCCAGCAGGATATCCCCCAGCCAGCGCTCCACCCGGTTGCGCTGGTGAACCAGCTCATGCGCGTAAACAATCCCGATGGTGCCGGTGATCACCCCGAGGCCGAAGAAGATCATGATCTTTTCCAGCACGTTGAGATGCGCCGCCTGCGGCACATAGGCCAGCATCCCAAGGATCAGCAGCACCTGAATGGGTGCCCAGATCATCGTGATGAGGCGATACCAGAAAAGCTGCGCCTCGGTGGTGGTCAGGTCGGCGTTTTCCTCGTTCAGGCCCAGCGCGGCATCGAGCAGGGTGAAGAGCATCCACGCGAAAAGCGGCAGCGAAATCACCCAAAGCCCGCCCCATGCGGCAGAGGCCAGCGCAAGCGGCAGGGTCAACAGCGACAGGCCAAAGGGGGCCGCGCTGCGAAAGGACTCAACTGTGGAAGACGGGACCATCATGGCTCTCCGGTTCGTCATGCGCGCGCCCCTCGGAGCCGGACCATAGGCTCATGGTGCGCGCCGTCAATCTTTGGCTGCGCCAAGGGCGGGGGATGTGGCCGCAAGGTCATAGGCCTTGCGCATCACCGTTGGCAATGCGGCGGGGGACAGGCGCAACCAGTCCAGCCCATCCGGGGCCTCGGTGATTGCCGTGGCTTCTCCGGCCTGAATGCTCAGGATCAGGTGAAAATGGGTGAAGGTGTGGCGCACTTCGCCCACCTCCTCCAGCGCGGCGGTCACGGGTGGAGCGGCACTGGGGGCCTGCTCGGCCCAGTGCCCGCCGGGCCAGCCCAGCATCCCGCCCAGCAGGCCCTTGTCAGGCCGCCGCTCCAGCAGGAAAGCGCCATCATCGCGGCGGATCACATAGGCGGTGCCATGGCGGATTGGCTTTGGTTTCTTGGGGATTTTGCGCGGAAGCTCGGCGGCAATCCCCTCGGCACTTGCCACGCAAGGCGCGCGCCACGGGCAAATACCGCAAGCCGGGCTGCGCGGGGTGCACAGGGTTGCGCCAAGGTCCATCACCGCTTGAGCGTAATCGCCGGGGCGGGTGTTTGGCGTGTGTTTCGCAGCCAAGGCCACAAGCTCGGGCTTGGCTGCGGGCAGCGGGGTTTGCACCCCGTGCAGCCGCGCCATCACCCGCTCCACATTGCCATCCACAACCACCTCGGGGCGATCAAAGGCAATCGCCGCCACCGCCGCCGCCGTGTAAGGGCCGATGCCCGGCAGCTTTTGCAAGGCCTCGGCGCTGTCCGGGAATACCCCGCCGAATTCATCCGCCACAACCCTTGCACACTTTAGCAAGTTGCGGGCACGGGCGTAGTAGCCAAGCCCCGCCCAACGCGCCATCACATCCTCATCACGGGCGGCGGCAAGCGCCTCAACCCTCGGCCAAAGGCTTGTAAATGTGATGAAATAACCCTTCACCGCCGCAACCGTGGTTTGCTGGAGCATCACCTCCGAAAGCCACACGCGGTAGGGATCGGCCCGCTCGTCCGCACCCGGCGGCACACGCCACGGAAGCGTGCGTGCGTGCTTGTCATACCACGCCAGAAGCGCCTCGCTCAAATCTCCGTCACGCAATGTTTATGGCACCCCCTCGCGCAATTGGCTGGCCCCACGGCCCACCCGGACGGTAAGATAGGGCGCAGACCATCAGATTGCGAGGCCATGGCGAAACAGCCCTACACTAAACCGAAGCGCACCAAACGCGGCTTCGCTCAAACCGGGCAGTTTCTCACCTCCGAGATCCGCAAGGCCGGGGAGGCGCGCGGCTTTGCGGAGACGCGCGTGTTGACCCATTGGGCTGAAATCGTGGGCGATGAGGTGGCTGGCAAGACCCGCCCGGTGAAGGTGAGCTTTGGTCGCGGTGCCTTTGGCGCGACGCTGACGGTGCTCACCACAGGGGCCGAAGCACCGATGCTACAAATGCAGGAGCCCCAGCTGCGCGCCCGAATCAACGCCGTTTACGGCTATGCGGCAATTCAGAAAATCCGCTTCACCCAAACCGCCCCCACCGGCTTTGCCGAAGGGCAGGCAGATTTCAACCACGCCCCCAAACCCAAGCGCCGCCGCCCCGCCCCACAGCACGTTGAGGCCGCCGAGGCCCTGTCTTGCGGGGTCACCGATCCGGGGCTGAAAGCGGCGCTCGATCGTCTGGGCGCACATGTTATGGAAAAGGCCGACCGGAGCAGCTAAAGCGCTGGCGGTGCTATCGAGCAGGACAAAACGAGGAAACCAATGAACCACAAGATCACCCTATCCGCCATCTTTGCCGTCGCCCTCGGGCTTGGCGCCTACTTTGCCATTGGCACAAGCAATCAGGTCAGCAGCACGAGTGGGTTGAGCCTTACCGCCAACGCCCAGACCGCCGCCGAGGTTGATACCTCGTCGGTGATAGATATGACGATGGGCCAGCAGGATGCACCGATCACCGTGATCGAATACGCCTCCTTCACCTGCCCGCATTGCGCAAGTTTTCACGATCAGGTGCTCGGCCGTCTGAAGGCCGATTACATCGACACCGGCAAGGTGAAGTTCATCCACCGCGAAGTGTATTTCGACAAGTTCGGCCTCTGGGCCGGCATGGTTGCCCGCTGCGCAGGCCCGATCCGGTACTTTGGCATCACCGACATGATCTACAGTGAGCAGCAGGAATGGATCGGCTCCGGCACCCCCGCCGAGATTGACAAGAACCTGCGCACCCTCGGCCTGCGCGCCGGGCTTGACCAAGGCCAAATCGACGCCTGCCTGAAAGACGCTGACAAGGCTCAGGCGCTGATCGCGACCTTCCAGACGAACTCCAAGGCCGATGACATCAGCTCAACCCCCTCGTTCATCATTGATGGCGAAAAGTACTCGAACATGTCCTACGATGAGTTCAAGGCGATCCTCGACAAGAAACTGGGAGAATAAGCCCCTCAAGCGCGTGAAAGCTCAGGCCGCTATGGCGGTCAGGGCATCCAGATGAGCGTGAATACCACTTAGCACCATGCCACCCCATTCTGGGTGGCATGGTGCGTATCCGCTTGGCGCCAGGTGCGAAAACGCGGGTCCATAAGGTTGGTTTCAGCGTCAAGGCGCTCGTCCGGGCAGGGGATGGTGGTGACCCCAATGCTATCGCGCTTCTCCCGCATGCTCGGGCGATAAATCCGGTCTACCACCAACAAAATCTCGCCTTCGATGCTGTCAAACAGCGGGTAGTGGGGTCGTGCTGCACGGATCGCCTCCAATTCGGAACAGGCCCTGCCCGAGACGGAATTCAGGCGGTGCGTTCGAAACTGGGGCGACCAAGTTCGGTCATCCGGTTCAGCACGCGGACACCAATCCTGGCCTCCGTTTTCTGGTTCTCAAAGCTGCGCGCTTTTAGCTTCGGCCCGATGACGGCCTTCCAACGACCCATCAAAGTTCCACTTCAACTGCGCTGATTGTAGCCCGATGTCTTCTGCCAAGCTATGCGTCCGTACGCCTTATTTTCGGTAGTTTTCCGATCGCGGATCGTCGGATTCCGGGCGGCGTCCGGGCTCAGCATCGCGGTTTTGGGAGGTGGGATCGCAATCTCAATTCCTTCGCCAAAGCGCTCAAGCAGACGACTTCGCCGCTGACAAGATCGAGACCGAGGTGCAGCTTGCGCCAGGA